>NZ_JBFBAB010000020.1:0-128299 GCF_040681975.1 Nocardia sp. NPDC051463
ACGGGCCGCGAACTCTAATGCTCGGTCTCGCTTCGCTCGGAAGACATCATCGTGCCGAGTGGGGCGTCGGTGGCTGAGCTCGCGACTTCGGTGGGTGTAGTGGGGTTGGTGTGAAGGTGGGACACGCCGGCAACTTTGGTGCTGGGTCTCGCTGCGCTCGGAAGGTGTCGTCGTGCCGAGTGGGGTGTCGGTGGCTGAGCTCGCGACTTCGGTGGGTGTAGTGGGGTTGGTGTGAAGGTGGGACGGGTCGGTGACTCTGGTGTTCGGTCTCGCTGCGCTCGGAAGGTGTCGTCGTGTCGGGTGGGTGTGTTGGAGGTAGTTGAGGTTGCGACTTCGGTGGATGCAGTGGGGCTGGTGTGGGGGTGGGCGGGCCGCGAACGCTGGTGTTGGGTCTCGCTGCGCTCGGAAGGTGTCGTCGTGTCGGGTGGGTGTGTTGGTAGTTGAGGTTGCGACTTCGGTGGATGTGCTGTGGGGCGGGCTTGCGAGGTCTGGGCTGGGTCTCGCTGTGCTCAGAGGGTGCCATCGTGCCGAGCGGGGGTATTGATAGCGGGGCTGTGACCTCGGTGGATGGTCGTGGGTCGTGGGGCGCGACGGGGTGCACACTCTGGTTGCTGCGCGTGGTGGGGTGGCGTCGTGCCGAGTGAAGGCGTCGTGAGAGGTGGTCGGCGACCTTGTTGGAGACGCATCGGCTTGTGTGTGGTGGATGGGAGGGGGCAGACGTGCGACCTGAACTGGGGGCGTGGCAGGGATCCGGGGGTCGGCTATGCGGGAGGCCTTATATATCGGGTGGGGTGCTGCATGGGTTGCGCTGGAATATCGGTTGGTGGGGCTCGGTAAGCTGCCGATTCGTGGTTTCGCCCCAGTCTGAGGATGTAGCAACGCAGGATCGACGTACCCGATTGCTGGCTGCGGCCGCGGTCACGCTCGGCAGGTTGTCCGACGTGCTGACGCCACTCGGCGGATTATTCGCGGCGCGCGGATTCGAGCTGTACCTGGTCGGGGGCAGTGTGCGGGATGCGGTGCTCGGACGGTTGGGGACGGATCTGGATTTCACCACCGACGCGCGGCCGGAGCAGGTGCAGGACATACTGCGCGGCTGGGCGGATCATCTGTGGGATACCGGTGGGCTTGCCTTCGGGACGGTGAGCGCTTCCAAGGCCGATCAGCAGCTGGAAATCACTACTTTCCGCAGCGACTCCTACGATCGGGTCTCCCGCAACCCCGAGGTGACCTTCGGTGACTCACTCGAGGGCGACCTGGTGCGTCGGGACTTCACGGTCAACGCGATGGCGGTGCGGATCGGTACGGACGGGGCGATGGAGTTCGTCGATCCGCTCGGCGGGATGGACGCGCTGCTGCAAGGAATGCTGGATACCCCTGCGGCGCCGGAGGATTCGTTCCACGACGACCCGTTGCGCATGCTGCGCGCCGCCCGTTTCGTCGCGCAGCTCGGCTTCGAGCTGCATCCGCGGGTACGAGCCGCGATCACCGCGATGGCCGACGAAATCGATCGGATCACCGCAGAGCGGGTACGCGCCGAGCTGGACAAACTGATCGGCGCGGCGCACCCGATCGACGGCATCAACATCATGTGCGAGACCGGACTGGCCCAGCGGGTGCTACCGGAGGTGCCGGAGATGAAACTCGAGATCGACGAGCATCATCAGCACAAGGATGTGTACTGGCATTCGCTCACCGTGCTGGAACAGGCCATCGATCAGGAAGAGGGCGATCCCGACCTGGTGCTGCGCTGGGCCGCGCTGCTGCACGACATCGGTAAGCCGGACACCAAGCGCAACGAACCAGGCGGCGGCGTCAGCTTCCACCACCATGAGGTGGTCGGGGCGAAGATGGTGCGCAAGCGGATGCGGGCGCTGAAGTACCCCAAGCAGTTCACCGAGGACGTGGCCCGGCTGGTGTTCCTGCACTTGCGTTTCCACGGCTACGGCAAGGGGCAGTGGACCGATTCGGCGGTGCGCCGGTATGTCACCGATGCGGGCGATCTGCTCCCTCGGCTGCACAAATTGGTCCGCGCCGACTGCACCACCCGCAACAAGCGCAGGGCCGCGGCTTTGCGCGCCACCTACGACGAGCTGGAAGTGCGGATCGCCAAGCTGCAGGAGCAGGAGGATCTGGATCGAGTGCGGCCCGATCTGGACGGCAACGCCATTATGGAATTGCTCGGCCTGTCCGCGGGTCCAGAGGTCGGGAAGGCCTGGCGTTTCTTGAAAGAGCTGCGGCTGGATCGGGGACCGCTCTCTCGCGACGAGGCTGAGGCCGCGCTGCTGGAATGGTGGCAGACGCAGCGCTGACTCGGCCGGTCAGAAGACGATCAGCGTGGTTCCGGTGACGATGGCCGAGCGAATCTGCGCCAGATCGAACGACCCGGTTATCTGCGGCAGCTCGATCCGGAACCGGATGAGGTCACCCTCGCGGCTCGCGTGCACGACACGCGCATCGTTGGGCAGGCCCGCGAGTCGTAATTCGGGTGCCGACAGCATCTTTCGCGGCAACCGAATGCCGAGCCAGTTCGCGCGGCGGATCTGGACGGTCAGCAGGTTGTCGCGCACCTCGGCGTCCACCACCGCGGTGATCAGCCTGCGCCGATGGACGGCCTTGATCGACCCGCTCGCGTCGACCTGCAATTCCCAGTCGAGCGGCAGCGTGTTGAGCCATCCGACGAGTGCTGCGGTGGTCACGGTGCCGTCGAGGTCGAGTTGCTGGGTCCGCACCCTGGTCGGCACGCCGGGAATCAAACGGACGCCGTGCGCGATCACGGTCACCGACTCGATCGGGTGATCGTCCCAGCGCATCTGCGACAGGACGGTCTTGGTCTGGAAGTGCGCGCCGCGTCGCCGGACCTTCAGCACCTGCAGGGTGGCGTTCACGTCGTGTCCGAGCAAGGTCGCGGTGACCCGTTGGCCACCGAACCGGCTGAGAATGCCCTCACTGAGCACGGTCATCAGCACATCCGGCATCAGCGCCGTGACCGCGCCCGCGCTCAAGTCGGCGACCGGATCCACCCATGCGGTGGTGAAGGAGACCCACTGCTCGAGCAGGGACTGGTCGAACAGGCGCTTGCCGAGGTCGACGGCCCGCATCGGCGACCATGACGTCGGATCGAAATACGTGGCCATGATTGCTTCGAGGGTACTTGCCATCGGAGGACACGCCCATGCGAGCGAGTCCGGTCCTGTGGGTTTTTTGTCGGTATCGACCGATGGGCGGGCCCGCAGGCAGGGCCGACCCGATCCTTCGGCCGCGCCTTTCGCCCCGACACGTACGACATTCTCGATATCGGTCATCCTCATGGGACGAAGTCCGGCCCTCGAAACGTGGCACGCTGAGTGTGACGCAGGTCCTGGACGGCAGGGCTGGAACGAAGACCGGAAGGAGGCACATGTCGCTGGATCTGAACAGCGATCTCGGCGAGGGATTCGGCGCATGGACGATGGGCGACGACGCGGCGATGCTCGACATCGTCACCAGCGCCAATATCGCCTGCGGCTTCCACGCCGGTGATCCGTCGATCATGCGCCGCACCTGTGCGCTCGCGGTCGAGAGGGGCGTCCGGATCGGTGCGCACGTCGGATATCGCGATCTCGCGGGCTTCGGGCGGCGCGCGATCACCATGGCGCCTGCCGAATTGCGCGACGAGGTGCTCTACCAGATCGGCAGTCTCGATGCCTTTGCCAGGGCCGCGGGCGATCGGGTCCGCTACGTGAAACCGCATGGTGCGCTCTATCACTCGGCTTCGAAGGAGCGCGCGCTCGCCGACGCGGTGCTGGCCGCGCTCGCCGAGTACGAGCGCGAGCTGGCGTTGCTCGGCCCCGCAGGCACTCAGCTCGAGCGGGCTGCCGCGGACGCCGAGATACCTTTTGTCGGTGAGGGGTTCGCCGATCGCGCATACACACCGAGCGGGACCCTCGCCACGCGCGGCACACCCGGCGCGGTGTTGCAGCCGAACGAAGCCGTCGCCCAGGCGGTATCGATTGCGATGTCGGGCACCGCACGGACCGTGGACGGATCCGGTCAGGTGTCGGTCTCCGCGACGAGCATCTGTGTGCACGGCGATTCGCCCGCCGCAGTGGAGATGGCCAGGCGCATCCGAGCCGCCCTGGACGACGTCGGCGTGCCGGTGGGGGCATTCTGCTGAGGCCGGTGCCGTGATGACTTCCCCTCGCAGCGACGCCGTATCCGGCGCGACGGATCTCGACCCGAATCGGCTGATTCGAGCGGCAGGCGACCGAGCCCTGCTGATCACCCCGATCGAGCATGCTGCGGTGCCAGAACTCGTTGCGGCACTGCGGAGCAACCCGATCCCAGGTATCCAAGATGTGCTGCCCGCGGCGGAGACGATCCTGGTGTCGCTGCGTTCTGTGTCGGATTCGGAGCCGGTGCGCCGAAGGCTGAGCGACTTGATAGCGAAGACGTATGAACCTGGGCGTAAGCAGGATTCGACCATTGTTTCCCGTGGAACACTGCCGGACAGCGGCATCCGCGATGACGTGGTGGTGATCCCCGTCCGATATGACGGCGTCGATCTCGACGAGGTGGCTCGTACACTCGAGCTGAGCACCGCCGAGGTGGTCACCGCACACACTGGAACCATATGGCGATGCGCGTTCGTCGGATTCGCCCCTGGGTTCGGCTATCTCGAGTCGCCGGACCGCAGGTTGACGGTGCCGCGCCGGCCCGAGGCGCGCACCTCGATCCCCGCCGGTGCGGTCGGACTGGCCAGCGGATACACGGCCGTCTACCCGCGCAGCACCCCAGGTGGCTGGCAGCTCATCGGCAGCACCGACCTGGAAATGTGGGATGTCGACCGGGATCCCCCTGCGCTCATTCGGGTGGGCGCGGCGGTGCGATTCGTGGACACCGGCCGGCGTGACTGAGCCGCCGATGATTGTTGTCGACCAGGTGGGTCCGCTGGCCACGATCCAGGACCGGGGACGGCCGGGCTGGTTCGATTCCGGGGTCGGTGTCGCCGGCGCGGCGGACCGGTCTTCCTTCCAGCTGGCCAATCGACTAGTCGGAAATCCCGAGAAATGCGCCGGAATCGAGGTGCTGATCGGCGGGTTGGTCTTGCGAACCGCGCGGCGTTGCACGATGGCGGTGACCGGTGCGCCGGCTCCAGCTACCGTCGACGGCACTCCGGTCGGACACACGAGTGTGCTGGAACTGGGTGCGGGGCAGACGCTTCGGCTCGGCATGGCGAGCACCGGACTCCGCAGCTACGTCGCGGTACGCGGCGGCATCGACGTGCCGCCGGTGCTCGGCTCACGTAGTCGCGACACCCTGTCCGGGATCGGTCCGCGGCCACTGCGCTCCGGTGCTCGGCTACCGATCGGACCTGTGCCGCAGACCCTTCCGAACGTCGATTTCGCACCGGTTGCCAACCTGCCCACCGGAATGTGGACGATCCGAGTGATGCTCGGTCCACGCGCCGACTGGTTCGTCGATGCCGACGCGCTTTTCGATGGTGCGTGGGTCGTGTCGACAGATACCGATCGGATCGGCGCCCGCTTGGATCGGCACGACGGTCCCGCACTGCGGCGCAGTGTTTCGCGGGAGTTGCCCACCGAGGGCATGGCGCTCGGTTCTATTCAGGTGCCGCCGAGTGGTCAGCCTGTGGTATTCCTCGCTGACCATCCGATCACCGGTGGCTACCCGGTGATCGCGGTGGTTGTGGATGCCGACGTCGATACGATGGCCCAGGCCCGTCCCGGGCAGCCACTGCGGTTTTGTCGCGCCCGCTGATCAGCACCCCGAACGAGGTCGGCGAAACACCATGCCCGGCAATGGTTCTGTCGATATTACTTCGGCGGATTCAGTCGGGCATGCATGAGATACACGTTGTAACTGTCCCACGCCGAAATCGTGAAGTAGAGATCCTTGTCGGTCGACCACGGATGAATGAAGCCGCCGTAGGACTTCGGATAGTCGGAGGTCGAGACCAGCGGCACCGCATCGGTCCAGGCGCCCTGGGCCGCAGCGGCCGTACGCATCACGATGGCGCCGCGCACCGGATCCAGATACACCATCTGCCACTGCTGCGATGTCTGGTCGAACCGCACAGACAACTCGCTGGCCAAGCCGAAAACAAGGGGGGTGGCCTGGTTTTCGGCGGCAGGCGCCCATGTCCCGCCGACCCAGTATTGGTAGGCCGATTTGTTCAACACCTCGGCCTTCGGCACCCTGGCCAGACCGATCACGCCGACGCGACCGTTGGGAGTGCCGAACATGTAGACGTAGTCCCCCTGCGCAGCCATCGCCGCCACCTGGAAGCGGTTGATGCCGAAGAGGTTGTTCCACTTGGCATGCTGATCCTTGGTCCAGGTGCGTCCGTTGTCATCGGAGTAGGCGAGGCCGCCATAGTTGGTCCACCACAATCCGGGGATCCGACTCCACCGGTTCACCGACATGTAGCTCAGGTACTGGCGATTACCGATCGCGAACCCGGAGGTAGGGATGGTGGTCGTTTCCCAGTTCTTGATCTTGCGGCTGCCCAGCACTTCGACGGCGTGGCAGCGGCTGTCCTGGACCATCGTGTCGATGGTCAGGCCGTCGGACAGATCGCGATCGGTGCTGTAGCCGAGCACGTTGCTGCGCCAATCCTGGTCTTCGCCACCGATGCCACCACCGCTCCAGCCGGTGCCGAAGGTGTCGCCGAAGACCACGGCAACCTCCCCCGGCTTCGTCTCCCAGATCAGACCGAGATCAGTGCCGTCGACCTGCCAGCGCATGTCGGTCCGGTTCTGCGAACCGTGTCCGGTCAACTGCCCGACCAGCCGCACCGAGTCAACTCGAGGCGCGGTGACCGCCGGGGCAAGCGGGCCGGACACGGCCGGATGTACCACCGGGGGTGGCTCGGGTTGCGCAGGCTCGCCCTCGCCGCCCGCCACGGCGAACGGAATGGGCTCGATGTCGGGTTTTATCTCGATGCGTGGCACCATGATCGGCCCGCCCGACCCGGAGCCACTACCTGAACCCGAGCCGGAACTGGAGCCGCTCTGTGGAACCGCGCCGGGGGCTGGTTTCTGGTCGGTGCTGCTTTCCTGCGGTCTGGGTGAGTCGCGAATATCCGGGCACGGATTGCCACACGGGTCCGCCGGCAGCGGCTCGGGATCGATACGGGTGTTGTCCTGCGGTGGATCGGGCACCGGGACCGGCGTGAACTGCGGAACCGGTATCGGGATATCGATCTGCGGCGGCACGGGCGGCGGCGGTGGCGCGTTCGGGTCCGGCTCTCGGGCGAGTGGGTCGAAGCCGGTCTCGCCGCAGCTGTTCACCGGTGGCGGCGCCCAAGGGTGCGGCGTCGCCTGCGCGGGTGTGGGCAGGAGCAGTCCCGCGAGGAGCACACTGAACAGTACGGGGGCACATGAATAAGTGACGCCGGTTCGGGGTGTCACATCGGGTCGTATTTCTGTCGTCACTTCGCGGCGGCCGGTAGGTACGCACGCGACTTGTTCGGCAGAAATCTCATGTGATGTTGCCTCCCTGTCGAATCGGGTCGCCGAAAGATCAACTTACCGGACCTCGGTCTCCGAATGCGGGACGGCGAGCGAATTGAATCGATCGGGTCAGCAGGGAACCGAAAGCGGGCTCGTTGCGTCCAAAAAGACATGAACGAGATCGAGTACGTGTTCGGGACGGGTGACGGCACGGTTCATGTCTGGTCCAGCCAGGCGGATTTGGAGCTGTCGGGCCCCGACGTCGCCGATGCACTGCAACTGGATTTCGACGGTGACGGCCTTACCGATGACGCACTGTGGGATTCCCATGACGCCGGAGCCGCCGACGTGGCGGCGCTGGATCTGGACGAGGATGGCGTCCTCGATCATTTCTATACCGACCCCTCCGGTCTCGGAACCTGGAATCACCTGGTCACCGGCGCCGCGTCCGATGCAGGCAGTGAGCAGCTCGATTGGATCGTGCGCACCGGCCCGGCGTCGGACCATGATGTCGGCGCGGAAATCGCTACTGCACCTGCGGAATCCGATGCGCCGCTCGGCTATCCGTCGGCGTTCACCGATCGTTTGGCGCCGCTCGATCAGATCGGCGCATTACACATCCAGCGTGCCGGATCGGGCAACCATGCGACCGAGCAGCTCGATTCCGAAGGGCGAGAGGGCGAGTCGTCAGGGGATAATCGATCTACGCCGTGAATTGAGTGCGATCGCCGCTATTCCGGCACAATATATTCCGGCACCCGTGACCACCACGGCGAGCGAGCGTCCGTCGGCCGGTATCACCAGCGCCGTGATCGCGATCGCCATCACGAAGGCAATGTTGAAGACGGTGTCCTGCAACGCGAATACCTGGCCGCGTCGCGTGTCGTCAATATCGATCTGCATCGTCGCGTCACCGGTCAACTTGATCGTCTGCCCCGCCAATCCGAACAGAAATGCACCGACGAGCAGCAATTGATGTGCCCGGTGCGCGCCGGGACCAGCCTCGGCGACCGCGGTGGGAGTGACAAACGCCAATTGGACCAGTGTCGCCGTCAGCAGCCCGGCGATCACTGTTCGAGGTCGGCCGAGCCGAGGTATCAGCCAAGGCGCCACGATCGCGGCGACCAGCATGCCCGCCGCAGCCGCGCCGATGGCAAGTCCGAACCGCGTCAGCCCATTGTTCATGGTGCCGCCGTCGGCCGGGGCCTGACGCAGCACCAGCACCATGATCAACGTGTTGGTGCCGAACACGATCCGGTGCGCGCCGATACCGAGCATCGCGGTGGTGACATGCACCGATCCCCAGACCGCTGCGGCACCGTGGCGCAGGCCGGTGGCGATCGCCCGCACCGCGCTCTCCTCGGCTCCATTCTTCCGATCGGGGCCGAGCACCCTGGCGGCGAACCCGGCCGCGAGAACCGCACCGACAATCGACCAGACGCCGCTGATCGCCACTGCGAGCGCTGAAGCGGCATCGCCCGCACCGATCAGTCCGATGACCGACACCGAGGCCGCGGCGCCGACGCCCGCGCACGCCGAGGCGACCGTCGCGAGCACCGAATTCGCGGCAACCAGCCAGTGCTGGTCCAGCACCCGAGGCAACGCCGCCGACACACCCGACAGCACGAATCTGCTGATTCCGACCACCGCAAGCGCAAGCAGCAGTAGCGGTTTCGCACCCGCGCCCGCCAACAGCCCGATGCTCACCGCGCCGATCAGGACCGCTCGCAGCACATTGGCCACCAGCAACACCGCGCGCCGATCCCACCGGTCGAGCAGCGCCCCGGCATACGGGCCGATCAGGGAGTAGGGCAGCAGCAACACCGCGAAAGCCGCCGCGATCGCAAGCGGATCGGTTTCTCGCTCGGGATTGAACAGAATCGCCCCCGACAGCGCCGCCTGAAACATCCCGTCACCGAACTGCCCGGTGAAGCGCACCAGCGCCAGCCGCAGCACACCGGGGCTTTCGCGCAGCGCGCTCCGCAGCGAAACGTGCCGCTCATCCGCAGGTATGGAGCTCTCGGAGCGACCAATAGACACGCCGCGAGGCTACTGGGTTTTTGGCGGTGGTTACGCCACGGCCTGTTCGCTGGGTTTTTGGCAGCGCCTGCGGCGCGAACTCTAGTTGTGATGTCCAGGGAGGAAATGGGCCGACCGCTACCGCGCCGAGGGCACGCCTTTGCGGATGCGGTTCGGTCGTTCGGGAGCGAGATGGGCCGCGAACTCTGGTGCTCAGTCTCGCGGCGCTCGGAAGACATCATCGTGCCCAACGGGACGCCGGTAGGTGGGCTCGCGACTTTGGCGGATGCGCTTCGGCTGCGGTGGAGGTGGGGACGGGTTGGGAGTTGGGTTTGGCAGCGAGCGGAGGGTGTCATCATCCAGAGGGGGTGCGTCGGTGGGTGAGTTTGCGACTTCGGTGGGTGCGCGTCGGTGATTGTGAGATGAGATGGGCCGGGGCCGGGCCTCGCAGCGGGCGAGGGTGTCATCGTGCAGAGGTGGCGATGTTGTGACTGTGCCGGTTGTGCTTCGACTGGTCGGCGATCTTGCCGCGCTCATGGGCCGGTCGTGGAGAGGGGTGTGGTGGTGCTTCGGTGGCGTTGTTGCATGTACCGAGGGCGTGAGCTGGTTGTGAACGGACGCTGGTAAGCGTCGTCAGTGAGGTGCATCGTGGGGCGTGAGTCAGGAGATGTCGACGAGCATGCTGACTGTTTCGCGCATGTCGGGCGCCATCGGGAGGGTGGGGAGGGCGGTGGCGTCGATCCAGGCGAAGGCGTCGTGTTCGCCGGGGGCAAGGGCCACCTCCCCTGGTTCTACCTCCGCCACGAAGCTGTACTTGCGGACCCTGGCCTTGGTTCGGGTGGCGTAGTCGAAGCCGCCGAGGAAGTCGGTGATGCTGCGTACACGCAGGCCGGTCTCCTCGAACAGCTCACGTGCCACGCATTCAGCGAAGGTTTCCCCGGATTCGACTCCGCCGCCGGGCAGTTCGTACATGCCGCCGCGGTAGTCGTCCGGGACCCGGCGCACCAGCAGAAGTTTGTGGTCGCGGAACACGGCGACGCCGACGACGAAATCGGAGATGTCGTCGCGGCGCGCCTCGTCGCGCAGCTGCCGCTCGATGTCGGCGAGCGCTTCGGGTCGCATCTGGTTCTCACCTCCGGTTCTGTTGTGGCACATCATGTTATGAAGGCGGCCACCGGTGGAGCGATGCGCTGCGCCGGTGTCGAGCCGGTCGGCACAACGATGCGGCCTACGGTTCGGTTCTGCTCGCCTGCCGTTCACCCGCTGGTCGCTCGCGTAAAATGCCGAGTGCAGGACAATTTACTAGGAATTCGGAGTACCGCGACTGAAGTGCTCCTACCCTGAAAGGCGATCGGTGCACGGTCCCGAGAGGAGGACCATGATGTCCACACTCACGACACCACACATCGATGTCCATCGTGGCGGGGACCGCATGAAAACGCGCGTGTCCTGGCTCGATTCGAAGCACTCGTTCTCCTTCGGTGAGCACTACGACCCCGACAACACCCATCACGGCCTGCTACTTGTCAATAACGAGGACATTGTTTCCCCTGGTCAGGGCTTTGATACCCATCCGCATCGGGACATGGAAATCGTCACCTGGGTGCTCGGCGGCAGCCTGGTGCACCAGGATTCGCTCGGCCACAGCGGCATCATCTACCCCGGTCTCGCGCAGCGGATGAGTGCGGGCACCGGCATTCTGCACTCGGAGAAAAACGACTCCTGGCGGCTGGACGGCAGCAGCGCCGAACACGACGAGCCCGTGCATTTCGTGCAGATGTGGGTGGTTCCGGATGAGCCGGGGCTGACGCCGGGCTATCAGCAACTCGAGATCGACGACGAACTGGCCCGCGGCGGCCTGGTAACGGTGGCCTCCGGGCTGGCGCGCTACCGCGACAAGACCGCCATCGCGATCGCGAGCAGTCATTCCGCGCTACATGTCGCCAGAATGGCCGGCTCGGAGCCGGACGGCACCGAGCAGACGATCGACCTCCCCGACGCGCCCTACCTGCATGTGTTCATCGCGCGCGGCGAGGTAGAAATGGAAGGTGTCGGCACACTCTATGAGGGCGACGCCGTGCGCCTGACCAGGTCCGGTGGCCAGCATGTCATCGCGCGCAGGCCCTCCGAAGTGCTGGTCTGGGAGATGCATGCGCGTCTCGGCGCTCAATAAGCGGTGGGCTTGCCATCGCTCGGCCTGAGCGCGATTCGTGGCTTGTTTCTGTCGGGCTGTGATCGAGTAGGCGGCGGCCTCTCCGGCCCTCGGGCCGACGCGGGGTTGCGGCCGTGTTCAATGTCGGAGCGGCGTTCGCGGCATTAACATCCCTCAATAGGGAGCGCGATCAGTAGGGGACTGCCGTGTGCACGCCCCGTCGGACTGAGAGGAAGTCCATGTCGCAACATCCGCCGCCTGGTCAGTATCCGCCGCCCGGGAAATATCCGCCGCCTGGCCAAGATCCGCCGCCTGGCCAGCATCTACCGCCCGGCCAATACCCGCCGCCTGGTCAATATCCACCACCCGGGCAGTACCCGCCGGCCGGTCAGTATCCGCCACCGGGTCCGTATCAGCAGGGTCAGCCGAATTATTGGCAGGAGTCGCCCAAGGGCAAGGGTCTGGCGATCACCGCGCTCGTGCTCGGCATCATCGCCTTCCTGACGTGTTGGACTCTCGTCGGCGGCTACCTCTTCGGCGCCGCCGCGATCATCTTCGGCCTGATCGCGTTCGCGAAGACACGTTCGGGCACCGCGGGTGGCACCGGCATGGCCGTCACCGGACTGATCCTCGGTGTGCTGTCGCTGGCCGCCGCGATCCTGCTGTCGATTGTGGGCTGGAGTTTCTTTGTCGACTCCGGTGGCAAGGACTACCTCGACTGCGTGAACAAGGCGGGCAATGATCAAGCCAAGATTGATCAGTGCACGCGAGAGTGGAGCCGAACACTGGAGACCAAGTACAGCGTGACCGTGACACCTGCGCCTGTCCCGACCTACTGACGCTTCAGCGACGCGCAAGCCCGGGTGGCGGCGACGACCTCGGCGAGTTCGGGGCGAAAGTCGCTCTCGGGCGCTGCGATCCAGGTTCGGTAACCGCTGTGCTCGTCCGCGGGCGAGGGCAGCACGATATTGCTGCCAGGTAGCGCGACCGAGGCACAGACCCGGAACAGGTCCGAGAACAGGGCCATGTCCAGGTACGAATTGTCGGTGGGCCCGGTCAGGAAGGTCCAGCGGCCCGAGCGGGGGTGCGCGATGATCGGGCCGTTGCGTCCGTCGAGGTGGTCGCGCACCTGCTCGCCGAGCGCCGCGGGCATGACCACCGCCCCGACCGCCCCGACTTCCAGCATGATGCGCCCGAGCGCGGGATCCACGACACCGTAGAGCCCGTGGTCCTTGCGATAGCTGCGGCAGCGCGTGATGGCTTCCTGGACGGCCGCGAAATCCTGTCCGGGTGACATCGGATGGACGCGGGTCTGTCCGAACACTTCGTGGCTATCTGTTGTGCTCATGACGAACCTCGCCTCGATGCTCAGTGGATCGAAATGGAGTGGATCGAAATGATTCGTGGTACGGCCGCTGAAATCGACCCTAGACCTGCACAACATGCTTGACAATAGTCACACGCCGGTAACTCGACCGGCGTAGCATCGCCTGTCATGGCACCCGTCTCGCCTACCGTTGCCCGTTGGGAACTGGTGCTTCGCCTGCGCGAATTGCGCGAACAACGGGGTTTCGATTCGGCCACCTTCGCCAAGCGTGTCGGTTTCACCCCGGCCAATTGGTCGCATGTCGAGAAGGGCAGACGGGTGTTGACGACCAACACCATCGGCCCGGTGCTGGAGCTGCTCGAGGTCGACGCGGAGGAGCGCGAGGAATTACTCGCCTTGCTCGAGGCCAGCAAGCAACGCGGCTGGTGGGCGAAATCTTCCGCGCTGATCGGCCCGGAGTTGCAGCGGCTCTACGGCATGGAGGCGGGCGCGCAGAGCATCCGTAGTTACGACAGCCTCGTCGTGCCTGGCCTCTTGCAGACCGAGGACTATGCCCGTGCCCTGATCAGTGCCGATGTGATGATCAGGCCGGTGCAGGTCGAGCAGCTGGTCGCCATTCGAATGCACCGCCAGGAGCGGTTGCGCGGCAGGAACCGCATCGAACTGACCGCCGTGATCGGCGAGGGCACCCTGCTACAGCAGACCGGCGGACCGAAGGTGCTCTACGGACAGCTCGAGCACCTGGCCGCATTGATCGAGGAGCTCGACAGCATCGAGGTGCGCGTCATCCCGTTCGCCGCCACCGCGGGCGCGGTGCTCGGTGGCTCGAGTTTCCACCTGATCGACTTCGCGGGCGAGCAACTGCCGACCTTCGGCTGGGCGGAGAGCGCGGTGTTCGGCGGCGCTGTCGACGATCCCGAACAGGTGCGCGATCTGAGCTTCGCGTACGTGCGCGCGCTGGAGCAATCGTTGAACCGTGACGAGTCATTGGCCCTGATCAGCCGCTATGCCGGAGTGTAAAATTCTGCCCATGGCCACCACCGCTACCGCCCGGTCGGTTTTCACCGGCTGGTTCACATCGACTCGATCGAACAACGGCAATCAATGCGTCGAGGTCCGGTTCGATGGTGATGCGGTTCTCATCCGAGACAGTAAATACCGCCGCAACCCGGCCAACCGCCCCGCGCAAGAGCCCATCATCACCGTCACTGCCGACGAGTGGACCTCGTTCCTAGACACCATTGTCCGCGGACGCACACCCAGCGATCTGACCGCGAGCACTTCCGCCGACGGGCACACCACACTCCGTCGCGGCGAAACCACCCTCACTTACACCCCCGAAGAGTGGGACGCCTTCGTTGCCGGCGTTCACGACGGCGAATTCAACCGCATCATTCTGCCCGCATGATCACTCCCCCGGCCGCGCCGCGGCCGGGGCAACCCTCCGGCACCCGGTCGTTCCGATCGGCATACTGGAGATCGTGACTTCCGAGCTGACCAGTCCTTCCGGTATCGACCTGTCCTACCTCGACGCGGCCGTGCGGGTGCAAGACGACCTGTTCGCGCACGTCAATGGCACTTGGCTGGACACCCACGAGATACCGGCGGATCGGGCGGTCGACGGCGCCTTCCGGACGTTGTATGACCAGGCCGAACTCGATGTGCAGACGATCATCCAGAACGCGGCGGCCTCCGAGTCCGAGCCGGGCAGCGATGCCCGCAAGATCGGCGACCTGTACTCGAGCTTCATGGACACCGCCGCCGTCACGGCCGTCGGGCTCGCGCCGATCGTCATCGAGCTCGCGGCGATCAAGGAGGTCGCCGACCGGAGCGCCTTCGCCGCACTGATCGGCCGATTGCAGCGCACCGGTGTCGGCGGCGCACTCGGCTTCCATGTCGACACCGACGACAAGGACTCCACCCGGTATCTGGTGCATGCCTCCCAGTCCGGGATCGGCCTGCCCGACGAGTCCTACTACCGGCAGGACGAATTCGCTGAGATCCGCACCAACTACGTTGCGCACATCGGCCGTATGTTCGCGCTGGCTGCTGCCGACCCGCAGCTCACGGGTCTATTGCCGGACGATCTCGACACTGTCGGTCAGCGGGTGTTCGAGCTGGAGCGCAAGCTCGCGGCCGGGCACTGGGACGTGGTGCGCCGCCGCGACGCCGAGCTCGGCTACAACTTGACCACCTTCGACGAGCTGAGCACTCAGAACCCCGAATTCGATTGGACGGCATGGACTTCGGCCCTGGCCGAAGGTGTGCGGGCAACCGGCCCCGAGCTCTTCGCGGAAGTGGTTGTGCGCCAGCCGGACTATGTGCGCACCTTTGCGCGGACCTGGGCCGCGGAGTCGACGGCCGACTGGCAGGCCTGGGCAGCATGGCGGGTGATCCGCTCGCGCGCGGCGTATCTCACCGACGCGGTGGTCGAGGAGAGCTTCGACTTCTTCGGTCGTACCCTGACCGGTGCGCAGGAGAACCGGGAACGCTGGAAGCGCGGCGTCTCACTGGTGCAGGACCTGCTCGGTGAGGCTGTCGGCAAACTGTATGTGGCCGAGCACTTTCCGCCCCAAGCCAAGGCGCGGATGGTGGAGTTGGTCGCCAACCTGCAGGAGGCCTACCGGCGCAACATCGCCGAACTGGATTGGATGGGCCCCGACACCAGGGCGGCCGCGCTGGCCAAACTGGAGAAGTTCACGCCGAAGATCGGATACCCGGACAAGTGGCGCGACTACTCCGGCATCGTCATCGATCCCGCTGATCTGGTCGGCAACTACCGGCGCGGCTATGCTGCCGAGCACGACCGCGACCTGAACAAGCTCGGCGGTCCCGTCGATCGCGACGAGTGGTTCATGACCCCGCAGACGGTGAACGCCTACTACAACCCCGGCATGAACGAGATCGTCTTCCCCGCCGCCATTCTGCAGCCACCGTTCTTCGACATGCATGCCGACGACGCAGCCAACTACGGCGGTATCGGTGCGGTGATCGGTCACGAGATCGGGCACGGATTCGACGACCAGGGCGCCAAGTACGACGGCGACGGCAACATGATCAACTGGTGGACCGACGACGACCGCTCCGAATTCGGCAAGCGCACCAAGGCATTGATCGATCAGTACAGCGTGCTCTCGCCGAAGGACCTGCCCGACGAGCACACCGTGAACGGTGAGTTCACCATCGGCGAGAACATCGGCGATCTCGGTGGCCTGTCGATCGCACTCGCGGCCTACAAGATCTCGCTGGCGGGCACCGCGGCCCCGGAGCTCGATGGTCTCACCGGCCTGCAGCGCGTCTTCTTCGGCTGGGCCCAAGTGTGGCGTACCAAGGCTCGCCCCGAGGAGTCGATCCGTCGTCTCGCCGTCGACCCGCACTCCCCGCCCGAATTCCGTTGCAACGCTGTTGTTCGCAATATCGACAGCTTCCACGAAGCCTTCGACGTCGAACCCGGTGACCGCCTGTACTTGGAACCTGCTGAGCGCGTGCGTATCTGGTAGCACCCGGTTGGTACCCGGAGCGCACCGAGTGACTCAAGGCAACCCATCGATGAAATGGGTGCGCAGCCTGGCGAACTCGGTGCGCTCCTTCGTTGTC
The DNA here is from genome assembly GCF_040681975.1 of Nocardia sp. NPDC051463. NCBI lineage: Bacteria > Bacillati > Actinomycetota > Actinomycetes > Mycobacteriales > Nocardiaceae > Nocardia > Nocardia sp. NPDC051463. The sequence continues at coordinate 16,550 of NZ_JBFBAB010000020.1, forward strand.
CACCCGGCCATGGCGGCGTCGATGCCGCGCGTCGCCGCAAGTGCGCCTTTGCGGGGATATCGACTCCCCGTTCGGTCAGTGCCAGCACCGAGCGCCTGCCGTCGGTTGATGCGCGGCTCGCCGCTAGACGCTCAACGAGCGCGGCTGGATCGGGCGGACCGCCGACAGTCGCTACCCGCTGACCGCGAACGGCAGGGATGCGCACGCGAAGGCAGCGAAGACAGTCGGGCCGGGTTCGGGCAATGTCCACCGTCGGCGTCGGTGATCAGGATTTCGACACGATGATGGATGTGCTGCAACGAATGATGACCAACCTGGAGCAGCACGGTTGAGGATGGTGACCGCGATATGGCCGCGTCAGCGCAGGCGCTGTTCGGTGGCGCCGTCGAAGAAGAAGACCTCGTCGAGCTTCGGGCGCAGCCGCAGGTTATCGCCGAGTGCGACCTGGAAGCGGCGATCGACCCGAGCGACGATCTTGCCCGAGCGGCTGTTCCACTCCTCGGTGGTGCCGTGGCTGTAGATGAAGGACTCGGCGCCGAGTTCTTCCACGAGTTCGGCGGCGACAGCGAGGCTGTCCGGTTCGGTGGTGACTTCCCAGGATTCCGGGCGCACGCCGACGACAACGCGATCGGATTGCACACTGTGTGGCAAGGGAATTCGCAGGTCGCCGAGGACTGCCGCGTTCTCACGCACTGGTGCGTCGAGCAGATTCATGCCCGGCGAGCCGATGAAACCGGCGACGAAGGTGTTGACCGGATCGTCGTAGAGTTCGCGCGGCGCGGCGATTTGTTGCAGCTTGCCCTCGCGCAGCACCGCGACCCGGTCACCCATGGTCATTGCCTCGACCTGATCGTGGGTGACGTACACCGTGGTGGTGCCGAGCCGCTTCTGTAGGGCGGCGATCTGAGATCGGGTGCTCACCCGCAGCTTCGCGTCCAGATTGGACAGCGGCTCGTCCATGCAGAACACCTGAGGCCGGCGAACGATGGCGCGACCCATGGCGACTCGCTGGCGCTGGCCGCCGGAGAGTTTCGCGGGCTTGCGGTCGAGCAGCGCCTCCAGTTCCAGCATCTTTGCTGCTTGCTGCACGCGAACCATGGTGTCGGCCTTGCTCATTCCCGCATTGCGCAAGGCGAAGCCCATATTCTGCGCGACGGTCATGTTCGGGTAGAGCGCGTAGCTCTGGAACACCATCGCTACGTCCCGTGCCCGCGGCGGCAGCCCGGTCACGTCCTTGCCACCGATCAGGATTCGGCCCGCCTCGACCGACTCCAGTCCGGCCAGCATGCGCAGGCTGGTCGACTTGCCGCAGCCCGACGGGCCGACGAGGACGATGAATTCCCCGTCGGCGATATCGATGTCGAGGCCGTCGACAGCAGGCGTCGGCGCACCGGGATACAGATGCGTCACCCCGTCGAAGTGCACTGTTGCCATGCTGTCGATCTCCTTGTGAGAATGCCTGCGCGCTCACGCAGGTCGGCCGTCGGATGCTCGCGTGTTGTCCGATGAGCGGTAGCGAAATTTACTTGGGCAGCTTCGGTGTGATCTGCCGGTCGATGATCGCCTGCAGCTGGCTGGAGACATTGGCGAAAGCCGTTGCCGGGTCCGCGTTCTGCAGCCCGATCTGCTCGAGCCCGGTGCCGATGATCTGGTCGCCACCCGGCACGAACACTCGTGCGTAGTCCTGTGACTTGGTCAACGGCAGCTGCTCGATGGCGACTTTCGCGTTCGGGTTCTTCGCCAGGAAGTCCACCTCGCTCGGATCGGTGACGGCCGACTTACGCACCGGCATGTAGCCGGTGCCCTGCGAGAAGTACGCCGTGTTCGCGGCGTTGGTGATGAACTCGATGAATGTGAGCGCGTTCACCTTCCGCTGGTCGGGGATGCGCGCCGGAATGGCGAGGCCCGCACCACCGGTGGTGACACCGGGTCCGTTCGGGTGCGGCAGGAACGCGGTGCCGAATTCGAGCTTGCCTTCGGCATTCTTCTTGATGCCCTTCAGATCGCCGGTGGAGGCGATGGTGGAGGCGATCACCCCGGTGCCGAAGTCGACCGCGATCTGCGGCTTGATGCCCGCGTACTTCTTGGTGTGGATCATCTCGCGCAGGAACTGGCCTGCCGCAATGGTTGTGGGATCGGTGAACTTCAGCGTCCACTGATCGGAGTAGGCGCCGCCGAAGGTCCAGTTCGGACCCTGGAAAGTCCAGGCCAGATAGTTCTTCGCGTCGCCCCAGCCGTGCGCGAGCTTGCCTTCGCCGACGACCTGCTGCAACTTCGGGCCCCATTCGTCGAATTCCTGCCAGCTCTGCGGTCCCCGGTCCGGGAGGCCGGCCTTCGACCACACGTCCTTGTTGTAGTAGAACAGCGGTGTCGAGCGGGCGTAGGGCAGTGCGTAGTGCTTGCCGTTGAACACATAGTCGGCGGCCAGCGAGTCGACGTAGTCCTCCAGCTGCACACCCGCGTCGCCGAAGTGCGCGTCCAGCGGTTCGATGGTGCCGTTGAGGGCGTAGTTGAACCACCAGACATCCGACAGCACAACGACATCGGGCAGGTCGCCACCGGAGAGTGCCGCATTGAACTTCTGCGACACCTCCTCGTAGTTCTTGCCCGCATCGACCAGGTTGACCTTCAGGTCCGGATACTTGGCCTGGAATCGGTTGATCAGCTCGGTCTCGAGTTCCTTCGAGGTGCCAGGGTGGTTCGACCAGAAGGTAATGGTGTTGGCGTCGCCGGACTGCTTGCCGCCACCGCCGCTGCCCGCACACGCGGTGAGCGCCGCGCCCGCGGCGACCGCGCCGGCCAGACCGATGAATCCGCGCCGCGACAATGCGGGGAATTGTGAAGTGGACACGTGGTTTCTCCTGTATCGGTTAACCCTTGACCGCACCCGAGGTGAGGCCCTTGATCATGTGGCGCTGCAGCAGCAGGAACACCAGCAGAATCGGCAGCATGGTGAGCAGCGTGCCCGCCATCACCGGTCCCCAGTTGGTGACGCTCGGATTCTCGGTGTTCTGCAGCAGGGTGAGGCCGACAGGCAGGGTGGCGACGGTGGTGTCGTCGGCCATCAGGAACGGCCAGAGGTATTCGTTCCACTCGTTGACGAGCGTGACAACGGCGAAGGCGACCATGGTCGGCCCGGACATCGGCAGTACCACCTTGATGAGCAGTCGCCACCAATTGGCGCCGTCCATCCTCGCCGCCTCGATCACCTCCGCGGGCAGCGAGAGGAAGTGGTTGCGCATCAGGAACGTGCCGAACGCGACGCCGCAGAGCGGAACGATGATGCCCTGGAAGGTGTTTCGCCAGCCCAGCTGAGCGATCAATGCGTAGTTGGAGATCACGGTGATCTGGTTGGGCACCATCAGCGCGGCGATAATGACGAGGAACACCACGTTCTTGCCGGGGAAGCGCAGGAACACCAGCCCGTAGGCGCTGAGGATGCCGAGCACGAATTTGACCGCCGCGATCACGCCGGTGACGATCAGCGAGTTGCGCAGGAACGTCCAGAACGGCAGTGCGGTCGTGGCTTCCGCGTAGTTCTCCGGATGCCAGCTGTGCGGCCAGTACACGGCGGGCTGGGTGTAGATATCGGGGCGCGCTTTGAACGAGGTGATGATGATCCAGAACAGCGGCACGCCCACGATGATCAGCACGCACAGCATGGCGGCGTAGCCGAGCAGCCGTACCAGCCGTTGCCGCGCCTGGTAGGAAGACGTGGTCGGTCCGACATGTTTCACTGCTCGCCTCGATCCATGATCCGCACCTGGATCAGCGTGATGGTCAGCAACACCAGGAACATGATGGTGGCCACGGTCGCGCCGTATCCGGCGCGGAAGTTCCGGAAGGACTCCTCGTAGACCTGGTAGACCATCGTCGTGGTTCCGGTGCCGAGCGGTCCACCCCGTGTCATCACGTTGATGATGTCGAAGACCTGCAGCGAGTTCAGCAGCACCGTGATGGACAGGAAGAACGTGGTCGGGCGCAGTTGCGGCAGCAGTACCTTGGTGAAGGTGGTCCACCGGCTTGCACCGTCCATCTCGGCGGCCTCCATCAGATCGGCCCTGGTGCCCTGTAATGCGGCCAGATAGATGACGAAGGTGTAGCCGAGGTTTTTCCAGATGTAGGTCACCGTCACCATGAACATCGCCCAGTGCGGGTCCTGGTAGAAATCCGGCACCTTGTCCACGCCTATGCGGTGCAGTACATCCTGGACCAGGCCGAAGCTGGGATCGAAGATGAACTGGAACGCCACACCGATGGCGGCCCCGGAGATGACGAACGGCGCGAAGATGGCCGAGCGGACTACATTGCGGCCGAAGAGTTTACGGTCGAGCAGCAGTGCGAGCGCCAGGCCGATAACCATGCTTCCGACGACGGCGGCCAGGGTGAAAACCACGGTGTTGGTGACGATCTGCCAGGAATCCGACCGGCCCCACCACTCACGGTAGTTGTCCAACCCGATGTAGGTCACGAAGGGGTCAGAGATGTTCCAGTCGGTGAACGACAGCCGGATGTTGTCCAGCAATGGTCGATAGACGAACAGCGTCAGCAGCGCGAGATTCGGTACCAGCAGCACGAAGAACAGTGCGTAGTCCTGCCATGGCCGACCCCTCGGTCCGCGGCCTCGGGGCTGTGGGAGTACTCGCTCAGGGCTGGTTCGCACAGCGCGGACTTTACGGAAATTAGCAAACGGCCGGTTAACATCACCTGCCAACCTGCTGAATCTTCCAAACACGGACCAAGTGAAGCAAAAGCCGAACACTACGATCGGACTTTGCCCGAATTGATCGTAATGTTCGGCTCTCGGTCACTTGGTCAAGTCACCGTGCCCATGCCGTTCGCGACAACCGATTCGCGTGGACACGGGTAACTCGGCGGGGCGCTCGAAGGCCGGCCAGGCGGCCGATCACCAGTCCGCGACGTCATCGTAGAGATACCCGACGACCCGAAGAGGCGGGCGAGCCCTACATGTTCCAGTCGCCCAAACCGTCACCAGCGCTCAGGGTGCCGCCGTTGGTGTTCTGCACGATGACCGGGTCGCCCTTCTTGGTGTTCTCCAGGAACCACTTGGCGTTCTCGGTGCTCACGTTCAGGCAGCCGTGGCTGGCGTTCGAAACACCCTGCTGCGCGACCGACCACGGGGCAGCGTGCACGAAGATGCCGCTGGTGGAGATCCGAGTGGCGTACTCGACCTCGAGCTTGTAGCCCTCGGGATCGGTGATCGGGACGCCGTAGGTGGACGAATCCATCGTCATCTTGCGCAGCTGCTCGCCGACGTAGTACGTGCCGTTCGGGGTTTCGTGCTTGGTCTTGCCCATCGAGGTCGGCATTTCCTTCACGACCTCACCGTTGAGGGTGATCGTGATGGTGTGGGTGGTGTCGTCGGCCGTGCTGACCAGCGCGTCGCCGATGCGGAAGGCGCTGCGGGTGTCGCCCGCCTGCACGGTCACGTCGGTGTTGGCCGGCCAGAAGTCGTTCGGCCGCCAGCGCACCTGCTTGTCGCTGACCCAGCGGAAGTGGCCGGGCGCCGGAGCCGACGAGGTGACCTTGATGGCCTTCTCGGCGGTGGCGCGATCGGCGACCGGGTCCACGAAGGTGATGATGATCGGCTGCGCCACGCCAACGGTCTCGCCGTCGGCGATGTTGATCGACGGCGGCGCGAAGTTCGCCATCGGCGTCGGTTCGGTGGCTGCGGCGGAGGAGGAGCCGGTGCCGCCGGGCAGCGGTGCGGCCTGGGCGGGCGCGATCAGCGCAGCGCCGGCCGTCGCGATCGCCGCGGACAACAGGACGCCCTGCCGAATCCGGCGGGCCAGCTGCGCTCTCCGGTGTGTAGATGGCAACGACCTGGTGTGCAAAGCGACATGCATAGGTTTCTCGTCCATTCCATTTCTCAGCCCGCCTGTAGCGAGCGAGATCTTTCATAGGCGCGGAGCCTCTCGAGGCACCCCACGAATGTGTTGCGGAACCAGTGACACGGCTCCACGGATGAAGCGCGGAGCCCATGACGTGGCCCCGCGGGCATTTGACGCACCCGCCCCTGACGTCCATTTCTACCGTCGAGCGCGGCTCGAAGCCACCCGCTTTTCACATTGATTCGTGCTGACTGGTTTATGTGAGACATGTCACAGCGGCCAAGGGTGGTCGCCGACTTTCGTGAAAATCGCCGGTCACACCGGCGAGTCTCGAGCCCGGCGCGGGGCAGGCCGGTTGAGCGGCCGTAGCTGACACCAAACCGGTTCGTGATGTAAATCACGCCACAACATCGAAGGGGATCGACCGTCGCGGACCGGTCGCGATGTTGTGTGGCACTGACAGCGGCGCCCGCCCACGCCCATAGCGTCGCGCCAGCCGCAGCCGAACTCGGCCGAGGATCGTCGCCAGCACGATCCGCAGTTCGTAGTCGGCCAGCGATGCCCCGACGCAGCGCCGGTGACCGCCGCCGAACGGTGCGAACTCGAACGGTCCGTACCGGCGCTCGAGGAATCGCTCGGGCCGGAACTGCCCGGGCTCCGACCACACCCGCGGTTCGGAATGCAGCAGCGGTACCGCGACGCCCATGGTGTCGCCGGCCGCGAGCGGGACTCCGAGCAGCGAGAACGGCGCGGTGACCCGGCGCAGCACGATCGGGACCGTGGGATGCAGACGCAGCGTTTCCTGGCACACGGCGTCGAGATAGGGCAGACCCGCCAGCTCCAGTGACGTCGCCTCCGGGCCCGCGGCCGGTATTTCCGCCCGCAGCCGACCCAGGGCCTCTGGTTCCCGATGCAGATGGAACAGTGCCCACACCAACGTGGTCGCGGTGGTCTCGTGCCCCGCGACCAGCAGGGTGCGCAGCTGCTCACACAGATCGGCGTCGGAGATCGCGGTGCCGTCGTCATAACGTGTTGTCAGCAGCATCCCGAGGATGTCGGCCGATCGGCTCGGCTCGTTCTTGCGCCTGGCGATATCGGCCAGGATCAGTGCGTCGAGCCGGTCGCGCGCCGCGACGAACCGGTCCCACGGGGCCTGTCCGAATAGTCCGTGGCGCAGCACCGGCAGCAGCATCAGCGGCCCGGAAAACGCGGTGAGGAATGTGGTGATCGCGCTGGTGTACGCGGCCCGCCGCTCGTGGCTGTCCACTCCGAAGACGGCCTCCAGGATGACCCGCAGGGTGATGGCCCGCGCGGCGGCCTGTGAGTCGATGCGTCTGCCCGGCCGCCAGGCCGGGCCGGATCCTGCTGTGTCACTGGATATTTCGTCCAGTGTCGAATCGCGGATGAGCTCACCGTAGGCACGAATGCGGGCGCTGTGGAAGGCGGGTGCGAGCAAAGTCCGGTCCTGCCGGTGCCGCTCGCCCGCGACGAGGATGAGCGACGCGCTGCCGACCAGCGGTTCGATCGGATTCGGCCGCGGCGGTTCGAGCAGGTCGGTCGGCGCGCGAAACATCTCGCGGGCGCCCTCGGGCGTTCCGGTGAACAGCACCGAACCGAAGCCGGGAAAGCGCACGAAGAATGGATCTCCTTCGTGCGCCCGGCGCCAGCGGAAGTACCGCTCGAAATCGATGCCCGCCGCAAGTGCGTGCGCGACTACCAGCCTCGGCGTCCGTGGGACAACCGGTGCTGATTCACCGTGCTGCGGTGTACCGACATCCATACCTATAGGTACGAACCGATCAGCTTCGCGGTTCGACGCGCCGCATCAGGACGGCGGCTCGATCAGATCGACCGCGCCGTCGGTGGCCTGCCGGTATTTGCGCACGATGTTGCCCGCGATGGCCGCGACCTTCGCGAGCCGGGCGTCACCGAGCGCGGTGACGGCATTGCCGAGCCGGTTGGTGACGAAGGCGATCGACATGCCGAGCAGAGGGTCGGCATAAGCGCCCGAACCACCGATGCCGTAGTGCCCGAAAGCTTTGCGCGGCTGCTGCTTGGACATCAACACCGGACGGTGATAGCCGAGGGTGAAGCGCAGCGGGAAGCCGAGCACGTAGTCGCGGTGTTCGGATGGCTGCACCTGGTTGATGGTTTCGATCGTCTCCGGCTGCAGGAACTGCACGGTCTCGATCCCCTGGGTGCCGCGATCCACCTCGACCCGCCCGCCATTGGCGAGCGCACCGTACATCTTGGCCAGTGCGCGGGCCGAGAACACGCCGTTCCAACCCGGCATCACCGCATCGTGCACCCGCGGATCGCGAACCAGTTCATCGAAGCTCTCCGGCATACCCGCCTCGGCGAGTCCGCGGCTCGGCCGCACCCAGGACAGCACCGAAGATGCGGTGTTCCAGCGGATTCCGGGCGGGCTCAGGTGCGGGAAGATCTTCGCGATCCGGTAGCGCTCGGATTCCGGTACCTGAAACCAGAATTCGTCGCTGCCCAGCGGTACGGCGATCTCCCTGCGCAGCACGTCGGTGAACGGATCACCGGTCACCCGCTGCACGATTTCGGCAACCAGCCACCCGAAGGTGATTGCGTGATAGCCGGAAGAGCGGATGCGGCGCGGGTCGGCCGGGCTCTCGGCGAGGGCCCGCACCACCGCGTCGTAGTCGAGGATGCCTTCGCGGCCGGGCACCAGCCCGCGCACTCGGTGCAGCCCGGCCCGGTGCGACAGCACATCACGCACCGTGATGTCGGCTTTGCCGTGTGCGGCGAACTCCGGCCAGTACTCGGCCACCGGCGCCTCGTAGTCGATGAGGCCGCGTTCGGCCAGCCGGTGCACCACCGTGGAGGCGACGCCCTTGCCGGTGGAGAAGGTAAGTGCCACGTTGCCGCCGTTCCAGCGGCGATCCTTGGCCGCCCACCCGGCCCAGATATCGACGACGGGCCTACCGTCGAGATAGATCGCAAGGGCGCCGCCGCCGCGGTTGGGCTGGGTGAACATGCCGAAGAAGTGGTCGGCCAGTCGGACGAACCTCGGGTCGACGAGCATTTCTCGGGGCGCTGCCAGTCGCCTGCCGGATGGTTGGAAGGCAGAAACCATGCGTCGCACCTCCTGACCAGGGGACGGCCGAAGCGGGCACGAACTCAGCGGCCGGACGTTCAGCCTATCGCGGCGGCCGCGGTTTGCCAGCGACCGAACGGAGTTGCCAGGCAGGTGGCGCCGGTCGCCGAACTCCAGGCGAGTGCCGCCGATCCGAGGCAGACCACGGCGTTGTCCGCGGATTCGACACCGGCGCGCGATCCGTCCAAGGCAATCGACACCGCGAGGACCGGCGTGCCGGCGCCGCGCCCGCCCGGATCGGAAATCGAGGTCAGAGCCACGGCATCCCTGCCGATACCGATCGCGATCGGAATCCCGCCCGCCCCTTCGCTCGCGCCGACGCCACCGGCGGCGCCGATCCCGAAGGCGATCGCGCCGAAGGTCGCGTTCGCGTAGCCGACGCCGTCATACCCTGCGGCGCGGGCTCGGCTGAAGGTATCGCTCACGGCCCGGCACGCGGTGCGTCCATCGATAACGGTGATGTCGATCCCCTGGTCCGATGAGCAGTGCACATCGGTTGCTGAGGCTGCTGCCGGCAGCAGTAAGGAGGTGCCCATCGTGGCGGTCGTGCAGACGATTGCGCTGATCAGCTTCACGGACAACTCCTCTCGCAGTGGAATTCCCACCATACTCAGATTGGTTGCTGGGAATGCGATTCCGCTGGTTGGCTGCGGTACCGCGGGTATTGACCGGCCGCTGTGCCGTCTTCGACTCGACGTTCGCGCCGCGCATGGTGTATGCATGGCGTGGTATTTCAAGCTCTGCATGGTCAACTTCGGATTCTGACGGGGGTGTGAGTTCGGAGCGTTACAGCTCGGGAGGACTGTTACGTGTCTGGTCGACTTCACTCGGGGCGGCTCGCTGTTGCCGCCGTCGCGGCGGTAGCCGCTGTTGCCGCGATCTTTGTGGCGGGATGTGGTTCCACGATCAGTGGTTCTGCACAGCCTGCGATGAACAATGGAACGGTCGATGCGATATCGACAACAAGCACTCCGAAGACCTCGTTGGCCAGGCCGACGACCGGCAAGCCGACACCGACTTCGGCGGATCGTGGCGGCAGCACCGACTTCCAGGCCAACGTCGGTGACTGCGTGACCCTGGGCGGTACGGTGTCCGATGCCACCATCGCCAAGGCGTCCTGCGGCAGTCGGGCATCGAACTACAAGGTGGTCGGCAAGGCGCCGAACAACGGCCAGTGCATCAGCGACCGCGACAACTACTATGCGGAAACCCTCAACGGCGTCGAGCAGGGCGCGCTCTGTCTCGATATCGACTGGGTCGTCGGCGGCTGTATGGATGTCGGCGGCGAGGATCCCAAGCGCATCGACTGCACCGAGCGCGGCACCCAGCGTGTGAAGGTGACCAACATCCAGCAGAACGCCGACGATGCGGGCGCCTGCAGCAGCGGCACCGGATTCACCTACCCGGTCAGGCATTTCGTGGTCTGCGTTCAGGAGCTCTGAGCCGGCGGGTATCCCCAGCAGCGGTCACCGGCGGAATCCTGGCCCTGCGGCTAGGTTGGGTGGGTGAGCACCCTCGAGCTGCCCCGCTTACATTCGGCCAAGGGCCGCTGGATCCTGCTGGCGACCATTCTCGGGTCGTCGGTGGCCTCGCTCGATGCCACCGTCGTCAACATCGCGCTGCCGCGTATCGGTGAGGCACTGGACACCGATGTCGCAGGCCTGCAGTGGACGCTCAACGGCTACACGCTCACGCTGGCGTCGTTCATCCTGCTCGGCGGATCTCTCGGTGATCGCCTCGGCCGCCGCAAGGTCTTCGTCTGGGGCACCATCGGTTTCGCTATCGCCTCGGTACTGTGTGGTGCCGCGGTGAACATCGAGATGCTGGTCTTCGCCCGCATCCTGCAGGGTGTGGCAGGCGCCATGCTGACGCCGGGCAGCCTGGCGCTGATCTCCTCGTCCATCGATCAGCGCGACCAGGGTGCGGCGATCGGGCTGTGGTCGGGGTTCGGCGGCGTCGCGGGTGCGCTCGGCCCGTTCCTCGGTGGCTGGTTGATCGACGTGGCGGGCTGGCAATCCATCTTCTTCATCAACGTGCCGCTTGCGGTGGTCGTTGTGCTGGTTGCGCTGCGGCATGTGCCGGAAAGTCATGACCCGAATGCGTCCGCGCGCTTGGATATTCCCGGCGCGGTGGTCGTCGCGCTGGCACTGGGCGCGCTGACCTTCGGTTTGATCGATGCGATGCCGATGCTCATTGTCGCGGGCCTGCTGTTGCTCGGGCTGTTCGTGGTCATCGAAGTGCGTAGTGACCATCCGTTGGTGCCGCCGTCGTTGTTCACCGGGTCGATGACGCGGGAGGCGAGTGCGGCGCACGGTGTCGCCGCTGGGCCGTTCCCTTCGGGCGGGCGGGTGTTCACTGCCGCGAATCTGGTCACCCTGGCGGTCTATGCCGCCCTCGGCGGCGTCTTCTTCCTCCTGGTCATGCAGTTGCAGCTGGTGGCCGGGTACTCGCCGTTGATGTCGGGCGTCGCCACTGTCCCCGTCACGCTGATCATGCTGGTGCTCTCGGCGCCCGCGGGCCGATGGGCCCAGGTACACGGTCCACGCATCCCGATGACGGTCGGGCCGCTGCTCGCGGGCGGTGGGCTGGTGCTCTTGCTGCGCATCGGACCGGACACCGCCTATGTGACCGACGTGCTGCCCGGTGTGTTGTTGTTCGGCCTCGGCCTGTCGGTGCTAGTGGCCCCGCTCACCGGGGCGGTGCTCGGCGCGGTGCCCGCCAGCGAGGCCGGTATCGCCTCCGGTGTGAACAATGCCGTCGCCCGCACCGCTCAGCTGCTCGCTGTCGCCGCGCTGCCCGGGCTGGCCGGGATCTCCGGATCGCTCAGCGACCCGGTCGAATTCGATCGCGGGTTCGGTGTCGCTCTGTGGATCTGTGTCGGCCTGCTGGTGACCGGTGCGCTGCTGGCAGCATTACTGTTGCGGCAGCCGCGCCATGCACCGTTGCTGGACAACGTCGACTGCATGCCGCAGTGCGGCATGTCGGGTCCCGCGATGGCGCCCGCCGTGCACGAAGCGGCCGTCAACGAAAAATGAGCGGGCCCACGCGGGCCCGCTCATTACTTCCGACAGCGTTGGATCAGATCGGGTTGAAGCCCGCGCCGACGCCGCCACGCGCGTTGATGTCACCCATGATCGAACTCATGTTGGTGCCGACTTCGGGCCCGAAGCAGGCGACGGCGAGGTAGGCGTTCACCATGCCGACCAGCGTGCTGCCGACGACGACCGGCGCGCCGGAATCGCCTTCCACCACACACATCTGTGACCAGGTCTCCATATTCGTCCCGAAGACGTCGCCCCAGGAGATCCCGCAGGTGTTGCCGGTGGTGCGGCCCTCCTTGCAGACGATCATCGGGAACCGGGCCGGGCCGCCGATCCCGGTAATGGTCACGTTGCCGATGCGGTTCACCGGGGTGATCTTGCCTGGCTGGAACTCGATGACGGCGTAGTCGAGATCGTGATTGGAGTAGGCGAACCGGCCGATCTGGCCTGCGCCGCGGTCTGCCTCGGCGTACACCTGAGCGCCCGGGTCGCCGCAGTGTCCGGCGGTGAGGCCGACAAGTCGACCGGCGCCGTCGTAACCCACTGTGGTGACTGTGCATTCGTACTGATTGTCGATGATGATCCCCGAACCACCGCCCACGACCGGCGGGCCGGGTGCCGCGTCCGCTGCCCCTGCGCCCGTCCCGAGCAGCGCCGCACCAAGAGCTACGGCGAAGGCGGCGTTGGCCACCTTGGCGAGTTTGCTGAACATGTCCCTCCAGACGTCGGAAATCCGCACGATATCAATCTGTCGCACCCATCGTGTCAGTATTCGGCCCCGGGCGCGTCATGTACTGGCCACGGCCGGGAGTGGTGCAGTGGCCGCCTCATTTTTCGACATTTTAGGTCGAGCGTCTCTTACTAGCGTAATAGCAGTCTTCTATAAGCGATGTCGTTTGCGCATCGAGTTTGTGTTTCGGTGACAAGTTCGTTGTGCGTGTCCGGTGCTCCGAAACAAATGCGATTTTCTATGAATATTATCCTTGTAATTGCGTCGAGATACTGAACTCGGCGCTGATCTGCGCAGGTGAACTGTAACTTGTTCCAGAAGATGGACGGTTAACTTTGGGGCGTTCACCAACGTCCGTGCCGCGTCTCATAGCTTTTCGTGAACAGTGACACGCATCTATGACTGCAATCACATGACGATGGTGTGTTCTGCACTACTCCGTAGTAAGGTGCGTCAAGCAAAGCAAGTCGTCGGGGTTGGTTACCGGCGTCGAGAGGGGTTAGCCAGTGCAGTCGACCAAGAGTCCACCGTCGGAGTCGCGGATGAGTGATGCGGTTGATTGGGCAAAAGGTTACTGGCAAGACCATCCGAAGCGGTCACTCGAGACCTTTGGTCGGCAGATCACCATGGGATTCGCCGCCGTTGCCGAGCTGTTCATCGCGATATTCCGACGACGCTTTCCCTACAAAGAGTTCATCAAGCAGTGCGCTTTCATGTCGAGCGTCGCCGCGGCGCCGACGCTGTTGGTCGCCATCCCGATCGGTGTCATCGTTTCCATTCAGGTCGGTGCGGTCGCGGGCCAGGTCGGCGCGACCTCCTTCATCGGCGCGGCCAACGGTCTCGGCATCATCCAGCAGGGCGCACCGCTGGTCACCTCGCTGATGATCGCGGGCGCCGTCGGTTCGGCGATCTGCGCGGATCTCGGCTCGCGCACCATCCGCGAGGAGATCGACGCGATGCGGGTGATGGGTGTCGATCCGCTGCGCCGCCTTGTCGCCCCTCGGCTCGGTGCCGCGATGTTGGTCAGCGTGTTGCTCTGCGGCTTCGTTGTTTTCGTCGGATTCTTGACCGGCTACATTTTCAATATTTTCGCACAGAACGGTACGCCGGGTTCTTACGTCGGCACCTTCTCCTCATTCGCGGTGACCATCGATCTCCTTGTGGCACTGGTGAAATCGCTGATCTTCGGGTTGCTCGCGGCCATCATCGCATGCGATACCGGGCTCAATACCCGTGGCGGCCCCGGCGGAGTGGCGAACTCGGTGAACTCGGCGGTGGTCAGCTCCGCGATCATGCTGTTCGGAGTCAACCTCATCATCACCCAGATCTACAACGTACTTCTCCCCCCACAGGTGGTCTGAGCCGGTGTCATCAACTTATGTGCCGCCGCTGCTGCGGCCACTTCAGCAACTGAAGAAGTCCGCGCAGGCGCCGGTAAATCTCGTCGCGCGCCTCGGCCACCAGGTGTTCTTCTTCCTGCGGTCGATCGCGTCGATCCCGACGGCGCTCAAGCAGTATCCGAAAGAAGTGTGGCGGCTGCTTTCGGATGTCACCTGGGGCAATGGCAGTCTGGTCGTCGGCGGCGGCACCATCGGCGTCGTACTGATCCTCAGCGCGTTCGGCGGCATGACGGTCGGCATCCAGGGCTACACCTCGCTGAATCTGCTCGGCCTCAGCCCGATCACCGGCGCCATCTCGGCCTTCGCCACCACCCGAGAACTGGGACCGCTGTTGGCGGCCTTGGCATTTGCCGCGCAGGCAGGCTGTCGATTCACCGCGCAGCTGGGTGCGATGCGCATCTCCGAGGAGATCGACGCCCTCGACTCCATCGCCATCAAGCCGCTGCCCTACCTGGTGAGCACCCGGATGTTCGCGGCGATGGTCGCCATCGTCCCGCTCTACTGCCTCGGCCTCTCCATGGCCTACATCTCGTGCTCGCTGACCGTGCAGTTGATCGGAGGCACGTCGAGCGGTACCTACGCGCACTACTTCTATCAGTTCCTCATACCGACGGACGTGCTCTACTCACTGGCCAAGGCCATGCTGTTCGTCGCGATCACCACGTTCATCCAGTGCTACTACGGCTTCTTCGCCTCCGGTGGACCGGAAGGCGTGGGTGTCGCGGCAGGCCGGGCGATCAAGATGTCCATCATCGCGGTGGTGTTCGCGGACCTGTTCATGACGTTGGCGATCTGGGGCGTCAACCCCGGCATCCGGATTTCTGGGTAGGGCGAGATGATCATCGATCCGAGTGGGCGCGGACCCACCATGAGGCAGCTGGTCATCGCGGGCGTCTGCGGTCTGGTCGTCTTCACACTGATATTGGGCTTCCTGTTCGCCCGCTACACCGGCTATTTCGTGCCGAAGGTGAAGGTGGTCGCCAATCTGACCACCACCGGCGACGGACTGCCGAGCCAGGCGGACGTGAAGTTCCGCGGCGTGCTCGTCGGGGCTGTCAAGAACGTCAACGTGGCCGCCAAGGGCGAAGAGCAGAGGGTGCAGATCGAGCTGAAGCCGGAGTTCGCAGGCGACATCCCGTCGAATGTGACCGCCCGCGTGGTGCCGAGCAACCTGTTCGCCGTCACCTCGGTCGAGCTCGTCTTCAACGGACCTGCCGACCAGTACCTGCACGAGGGCTCACAGATCGCAGAGGACCGCAGCCAGGGCACTATCGCGCTGCAGGACACGCTGACCACGGTCCGCACCATCCTGGACAAGATCGACCCGGTGCAGTTCGGTCGCGTGCTGGGCACCCTGTCGCAGGCGCTCGACGGCAGCGGCCGGATGCCGGGCTCCACCGTCGAACGGCTGGATCGCTGGCTCACCGCGGTCGACGAGTCGATCCCGAATCTCGGTGTGCTGCTGGACGATTTCTCGCACTCGTTCCAGGCGCTCAACCAGTCCGCCCCGGAATTGCTCGACGTGCTCGGCAGCTCGGTGAAGACCGCACAGACGATCGCCGACCGCCGCACCGCGCTGATCGCCCTGATCTCCAACGGTGCGGGCACGGTGGACACCGTGAACGCACTCTTCGCGCGCAATGGTGACGTGGGCAAGCAGGTGACCGCCGGCACCAGCGACATGTTCGGTGCGCTGGCGGCCGATGCGAACTCGATCCCGGAGGCGATCGAGAGCCTGAACACTTCGCTGCGCAGACTGAGCCAGGCTTTCCATTGGGGCCCGCAGCGGCAGATGGTGTGGAACGCAGGAGTCACGCTCACCCCGTACAAGCCGTACACCTTGGACGACTGCCCCCGCTACGGCCCGCTGCCCGGTCCGAGCTGCGTCACCGCGCCGACGATCGCGGACCCGGGCTACCTGCCGGAGTCGATGCGGCCGCGAGCGCTGGATTCGGCGGCCGGCCTGCCGAGGCTGCCGCTGCCCGCGGGGCTGCCGGAAATCCCGGGTGTCACCGCTGCGGGTGGCACCACGGAGGCCACAGGCGCTCCCGGCTCGAACGGGCCGAGGTCCTCGAGTCCATTCGCGGGCACACCGCTGGAAGGGCTATTCCCCCAGCTGTTCCCGCCCGCACCCGGCGGCTCCCCCGCCCCCGCGCCTGCGACCAGGCCGGTGCCGGATCCTGGGCCGCCCGCGCGGCCGGCCAGCACCCCGTCGGCCGGTCCCATTGCGTACGAAGGAGATGCCGCGATCACCGCGCTGCTCGGGCGGCGTCCGACGACCGCCGAATATCTGTTGCTGAGTTCAGCGCTGCGTGGGGGAACCCTGCAGGTCACCGAGAGCGGTGAGGGCAAGTGAGCGTGCGCAAACCCCTGATCGGATTCGGTCTGTTCGCGTTGGTGTCGATCCTGGTGACCGTGGTCATCTGGAACACCCTCGCGCGCGTCGTCGACGGTGACACCAACAGCTACACAGCCACGTTCACCGATGTACTCGGTCTGCGTGAGGGCGACGATGTCCGCATGGCGGGCGTGCGGGTCGGCAAGGTCGAGAAGATCGAGCTCGACCGCAAGAGCGACGCCAAGGTGACGTTCATCGTGCAGCGCAACCAGACGATCTACGACGACACCAAAGCGCTTGTCCGCTACCAGAACCTGATCGGCCAGCGGTATATCGCGCTGGCGCCGGGCAAATCGGCGAGCCCGGCCGCACTGAAGAACAAGGCGAGCATTCCACTGGAACGCACCGAGCCGTCCTTCGACGTTTCGGCGCTGCTCAACGGATTCCAGCCGCTGTTCCAGGTACTGCAGCCCGAGCAGGTGAACAGGCTGTCGGAGACCTTCATCCGGGCGCTGCAGGGTGACGGTGTTTCGTTGAGCGCGTTCATCACTCAGGCCGCGACCCTGGCCACGGATTTCCAGCGCCGGGACGCAATTCTCAGCGATGTGATCACCAACCTCAGCGGCGTCATGCAGGGGTTGGCCAAGCGAGGTGATGAGTTGGAGACCTTGGTAACCCAGACCCGGTCACTGATCGGCGGTCTGTACGACCAGGGACAGTCCCTGCAGCAATCCACTGAGCAGATCGCGGATGCGACAAGCTCCCTGGTCGACATGGTCGGACTGGTGCAGCCGAAGATGAAGACGGCGCAGGACTCGACGAGCGCCGCACTGACGCTGTTGATCGCCAACGGCGCCAAGCTCGACCAGGCGGCCATCGACCTGCCCGGGATGCTCTCCAATCTCGGCAAGGCCACCCAGGACGGCGCCTACGCGAACGCCTACCTGTGCCGCCTGGATGTCTCGCTGTACGGCATCCTGCTCCCGCGCGGTCTGCTCCCACAGGTCGGTGGCAATGGACAGTCGGCGGTGTGCCGCCCATGATGACGAAAATCAGGTCCAGGTGGGACAGCAACCGGAACTTCTGGCTCGGCGTCATCGGCGCGGTGCTCGTCCTCGGGCTGCTGATCGGTTCGAGTGCCTACAAGCTGATCGGTGTCGGCGAGCAGACGGTGAAAGCCGAATTCGCCCAGACCGCAGGGGTCAAGGTCGGCGACAAGGTCAATGTGGCCGGCGTCCCGAGTGGCCGGGTTGCGGATGCGAAGCTCGAGGGTGGGCACATTCTGCTCTCCCTGAGCGTCAATGACGACATAGAGCTCGGACCCGATGCCAAGGCGTCCATCAAGATGGCCACGCTGCTGGGCGCCAGGTACGTGGATCTGGAGCCGGGTGACGGTTCGGGTCTGAAGGGCAATCGGATTCCGTTGTCCAACACCGCGGTTCCGTACAACCTTGCCGACGTGGTCGAGATCGGCACCCCGAAGTTCGAGGCGCTCGACACCAAGAAGCTGGCCACCTCGCTGGACATGATCAATAAGCAGATGGGTGATTCACCGCAGCTCACGGCGCAGGCGCTCGACAGCGTCGGCGTGCTGGCCAAGGTGCTGGACAGGCGCAAGGGCGAGGTCGACGGTTTGCTCAAGGATCTCGACCGGGTCACCAGGATTCTCGGCGACAATCGCAACAGCGTGCTGCTGGTGATCACCCAGGGTGAGGCTATCGCCAACCGGGTGATGGAGCGCCAGGGCCTGCTCCGCCAGCTGCTGGACAATGTTTCGACGCTCAGTAGGCAATTGCAGGAGATCGGTGCCGCGAACAACAACCAGCTCGGCCCGACCATCCAGCAGCTCAACACCATGGCCGAGGGTCTGCAGAAGAACAAGGACAACCTCGACCGACTGTTGCAGATCATGCCGGTGTCGGTGCGCCAGTTCAACAATGCGTTCGGTAACGGCCCCTACGGTGAGGTCGGCCTGCCGTGGGTGTTCCCCGATAACTGGTTGTGCTTCGCCCACATGATCGAGGGATGCCAGGGATGAACCTCAGGACCATCGCCAAGACCGTCGCGATCAGCGCCGCGGCGCTCGCGGTCGGCAGCTGCGCGATTCTGCCGAGCTCGGTGAACAACGCCTTGGGCAACCACATGCACATCACCGCGGACTTCGAAAACATCGCGGGTATGTACGAGGGCAATCCGGTGACGGTGCTCGGGCTGGAAGTCGGCAAGGTAGACAAGATCATTCCGAGGGGCACTCTCGTCGAGGTGCACCTGTCGATCGACTCCGGGGTGAAGATCCCGAAAGATGCGATGGCCGCGATTGTTTCGCCGTCCATCGTGACCGATCGGCACATCGAGCTCACCCCGGTCTACACCGAGGGCGCCACTATGTCCGACGGTGCCCACCTGCCGAAGGGGCGCACCAGAACACCGGTCGAGCTGGACACGATGATCAAGACCATCGATCAGTTCGCCGCCGCACTGAAGCCCGAACCCGGCTCCGAAGGCCTCGGCCCGCTCTCGGGCCGGGTGCTCTACCCGATGGTGAACGGGCAGGGCGAAAAGATGCGCGACACACTCAATGCGCTCTCCGGCGCGCTGAAGGTCGGCGTCGACAATAAAGACGCGGTTTCCAACATCATCGTCAAGCTGAACGAGCTGACCACGATGCTGGCCGAAAACGACCAGTCCGTCCGTGATTTCAGCAATCGGATGACGCAGATGACGGGACTGCTCGCGGATCAGGCGCCCGGCCTCGAGGCGACGCTGCAACAGCTCAACGACTTCCTGAACAACACCAGTTCGGTGTTCGTGCAGTACCAGGATCAGTTGTCGAGCTCGCTGCTCGGGCTGACGAAGGTGACCGACCAGCTGCGCGCCAACGCCCGTGGCGTCACGGAGGTCGTCGATCTCGCGCCGCTGCTCATGCAGAACCTCGATCGGTCGGTGAACAGGGAAATGGGTTTCATCCGACTGCACGGAAACCTCCCGACCTTCCTCAACGGCGAACTGTTGAGCGTGTTCTGTGAACGGATTCAGATGAAGCCGGACGGATGCCGAACCGGGAAGCTCGAGGACCTGGGACCCGACCTGGGAATTACGGCGGCGCTGCTGGGGATGACCAAATGACCAACCGGCTGATGAAGAACGCGAGCCGCACGCTGATCGCGTTGGCGGTAACGACCGGTGTGGCGGTGACCTCCGGTTGCGGATTCACCGTGGAGAAGCTGCCGCTGCCCAAGCCGGGTGCGAGTGGCGAAACCTATACCGTGCATGCGGTTTTCGAGAACGCGCTGAACCTGCCGGATCAGGCCAAGGTGAAGATCGGGGGGTCGGATGTCGGGGTGGTCTCCAACATCAGGACGAAGAACTTCCAGGCCATCGTCGATCTGACCATTCGCAAGGACATCGAGTTGCCCATCGGCAGCACCGCCGAGTTGCGTCAGGCCACGCCGCTCGGTGATGTCTTCGTCGCGGTGTCCAAGCCCAAGGCGGAGTCGGGCACACAGGTCCTGCACCAGGGTGACACGCTCGGTCTCGACAAGACCTCGGCGGGTGCCACCGTCGAGGAACTGCTCATCTCGGTCTCCATGCTGTTCAACGGCGGCGGAATCGCCGCGTTGAGCAAGCTGACCTCGGAGCTGGATTCGATTGTCGGTGGTCGCGGTGATCAGATGGCTCATCTGATCACCGAGATGACCGGTGTCGTCACAAGTTTGAACGACAACACCACCCGCGTCGATAACGTGCTCAACCAGTTCAGCGCGCTGGCGACGACCATCGAGACCAGGCGCTCGGAACTCGGTCAGGTCGCCGACACGCTGCCGCAGATGATCGGCGCGGTCGCCGAGAACAACCGGGCCATCGGCGATTTGCTGACCAAGCTTTCGACGACCAGCGCGGCACTCGGCGATTACGCCAGCAGCTCGGGCGGTCAACTGGCCAGCCTGCTCGACAATGTGCACCAGCTGATGGACGCGCTGGCCAGGACCGAACAGAACTTCGGACCGGCGCTGGATGCGCTGCACCAGATGAAACCCGGTGTCGACGCGTCGTTCCGCGGCAACAGCCTCGCGGTCTACGCGACCGCGACGAACCTCGACCTCAGCGTGCTGAGCGACCCGGCGCACGGCAAGATCCAAGATCTTCGTGACGTGGGCGATTTCGCGGGCAGCCTGATCACCGTCCTGCAGTTGATCCAAGCCCGAGTGACGGGGGCCTACAAGTGACCTGGCTGAAGAACCTGTTCGGGCGCAAACTCCTGTTGTCGAGCATCGGTCTGGTGCTGGTGTTCCTCGTCGGTGCCAGCTATCTGCTGGTGAGCGTTATGCGGGTGAACCCGCTGAAGTCCAACTACACCGTCACGGTGAATCTGGACCGCTCGGGCGGTCTGCAGCCCGGCAACGATGTGACGCTGCGCGGATACCGGATCGGCAAGGTGACCTCGATCGAGCTGACCGACCGCGGCCAGTCGATCGCCGCCAAGGCTCAAATCGACTCGAAGTACAAGATTCCGGTCGATACCGCGATCGCGGTGCAGGCACTGTCCGGCGCGGGCGAGCAATACGTCGATTTCCGGCCGGGCACCGAGCAGGGTCCCTATCTTCGCGACGGTTCGGTCATCAGGTTCGATCCGGAGAAGATCAAGACCCCGACCCCGGTGTGGTCGGTGCTGGACAACTCCAGCGCGCTGATCGCGCAGATCGACCCCGACAAGTTCGGCGCCATCCTCTCCGAGCTCGACATCGCGCTCAGTGGCGGCCCTGATCAGTTGCGCGGCATGGTGAACGGCATCAGCCTGGCCATGGCCGGCTTCGATTCGCTACTGCCGCAGACCCAGAACCTGATCACCAATCTGCGCACCATCGCCGACACCACCTCCCATGCCCAGCCCGATCTGGCCACGCTGACCCGCAATTCCGGTGCGTTGTTCGATCAGTTCAACAACGCCAACGCCGAATTGCAGAAGATTCTCGAGCAGGCGCCCGGCCAGCTGACCAGTCTCGGCGCGGTGCTGGACAAGACCGCGGACCCGATCACCAGTCTGGCCGCCAATTTCTCGGCGATGACCAAGGCCGCGCAGTTGCGCATCCCGGCGCTGCAAGCCCTGTTCCCTTCGTTGAAGGTCGGTCTGTCGGCGGCCGGTGTGCCCGCGCACGACGGCGAATTCTTCACCGTCGTCGACATCTGGGTTCGGCCGATCTGCCAGTACAAGCACGTGCCGCTGCGCAATGAGGTCATCCAGGACGGCTCGCTGCCGAAGTGGAACTACTGCGAGAGCCCGCCGCCGGGACTGCAGATTCGTGGTTCGGCGAACGCGCCACGACCGGACATTCCTGACAACGGCGCCCAGACACCGCCCAACGTGGATCCGAATGAAATGACCCTCCCACCGGTGCGGTGAGTCGACCCCCGCTGGTGACTGTGTGCAGGTCGCCCGAAACAACCCGCCGCGGTGGCGCTCGAGCCGGGCGGGGATACTCGCCCGCAGAGTGCGAAAGGTTCGCCGCATGCGAGCTGACAAGGCTGAATCGGCGTGCCAGAGCGCGCCGGGAAAGTGCAGGATTGTATCGATGTCCAACGATGATGCTGGAACCGACAACCCCGAATCGAAGCGTGACCCGGAGGCCGAGGACACCACTGCCGCCGACTCCACGACGCCGGACAGTTCGGTAGCCGACGATAAGACCGCCGAGCTCGGGAAGTCGGATGCCGCGCCGAGGGCCGCCGGGGACAGAGATGCTGCCGCCGAGACCGCGGCGGCCGCGAAGAAGACGGCGAACGCCGAGCCTACCGCCGCCAAGGGTGGCTTCGGGGCTGTTCCGCTGGTGGCTGCCTTCGTGGCGGGCATTCTGCTGGTGGCCGCGGTGACCGCGGTCGTGGTGTTCTATCTGCAGGCCACAGATCGCGGCGACAAGCTGGACGCGCAAGTCGACGCGACCAAGGCCGCCTGCGAATACGGCCGTCTCATCTCCACCTACGACCCGGACACCATCGACGACTACCTGAAGAAGGTGGACGCCGCCTCGACCGGCGAGTGGAAGGAAACCTTCGGCAAGCTCGGCCAAGACCTCAAGGGTGTGGTCGTCGATGCGAAGGCCAAGTCGTCGACCTACGACATGCAGTGCGGCTTCCAGTCCGGTGACAAGGACAAGGCCACCGTGCTCGTGGTGATCGGCCAGACCACCACCAATGTCAACATCGCCGCGGCGGGCAAGCCGCCGAGCCGAGTCGAACTCGTCGTGGTTGCCGGCCTGGAAAAGGACGGCGACAAGTGGCTGGTCAACAAGTTCGACCTGCCGATACTCAAGCAGCTCGGCAATAACTGACCCGGCCGAAGCGCCTCCGGCGGTGGGTTGAGACACCACCGCCGGAGGTCTTTCGGGCGGTCCTGCGCTCCGTTCGCGCCGACGGACTCAGAACAGGGTCAATGTCTGAGGCGCCGCCGGTGCGACCGGCTTCCCCGCGGACCGCGGCCCGGGAGTCTTTTCTTTGTCGGGCTCGGCCACCTCGACCGGCTTCGATAGTTCGACCACCGTCGACAGCTCGGGCACCGTCGGCAGTGCCGCGGCCGCCACTTCGCTGCCCGCGGCGGTCACCGCGGCCTGCCTGGCCGCCTCGCCCGCCAACTTGTCGGCTTGCTCGTTGAAGTAGTTACCGACATGGCCGCGGACCCAACGGAACCGGACCGGCCCCGGTCGGGTGGCGATGGCTCTATCGATCTGTTTGATGAGCTCGACATTCTTCACCGCGCCTCCGGTGGAGGTGCGCCAGCCGTTGATCCGCCAGCCCGAGATCCACTCCGACGCGCATTTGATCGCGTAGAGCGAATCGCTCTCGATGAACAGGGGTTCTTCCCCGGGATGCGCGAGGATCGCCTCCAGCACCGCGCGTAGCTCCGCGACCTGATTGGTCCCCGACGCGGCTCCTCCACTGCGGGAAGAGCCCTGATGATTGACCCACGCCCAGCCGATGGCGCCACCGGGGTTGCGGAGGCAGGATCCGTCGGTGCTCACGATGATCATGGCTGGCACCCTACGCAATCCGACCGACAAGATCGGTACCGTGGAATTCCTCTATCTCCCTTCGCAACTGCGACTCGGTGCGGCGCAGCGCCGATTTCACGGCGGATTCGACCAAACCGAGGCACAGGCGGCCGAGGAGGCCGCTCGGTGGAGCGTACTCCGCCTCGGACGTCAGCACCGACCGTCCGTAGCCGAGTGGATCGAATCTGAGTGTCAGTGTTCCCGATAGTCGTCCGCGCAGCGTGTAGCCGATCACCACATTGCGCCGGTACTCGGTGATCTCGCATTGCGCCGTCGGCCGCCACCAGGCCAGCCGTGTTGAGGTCGTGTAGTTCGCCCCCAGGCCGTGATCGATCTCCCCGGTCGGCTCGAAGCCGTCGACAGCGAACATCCAGTCCGGCACGAACAGATGGTTGTCGGTATAGGTGAAGGCAACCTCGACAGGTGCTCCGACGTCACTCGCGTACTTGATGTGGCCCATAGGCCCTCCCTGTTCCACGGCTGCCGCTAAAAATACTACAGTTCTCCTCTTTATTGGAGGGTTGCCGCGGATTTGGTTGGACGGCTTTCGGTATCGCGACCGGGCGGTTGCTTGGTTGCCGGTCGTGTCGGATCAGAGTTGATCGACCAAATACTCGGCGATCGGCATCGCCGAGGTCGCCGCCGGTGACGGCGCGTTGAGCACATGGATCGACCGCGGCGTGCGCTCGATCATGAAGTCGTGCACCAGAGTGCCGTCACTCAGCACCGCCTGCGCCCGGATTCCCGCCTCGCGTGGTCGTAGGTCCGCGACCGTCAGCTCGGGACAGTACCGTCGGCATTCGGCCAGGTAGCCGCGTTTGAACAGCGAGTTGCGTAGCTCCCGCACCCCCGTGCGCAGATGGGCACGGGCCACCCGGTGGACGCCGGAGAACCCGAGCACCTCGCGGGCGTCGCGCGCATTGACGCTGCCCTTGCGGTAGCCCTCCCTGGCCAGGCCGAGCACCGCGTTCGGGCCGACGGTCAGCGCACCGTCGATGGTCGGGCTCAGATGTACACCGAGAAACGGCAGGTTCGGATCGGGGATCGGATAGATCAATGTCCGCACCAGTCCGGCGCGTTCGGCAGGCAGCTGGTAGTACTCGCCGCGGAACGGCACGATACGGAAATCGGTAGGCAGGCCCGCGAGCGCGGCCATTCGGTCGGCCTGCAGACCGGCACACACCACCAGGGTGCGTGCGGTCCAGGAACCCGAAGCTCCCGAGATCGTCACCGCGTCATCGGTTTCGGTGATCGCATCGATCTCGGCGCCGAGCACGATCTGCCCGCCGGCCCGCCGGATCTCCTCGGCCAGCGCCGTGGTGATGCGGGTGTAGTCGACGATGCCGGTGCTCGGTACGAACAGCGCACCGACCCCCGTCACGTGCGGTTCGCGGCGAACCAGCTCGGCGGCGTCGATCAATTCGACCTCCACCCCATTGGTCACCGACCGCTCGTGCAGCGCGAGCATGCGTTCGTATTCGGCGGCGTCGGTGGCCACCAGCAGCTTTCCGCACACCTCGAATGGAATCCCGTGCGCTGCGGCGAAATCCTTCGTCCACTGCGCACCTTGCCTGCACAGTTTCGCTTTCAAACTGTCGGGCGGATAGTAGATGCCGGAATGGATGACGCCGCTGTTGTGCCCGGTCTGATGGGTGGCCAATGCCGAGGCCTTATCGACGAGCACCAGGCCGGCCCCGGGATGGCGCTCGAGAATTCGATGCGCCGTCGCCACGCCGACGATCCCCCCACCGATCACGCAGAAGTCTGTTGCTTCTGCGCCTCTGCGCGATTGGTGCCGGTCGACGGCTCCGCGACGGTTTTGTCGCGGGCCGCCAGTCGTGCGGTTGGGTCGGGGCGTGCCCGGTGAGTTACCCATGTGCATACGAAATCAGCTGTTGCCGTGTGTCGGCAACTGGATGCGTCCTGCGCAGGTCAGACGTTGATGGTGCTCGGCGCGGTTTTCAGTTTCGGGTGCGGGGTCGAGTCCACAGGTGCGACCGGAGTTTCGGGTGCGGCTGAGTCGGCCGTCGTCGCAGTGGTGACTGCGGATTCCGGCGGTGTCGCGTCCGGCGCGTCCTTCGGAGTCGGTGCGGGGTGCTGGTTCATACGCAGCGCGTGCTCACCCAGGGTGGGGTCGGAAAACGTCACTGTGACCTGACCGTGGGTGTCGAGTTCGGTGCGCACCTGTGTGGTCGCGGCCGGGTCGGTGCCGACGTCGAGCCGGTTGCGGATCGGTGCGGACAGCAGGAAGTTCGACAGCGCGGACAGTGCGTTGGTGTCGACGGTGAAGGCGACGGTGTCGGCGCGGATCGGGGTCAATTGCGCACCGACATAGGTGGTACCGAGCCGGAGCTTTCCGGCCAGACCTGCCGAAGTGCCGACGGCCGGATCAATATGTGGTGCAGCGGTATTCGGGGACGTGGCGGTGGTATCTACCGGCATGTGCACGAATAGCGCTGGGAGATCGCGACTTCCGCCGGTCAGCACAGCCTCGGAGATAGTGGTGCCTGCGTCGGGGGTGATGTCCTCGGCGGTCGCCGTGGGGGGTGCTGAGAGTTCGCTGCCTGCTCGATGGGTGTCGGCCATCTGGTTCACGATGTAGGCCCCGGAGACAACGGTGAGGCTGAGACTGGCTGCGCCTGCGAGCACGATCGCGGCATGCCGAACGACCTGAGCAGGCTTGTGTGCAGTCACGATGCTTTTCCTTCCCTCCGCCCCTGCTCCCCTTGCAGCGCGGCCCGCATCGTTGAAAGCCGTACACTTGTCCAGGTTACGGTGTTGCCTGTGGGGCTGCCGCATCGGTGAGAGCAGCATCACAAAGCCGGGCGAAGGGCGTCATCAGGGCCGGGATCGCGCATATTTTTCGCATGTTCGATGTTTCCGGCAGCAGACGTGCGGGTAAACCCAGATAGCTGGCGAGCGCCATTCTCGACTGCCACATCGAGACACCCCGGCCAACGGCGTCCGGCCGTCGACACGAACGGCGCACCCAAGTGTGGCGCTCGCCCGCTCCCGAAGCCGAACGGGTGGTCGGGAAGTGCGGCGGGTCAGGCGAACTGACCCGCTGTTCTGCCCTCGCCGGTGTTTCCGGCAAACGCCTGCGCGATCATCAGCCAATCCGCGGCGTCCGGGCCGATCGTCTCCAGCGCCAGGTCGTCACGATGACGGCGTTGTGTCGCCAGCAGGCAAAAGTCGACGGCAGGTCCACTGACCCGCTGTGCGGCATCGTCGGGACCCCAGGTCCACAGGGCGCCGTCCGGCGCGGTGAGCTCTACTCGGAATTCCTCGGCAGGCGCCGCCTTGCCGTGCACGGAGTAGGCGAAGTTTCTGGTGCGGACGCCGAGGTGGGCCACCGTGCGCAGCCTGGCGGTCGGTGTCCTGGTGACCCCGAGGGCGTCGGCCACGTCTTGGCCATGTGCCCAGGTCTCCATGATCCTGGCGCTGATCATCGACGCCGCGCTCATCGGTGGGCCGAACCAGGCCAGCTTGGTGCCCGCGGGCACCGCACGCAGCGCGGCGGCGAGGTCGGTCCGGCCCTGGCGCCAGCGTTCGAGCAATTCCGGCGGCGGCGTGGCGGCGGCGGCTTCGGCGGCCTCGTCCACAAAGGTCAGCGCCTTCGGTGCGGCCTCGGCCAGCATTTGTGCAAAGCCGGATCCGTCGGTGGCGGCGAGGATGGCCACCTCATCGGTCCAGGCCAGATGGCCGATCTGATGCGAAATGTCCCAGCCTGCGGCGGGCGTGGGAGTGGACCAGTCCGTCGGCGCAAGCGGCGCGACCAGGAGTTCCAGATCCGCACATTCCGCTGCGAAATCGCCGAGTAGCGCGTCGAGGTCAACCATCTGTTTCCTTGCCGGTCGCGGGCACACTGCTCCGTGCGCCGTCGCGGTTCAGCATCGCAGCGGGCTCAGAAAAATGCAAGCACGCGTGCTTGTATTTGTGCGAGCTGCTTACCAGCCGAAAAGCAGCAGGTGGGTCGCACCCACGAGAAGGCCGAGCACCGCGCCGTGCAGATAGAGCAGCCAGGCGTCCTGCTCGACAGAGGCGTAGAACATCTCCATGAACTCCCCCGGTGTCAGGGTCTGAAGCTTGCGGGCGGCGAATTCGTCGATCTTCTTCGCCTGCTCGCGGGTGAACACCTCGTCCTCGACCAGACTCGGCGCCAAGCCGACAGCCGCACCGGCCGCGCCGACCTTGAGGTTGTCGAACTGGCGGCGTCCGAAGGCCGCGCGCACCAACGAGGTGGTCGGGCCGAGCTGACGATGGATCTCGTCGGCGATCAACCGCTCCAGCAGCCGGCGGGTCTTGTCACCGTTGGGGCCCTCGAGCAGTTCCCTCGATAGATTCGGCAGGGTCAGCACCTGGTAGGCCAGGATGTGCGCGAGGTCGGTCGCGGCCTGTGGCTGCCGCTTGGCCAGCAGTGCCTGCCGCCACAGGTATTTGTAGCGCGGCTGCGGATCGCCCGGCTCGAACACCATCTTGACCGCGATGACATTCACGATGACGCCGATCGCCGCGCCCGCAAGCAGCACGATCACCCAGCCAGGCACCCAGCCGAGCACCGGAATATGGCTGTGCGCATGCAGATACAGAGCGAGCAACAGGCCGAACGGTGCGCCGAGCAAACCGACCCGCACCATGAACTTCAGTTCGGGCGCCGCGATGGTGGTGGTCAGGTCCTTCAGGATGTACGGATTCTCCCGCAGGTACCGGATGACGAAACTCTTGATATCGATGAGCTGATCGACATTGTCGCCGAGTGACTCGAAGGCGCGCCTGCACAGTGCGGGCAATTCGCGATCCACTCTTTGATAGACGAGCTGCTTCATCGCGCGCGGCATGGTGCGCCACAGATCCGGGTTCTCCCGATACATGAGCTCGTCGACCAGCGGTTGCACCTGTTTGCTCGCGAGTATCGCTATGTAGTCGGCGATTCCGTCCAAATCCAGTTCGTGGATGAAATCCTTCGGGCTGCCGATCCGCATCAATGCCTTATCGACACAAATACTTGCCATCTTTTCCGCGCGTGCCGGAATGAACCCCTGGAATCCGAGCCTGCGCCCGTCTCCCGAAAATGTCGGTAGCACCTGGACCCGCCGCGGGAAATAGGGATACAACACGTGCAGACCCGGGATCCGCACACCGCGGAATGCGATGGGCCAGAACAACATCAGCACGCCGGTCCAGTTGGTGAGCCAGCCCGCCAATGCGCTGAAGATGGGGAATGTAATCAGATCGACGGTGAACTTGGACTGCCCGGTCAGATTTTCCCAGTCGATGAATACACCGGAGGCGATCACTGACATCGCGGGGTCCCCCTAGTGCTGACCGGGTAGTGACATATCGAGGCCCCAACATTCTCATTGGCTCCTGCGGGGTGTCAACGCGAGCCCGGCGCGGTCCTCACCGGCTTACGCAGCGACCCCGAACTCGGCCGGAGTCCGGGGTCGTATCGATGCGAGCGCCTGCTCAGTGCGGCTCGTTGGCCTGCTTCGGCAGACCGAAAACCACCGCGAACGACACCACGGTGAGCAGGATCGCCACACCGGTGATCGTGTGCGCCGCCGACAGCGCCGCGTCCACCCCGTCGCCGATCGTGAACCCGGCGAAGAAGATCGAGCCGAGCCCCGCTACGCCGAGCGCAGCCGCGCCCTGCTGGAAAGACTCGAGCAGCCCCGAGGCCGAGCCGACCTCGTGATCCTCCAGATCGCCGACGATGATGCCGAACAGTGGGACGAAGATCAGCCCCATGCCGAGCCCGTAGACCAGCAGGGCCGGTGCGAATGCCAACGGTGCCGGGGCTTCGGTGCCGCCGAGTTGGAAGAACAGCGCCACCAGACCGATCGTCATGCCGAGCAGTCCGATGTGCAGCACCTTGCGGCCGAGCTTGGGTGCGAGGGCGGCGCTCGCCCCGGATCCGAGGAACGCGCCCAGTGCCCATGGCGTCATCGTCAGGCTGGCCTTCAGCGGACTGAAGCCGAGGCCGAGCTGCAGGAACAGCCCGATCGCCAGCGAGAATCCGGTGATGCCGCCGAAGAAGACCATCACGAATCCGATGCCGGAGGTGTAGGACCGCTTGGCGAAGACGCTCATCTCGATCAGCGCGGTGCGCCCGGCGCGTGACCGGCGAACCTGATCGAGCGCGAACAGGCCGAGCACCGGGACCGACGCAATCAACATCGCCACCGACCACCACGGCCAGCCCAACTCGCGGCCCTCGACGAGCGGGTACAGCAGCAGGCTCATTCCGATGGCCGCGATGCACGCGCCGCGCAGATCCAGCCGCATGCCCGCGATCGGCGATCCCGTCGGCAGGATCCAGCTGCCCAATGCCAGCGCCACCGCCCCGAGCGGCAGGTTCATCAGGAAGATCGACCGCCAGCCCGCACCGAGCAGATCGGCGTCGACGAGCAGCCCCGCCACGATCGGTCCCGCGATGGTCGCCACGCCGATGAGCGGACCGAAAGCCGCGTAGGCCTTGCCGAGTTCGCGGCCGTACAGATCGCGAATGAGCCCGAAGCACTGCGGCACCATGACCGCCGCGAACAGTCCCTGTGTGATCCGGCCGATCAGCAGTATCTCGATCGAGCCTGCCGCGCCGCACAGCAATGACGTGCCGAGAAAGCCGATCAATCCGACCAACATCACCCGCTTGCGTCCGAACATGTCGCCGAGCCGCCCACCGGTGAGCAACCCGACCGCAAGCGCCAGCGTGTACCCGGCGGCGAGCCACTGAATGGTGGCGGTCGAGCCGCCGAGTTCGGCCCGGATCGAGGGCGCCGCGACATTGACGATGGTGGCGTCGAGCAGGTTGAGCAGGGTGGCGGCGAGGATCGCGATGAGCCCGAGCCAGCGGCGTGGGTAGCGCTGCTCGACATCGGATTCTGGGGCGGCCGTGGTGGTTTCGACTTGTGGATCTTCGATGACAGCGGTCACGTGCGCCTCCTGGAGCGAGCCCGATCTGAATGGAACGGAATATTTGGTTCCGTTACATTAAAACAGACTACTTCGTTCCGTTCAAGACTGTTGTCGGCGGAATAGAGTCGCCTCGCATGTGGTGACTCTCCGCGGTACGTACATCGCTGTCCACCCGACCGACGGCTACCCCTCGCGCACGCGATCTGGATTGGTCCCGCCCAGGAGTCCTGCGGCCAGTGGGTGCGCGGCACGGTCGATACACCGCCGCCGGCACTGGCGTCGATGCCGGGCCAGGCGGCCGTCGCCGCAATTCGTGTAGGTACTTACTGGTGAACGAAACGTGCCACCGGACACCACCCGTGCATATGGTGTGGATCACTGTCAATGCCCCCGGTGGAGTGGAACCGGTTTCCATCAACGGCCGTCCAACGCTATTGACGCACAACAACTTCGGGCTCACCAGCATCGGTGCGTATCTGCCGCACCCACCGCTCGGCGAGACAGCTGCGGAGGGCTGAGAAATCGGGGACGGGACGTTATGAAGAACACACGACGCGCATCGGCAATCGCCTTCATGGTGGCGGGGACGTTCATGGCGGGTATCGCGGTATCGTCAATTGCTACGGCCGCACCGAGCAACCCGACGCCGGTGGCGGCCGCTACGCCGGTGAAGCCAGTTGCGGAGAGGTTGGCACCGTTCCAGCGCGCGCCGAAGAAGATCACCGTTCGGGTGCGGTGCGACCAGGTCAAGAACGGAACCCCGGCGAACGGCCATTCCACCCAGCAGATCGAGGGGGAGGGACGGGCTTTCAACCGGAATGACTGGTCAACGACACGAACGTGAGAAAACGACATGTCGCTGAGAACCTGCAATTCGCCCTGAGCGAACGTGGCGAGCAGGCCGGAACAAACGTGGAACCACCGGGGTTGACTGGGCATCGCTCAACTTTTGGAAGGGTCGAAGACGTGACTACACCACAGAACCTGCCGGTGCTGTTCCTGACCGATCCGATCGTGCTGCCGGGCATGGTCGTGCCCATCGAACTGGACGAATCGGCGCAGGCCGCCATCGACGCCGCGCGGGCGGCGAAGACCGAAGCGGTGCTGCTCGCGCCGCGACTGACCGAGGGTTACGCCTCCTACGGTGTCGTCGCCACCATCGAACAGGTCGGACGGATGCGCGGTGGCGCACCTGCGGCGGTATTGAAGGCCGAACGGCGCGCCAAGATCGGCCACGGGGTGACCGGGCCCGGCGCTGCGCTGTGGGTCGAGGCCGAAGCGGTCGATACGCCCGCGGCCGATGGGCGCACCAAAGAACTTGCGGCCGAATACAAGAAGCTGGTCGTCTCGGTGCTTCAGCGCCGCGAGGCCTGGCAGATCATCGACGCGGTCAATCAGCTGACCGACCCGTCGGCGATCGCCGACACCGCGGGCTACGCACCGTACCTGAGCAATGACCAGAAGCGGGAACTGCTCGAAACCCCCGAGGCCGCCCAGCGTTTGACCACGTTGATCGAATGGACCAAGGCGCATATCGCCGAGGCCGAGGTCACCGAGAAGATCAGCGACGACGTGCGCGAGGGCCTGGAGAAGAGCCAACGCGAATTCCTGTTGCGTCAGCAGCTCAACGCCATTCGCAAGGAACTGGGCGAAGACGAGCCCGATGGCGCCGATGACTACCGGACCAGGGTCGAGCAGGCGGATCTGCCCGACGACGTCCGCGCGGAGGCATTGCGTGAGGTCGGCAGGCTGGAGCGGGCCAGCGATCAGAGCCCGGAATCCGGCTGGATCCGAACTTGGCTCGACACCGTGTTGGAGCTGCCGTGGACGGTGAAAACCACCGACAGCACCGATGTCTCGGCCGCCCGCGCGGTGCTGGACGCCGATCACCACGGCCTCGACGAGGTGAAGGATCGCATGGTCGAGTACCTGGCGGTGCGTTCCCGGCGGGCCGCACGTGGCCTGGAGGTCGTCGGCGGGCGCGGCTCCGGCGCGGTGCTCGCGCTGGTCGGCCCGCCCGGTGTCGGCAAGACCTCGCTGGGTGAGTCCGTGGCACGCGCCATGGGCCGCAAGTTCGTTCGTGTCGCCCTGGGCGGCGTGCGCGACGAGGCGGAGATCCGTGGCCATCGCCGCACCTACGTCGGCGCGCTACCCGGTCGAATCGTGCGTGCGATGAAGGAGGCGGGTTCGATGAATCCCGTTGTCCTGCTGGACGAGATCGACAAGGTCGGCTCCGACTTCCGTGGCGATCCGGCGGCCGCATTGCTCGAGGTGCTCGATCCGGCGCAGAACCACACCTTCCGCGACCACTACCTGGATCTCGATCTGGACTTGTCGGACGTACTGTTCATCGCGACGGCCAATGTCATGGACACTATCCCCGGCCCGCTGCTGGACCGGATGGAGCTGATCACCGTCGACGGCTACACCGAGGACGACAAGGTCGACATCGCCCGCGACTTCCTGGTGCCGAGGCAGCTGGAACGCAACGCACTGACCACCGACGAGGTGACCATCACCGACGCGGCACTGCGTGAGATCGCCGCGAACTACACCAGAGAAGCCGGTGTGCGGCAGATGGAACGCCTGATCGCGAAGGCGTTGCGCAAGGCGGCGACTCGACTGTCGGAGGTCGGAACCGACTCGGCCGCAGGCGAATCGGTGGTGGCCGATCTGGGTTATGGCGCAGATCTGGGCTATGACGCGCCGGTGAAGTCCGCTCCGGATGACGCACTGACGATCGACCTGGGTGATCTGAAGGAATACCTGGGCCGTCCGCGATTCACCCCTGACTCGGTGGAACGCACCGCGGTGCCGGGTGTGGCAACCGGATTGGCGGTGACCGGTCTGGGCGGCGACGTCCTCTACATCGAGGCCAACGCCGCCGAAGGCGAGCGGTCGCTCACCCTGACCGGCCAACTCGGCGACGTCATGAAGGAGTCGGCGCAGATCGCCCTCACCTATGTGCGCTCGCACCTGGAAGAGATCGGCATCGAACCGTCGGTGCTCGATCGCAATATCCACGTGCACTTCCCGGCGGGCGCGGTGCCGAAGGACGGTCCTTCGGCGGGCGTCACCATGGTCACCGCGCTGGTGTCGCTGGCCTTGGGCAGGCAGGTCCGTGCCGACGTCGGCATGACCGGCGAGGTCACGCTGAACGGCAGGGTGCTGCCGATCGGCGGCGTGAAGCAGAAGTTGCTCGCCGCTCAGCGCGCCGGTCTGAAGACGGTGTTCATCCCGGCCCGCAACGAACCGGACCTGGACGACGTCCCCGCGGATGTGCTGGCCGCCTTGGATGTTCGCCCCGTCGCCGACGTCGCCGACATCCTGGCCTACGCCATCGAACCGGTCGCCGAGCCGGCGCTGGACGGCCGCACCCTGGCGGCTACCGCCTGATTCGGCCGAAACGGGCCGTGCACGAGAATTTCGTGCACGGCCCGTTTTCGTCTCGATCAGCTACTGTTTTTCGGCAGCTCCCGTTCCACGGTGCGTGTGGTGCCCTGAGCGAGGGCGCACAGCACCGGCTCGGAATCGGCACTCTCGGCGAAGATTTCGCAGTTGACGACGGCTTGGCGGCGGGTCGACCCGCTGACGACCGCTTCGGCGCGCAGCCGGAGGCCCGCGGCCGGCCGCAGGTAGGTGATGGTGAAGCCGCCGGTCAGCACGTTCGCCCCGAGGACCGTTCCGGCCGCGAAGGTCAGTGCATTGTCGGCAAGATAGGACAGCACGCCGCCGTGGACGAAACCGAACTGCTGGCAGAGTTCCGGGCGGATCTCGACGACCAGCGTGGCGGCGCCGTCGCCGAACGCGGCGATCTCGGTGCCGACCAGTTGGGCGAAGGGCTGGCCGGCCAGCACCTGCTTGGCGAGTTCGATGTCGAGGGTGAACGTATCGGCGGTCATCGTGCTCCGTTCGTGCGGGTTTCGGTTCCGGTTGCTCAGTGATTCGAGACGCCGAGCGCCTGCCAGGCAGCTTCGGCCAGTTCGTCGGCGACATCGTGTGGGGCGATGCGCATGTCACCGCCGAGCCACTGCCGCGTGTATTCCTGGGCGGGTCCCAGCCACAGGGCATAGACGAGATCGAGGCTCAGGTCGCGCACCGCGCCGTACCCGGCATGGGTCCGCCACCAGCGCGTCACATTCGTCATGAATTCGCGGTTGCTCTCGCTCTCGCGCACCCCTGGTGGGCGCGCCGAGGTGAGAACCTTTGCGCGATATCGGTTTTCGGTGACCCACCGCAGATGCTCGCGCACGCCCACCGTGATGCCCTCTCGCGCGTCGGTGCTGTCGCCGACCGCGCGCCAGAAATGGCCTTGGTAGTCGGCGAGTGCGTGCGCCCACACCTCGCGGTACAGGTCGGCCTTGTCCGGGAAGTGGTGATAGAGCGCCCCGACGCTCGCACCCGCCGCGTCGCGGATCTGGGTCAGTGTCGTCTCGAGCGCCCCCCGTTCCGCGAACTGTCGCTCGGCTGCCACCAGCAACCGATCTCGAATCTTCATATCCAGAATTTAGTTCTGTTTTTCGGGTGACGCAATGGGTCTGGGCGGAATATCTGCTGCTTGTCGGTGTGGTGCGGTATGACGGACGGGTGGCCAGATGGCTGATGCACGTCGATCTCGATCAGTTCCAGGCGGCGGTAGAGTTCCGCCGTCATCCGGAGCTGCGCGGGCTGCCGGTCATCGTCGGCGGCAACGGTGACCCGACCGAACCACGCAAAGTGGTGACCTGCGCGTCCTACCCTGCCCGCGCATTCGGCGTCCGTGCCGGGATGGCTCTGCGCAGCGCGCAACGCAAATGCCCCGACGGCGTGTTCCTCCCCTTGGACATGGCCACCTATGAGGAGGCGTCCGACGAGGTGATGTCACTGCTGCGGACCTTTCCTGGGCGTGTGGAAGTGTGGGGCTGGGACGAGGCATTTCTCGCCGCCGACGCCGACGACCCGGAGGCATTGGCTCGCGAGATCCGCAGTGCCATAGCGGAATTGGATCTCACCTGCGCTATCGGTATCGGCGACAACAAGCTGACCGCCAAACTCGCCACCGGTTTCGCCAAGTCCGCAGGCAAGTCCTCGGCGCGACCGGCCGACGGCGCGGGTACGGCCGAGGGCGTCTTCCGGCTCACCGCGGCGAACTGGACCGAGGTGATGGCGCACCGGCCGACGAATGCCCTGTGGGGCATCGGAAATCGGATCGCGGCCCGGATGGCCGATCTCGGCATCGAGACGGTCGCCGATCTGATGGCGGCGGACCGGCAACGGCTCGCCGCCGAGTTCGGCCCCAACACCGGCCCGTACCTCTGGGTGCTCGGTCACGGCAAAGGCGACACGGATGTGACAACCGAGCCACGAGTTCCGGTGGGCCGCAGCAAGTCCGAGACCTTCCCGCACGACCTCACCGATGCCGGCGACATCCGCGCCCAGGTCGCGCGGTTGGCCACCGAGGTCGCCGAGGAGATGGCCGAGGCCGGTCGCGTCAGTATCCGGGTCTCGGTCACCGTCCGCACCAACACCTTCTACACCCGCAGCAAACAGGCGAAGCTCCCGGAGCCGACCACCGATATCGCCAGGATCGTGGACACCGCGCTCCACATCATCGACCGATTCGACTTGGACCGCCCCATTCGGCTGCTCGGCGTCCGCCTCGAACTCGCGCCGGAATGATCGATGTGCGCCGACCCGGTTCGACGGCAAGTTCTGCCCGGGCGCACGCCGACGCTCGTATGCTCGTCGACATGGAGTTCTGGGCGATGGTGGCACACGAATCGGACAGCGGGATCGTGCTCACGCGGCAGCAGGTCGACGAGGATTTCCTCGGGCCCGGCGATGTGACGATCAAAGTGCATTACTCGAGTGCGAACTTCAAGGACGGCCTGGCGATCACCCCCGGCGGTGGTGTCGTCCGGAAATACCCGATCATCCCCGGCATCGATATCACCGGTGAGGTCGTTTCCTCCGAGGACGACGACTTCGCCCCCGGCGATCTGGTGGTGGCGCACGGCTATGACATCGGCGTCTCGCACAATGGCGGCTTCGCCGAGTACGCCAGGGTGCCCTCTGATTGGGTCGTGAAACTCGACGGCCTGAGCACGCGCGACGCCGCCGCGCTCGGCACCGCCGGTTTCACCGCCGCATTGAGCGTGCAAGGGCTGCTCGAGCGCGAGCTCACCCCGGAAACCGGCCCGGTGCTCGTCACCGGCGCGACCGGCGGCGTCGGCAGCGTCGCCATCGACATCCTGTCCGGTCTCGGTTTCGAGGTGGTCGCCTCGACCGGCAAGACCGACGCGGCCGACCTGCTCGCCGACCTGGGCGCCAACGAAGTGATCGGCAGGCTGCCCGAAGACCCGGACGCCACACTGCGCCCCCTGACAAAAGCCACCTGGGCCGGTGCCGTGGACAGTGTCGGCGGCAAATCTCTCGCCTACATTCTCAGCGCAATCGGCTACGGCGGCGCGGTGGCGGTCAGCGGCCTCACCGGCGGCTCGGATCTGCCGACCACCGTCATGCCCTTTATCCTGCGCGGGGTCGCCCTCCTCGGCATCGACTCCGCATACGTGCCCAGTGACAAGCGCCGCGCGCTGTGGGCTCGCCTCGGCAATGAGCTACGCCCCCAACATCTTTCGACGATCGAGCACTACTCCCCCATCACCGACGCCGAACAAGTACTGCGCTCCATCCAGAGTGGCACCCACTCCGGCCGCACGGTTTTCGGCGTTGCGGGCGAATTCTGATCAAGTCGGGCAGTCCGATAACGCAACCACAGGCATCCTGCCCGCTGGAAGCTGTTAGGGCTTCTCGCTGTCGAGGGTAGTGAGATGGTTGGTTGAGAGGCGATTCGTGGCCGCCATTTGACTACCCCCGACCGAGAAGGGCCCGGGTCGATCGGAGGATTGTGATCGACCCGGGCTTGGTGGATTTGCGGTGGGCTACTGGGTGATCGGCAGCTCTGGGCTGGGTTCTTCGGCAAGCGGGGCTGCTTCCTGGAGCTGCGCATGAGGAATAGCGCCACGGCGGCGGCGAGGACACTGGCGGCGCCTGCGATGAGGCTGGCCGCCATGGCGGCTGTGAAAGCTTCGCGAGCCGTGGTGACCAGTGTGTTGTTGGCGGAGCTGGTTGCCACCGCGAGGGCGTCGCCGATGGAGCGGTGCGCCGCTTCTGGAGCCGAGTCAGGCATAGCGTCGGTGAAGGTGCTCGACAGAATGCTGCCGAGGATGGCGATGCCGAGTGCGGCATCCGCCTGTTGGATGGTGTCATTCAGCGCGGAGCCGACTGTCTTGCGAACACTGTACGCATAGGTGTCGAGCGTTCGCAATTGGGAACGTTGTGCGCCATGCTGGCGGCATCGAAAGGAGTCGACATGCCCGTCGAGAAGCAGCAGGTCGGATCGGTCTGGACACGCCCGCGGCGTGGCAGGGAACAGCCTGCGCTGACCAGGGAGCAGATCGTGGCGGAGGCAGTCGCGCTATTGGATGCCGAAGGCATGGAAGCGCTGAGCATGCGTCAGCTCGGCGCTCGTCTCGATGCGGGCGCTACCTCGCTGTACCGGCATGTTGCCAACCGCGACGAGCTCATCGAACTGGTCGTCGACGAGGTGTACGGCGAGATCCGGGTCCCCGAGATCGAGGCGGGGGCGCAGTGGCGCGCGGCCACCGAGCAGTGCGCGGCGAGTCTGCGGGCGATGATTCTGCATCATCCGTGGATGGCCTCGACGCTCGGTCAGGTCGGCCTGTCGTACCTGGGCCCGAATGTCATGCGGCTCAATGACCGCATGCTCGCGCTGTTCGAAGTCGGCGGATTCGCGGTGGATGAACGCAGTGACGCCATCGGCACCGTCATCGGCTACGTCATCGGCATCGGTATCAGCGAGGCCGCGTGGCTGACCTTGCTGACCCGCAGCGGTCAGACCGAGGCCGAACTGGTCGCCAGCCTGCGGCCCGCCGCCGAGCAGGCCGCCACCGACTACCCGAGATTGCGGCAGACGGATGCGACCGGCACGTGGAACCAGGAACCGGCGGTCGCGCGCGACCGCCAGTTCACCTACGGGCTCGATCGAGTCCTGGACGGACTGGAATCCCGGCGCAACCGCTGACCTCAGGCGGCGACGGTGACGGGGTCCTCCGCGAACTGGGTGCGATACAGCTCGGCGTAGCGTCCATCGGCGACCAGCAACTGAGTATGCGTGCCGCGCTCCACGATTCGGCCGTCCTCCAGCACCAGGATCTGGTCGGCGGCGCGAATCGTGGACAGCCGGTGCGCGATGACCAGCGCGGTCCGCCCGGCCAGCGCTTCGGAAAGTGCTTCCTGGACGGCGGCTTCGGAGGTCGAATCCAGCGAGGCGGTGGCCTCGTCGAGGATTACCACCCGCGGCTGCTTCAACAGCAGTCGTGCGATGGTCAGACGCTGGCGCTCGCCACCGGAGAGTCGGTAGCCACGCTCACCGACGACAGTGTCGAGTCCGTCCTGCAGTGAGTCCACCAGAGTGCGTAACCTCGCCCGATCCAGGGCATCCCACAGCTCGTCTTCGGTCGCCTCCGGACGTGCGAGCAGCAGGTTGGCGCGGACCGTGTCGTGGAACAGATGCCCATCCTGGGTGACGAGCCCGACCGTCTCGCGGATCGAGGTCGTGGTCAGGTCGCGCACGTCGGTGCCGTTCAATCGCACCGCGCCGCCGTCCACGTCGTAGAGCCGGGAAACGAGCTGGGCCACAGTGGACTTCCCCGCGCCCGAGGACCCGACCAGTGCGACCAGCTGACCGGGCTCGGCCCGCAGCGACACCTGGTGCAGCACCTCCACCCCGCCGCGACTGTCCAGCGTCGCAACATCTTCCAGCGAGGCCAGCGACACCTTGTCGGCGGAGGGATAGCCGAAGGTGACATTGTCCAACTCCACCGCGACCGGTCCTTCGGGCACCGCGACGGCCCCCGGCGCGTCCTCGATCAGCGGCTTGAGGTCGAGCACCTCGAACACCCGCTCGAAACTCACCAGCGCGGCCATGACCTCCATCCGCGCGCTCGCCAGCGCGGTCAGTGGGGTGTAGAGCCTGGTCAACAACAGCGACAGCGACACAACCGCGCCCGCGTCCAGCTGGCCGCGCAGGGCGTACCAGCCGCCGAGTCCGTAGACCAGCGCGAGCGCGAGCGCGGAAACCAGCGTGAGCGAGGTGACGAACACGGTCTGCAGCATTGCGGTGCGCACGCCGATATCGCGCACCCGGCGGGCCCGCAGCGCGAACTCGTCGGACTCCTGCTGCGGTCGGCCGAACAGCTTCACCAGGGTCGCGCCCGGCGCGGAGAACCGCTCGGTCATCTGCGTGCTCATGGCGGCGTTGAGACCTGCCGCTTCGCGTTGCAGACCGGCGAGCCGGTTGCCCATGCGACGGGCGGGAATCACGAAGACCGGGAGCAACACCAGCGCGAGCAACGTGATCTGCCAGGAGATCCGCACCATCACCGCGAGCGTGAGCGCCAACGTCACCAGATTGGTCACCACCCCGGAGAGGGTGTCACTGAATGCGCGCTGCGCACCGATCACATCACTGTTGAGCCTGCTGACCAACGCCCCGGTCCGCGTCCGCGTGAAGAATGCCACCGGCATCTTCTGCACATGATCGAACACTGCCGTGCGCAGATCGAGGATCAGCCCCTCACCGATCCGCGAGGACAGCCACCGCACGATCACGCCGAGCGCGGCGTCGATCACCGCGAGCCCGCCGATCACGAGCGCGAGGGTGACCACCACCCGCGGCGCAGCGCCGCCGACGATGTCGTTGACCACCCGCCCCGCCAGCACCGGCGTGGCCACCGCAAGTAGTGCGGAAACCACACTGAACAGCAGGAACGCGCTGATCCGGCGCCGATGCGGCCCAGCGAATCGCAGAATCCGCTTGGCGGTGGCCAGCCGGAACGGCCGCTGTTCATCGGGCGCGTTCATCCGCCGATACATCTGGCTGTAAGCCACCGACTCGATACTCACGTCGTAACTCCCTCTCGCTCCCCACCCATCAAACCTCTGGCCACCGACACTAAGACCTCAACAAAGGTTTAGAGCAAGCCCATTCCCGCCTCCCGGCACCCGATGCACCCGCACTGCTCGGTGGAACTCCGGTGGACGAGCCTTTCCGGCCCGTCTTCAGCTGAGCGTGGAAGTGTGGATACGGCAGACCACCCACCACCGCACCTAGGCTGACGAAGTGACCGAGGACCGAATCGCACAGGCGCTGCGGGGCAAACTCCGCGGCGAGGTCGACGCGTCCGCGCGCCGCCGTGCGGAGTACTCCTCGGATGCTTCGAACTATCGCGTCCTCCCCGCTGCGGTGGTATTTCCGCAGATTGAGTCGGACGTCGCGGCCACCATCGACTTCGCGCGCGACAACGGATTGCCGGTGACCGCGCGCGGCGCGGGAACCTCGGTGGCAGGCAATGCGATAGGCCCCGGGATCGTGCTCGACTTCAGCAGGCACCTGAACTCGGTCCTGGAACTGGACCCGCAGCGCCGGGTGGCGCGGGTTCAGCCGGGAGTGGTGCTCTCGGAGTTGCAGCGGCGAGCTCGTCCGCACGGCCTGCGATTCGGACCCGATCCATCGACCGAGAATCGGTGCACCCTCGGCGGCATGATCGGCAACAACGCTTGTGGACCCCATGCTCTCGCCTGGGGCCGCACTGCGGACAACGTGCGCGAACTGCGCATCCTCGACGGGTCAGGTGCGCAGCGAATCCTCGCGGCCGATCCGTCCGCAGTTCCCGGACTTCCCGAATTCACCAGGGCGAGCCTCGCGGTGATCCGCACCGAGCTCGGCAGGTTCGGTCGGCAGGCATCCGGCTACGGCCTCGAACACCTACTGCCGGAGCATGGGTCGGCGGTCGCGAAATCGTTCGCAGGCACCGAGGGCACCTGCGGACTGCTGCTCGAGGCCACCGTCGACCTGGTCGCACTGCCGCCGGCCACGGTGCTCACGGTGCTCGGGTATCCCGATATGGCATGCGCGGCGGACGATGTGGCCGCGGTGCTGGCGTGTTCCCCCATTGCGGTCGAGGGTATCGATGCGCGGCTCGTGGATATCGTGCGCGTGCATCGCGGCGCACGCGCAGGCGCGGTGCCCGATCTGCCGCGGGGCAGCGGCTGGCTGTTTGTGGAAACAGCGGGGGAGAACCTGGCCGAGGCCCGGGCCGCTGCCGAGCGGTTGTGCCGATCGGTCGGTGCGCTGGAATCACGAATCGTCACCGATCCCGGGGTAACCAAGGCACTCTGGAATATTCGGGGCGAAGGCGCAGGATTGGCAGGTCGTACCCCGGACGGCCGGCCGGCCTGGCCCGGCTGGGAGGATGCCGCCGTGCCGCCCGAGCGGCTCGGCGCCTACCTGCGTGATTTCCGCGCGCTGACCCGACAGCACGGTGTGGACGGTCTGCTCTACGGCCACATCGGCGATGGCTGTATCCACGTCCGCTTGGATCTGCCGATCGCGGACGCCCCCCAACGCTTTCGTGCCTTCCTGTTCGATGCCGCGGAACTGGTGGTCGGCTACGGCGGCTCGCTGTCGGGTGAACACGGCGACGGCCGCGCCCGCTCGGAACTGCTCACGGTCATGTACTCCCCGGCCGTGCTCGACGTATTCGCGGGGTATAAGGCGCTATTCGACCCGGGCAACATGCTGAACCCCGGCGTCCTCGTGGCGCCACGGCCGGTCGAGGATGATCTGCGCCTGGTCGGACTACCCAGCACTCCACGGGTCGATGGTTTCGCCTTTCCGCACGACGGCGGCGACCTCGCGTCCGCGGTCCACCGATGCGTCGGCGTCGGCAAGTGCCGCGCGGATACTCGCCCGAGCGGCGGTTTCATGTGCCCGTCCTACCTGGCCACCGCGGACGAAAAAGACAGCACCCGGGGCCGAGCCCGCGTACTGCAGGAGGTCGTGCGTGGCGCGCTGCCGTGGTCGTCGGAGGCCGTCGCGCAGTCGCTCGATCTGTGCCTGTCCTGCAAAGCATGTCGTTCCGATTGTCCTGCGGGCGTCGACATCGCCACGTACAAGTCGGAGGCGCTCTACCGCCGCTATCGTCGCCGTCTGCGCCCGATCGATCACTATGCGCTCGGGTGGCTGCCGCGGTGGACGGCTGTCGCGAACCGGATGCCACGCGTCGCGAATCGGCTGGCCGATGTCGGGTGGCTTCGTCGGATAGGGCTGCGCGCCGCCGGAATTGATCCGCGTCGTGAGCTGCCGCGGTTGGCGGACCGCAGCTTTCGCCGGCTCTGGCGGGAGATGAACGGGCAGGTCGAGGCCGTCTCATCCGCTGCCGATCCGAGCGCGGCCGAGCGCGAGGTGATGCTATGGATCGATACCTTCACCGACGCCTTCGCACCTGAGATCGCCATCGCCGCAGCGCAGTTGATGGCATCTCTGGGCTATCGGGTCCGGATACCCGAGCGCACTGTGTGCTGCGGCCTCACCTGGATCAGCACTGGGCAGTTGGATGGCGCGCGTGCCCGATTGCGCGCGACCTTGGCCGCGCTCGACGAGCATGTGCGCAAGGGCGGGATCATTATCGGCCTCGAGCCGTCGTGCACCGCGGTGCTGCGCTCGGACCTGCTCGAGCTACTGCCGGAGGATCCGAGGTCGGCGGCCACCGCCGCAGCCGTGCGCACGGTGGCGGAGTTCTTGGCCGAGCAGCCGCAGTGGTGTCCGCCGCAGCGGCACGGTCGGCCGGTTGTGGTGCAGCCGCATTGTCATCACCACGCGATTCTCGGATTCGATGCGGACCGTCGAGTATTTGCCGCAATGGGAGTCGAGGTGACCGAGATCACCGGGTGTTGCGGCCTTGCGGGGAACTTCGGAATGCAATCCGGCCATTACGAAATATCGGTGGCGGTCGCCGAGAATGGTTTCTTACCCGCATTGCGTGGCGCGCAAGACGATTCGATCTTGATCGCCGACGGCTTCTCGTGCCGTACCCAAGCCGCGCAGCTCGCCCACCGGCAGAGCCGACACCTAGTGCAATTCCTACTGGAAGAGTGAGGCTTTCGCGCACCCGCCACGCCTATCTTGGCGAGCGCGCACAGCCCTCAGCTGCCGAAAGGCAGCGTGCCGGGCGGAATGTGGTAGCCCGAGCTACCAGCGGAGACGCCACCCCAGGCGTTGAGCAACC
The DNA here is from genome assembly GCF_040681975.1 of Nocardia sp. NPDC051463. Taxonomy (NCBI): domain Bacteria; kingdom Bacillati; phylum Actinomycetota; class Actinomycetes; order Mycobacteriales; family Nocardiaceae; genus Nocardia; species Nocardia sp. NPDC051463. The sequence continues at coordinate 60,123 of NZ_JBFBAB010000020.1, forward strand.
AGTTGAGCACATTGGTGATCATTCGAAATCCTCCATCATGGCGACTGTCGATCGTTCGCGCATCGGCTGCGATATCGCCACATTGATTTGTCACGTTACAAAATAGCGGGGAGCAGCGATGATGCCGAATCGATATCGGGCATTGCCGGTAAATGTCGATGTGACTCCCGTAACTACTGGCCCAACGCCCGATCACGCTCCGCCCGATCCGGCCGCGCACAATGGACTGGTGCGCAAACAGATGGCCGAGCCGGGAGTGAGCCGAGACGGGCTGACCCGCACGGTGACGGCCGTGCAGCCCATTGATCTCGCACCGACCCTCGCCCCCCTGTCGCGTGGCCGAGGCGACCCCTGTCATCAAGTGACATCCGACGGCGCACACTGGCACGCGTCGCGAATGCCGACTGGTCCGGTCACCTACCGACTCGTCCAGTCGGGCCTGTGTTCGGCACAAGCTCACGCGTGGGGCGCGGGCGCGGCCGAGTTCCTCGATCGCCTCGACCACATGCTGTGTCTCGACGAGGACCTCTCGGAGTTCGCCCCCGCACATCCGAAGCTCCTCGACGCCCACCGCCGCTTTCCCGGTCTACGGATGCTGCGCACCGGTCTGGTCTTCGAGGCGCTGGTGCCCGCGGTCCTGGAGCAGAAGGTGCACACTGTCTCCGCCCGTGCGTCGTGGCGGAAGCTGGTGCGGCAGTTCGGTTCGCCGGCGCCGGGTCCCGCGCCCGCGGGCCTGCTGCTTCCTCCGGACGCCGATACCTGGCGGTGCATTCCGTCCTGGACGTTCCATCGTGCGAATGTCGGTCCGCAACGTGCGCAGACGATCGTCCGCGCGGCCCGGCTCGCGGATGCGCTGGAGCAATCGGCCGCCCACGATCCGGTCGAGGCCGCCCGCCGCCTGCAGACTGTGCCCGGGATCGGTGTGTGGACCGCGGCCGAGATCGGCCAACGCGCCTTCGGCGACGCCGACGCGTTGTCGGTCGGCGACTACCACCTGGCCGCAGTCGTCGGCTGGACGCTGCTCGGGCATCCCATCGATGACGCCGCCATGGTCGACTACCTGGAACCACTACGCCCGCACCGCTATCGGGCGGTTCGTTTGCTGGAGATCAGCGGCCATGCCCACAAACCGAAGTTCGGACCGCGTACCCCGCTCACCGATCACACCTGGCACTGAGGCCCGCCGCGCGGGATCGCATCGGTGGACGCGACCCCGCGCGCCCCCGTGACCGCTGCCGGGTCGCGACCGAGGTCCGGGGTGATGGCACTGCGACGGCGCACCGGCCGAACAGTGTGAGAGAAGGAGGGATGCAGCGCGAGGAATACAGGCGAGGCGCGGTCGAGCGTCGGTCAGCACGGCAGCGCGCGCTCGTCGAGCACGCATCTGCCCGCTTCGACCAGCGTGGTGCGGGCCCTGCGGCGGACGCGGCAGCAATCGACGGTGCAGTCGATGTGCAATTGCATTGCGGCGTGCGCTTGTTCGTTTGTCATGATGCCGGGGTCGCGTCCGCAGATCAGCAGTCCGGCAACATGCATGTTCAGATTGGGCAGCTGCATCACGCGACCTCCGCCCGGCGTCCGTCGGCCCGGAGTCGGCGCGGATGGAGCGTGGTCGGCTCGTCCCACGGCGATTGCCGGACGGCCATCCCGACGGCCTCCAGTGCGGTAAGACCGACCGCGTCGGCGAGCTCGCCGACCGTATCCAACAGGGCTGGCACCACTTCAGCAACCCGCAGTGCCGCCACCGCCTGCGCGCAGGTCAGTGTGCGGCCGGGCAGATAGGAGACCACCCAGCTCTCCTGGCCGACGCTGCGGGCCCTGTGCGAGGTCAAATCGCTGGTCATCAAGGAAGACGCTATGACATGTACGGCCATGACTCCTCGTTCCTGGTGCGATTCAGTTGGTGTGCCTGGAGGTGTCGCAGTGCGAGGGGACAGGATCTGCTCGGCTCCGGGCACACTTCTAGCACATCATTCAAGTGCGGTTCAGGCGGCGTCCTTGGTGGATATCCAAGGATTTGAGGCGAATTCCCAGCACGAAATCCAGCTGGGAGGGGAGGATTCTCCATAGTGGACGAAAGAGCCCTCTGCCCAAGCAAAGTGACGGGAACCGAGCTTGTGGGTCGCCCCGGACTGCCCGTTGGGTGAGGGTCCGAGCGCAGAACGGAGCGTGCTGTGTCAGTGAGTTCAGCAGGAACGTCGGCGAGTTCGGCCCGATCATCGGCAAGTTCGGAAGCATCTTCGAACGGATCCACGAGTTCCGCAAGAGCGTCAGGGGGTTCGGATCGACTGTCCACCGACAGCGCATCGTCCACACTACCCAGGCGCCAGCTGGGCAGATATCTGCGTGACTGGCGCACCCAGGCGGGACTGACCATCGCCGAAGCATCCAAGCTCATGGAATGGGGCGCAAGTACCCTGCAGCGCTTGGAAAAAGGCCAGGCCGACCGCATCCGCACCATCGATATTCAAGAGCTCTGCCGCATCTACGGCATGCCCGACGAACTCGCCGACGGCCTCAAGGGCCTCGCTCAGCAGGCGGCCGTCAAAAGCTGGTGGCACGCCTACGGCGATCTGATCCCCGAAAACTTCGACGTCTATGTCGGTTTGGAGGCATCCGCGCAGCAATTGACCTCCTACCAATCCGAACTGGTCCTTGGCCTGCTGCAGACCGCCGACTACGCTTTGGCGCTCAATCGACTCGGCTACCCGAACGATTCCGACGCGGAGCTGGATCGGCGCGTGCAGCTACGGTTGCAACGCCAGGCATTGATCACCAGGAGGGTCTCACCTGCCACCGTCGATGTGGTGCTGCACGAGTCGGTGTTGCACCGTGTGGTCGGTGGTGCCAAAGTGATGGCGGCGCAGCTACGTCATCTTGCCGATTTCAGTACCCACGAAAACATTTCACTGCGTATCCTGCCGTTCGCGGCCGGTGTTCCGCTCGGGGTTTCCACCGGCCCGTTCACGGTTCTGGAGTTCGGAACAGATAGCAAGGGCCAGCCGATCGAACCGCCGGTGGTCTACGCAGAGGGTTTCACCGGGGACCTCTACCTCGAAAGATGTGCTGATGTACGGCGGTACGATCGGGCTCACGAGTGCCTCCAGCGCTGCGCGCTGGATATTCAACCCAGTAGACACCTGTTGCGACAGGTAGCGAAGGAGTATGTGGCATGAGTACGGATCTGGTTGGTGCGCAGTGGTTCAAGAGCACGCGCAGCGGCGCGGGCAAGGACTGCGTAGAAGTGGCATTCCTCGATAGCGGCCGGATCGGCGTCCGCGACAGCAAGAATCCCGGTGGACCCGCGCTGTTGTTCACCCAGGGCGAGTGGGACAGTTTTACCGCACGCGTGGTGAGTGGCGATTTCTGAAGGAGTCCGAATCGTGAGCATCGATCGTGGTTCAAAGGTTGATCTGACCGGCGCGGTCTGGCGTAAGGCAGGCAGTGGCACCGGCAAGGACAGTGTGGAAGTCGCCCTGCTCGAGGAAGGCCATGTCGGTCTACGCGACGGCAAGAATCCCGACGGCGATGTACTGATCTTCACCCCCGGCGAGTGGGCCGCATTCACCGCGGGCGTGCACGACGGCGAGTTCGACCGGCCGTAGTTTTGGCAGCGCCTTCGGCGCTGCGGGTTCGCGGCCCCCTTGGTCTCGCTTCCGAGCCGTCGAGACTTGCGCCTTCGGCGCGTGCGCTTCGACGGCTCGGAAGCGAGACGGGCCGCGAACTCTAGTGCTCGGTCTCGCTTCGCTCGGAAGGTGTCGTCGTGCCGAGTGGGGGCGTTGGTCGTTGAGGTTGCGGCCTTGGTGGATGCGGTGGGGTCGTTCGGGAGGTGTGAAAGGCCCCGAACTCTGGTGCTCGGTCTCGCTTCGCTCGGAAGACATCGTCGTGCCGAATGGGGACGTTGGTAGCCGAGCCTGCGACTTTGGTGGATGCGGTGGGTTTGGCATGAAGGTGGGACGGGCCGGCAACTCTGGTGTTCGATCTCGCTGCGTTCGGAAGGTGTCGTCGTGCCGAGTGGATGTGTTGGTAGCCGAGCCTGCGACCTTGGTGGTGTAGTGGGGCTGGTGTGGAGGTGGGTGGCCGGCAACTCTGGATGACTGATTCTGCGGCCGCATCCCGCAGCCGCTTGTTGTAGCCGGATTGTTCGGGCAGGTACTGGAACAGATGCGTGAGGTGCTCATGAGCGTGCCGTAATCATCGGGCCTCGGAGGTGAACCCGAGCAGGGCCTGCATCACCGACAACGTCACCAACTCCGCGTCGCTGAGTCGAGGCGTGAATCCGATCTCCGGACGCCACGGTGCCAGGTCGGGAGCGGCCTGCAACAGGTCGTCGATCTTGACATAGCGTGCTGTTGCGAGGGTGTTGATGTCGTTCGTCACCACACGATCTTGAACACCCTCGCTCAATCCTCTTGCCGCGACACCTTGCCGCCCAACCTATTTCGGACCGCTACCTCCACTCCAACCGACTGTCGAACTGGAAGCAACACCACCATGCGCGTCACCATCGACGGGACACAGATCTGGACCCACGCGGATCTGCACAACGCTCTGTGGGACCCCCTCGCTTTCGGCGCTTACTACGGGCACAACCTGAACGCCCTGTGGGACCGCCTGACCACCGACGTCGAACGTCCGGTCGAGATCGTCTGGGAGAACTCCGGGGTCAGCAGAGAACAGATGGGCGTCGAAGCGTTCGAAGCGATCGCCTCCGTGCTGATCGAAGCCGCCCAGCGCGATGAGTTGAACCCGGTGGACAAGAGGCTCACGGTGCGCTTCGCCTGACGGGTGAGCGACGGCGAACGCACGTTGGCTCACGTCCGGGACTCGCGGGAACCACGCAAACCCCAGTTTGGCGACAGACCCTGAGCGCGGCCTGACTGACGCAGGCCGTTCTTGACGTTCTCGAGCACCGCTGCACCCACGCCATGATCACCCCTGGGAATTACTCATTTAGTGCTCAGTCTCGCTTCGCTCGGAAGGCACCCTCCTGCCGAGGGGGCGGCCGGCTACGCCTGACGCAGGATGTGTGACCTGAGGGGTGGAGGGTTTTGATCACGAAACGGCGGAGATTCGGCAACAAAATTGTGTTTGCCCGGGCTAAATACCGGGTAGACAAGAATTTGTGGACCGTGGGCTCAAGAATTCCCACCCCCGGTACAAGAAATTGCGGCCGGGCGATTGGGTGGAATGGCTGATCGTTGCGCTGCTATTCGCGGTGTCAGCGGTAGGGGTGTTCGTCCTCACCAGTTCGTTCTTGTCGGCGTTGTTCGTCGGTGTGCTGGTGTGGGTCGTCGCTGTCGGGGTAGTGGCAATGTTGTAAGGGTGCCCACCGGCCGGGTCGACCCGGCCGGTGGGCACCTCGCGCTCAGCGTCGGAAGAGCTTGTTGCCCAACCAGACCAGTGGGTCGTACTTGGTGTCGGCCACGCGTTCCTTCATCGGGATCAGCGCATTGTCGGTGATCTTGATGTGTTCCGGGCAGACTTCGGTGCAGCACTTGGTGATATTGCAGAGTCCGAGACCCTGTTCTTCCTGCGCGAGGTCACGGCGATCGGCGACGTCGAGCGGGTGCATCTCCAGTTCGGCGATCCGCATCAGGAAGCGCGGCCCCGCGAAGGCGGCCTTGTTGTCCTCGTGGTCGCGCACGACGTGGCAGGTGTCCTGGCACAGGAAGCATTCGATGCACTTGCGGAACTCCTGCGAGCGCTCGACATCGACCTGTTTCATCCGGTAGTCACCGGGCTTCAGATCGTCGGGCGGCGTGAACGACGGTATCTCTCTGGCCTTCTGGTAGTTGAAGGCCACGTCGGTCACCAGGTCCCTGATCACCGGGAAGGTGCGCATCGGGGTGACGGTGATGAGTTCCTCCGGCTGGAACGTCGACATCCGCGTCATGCACAGCAGCCGCGGTCGCCCGTTGACCTCGGCGGAGCACGAACCGCACTTGCCCGCCTTGCAGTTCCAGCGCACCGCGAGATCGGGCGCCTGGGTGGCCTGCAGCCGGTGGATGATGTCGAGCACCACCTCGCCCTCGTTCACCTGTACGGTGAAATCCTGCAGCTCACCGCCGTCGTTGTCGCCGCGCCATACGCGGAAATTGGCGTCGTAACTCATTGCTACGCACCACCTTTCGCAGCAGTGGTCGCACCGGCCGGATGAGCGACGAGATCGTCGGAGTTGTAGTACTTTTCGAGCTCGGCCAGATCGAAAAGCTCGAGCAGGTCCGCGCGCATCGGCTCCTGTTGCTCCGGCGTGACGCGCACCGGCGGGACGGCCTCGTCCGCGTCCAGGGGGTCGATCGAACAGACCAGCAGTTTATTGCGCCAGTCGGCATCCATCGCCGGGTGATCGTCGCGCGTGTGCCCACCGCGACTTTCGGTGCGCAGCAACGCCGCCTGTGCGACGCAATCGCTGACCAGGAGCATGTTGCGCAGGTCGAGCGCGAGATGCCAGCCGGGATTGAACTGCCGGTGCCCTTCCACCACCACGCCCGCGAAGCGTTTGCGCAGTTCGGCGAGCCGCTCGATGGCCTGCTCCAGCTCGTGTTCCTTGCGGATGATGCCGACCAGGTCGTTCATCGCCTGCTGCAGATCGGTGTGCAGGGTGTAAGGATTCTCTCCGGTGCCCGACGATGCCGGATCGAACGGGGCCACAGCCGCTTTCGCCGCCGATGCCAGGTCGGTGTCCGCGACGGCCGGCCGCTCGGTCAGTTGCTCGACGTAGTCCGACGCGCCCATGCCCGCGCGCCTGCCGAAGACGAGCAGATCCGACAGCGAATTGCCGCCGAGCCGGTTCGAGCCGTGCATGCCGCCCGAACACTCGCCCGCCGCGAACAGCCCCGGCACGGTCGCCGCGCCGGTGTCGGGATCGACTTCGATGCCGCCCATGACGTAGTGACAGGTCGGACCGACTTCCATCGGCTCCTTCGTAATATCCACGTCGGCAAGCTCTTTGAACTGATGATGCATCGAGGGCAGCCGGCGCCGGATCTCGTCGGCGGGCAGCCGGGAGGCGATGTCCAGGTACACGCCACCGTGTTCGGTGCCGCGCCCCGCCTTCACCTCCGAGTTGATGGCCCGAGCTACTTCGTCACGGGGCAGCAGATCTGGTGTGCGGCGCGCGGAATCGTTGTCGCGCAGCCACTGATCGGCCTCCTCCTCGGTCTCGGCATACTGCCCTTTGAAGACCGGCGGGATGTAGTCGAACATGAACCGCTCGCCCTCGGAGTTCTTCAACACGCCACCGTCGCCGCGCACACCCTCGGTGACCAGGATGCCCTTTACGCTCGGCGGCCAGACCATGCCGGTCGGGTGGAACTGCAGGAATTCCATATTGATCAGCGTCGCGCCTGCTCGAAGCGCGAGCGCATGCCCGTCCCCGGTGTACTCCCAGGAATTGGAGGTCACTTTGTAGGATTTGCCGATGCCGCCGGTGGCGAGCACCACGGCGGGCGCCTCGAACAGCACGAACCGGCCCGATTCGCGCCAGTAGCCGAACGCGCCCGCGATCCGATCGCCGTCCTTGAGCAGCTCGGTGATGGTGCATTCGTGAAAGACCTTGATGCGTGACTCGTAGTCGCCGCCTTCCGCGAAATCCTCCTGCTGCAGCGAGACGATCTTCTGCTGCATGGTGCGGATGATCTCGAGGCCGGTGCGGTCACCGACGTGCGCGAGCCTCGGGTAGGTGTGGCCACCGAAGTTGCGCTGGCTGATTCGGCCGTCCGCGGTGCGATCGAACAGTGCCCCGTAGGTTTCCAGTTCCCACACCCGGTCGGGTGCTTCCTGGGCGTGCAGTTCGGCCATGCGCCAGTTGTTGAGGAACTTGCCACCGCGCATGGTGTCCTTGAAATGCGTTTGCCAGTTGTCTTTTTCGTTGGCATTGCCCATCGAAGCGGCACAGCCGCCCTCGGCCATCACGGTGTGTGCTTTGCCGAACAACGACTTGCACACCACCGCAACGGAAAGGCCGCGTTCCCTTGCTTCGATTACCGCGCGCAGTCCGGCGCCACCGGCACCGATAACGACGACGTCGTACTTGTGCCGTTCCACTTCTGGCATGGCCGCGAATACTCCTTCAGTTGATGAACCGCAGGTCCGAAATCGTCTCGCTGGCAACCAACATCACGTAGAAGTCGGTCAACACCAGGGTGCCGAGAGTTGTCCAGGCCAGCGCCATATGGCGGGTGTTCAGCTTCGAGACCTGGGTCCAGAACCAGTACCGCACCGGATGTGCGGAAAAATGCTTGAGTCGGCCGCCGGCAATGTGCCTGCACGAGTGGCACGAGAGCGTGTACGCCCACAGCAGGATCACATTGACCAACAGCACGATATTGCCGAGACCGAATCCGAAACCGCCGGTTTTGCCGTGGAATGCGGTGATCGCGTCGTAGGTGTTGATCAGCGAAACCACAATGGCTACATAGAAGAAGTAGCGATGCGCGTTCTGGATGATCAGCGGCAGCCTGGTCTCGCCGGTGTACTTGGCGTGCGGCTCGGCGACGGCGCAGGCAGGCGGGGAGAACCACACCGCGCGGTAGTAGGCCTTGCGGTAGTAGTAGCAGGTGAGTCGGAAGCCGAGCAGGAACGGCAGCACCACGAACCCGAGCGGCAGGATCACCGGCAGCTCGCCGAACGGTGTCCCGAAATGGCTCGAACCTGTCGCGCACGAGGTGCTCAGACACGGTGAATAGAACGGCGTCAGGTAGTGGTAGTCCGGAACCCAATAGGCCGTTCGCACATACGATCTGATCGTCGCATAGAGCACGAAGGCGCCCAGGCCGAGCACGGTGACGAGCGGCGGCACCCACCATCGATCGGTGCGTAGCGTGCGCTCCGAGATTCGAGCCCGGGTCTTACTGAAGACGCCTGTGCCCGTTTCCGGGCCGGCGGTCGGTGCGGCACTCACAGGTGGATGCCTCGCTGATCTGCTGTGCGGGTGGTCATCGATACCTCCGCAATCGAATGTGATGCTGAGCACCATACGACACTTTCGCTATTGCTCGAGCGTGGTCCCGGCAAGACAGACCCGCTGCGACGCCCGTGATTTGCGCCACATCCACGGACGCGGGGTGGGCGGCGCGCGAGGAGTGAACGGACCGCAAACGCATCGAACTCGGCTTAAACAGAACGTAATTCGAGCGGGCGCGGAACAAAGAAGACTCGAGGTCGAATAATCGGGGGTTCGATCGGCACACGGCGGCAATAAAATTGTGGTGACCTTTTCTCTCGAGAATTACCCGCTGACATGGGCTGATGCGTGTGCCGCACCGGACAGGCAGGCCGGGGGAGGGAGTCATCAGCATGAGAAGAGCTGCGATCGTGGCGCCGGTCCGCACTCCGAGTGGAGTCGAGGGGGAGCGCTATCGGGTATGCCGCCGGAATGGCTTGCCTCGACCGTCCTCTCGGTGGTCATCGATCGATCGGGTATCGACCCGATGCCCATCGAGGATGTCGCGATAGCCCGCGTCGATGGTGGCGTAACCAGCGCGCCGGAGCTGCGCAGGCTGGCGGCCTCGGTGCTGGGCGGCCTTTCGCCGTGCCGGGGGTTCCCCCCCGATCGCAGCGGTGGCAGCGGCCTGTAGGCAGAGACCTCCGCGGCGATGATGGCGCAGCCGGTGTTGCCGAGGTGGTGGTCGCGGGTGCTGTGGAGTGTGCTGCGGACACGGTGACCGGCCACGGCGACCCGGTCCGGTGATCTGGCGAATGCCGAAGACCTGGCCCGCCACTACGGAATCAGAGGGCCGAAGCCGATAGTTCCCCGCGGCGAGCCATCGCAAAGCCGCTCGTGCGTGGCGGCAGGGGTCACTTCGCCGCTGAGGTGATTGCGGTCGGCATGGTGCCGCAGGGGCACGACCGGTCCGATTCCAGCACCGGCATCGCATCGTGGCATCAGATAGTGCGGGGGCGAGGGTGTGCGAGCCGATGTCTCGGCGCGCACCCTCGCCGCGCTGCACCCGTTGCTCGCCGAGGGCGTCGTGACCACCGGAAATATGAGCGCGCATTGGCACGCGGCCGCCGCCTACCTGGTGGTTGCCGAGGATCGGCCCGACGAACTCGGCTTGTCCCTCCCGGCCTATCTCGTGAATTGGGCCGCGGCCGGATGTGATTCCGACACCGCGACTCTCGGCGCTGCCCCGGCGTCGCCAAGGTGCTCGGCCGCACCGGTTTCACCCTCGGCGCTGTCGATCTGGTGGAGGTCGACGAGGGCTTTGCTGTGGAAGTGCTCGCGCTGGCCGAGGAGTGGGATTTCGACCCCGTGACCGCCTCGACGTCCATGCCTCGGCGATTGCTCTCGGCCACCCGGTTGGCGCCACCGGCCTGCACATCACGACCACGATGCCGCATGAATTGGTGCGCACCGAAGGGGCGCTACGGGCTCGAAGCGATCGCGCTCGGCCGCGACCACGGTCGTCGCGGCCCTGTTCGAATCGGCGACGACCCCGGTCGCGACCGCACCGCTCGGGGCCCGCTTTCACGGCTCGACCCCGGCGATTCGGCAGACATCCGGCCTGAGACACGCATGAACACCGCCCGGTGCAGGTGCTCCAGGCGGTGACCGGGCAGCTGCTACTTCGTGCGCGGGCGGGAGTGGAAGCCCAGGCCTTCGTCCTGCGCGCCCATCCAGGCCGCCTCGTCGGACTTGCTGTCGGGGACGTAGATGGTGTCCTGGGGTCGGCGGGTGACCTCCGGCGGCGGCGACTGTTCGAGCTCATCGGCGTCGATGACGAGTCGCTCGAGGTCGTTCTCCAGTCGTCGCACGGTGTTCGCGTCGCCGTAGTGGGAGCGAAGTGCGCCGATAGATTGCCGGAGCTGGCCGACCGCGTAGCGGAGTTCCGCGATATCGCTGCGTGTCATCGTTACCTCCTGTGTTCCTTGGCGGACATACGAACTCGGTGCGTAGCGGTTGTGTCCATGGCCTGCCGCGGAACGTCCTGCACCAAGTTGTGTGACTCACCACACAACGTGATCTCCAACACAGTACGTGAGGAATCGTGTTTTGGCTCGTCGATATGTGATCCGGCGGTTCGCTCGAATGTTGCCGGAGTTGATGGATGGCCCGCGCTCAGCTGACGGCCGCGTACTCCGGCCCGTGCCCGTGCATGTCGGCGAAAACCCGTTCGACCAGCCCCGCGATGGACAGCGCCACTTCCTCCGCGCGCTCGAGGATCACGCTGTGGCCCGCGCCCTCCAGCCGGACCAGCTCGGAACCGGCCAGTTGCGATGCGAGCACCACCGAATGTGCGAACGGCACCACGATGTCCGCGGAACCGGCGAGTACGAGGGCCGGGATGGTGCCGAGCCGGTGCAGCGTCGCGGTCTCGTCGAAGGTGATCAGCGAGGCGAGGAAGCTCGACATCGTCAGCAGGGGGGTCTCGTTCAGCATCGCCGTCGCGACCGCGACCACCCGAGGATTCACCTTTCTGGTGCCGAAGGTCGCCTCGCGCAGGATCGGCTCGAAGATCCGCCGACTCAGCCGCTTGGATGCCTGCATGACCCGAGGTGCGCGCAGCACCGCTACCTGCAGCGAATTCACCGCGCGCCGATGCAGGAAGCGGCCGAGGCCCACCTCGGTGATGCCGTTGGCGGCGCCCGCGATCAGGCCGACGCCGAGGACGCGGGTGCCGATCGCCGCGGGAAACAGGCGGGAGTAGGCGAGGGTGACCATGGCGCCCATCGAATGGCCGACCAGGATGACCGGGCCGGTCGGTACCACCACCCGCAGCACGGCGTCGAGGTCGTGCGCCAGCTGGTCGATGGTGTAGCTGGACGGATCGGCCACGCCCGATTCGCCGTGGCCGCGGTGATCGTAGAAAACCATCCGGGTGCTCGATCCCCACTGGCACAAGAGATGATCGCGCAGGAACGACCAGGATTCGGTGCGCAGGCAATGCCCGTGCACGAAAACCACGGTGAGCGGAGCGTCGTCGGCGCCGAAGGTGCGAACCGCGATCGGGACGCCGTCGTCGGCCGACACCGTAATCCGGTGGCCGTCATGGTCGGCGGCGAAGCGGGCGATGGTCGGGGTCATGAGGGTTCTCCTGTGACTATCTGGTCACCTCGAGCGGAGCGTCTTGCCTGGTTGTCGGTAGTCATTTCCGTGGTGTTAGCCGCCCATACCCACCGTTATGTACACGATGCAGAACCGACGCCGGTGATCGACAACGCGGTCGACGCGGCCGACCTCGATCAGAGAATCTACGAAGCAGTAGGTCAAACGCTAGATTTAGGTAGAGACCTATGATCAACCACGTTGGCCGCCGACTATCGGCATATCGACCACATTCACTAGAGTCCACTAGATTTTGTTGTTCAACGGTCACTCACGCGCCTGTCTTCGGAGCCTGCGTGTATCCAGCGGCTTTCCGCTACCTATGAAGACAGGCCGATCGGCCGCACCGTGCGTGGCGGCAGTGGCCGGAGCCCCCGTCGCGCCGCTGGTGCGGCCGATCGGCGTCGACGACGACTACAGGCGGGCCCTGGTGGAGGGCAGGAACGGACGCAGTAGGTTCGCCTCGGTCGACGGACCGACCTGCCATTCGGCGATCCACGGTCCGGTGCCCTCGCTCGGATCCAACACGCCCTCCTCCAGCCAGCGGTAGCGACCGTCGAGGACGCCCCTGGTGAGGGTGCGGTCTTCATCGTCGGTGTTGTCCCACAGCGCATCGAAGAGCGCGCGCACCCGCACCCGCGACTGTCTGCAGAACGTATCGGCGAGTTCCGCGGCGGCGGCGGCCTCCTGCGCGCCCGCGGCCCGCTGCGCCTGAGCCCGCACACAGGCCGCCGACATCGCGAACAGCTCGGCGCCGATATCGACGATCCGGCCGAGGAAGTTCTGCCGATACTCCAGGCCTGCCTGCCAGCGGCCCATCGCGTACATCAACGATCTGGCTTGCTTGCGCGCGTTGCGCTCGACGAACCGCAGGTGCCCGGCCAACGCACCGAACTCGCCATAGGTCGCGGGCACGGTGCCAGCGCCTACCGCGAGCTGCGGGAACCACTTGGCGTAGAAGCCGGTCGCGCCGACAGCGGCCCTGGCCTTGGCCTTGAACTCGGCATTGCGATCGACGAGAGCGCCTGCGGCGGACATGTGCGCGTCGGCCATCTCCCTGGCGATCAGCAGCCGCATGATTTCGCTGGAGCCTTCGAAGATGCGATTGATCCGTAGATCGCGGACCAATTGCTCGGCGCTCACCGCGCGTTCGCCGCGCGCCTGCAGCGAAGCCGCCGTCTCATAGCCGCGGCCGCCGCGAATCTGCACGAGCTCGTCGGCGATCCGGCAGCTCATTTCGCTGGCCCAGAGTTTGGCGAGCGCGGCCTCGATCCGGATGTCGTTGCGGCCCTCGTCGCACATCGTCGCGGAAAGGTCGAGTGCTGCTTCCAGTGCGTAAGTGGTGGCCGCGATGAAGGAGATCTTCTCGCCGACAGCCGCGTGTTCGCCGACCGGCCTACCCCACTGGACCCGCTGCGTGCTCCACTCCCGCGCGATCTTCAGCGACCACTTCGATGCCGCGGTACACAGCGCCGGAATGGCGAGGCGACCGGCGTTGAGCGTGGTGAGCGCGATCTTCAGGCCGTCGCCTTCGCGGCCGACGAGGTTGCGCTTGGGGACGCGGACGTTGTGCATCCTGGTCACGCCGTTCTCGATGCCGTGCAGGCCCATGAACGAATTGCGCCGCTCCACTGTGATTCCCGGCGAATCGGCCTCGACGATGAACGCCGAGATGCCACCTCGGTGCCCCTCGCTCTTGGGCACCCGCGCCATCACCACCAGCAGTTCGGCGACGACGCCATTGGTCGTCCACAGCTTGACGCCGTTGAGCTCGTAGGCCTCGCCGTCTTCGGTCGGTGTCGCGCTGCTGGCCATCCGAGCGGGGTCGGAGCCGACGTCGGGTTCGGTGAGCAGGAAGGCGCTGACCGCGCCCGCGGCGCAGCGGGGCAGGAACTCGGCCTTCTGTTCGGCGGTGCCCGCAAGCTTCAGCGGCTCGGGCACCCCGATGGACTGATGCGCCGACAGCAGCACGCCGAGCGCGGGGTGCGCCGAGCCGACCAGCATCAGCGCCCGGTTGTATCCGACCTGGGAAAGGCCCTGGCCGCCGTACTCTTCCGAGATCTTCAGGCCGAAGCAGCCGAGTTCGGCAAGGCCCTTCACGTACTCGTCCGGGATCCGGGACTCCGCTTCGATCACCGCGCCGTCGATCGTTTCGCAGAACGGCCGCAGCCGGGCCAGGAAGGCCTCGGTCCGTGCGGTGTCCTCGGCGCTGGGTTGCGGGTAGGGGTGGATCAGATCCAGCCGGAACCGTCCGAGAAACATCTCCTTTGCGAACGACGGTTTGACCCAGCTGGTTTCGCGGGATTCCTCGACGAGTGCCCGGGCCTGTTCTTCGGTCGCGTCGACTTTCGCGGTGGTCGCCATGATGTCCTCCTCGGACGTGATCAGGATCACATTCGAGTGTAGGAACTTTAGTTACTCGCCGGTAGGTCTGTCGGGAAAGAGATTTCTACAGATCGCTCATGACCTTGTCGGGGAGGCAAATGGGTGGCAATCAGACGCTGCGCAGATAGCGGCCGAAATGCGGCACCGTAAACCCGATGGTGCCGCGCTCGGCCGAATAGATCAGCCCTTTCTTGATCAGCCCGTCGCGGGCGGGGGACAGCGAGGCGGGTTTGCGGCCGAGTTCGGTGGCGACAGCTGCGGTCGCCACCGGGCCGTCGTCCCCCGCCAGGTCTGCCATGGCGCGCATGTACTCGCGCTCCGCCGGTGTTGCGCGTTCATAGCGAGATCCGAAGAACCCGACGGCCAATTCTTCCTCGGCGGTCGGTGCTGCCACTTCGACATCCTCGATGCCGATCGGGCTCTCCGGAGCTTGATCCCATGCGGCCTTGCCGTAAGCCTGCACGAAATATGGATAACCGTCTGCCTTTTGGTACAGCGCATCCAGTGCTTCGTCGGTGAACTTCACGGCCTCGCGTTCGGCCGGTGCAATGAGCGCCTGATCGGCAGACTCCCGATCGAGCCGGTCGATGCGATGATAGCTGAACAGTCGCTCAGAGTAGCTTTTCGATGCGGACAGCACCGCGGGCAGATGGGGGAGGCCGGCGCCGACGACGATGAGCGGCGCTGCGTCCTGGCTCAATTCGTGGCATGCGCCGCAGATGGCGGAGATGTCCGCCGCGCCGAGGTCTTGCATCTCATCGATGAAGATCGCGATGCCGACGCCGATATCGCCTGCCAGCGCCGCCGCCTCTTTGAGTAGTTCGATGAGGTCGATCTCGATGTCGCCGGAGTCGGCGCGACCGGTCACCGCGGGCACGTCGATGCCCGGCTGCCAGCGCTCCCGCATGCCTTTGTCAGCGGTGGAGCGCAGTGCGAAAGCCTTGAGGATGCCGAGGAAGTCGTCGACCCGCTCCGGATTCCGGTGCGTCATGGCTACCGCACGGATCGCCATGTGCAGTGCCGAGGACAGCGGTCGGCGCAGTTCCTGATCCGGTCGCGCCTCGATCTTGCCGGTGCCCCACCCGCGCGAGATGGCAGTGGAGCGAAGTTGATTGAGCAGCACGGTCTTTCCGACGCCGCGCAGTCCGGTGAGCATCACGCTGCGCTCCGGTCTGCCGCGGGCGACACGTTCCAGCACGATGTCGAAGGCGGTGAGTTGTTTATCGCGTCCGGCCAGTTCTGGTGGGCGCTGTCCGGCTCCTGGAGCATACGGATTCCGCACGGGGTCCATGCCCGAACACCGTAGCGCGTCATCTCCGCTAAATCTGCGGATGTCTACGGCGCGTCCTAGATATTGCTAGTGGCGCGAATTGCCTTGTTGTCATTGCGTTATTGCTAACGCCACGGAAATCTCTACGCTGGTGGCCGTTCACTCAACGGTCCAGCGCAGGAACGGAGGGGTATGTCCGAGGAATCCACTCCCACCACTACCGCCGAGGTGGTCGAGTCCTGGAACGTGCCCGCCGGTGCAACGGTGGCCGGACGCATTCGCTCCAACATCCTGGTCGCGATCGGGCGCGGTTACGACGATCCCCAGCTCGTCGCCGATCTTGCGGTCGGGCCGCTGGTCATGGCGCTCGGTCAGCTCGAGGTCGACCTCGCCGACGCGCAGCGCCGCATCGGTCGGCTCGAGCGTGCGCTGGCCGAATGTTCCGACGACGATTCTGGGCAGTCGTCCGAATTCTGATCGCGCACTACCGGATCCCGGTGTGGCTGTCGATTGGATAACGGGATCGAATCCGCCGATATCGTGTCGTGATCACCCGGGCGTGTTGCTCCTGCGGCCGCTCGTGCAGGCAATTTGCCGAGCCCACGGAACGTGTTGCGCTGTGCGCTGGACAACACCGCGCCCGCATCGTAATCTCTTCGTGACTTCATGGAGTCTGTCGCTTCGTAAGAGAAACGGCGCCAGGGAGTCACCGCCTAATCGACTGTCGCGGCCCACCAGCTCTCGACTGTCGTGCCGGGGACCCACAGGTTTCGTCTGGGGTGAATCCTCACAAGCCATTGCGGTTGGTGAGGTAGGACCGATCTCCCGGTCCGAGCCCGTCAGCTAACCCGGTCGGCGGGAGAGCAGCAAGATCGGAGACTCAGCTCGGTGGGTAAACACAGTTTGCAGCGGGATTCGCGGCTACCGAATTCCGTCAAGGGTGCCCTCGTCATGGGCGCGGTGGCCGCATCGACAGGTGCGATGCCCGCGATCCCCGCGATGGCCGCCACCATCAACATCCCCGGCATCGGTGACTTCGACGTCCCGGTCCCGCAGGAGTTCGAGCAGCCGGTTCAACAGCTCAATCAGCAGATCCAGCAGGCGCTGACCGCGATGCCGGTGGCACCGCAGGCCCCGATGGCCGCCCCGCAGATGCAGCTGCCCAACTTCGGTTCCCCCATGCAGGGGATGTTCCATTCCACCCCCGCGAACATCGCGTTCGACGCGGCCAAGACCAAGGTCGGCGCCCAGTACTCCTGGGGTGCCGCTGGTCCTTACACCTTCGACTGCTCGGGTCTGGTCCAGTGGGCCTACCGGCAGGCCGGAGTCGAGCTGCCTCGCACCAGCTTCGAGCAGTCGCACGTCGGTGCGCCGGTGGCGTTCAACGAGCTGCAGCCCGGTGACATCGTCGTGACCAACAACGGTAGCCACGTCGGTATGTACGCAGGCGACGGCAAGCTGCTGAATGCGGTCCAGTCGGGCGACCCGGTCTCCTACACCCCGCTGCGCCCCGACATGGTTGTGACGGCGCGCCGTATCGTTTAACGGGTGGCACCAGCCGTACCCGGCAACCAGAACACCGCGACACAGGCGCGAGTCGACTCGTGGACGTGGGCGGTTCGTCTGTTCAAAACAAGGACTGCGGCGGCTGAGGCTTGCCGCGGAGGGCACGTCCGCGTCAATGGCGCCGCGGCCAAACCTGCCCAACCCGTACGCCCCGGCGACGAGGTGCGAATCCGCGCCGGTGGCATCGAGCGCATCGTGATCGTGGAGCGAATCGTCACCAAACGTGTCGGACCTCCGATTGCCGCGCAATGCCTGATCGACCGCAGCCCACCGCCGCCGTCGCGCGAGATTCTCGCGACGATGCCGCGCCGCGACCGAGGTTCGGGTCGGCCGACCAAACGTGAACGCCGGGAGACCGATCGGCTGCTCGGCCGCGAAGACAGCTGATCCGGCCGCGCTAGCCGCCGGCCCGGGTGGTGCCCGCGCTCCGGCTTGCCGCCCATGCGGCCCCGGCGATCGTGCACAATGCCCCGAGCATCAGGGCCGAGGATTCTCCCGGCACCAGAACATGCAGTTGGGTGCCCACGGTTACCGCAGCGACCGGTACTCCGATTTGTGCGGCGGCGAGCGCGCCGAAGGCCAGCGGCTGTCCGACTGCTCGGGTCGCCAGATGCGCAAGAATCGCACCGACGCCGAGGAGCAGGCCGAGCCCGATGAGCTTCGGGTGCTCGCCGAATTCGCGCAGATCGAGCCGGGCGCCGAGCCAGATGAAGAACAGCGGACCGAGAAAACCGTCATTGATGGCGAAGAGCTGGCGGGCGACCCGGCGTGGCTCCCCGATCCCGGCGACCGCAAGTCCGGCGGCGAAGCCCGCCAACATGATCGACACGTGTGTCCAGGTCACCAGCGCGCATAGTGCGAACAGCGCGGCGAGACTCACCCGCAGCTCGAGGGCCAAAGCGCGGTCCTCGGACAGGCGGTGCACCCGGCGACGCGCACCGGAGAGCTCGAGCTGCCGCAAAGCCAGGAACAAAAGGGTGGCGGCCACGGCCACCGCGATGGCGCCGAGTGCCGCGCGACCGGCCTCGGCCGGGTCGATGACAAGTGGCAACGCGACCACGCACGCGGTATCGGCGATGGCGACCTGGGCTGTCAATGCCAGCACCGACTTTCCCCGTATGCCGAGCGAGTCGATGATCGGCAGTACCAACGCGGCCGACGAGGACGCCATGAGTACCGCATAGATCGCGCCGTGCCCGGTGTCGAACCACCGGGCCACAGCGAACCCCGCTGCTGCGGCGAGTAGCGCGACCGCACCGGCGCGAATGGCGCCCACCCCGAGCGCCGAGCGGACGGCCGGATCTCGCACCGGGACATGGGTCCCCGCAACGAACATCACCACCGCGAAACCCATGTCCGCGAGGAAGGTGAAGATCGGATCAGAAGCATGCAGGACCCGGAAACCCGTGCTGCCGACAAGGATTCCGGCGATCAACTCGCCCAGGATCACCGGAATGTGCCACGACCGACGCAGGGCGAGGACCGGTCCACACAGGCCGAGCGCGACGACAAGGGCCAGGGTGGAGAACGTCACGGTAGGGCGGCGATTTTCGCGGGTATCGCGATGTTTTCGTCGGCCCAGTGGACGGCACACACCCGGTGGTAGCCGTCCGCGATGACCATCGGTACACCGGCACGGAAGTCGCCGCGCACCAGCAGGATCGGCGAGAGCGCCTTACCGTTGTTGATCTTGATGAGATCGCGTCGAACATACGGATTCTCGGCACCGACCAGTTCCAGCCGGGCAGCCCGCAGGATGTCCTTGGCCTTCTTGTGCACGATCGGGGCGTCACGCAGGCCCGCGACGACGGTGTCGACGATCCCCGGTTCGGCCAGCAATTCCAGGTAGTCCGCAGCGGCGGGATAGTCGTGTTCGTCGGGGTGGTCTTTCCAGGTCACGGAGATGATTTCGGTCGCCATGGGCTCATCATCGCCGTCGCGGCTCCCGATAACGGGGATGCGCGCCCTCCCGTGTCGCTACGCGCTGCGGTGATTACCGCCGTGGCAGCTCGGCGCCGATAGCGGCCAGCTGCGGCAGCCGCCCAGACCCGTACAGTGCCCGGCATTCGCCGCGCCGCAGCTTGCCACTGGAGGTCTTCGGAATGCGGCCCGGCTCGACCAGCACGACCGCACCGGGCGGCACTTCGTGCACGGTGGCGATGGCGATCCGGATCCGGTGGGCGAGCGCGGCCAGCTCGTCGGCCGCAATAGTCTCTGCTGTCACCAGTTCGGCGACCACTACCACCTCTTCGCGGTGGCCGTCATCGTGGCCGAACGCGGTCACATGACCGGAACGCACCTCGGGTGCGCACGCGGCTACCGTTGTTTCGATATCGGCCGGGAAGTGATTGCGGCCGTCGATGACGATGAGGTCTGTGAGCCTACCCGCGATGTAGAGCTGTCCCTCATGCCAAAAGCCGAGATCGCCGGTCCGCAACCAGGATTCGGCACGGCCGGGCAGGGTGGCGCCGAAACGTTCAGCCGTGGCGACAGGGTTGCCGTAGTAGCCCGCGCAGACATTCGGTCCGGCGACCCAGATTTCACCGACGGCGCCGTCCGCGACCTCGATCCGCTCGACCGCGTGCACCACCGCGACCTGTTGGCCCGCCGCACTGCCGCAGCCGACGAGGGGCACGCCATCGTCGGCGGCGACTGCCGATCCGTGTGCCAAGGCCGTGCGATCGAATCGGAGCGCGACGGGGTCGTCGTCGGACCGGCAGATTGTCACCGGAAGCGTTGCCTCGGCCAAGCCGTACCCGGGTGTGTGCACATGGTTGCGGAAGCCGTGTGCGGCATAGGTCTCGGTGAAGTTCGCGAGTGCATCGGCGCGGATCGGTTCGGCCCCGTTGAGCAGTGTGTCCAGTCGGGACAGGTCGAGTCCGGCCCGCTCTTGCGGTGTGGTCGCCGAGACGGCGAGGACGAGGCCGAAATTGGGGCCGCCGGTGGTTCCCGCCGCATAGTCGCTACAGGCGCGCAACCATCGAATGGGTCGCTTCACGAATTCCGCAGGTGCCAAGGTCACTCCGTGCACCCCCGAGTACAGCGGCAGTGCGAGCGCGAGGACCAGGCCCATATCGTGGAAGAACGGCAGCCAGGTCACGATGGGTTTGTGTCGCACCGCAGGGACGGCGGACCACACTTGATCCAGTGCTGCCGCGAAATTGGCGTGCGTGACCTTCACCCCGGCCGGGGTGCGGGTGGAGCCGGATGTGTATTGCAGGTAGGCGAGGTCGGCGCGAAGCGTGTCGAGCACCGGATCTGTCACGGCCGCGGCGGTGACATCGGGCGGGAGTGTGATCACGTCGCCGAGGGACGGGCCGAGGAGCGCGGCGGTTGTCCGGTCGGTCGCTGAGACCAGACTCAGCGCCGGTCGGGCATCTGCCAGCACGCCCTCGATTCGAGCGTGATTGCGGATGCCGATGGCCGGAAAGAGTGGGACGGCGACACGATTGGTGTAGAGACAGGACAGGAACGCGACGACATAGTCGATGCCGTGGGCACACAGGATCGCGACTCGATCGCCGGGATCGGTCGAAGTCCTGAGCAGTTGAGCGAGTGTTCCTGCCGCGCAGTGTAATTGGCTATAGCTCAGGGTGACAGGCCTGCATTCCGCGCCGCGGTATCGCAATTCGGTATAGGCATCGGCATCAGGCTTGTTGCCCGCCCACTCAGCGATCCGAGCTGCCAGGACGTTGTGCGGGGGAGCGGTTTTCGATGGCATCACGTGGCCGTGCGGGGATCCGGCGCGGCGACCCGCTCGGCAAGCGCCGCGGCGAGCGCGGTGATGGTCGGGTGCTCGAAGACTTCGGCCGTCGAGAGTCGGACATCGAGCCGGGCTTCGAGTCGGCGTCGCAGCTCGATGCCGAGCAAGGAGCTGAGGCCGAGTTCATTGAAGTCGGTGGTGGGATCGA
The DNA here is from genome assembly GCF_040681975.1 of Nocardia sp. NPDC051463. Classification (NCBI taxonomy): domain Bacteria; kingdom Bacillati; phylum Actinomycetota; class Actinomycetes; order Mycobacteriales; family Nocardiaceae; genus Nocardia; species Nocardia sp. NPDC051463. The sequence goes on from NZ_JBFBAB010000020.1 coordinate 81,304, forward strand.
GGTGTTCGGCGGGCCGGTCGAGGGTGGCGCTCAGCACTGCGCGGATGGTTGCCGTGAGGGGTTCGGCAGGGTTCTGCGGCAGGGTCGGGCTGTTTTCGACATCGATCATCGATCGATCGGGGAGCGCGGGCATTGTTGCGGAGCCGTCGGATGCGGTGAGTAAGTCCCTGAGGCGAAGGGCGACCGGCGATGTGTCGCAGGTCGGTGCGTAGTCCAGGGCGAGGAGGTAGGCGTCGTCGTAGTGCAACGCCTGTGCCAGCAGCTGCGCACCTCGCGCAGCGGTGAATGCCGAGATTCCGGCGCGCGCCATATGTGTTGCCCCGCCAGCGACTTCAGTAAGTCCCGATGACCAGACGCCCCAGCCGATACTCACTATTCGACGATCCGGATAGGTCAGAGCGAGTGCGTCCATGGCGGCGTTGGCGGCGGCGTAGGCGGCCTGGCCGGGTGCACCGAGTGCGCCGGTGGCGGAGGAGCACAGTAGGACGAAATCGGTGGCGTCAGCGGCGGTGAGTTCGATCAGATTGCTTGCGGCACGGTGCTTCGGCGCGAACATCCGGGTGAGCTGCCGACCGCTGACCGCCTCGAATACCGCGTCCTCCAGGGTGCCCGCCGCGTGCACGATACCGCGGATGGTGGAACCGCATTCACGAATATCGTTGAGCGCGTAGCACAGATCGTCTCGATCGGCGGCGTCGCACCGAACGACGACGATGCGGTCCTCCAGACCCTCCAGCAGCGCGGGCACCGGCCGGGGTGCGCGGGTCAGCACCACCACATCGTGCGCCCCCGCGTCGAGCAGCCAGCGCACCGCGACAGCGCCGAGCGCGCCGAGGCCGCCGGTGACCACGTAGGTCCCGTTGGCGTCGATGGGTGCGGGCGGTGCGGATCGCCTGCGCGCGGCGATGAACCGGCGGACAGCCGTGACGCCGTGTGTGATTCGCAGCTCGGCGGGTATCCGATCGGTCCGCGCGCCGGATGTCTCCGCGATGATGCCGCGCAGCACCGCGGTGCTCTCCGCCGCCGAATCGCTCCACACCAGTCGGACATCGTGACCCGACTCGAGCTGCAGGGAGCGCACCAACCCGGCGATGGCCATCGGCACCGAGCTGTCGGTGCCGCGGCCCGGCTCGGGCGGTGCGGTCGTGCCGGCGGGCAGGCCGTGGTCGGGCAGCACGATCGTCAATGAGGCAGTGGCGTCGTCGGACTGGACGCGTTGGATCACGTCCAGAATCCGTCCCACGGCGGGTACCGCGCTGGTGAATTCGCGCTGCCGCGTGGCATCGAGTCGGGACGGCCACACCAGCACGACCGCGGTGCGCGCGGTGATGGTTCGGCTTGCGAGCACGGCGGAAACGATCGGGCCTGCGACGTCGGGCTCGCGGGCGACCCTTTCGGTGGGCAGTGTCCGGTCGAGTTCGCTGGTCAGCCGCGCGGCCAACTCCGATTCGCCGATCACCAGAGCTCGTTGCGCGTACCCGGATCCAGGTGTGGGAGTGCTGGTCGGCATGTCAGCCGACAACCCGAGCTGTATCGGCCGCCATATCTGCCGGCGGAAAGGTCCGGTGGCCGAACCGGACTGGATCGGTGGTGGGTACGCGCCGAGCGCCGCGAACCGGACCATGACACCGGACATGGCCAGCACCGGGACGCCGTGCTGGTCGGTGCCGACGATGTCGCCGGTGAGGCCGGTATCCGTGCGTTCGCGAATGAAAGCGTGCGCCTCGAGCACCACGCGGTCCGATTCTGTGGACAGCCAAGCCGATTCGATGCCGACCGGCAGTGGGACCGCATCGGTGGGAAGGACATCGGCGCTTGCCGCGGCGAGCAGATGCAGGCAGCCATCGAGCGTCGCGGCGCGTTGGAGCGGTGCGGCATCGAAGGCGCCCAGCGCGGTATCGTGGCCTGCCTCGATACCGCGCAGCGGGCGGAAGCCGGGTCCGTATGTCAGCTGCCGGTCGTGCAGCGACTGGTAGAACCGATCTGGATCAATCCTGCGCATGCGGCGGCGGGCAGCTCGATTGGCATCGACCACCCGCATCCAAGCGACGATGTCGGCGGGTGTGGGGTCACCCGCGAGTCGAGCCGATGCCAGCGTCCCGGCACCCGTGAGCTCCGCCCGCACGCTCGTGTCCTCGGCGTCGCGCAGATATGACACCGCAGGCAGTGCGGTCAGATCGGTGCGCTCGTGCACCACAAAGTCGGCCACCGCCGTGGCGGCCGCTCCGCGCGCCAGTTGCAGCAATCGGCGCAGCCAGAACACCGCAGGCACGGTCGGCACGCCCTGCACTGCGTGGTCGGCGAGATCGTCTGCTGGAAAGGCTGATTCGGCGATGGTCGCACCGGTCGTGACGCGCTCGCGACCGGTGCCGGTAGTCGGCTCGTGGAGTGGATTCTCACCGCCAGCGGTGAGGGGAGGGCTCGAGGCAACGGAGGCGACATCGAGCACGTCGACCACAGGGAATCGTTGTTTGATCCAACGCCGGGGTGGCGGCGCTGCGGTGAACGGCCCGTGCGCGGACCAGTCGACGGACCGTCCTTCGGTGTAGAGCCGCCCGAGGCAGGCGAGGAAGGCCGCGGCCTCGTCGTCACGGCCCGCTACGGGGTGGGTCGAATCCCGGAAGTCGGCCTGCTCGCGAACGGCCGGTGTCAGCACCGGGTGTGGCGCGATCTCCAGCACGGTGGTGAGCCCGTCGGCAGCGGCGCGTTCGATGGCCACGGCGAGTTCGACAGTGCCCGAAGCATTGTCGGCCCAATAGTTGGCGTCCATCTCGGCTGTGCCGATGGTTTTGCCCTGATGCGCTGTGGAATAGACCAGTGTGTGGGGCACCAGCGGGGCGAGATCGTCGAGTGCGTCGACGAATTCGGGCAGCATCGCCGTGACCTGCGGGCTGTGCGCTGCGAAGTCCACAGCGATCCGCTGCGCGAACAGCTTGCGCCGCTTGGCTCGGCGCACCACCGTATCGATATATCGCGGTGCGCCGGAGACGACAACCGAACGCGGTCCGTTGATCGCCGCGATTCCCACCATCGCACGCAGTGGTTCCACCAGGTTCGCCACCTCATCCGGCGCTGCCTCCACCACGGCCATCGCCCCGTGACCATCCAGCTTTGCCAGAATGCTGCTGCGCTGCACGATGACTCGGGCGGCGTCCGGCAGTGACAGCGCTCCGCTCACAGCCGCTCCCGCTACCTCACCGAGGCTGTGGCCGACGACGGCATCGGGCGTGACACCCCACGATGCCAACAATTTCGCCATCCCCACCTGGAAGGCGAACATCGCGGGCTGCACGAGTTCGGTGGCCGCACCAGCGTTGTTCGCCACCGGGGATAGGAGGGCAAACCCATTGCGTGGAGTCCAGATTCTCGGACCACCGACCTCGGTGATCGCATCGGCAGCTTCGGTGACGGCTGCGGCGAACACCGGGTAGCGGGCCGCGAGCGCCCGCCCCATCTTCGAGTGCTGGCTCCCTTGGCCGGAGAACAGGAAAAGAACGCCGCCGCGCCGGCGCACCGAACTCGGGCCGAGCACGCCGACGTCCGCCTGCCGGGCGGCCAAGGCACGCAGCCGCCCGGCAGCCTCACCGACATCCCGGGCGACGACAGTGGCCCGGGTGCCCTCCGGAATCAATCGCACCGTGGCTGAACCGAATTGCCGCAATGAACTGGAGTCGATACCGGGCCCGTCGGCCCGCTCGAGCAGGTCGGCCCAGTCGGCTGCCCGCGCCCGCAGGTCGGTGATATCGCGGCCGCCGACCGCGATCAGCACAGGTGGTTCGCCGCCGCGTTGCGGGCGTTCCGTGGCGACGCCACGCAATACCACATGGGCATTGGTGCCACCGAATCCGAACGAGCTCACCCCGGCTCGCCGTTCGGTCACCTCGGTGTCGCTCCAGTCGATGGGTTCGGTCGCGACGCGCAGTCCGTGCTGGGCGAGTTTCAGCAGCGGGTTCTCGGTGTGGAAGTGGATGGTCGGTGCGATCACGCCGTGCCGAATGGACAGCGCCGTTTTGATCAGGCCGGTGACACCCGCCGCCGCCTCCAGGTGACCGATATTGGATTTGATCGAGCCGATCCAGGTCGCGCCGGAATGGTCGCCACGCAGCGCTGCGATGGCTGCGACCTCGACCGCGTCACCCAATGGCGTTCCGGTGCCGTGACATTCGAGATAGCCCGCGGTGCCCGGGTCGAGCCCGGCCTGCGCCCATGCGGTGCGCAAGGTTTCGCGCTGGGCGCGGCCGCTCGGCGCGTACAGGCCATTGGAGCGGCCGTCCGAGCCGACCGCCGAGCCGACGACCTCCGCGTACACCCGGTTGCCCTCGCGCACGGCGTCGGCGGTGCGCTGCAGGACGACCACACCGCAGCCTTCGCCACGGGTGTAGCCCTCCGCCGTGGCGTCGAACGGTGTGCAGCGGCCGTCGGGTGCGAGGAATCCGCCCTCGGCCAGGTAGTCGGCGGTGTGCGGCAGCAGTGTGAGATTGACACCGCCCACGATGGCGAACGGCACCGCGTCGTCGGCGAGCATGCGCAACGCGAGATCCACCGCGGCCAGCGAGGACGAGCAGGCGCTGTCCACCACCAGGCTCGGTCCGTGCAGGTCGAGTACATAGGACAGCCGGTTGGCGATGATGCTGAGCGCGGCGCCGGTCACCGCGTAGGGCGCATCGTTTCCGCCGTGACCGAGCACCGCGATGCCGTGGTCGTAGGAGCTGGCGCCGAAGACGACGGCCGTGCCGGAACCTCGGATGCGGTAGCCGATTCCGGCATCGTCGATGGCCTCGACCGCGACCTCCAGTGCCAGCCGCTGCTGCGGATCCATCAGCGCGGTCTCCCGGCCGGAGATGGCGAACCAGTCGTTGTCGAAGGACTCGACATCGTCGAGGTATCCACCACGGCGCGCACCGAGTCGTCCGGCCGGTGGTTCGCCGGTGGCGTCCCTACCATCCAGCAGCAGCTGCCAGAAGTCGTCGACGCCCGCGGCGCCGGGGACCCGGCAGCCGATACCGACGATTGATACCGGCGGATACGGCCGGTCGGGTGTGGTGGTGGTCATCGCATCGCGAGATACTCGACAAGCTGCTCGATATCCGGGTTGTCGTAGAGCGCGGTGAGTGAAACCTCAATGCCCATGGCATCTTCCAGGTGCGCCGTGAGCCGGGCGAGCTGGAGCGAGCCGAGTCCGAGTTCGCTGAACGGGACGTTGGTGGACACCGCGGCGGTCTCGACACCGAGCAGATCCGCGATCGCGGCGACAGCCGCGGTGGTGAGCGCGGTGCGCCGACTGTGCGGGTTCGGAAGACTGGACGCCACTGGTCTCCCTCCCCCCTCGACCGGAAATTTGCCGCACGGAAGTCACCGCCCACAGGCTGCTGACCGTCGCGGCCGGTACCCCAGAAATTATGCCGCAGAAATCGCCATGGGCAAGGCCGGAAATTGCCTGGCCGCCTGCCTCTTTCATCGAGGCCTCACGCAGATGGTGGCCGCGGCGGAGATGACGGTGGCGCGACTGTTGGTGGAGACCGCGCTTCTCGACCATCCGCGTCTGGTACTGCCGTCCAAGCCTCGGGATTCCGGAGCTGGCCCGGATTCCGCCTCGATCGCCTACGGTGGCACGATGGCCGACAGCAGCGAGCGGACGCCCACCTTTCCCACTGTCTTGCGCTGTTGCGCCGCGGTAGCGGCGACGCCGGGACGGTTGCTGCGCCCGCGGCGCACCGACGCTGCGTTGCTTGCGAGCCTGAACCCGCAACCGCTGCCGCCCGCGCAGGTCACCGTCGGACTCACCGTGCTGATGCAGGGCAGGATGTCGGCCCCGACGACCATCGTCGCCGAGGGGGTCCGAAGTTTCGGTCAGCTGCCGATGACGATGTCCACCTACCTCATCGAGCACCCGAGCGCACGCTTCCTGGTGGATCCGGCGCTGTGCTCGGGTGTGCACGATCGGGTGCTGCCCGAACTCCCGTTCCCGATCCCGATGCTTGTCGCCCCGCACAAGCCCGTGCTCGGGCTCTCCGATGCCCTTGCCGCCCGCGATATCGCCGTCAGCGCGATCGACTTCGTGATCCCGACCCATCTGCACTGGGACCATGTATCGGGTCTGCTCGAGCTGCCTGATTCCGTCGCGATCCGGCTGCCCGCCGCCGAGCACGCGTGGGCTCTCGGTGGTGAGCACGCCCCGGTCGGTGTCGCTCGCGGTCCACTGCGTGCCCGCACCTTCGACACCTTCGAGCTCGACGGCCCACCGGTCGCAACCTTCGCACGCAGCAAAGACCTGTTCGGCGACGGCTCGGTGCTACTCGTCGATCTGGCCGGGCACACGCCGGGCAGTATCGGCGTACTGCTCGCGGTCGACGATGGCAGCCGAGTGCTGCTGGCCGGTGACGCGGTGTGGAACAAGCTGCAGGTAGAGCTGATTCGGGAGAAGGCGCCGATGCCCGGTCAACTGTTCGATGCCGACCGCGATATCGCGTTCGCCACCATCCATCGGTTGCACGCGCTGCCCGACGGCATCGAGATCGTCGCGGCCCACGACTACACCGCCGTCGCCGCGCTGGCCGCGAAATAGGGTGTGCACCACTTCGACGACCGAATCGTTTGCTGATTTTCCGCGGGCCGCTTAGGTTGGCGTACATGCTTTACGGTCGCGCTGCAGATATACAGCAGATCGGAAGCTTGCTGGACGGGGCGCGCCACTCCCGTAGCGGCGCGCTGGCGATCATCGCGGAGGCGGGCGAGGGCAAGTCTGCGTTGCTGCACCATGCCGAGGAACTGTCCGGGGCTGGTTGGCGGGTGCTGCGCTGTACCGGTATCGAGAGCGAATCCGAACTGCCCTTCGCCGGTCTGCACCTGTTGCTCAACCCGACGCTTGATCGGATCGACGCGGTGCCGAGTCCACAGCGGGACGCCCTGCGCGGCGCGCTCGGTTTGTGTCCGGCCGAGCAGGCCGACCGGTTCCTCGTCGGCGTCGCCACTTTGTCGCTGCTGGCCGAGTTGTCCGCCGAGGGGCCGGTGCTGTGTTTGATCGACGATGCGCAATGGCTGGATCGACCCTCGGCCGACGCACTGCTGTTCACGGCTCGACGGCTCGGCGCCGAAGGTATCGTGATGCTGTTCGCGGGCCGCGCCGAATTCACCGCGCCCGGTTTGCCGGAGTTGCGGCCTGCGCCGCTGGATGGCGAAGCCGCCGCCGCCTTGCTCGCGGACTTCTGGCCGGACCTGGAGCCCGGGGTGCGTCGGCGGGTGCTCGCCGAGGCATCGGGCAATCCCTTGGCGCTGCTCGAACTGCCGCGAATGGATCTCGATTCGCCGCAGCTCGGACCGTTGCCGCTGCCTTCGCGGCTGCAAAGCGGTTATGCGCAGTTCATCGCCGACCAGTCCGCGTCCGCCCGCACCGCCATGCTGGTGGTCGCCGCCGAGGAGACCGGTGACCTTGGTCTGGTGTTGCGGGTGCTCACCGAAATAGGGCTCACCGCAGACGCACTCGCGGAGGCCGAACGCTCGGGCATGGTGTGCATCACCGGGCCGTCCGTGTCGTTTCGGCACCCGCTCAAGCGCGCGGCTGCCTATCACAGCGCGTCCTTCACCCAGCGTCTGGCGGTGCACGCCGCCATTGCCGCCGCGCTGGCAGATGATCCCGACCGTAGTGCTTGGCATCGTGCCGCGGCCGCGACGGGTCCGGACGAGACCGTCGCCGCGGCGTTGGAAGTCGCCGCCGATCGGGCCCGCGACCGGACCGGTCACGCCTCGGCCGCCGCGGCACTCGAGCGTGCCGCATCGTTGACACCGGACCCGGCCGTGCGGGCCCGGCGGCTGATGTCCGCGGTCGAAATCGCCGCCGAGGCCGGCCGGACCGAGCGTGCCCTCCGGCTTGCCGAGCAGGCCGAGCGATTGGACCTCGACCCGAGCCAACGCGGGCGGATCGGCGGGGTGCGCGGGTTGATCGAATTCGAGCACGGCTCACTGCGCAAGGCACACAACCTGTTCATGGAGGCTGCCGAGCACCTTGCCGAGGCAGATCCCGAGCGTGCCGCGTGGACCTTGATCGAAGCGGGGCGCGCGTCATGGACCGCCGGTGACCTCACCGGGGTCATCCGGGCACGGGACCGGATGGCGGCGCTACCACTCGGTGAGCAAGGAGCACTGCTGGTTTCGTCGGTGAACGGGCCACTCATGCTGCATTCCGGCGAGCGCGCGGCCGGCGTCGCGCAGATCCGCGGCAGTGTGGCCTTCAGCCGCGCCATTCCACTCGAAATGATCTCCATTCGGCTCGCCTACGCGCTGCAGGCAGCGCTGATCGGCGATATGCCCGACGCGCGGGAACTGTTGGCGGAGTTGGCCGAGTTGTTGCGTAATCGCGGCATGATCGGCTGGTTGCCCGCTGTCGGCTGCACGCTGGCGACAACGGAGCTGATCCTTGGTCGCTTCCGCGAAGCCGAGCTCATCTCGACGCAGTACGGGCGGATCGCCGCCGATATCGGCCAGCCCAACCGGGTCTCCCATGCCGAGGGAAATCTGGCGATCATCGCGGCTGTTCGCGGTGACGAGCAGCGCTGCCGCGAACTCGCCGAACGCAATTTGCGCGAGGCGCCCGCCGATTACAACGCCATTGATATCGCGCACTTCCACTGGGCGCTGGCATTGCTCGATCTCGGTCTCGGGCGGCACGAGCTCGCGCTCGATCGGCTGGAGGCGCAGTATCATTCGCCGAATCGGGCGCGGGGGCAGTGGATCGATCTGCTGTCGGACCTGGTGGAAGCCGCCGCACGGCTGCGGAGTCCGGAGCGGGCGGTCGAGGCGTTGACCGATATCGAGGAGTGGTCCAGCGCTGTCGACTCGCCATGGGCCGAGGCGTTGACGCTGCGCTGCCAGGCACAGGTCCACGGCGACGGCGAGCTGTTCGGGCAGGCGATGAAACTGCATGCCGCAGTAGAGCGTTGGTATGACTACGCCCGCACCGGCCTGCTGTACGGCGAATGGTTGCGCCGGGAACGGCGCGCGGGCGAGGCCCGTACCCACCTGCGCAAGGCGCTGGAGATCTTCGACCGTCTCGGCGCGGCGCCGTGGGCCGAACGCGCCCGCACCGAACTGCGGGCAGCGGGCGAGGGCGTGGTGCCGGAGCCGGAAACCGATCTGGCCGCGGTCCTCACCCCGCAGGAATTCCAGGTGGTCCGACTGGCGGCCGCCGGTTCGACGAACAAAGAGATCGCCGCTCAACTGTTTCTGAGTCCGAAAACCGTTGGCCACCACCTATATCGCGCCTTCCCCAAGCTCGGCGTGGCCAGCCGCGTCGAGCTCGTCCGTCTCAACCTCGACTGACAACAACCGCGTCCACCTGTCAGGTCCCGGGCGGAGGCGAGGTCACCGCTGGTGGGTTCGGCTCGAGCGAAGGCGAGGCCACCATTGGTTTTCCGCGTCGGGTCAACCGACGACGACGGTTTGCGCCAGCCGGGCGGTGATGAGCTCTTCGGCTTCGGTGATCATGCGTGAGATGAGTTCCGCACAGGTCGGGATGTCGTGGATCAGGCCCTGGCACAGGCCCGCCGACCAGATGCCTGCGTCGAGGTCGCCCTCTTCGAAGACGCGGCGGCCGCGCGCGCCGGAGACGAGGTCGCGGACATCGTCGAAAGTGCCACCAGCCTTTTCGATTTCGACGACCTTGCGGCTGATCTCGTTGTCGGCGACCCGGGCCGTGTTGTGCATGGTGCGGAAGATGAGCTGGGTGTCGCGCTCGGAGTTGGCGACGATCTGCTCCTTCACTTTTTGTGCGATCGAGGATTCCTGGGTGCACAGGAATCGGGTGCCCATGTTCACGCCGTCCGCGCCGAGTGCCAGTGCCGCGACCAGGCCGCGTGCGTCTGCGATGCCGCCGGAGGCGATCATCGGAATGCGCAGCTCGCGAGCCGCGGCGGGAATCAGGACCAGGCCGGGGATGTCATCTTCGCCGGGGTGGCCCGCACACTCGAAGCCGTCGATGCTGACGCCGTCGACGCCGATGCGCTCGGCCTTGAGCGCGTGCCGCACGCTGGTGCACTTGTGCAGCACCTTGATGCCCGCGTCCTTGTAGTACGGGAGGAACGGCTCGGGGTTGCTGCCCGCGGTTTCGACGATCGTGATGCCGCTGTCGATGATGGCCTGCACGTATTCCGCGTACGGCGGTGGGTTGATCGACGGCAGGATCGTGACGTTCACACCGAACGGCTTATCGGTGAGATCCCTGGTGCGCGCGATCTCGCGGCGCAGGTCATCGGGAGTCGGCTGGGTGAGCGCGGTGATGAAGCCGAGTCCGCCCGCGTTGGCGACGGCCGCGACGAGTTCGGCCCGGCCGACCCACATCATGCCGCCCTGCACGATCGGGTGCTCGACGCCGAAGGTCTCGGTGAACCTGGTACGCAGCATTGCGTTTCTCCTATGCCTTGCGCGGGCGCGGTGCTCGCCCGGAACGAGTGGACGCCGTCGTCCGGGGTGGACAGCCGCATACCATCCGCCTTCGGCACTGATAGTGACATGGGAATCGCCTCACGTTCAACTTCTAAGTGAGCCGACATTCGCATATCAGCCTCCGCTTCATGCGACTGACGCATCTGTTGCGGCGCCGATGATGACTGCATATGCGCAGCTAAGAGACATCTATGTGCACAAGGCTCCGCGCTGGGGCGATTAACGATGATTCATATCCTGATCTCTTGATGGACCAGTAAGTTAGTTGTTATTCTGGCCTCAGTTCAGCCCGTCAGCGCTACCGGACTCCCCGGCGGACACGCGACGGTCCGAGAGGAGTTCGTGGCATGACCACTGGTGTGAAGCCGCTCGACGAGCCGATCAGGTCGCGGCGCAACCACTGGAACAATCAGATCGCGGCGCACGCGCAGATGCGCCCGGACGCGGTCGCGATTCGGTTCCGTGGCGTGGACACCACGTGGCAGCAGCTCAACGAGCGTTCGCTGAAATTCGCCGACGCCCTCGCCAGGCGTGGCGTCGGGTTCGGCGATCGGGTGCTCATTCTGGCGCTGAATTACCCCGAATACCTCGAAGCGATCTTCGGTATCACCGCGATCGGCGCCATTGCGGTGCCGGTGAACTTCCGTCTCACCCCGCCCGAGGTCGCCTACATCGTCGGCGACAGCGGCGCTAAGGCGATCGTCACCGACACCATGCTGCAGCCGCTGGCCGCCGCCGTGCAGGGTCAAGTGCCCGCACTGGAGAGCTGCATCGTGATCGGCGGCAAGACCGCCGACGGCGTGTTCGGCTACGACGATGTACTCGTCGAGGGCGGTGCGCCGCACACTGCGCTCGACATCCCGGAGGACACCGCGGCGCTGATCATGTACACCTCGGGCACCACGGGCAGCCCCAAGGGCGCGGTGCTCTCGCACGCGAACTTGAATGCCCAGTCGCTGACCTGCATCCGAGCCATGGACCTGGGTCCCGATTCCGTCGGCTTCTGTACCTCGCCGCTGTTCCACATCGCCGGAATCGGCAGTCTCGCACCGTATTTTCTGCTCGGCGGCAAGACCGTCCTGCACCCGCTGGGCGCCTTCGACGCGACCGACTTCCTCGACGCGGTCGAGCGCGAGCAGGCGACGTCGGCGTTCTGCGTGCCTGCGCAGTGGCAGATGATCTGTGCGGAGCCGACGGTCACGGACCGCAAACTCGCGCTGACGATGCTCAGTTGGGGCGCGGCCCCCGCCTCCGACACCGTGCTGCGGGCGATGGCCGAGTGCTTCCCGAACGCCGCCAATGTCGCGGTGTTCGGTCAGACCGAGATGTCGCCCATCACTTGCGTGCTCGAGGGCAAGGACGCGATCCGCAAGCTCGGCTCGGTAGGCAAGCCCATCCCCACCATCCAGGCTCGCATCGTCGACGACGAGCTGAACGACGTCGCCCCCGGCGAGGTCGGTGAAATCGTCTACCGCGGACCGACTCTCATGGCCGGCTACTGGAACAAGCCGGAGGCGACGGCGGATGCCTTCGCGGGCGGCTGGTTCCACTCCGGTGACCTGGTTCGCGCCGACGAGGAGGGCTTCCTCTACGTCGTGGACCGCAAGAAGGACATGATCATCTCGGGGGGTGAGAACATCTACTGCGCGGAGGTGGAGAATGTGCTGTTCGCGCACCCCCAGATCCGTGAGGCCGCGGTGGTCGGGCGGGCGCACGAGAAATGGGGCGAGGTACCGGTAGCCATCGTCGCCCTTGTCGATGCCGACACCGAGCTCACGCTGGCGGAGTTGGAGCCGTTTCTCAACGAGAATCTGGCGCGCTACAAGCATCCGAAGGATCTGGTCGTCGTTCCCGAGCTGCCGCGCAATGCCAGTGGCAAGGTTGTGAAAGTTCAACTGCGCAAGGACTATTCGTCCTGAGCATCGGGCGAATCGGTCAGGTCTGTACGGTGGACATCGGCGGCGCGGATGGGTAAGGATCGGCTATGGCTATCCCACGGATACGCGCGGCTGTTCTCGCGCTGCATTGGCAAGTGAATGTGATTGCGCCCGAAGGGTTTTTCGGGCCGATGCTGTCGGGTCCGGTCGCTGCCAGTGGCGTTGTGCCGCGCGCGAGGGCCTTCCATGAGGCGGCGGCACAGCGCGGCTTGCCGGTGATCTTCACCCGGTTCACCATTCCGGTCGGGGAGGGCGAGCTGGTGCGCAATACCGGGTTCATGCGCTCGGTCGGCGCGGCGCAGACCGACTTTCGCCCGGATTCGCCAGGTGCCCAGCTCATTCCGGAGATGATCGAACAGCCGACCGTCGTCTTCGACAATCAGAAGCTCTCCGGCCTCGCGGGCAGCAAGCTGCCCGCCTGGCTCGGCGAACAAAGAATCGACACCCTGTTCATTACCGGCGTCGCCACCAATCTCACGGTCGAGCAAACTGCCCGCCACGGTACCGATCTAGGCTTCACTGTTCATCCGGTCACGGACTGCGTCGCCGCGACGACCCCAGAAGCAGGCGCGGCCGCAGTGGCAAATCTTGGACTGACCACAGCAGGATGCCTCACCAGGGATCAGGCGCTGGCATTGATCGATCCGAGCTGATTGCCTCCGGTCCCCTCGTTCGAAACGCGAACAAGCGGTCGCTGCTGTGTTTCAATGACACTGGCAACTATGCAGCTACATATAGATGACGGTGAGCGCGCGCCGATTCGGCAGGTTCGTTTCCAGATCAGGAGACCCTTCGATGAACTCGACTCATCTCATGGTGCTTGCCGCAACCGCGCTGGCGGTAGTAGCCGGCGCAACCGGGTGTGGCGACGACAGGTCGGATCATTCGGCGCACGGCACCCCCGCGGCTGCCACGCCTGCGACGACATCCCTGCCCGCACTGACCACGGTAGCCGACCTGACCGCACCGACCACGGTAGCCAACCTGACCGGACCGAGCGCGGCGCCGTTGCCGCCGCCGAGTCCGGCGTATCCGCCTGCCCCGGCGCCCGCTGCGCTGGCCGACGTCGACTGCGGCGCTATCAACGCCGCGAACGGTGCGACCGCCGATGTTATCGCCTTCGCCTCCGAAGCGGGCCGGGCCGGCTGCATCGAGGCGATCACGGTTGCTTCCGACTACGTGGGCATTCCGCGCACCGGTGACGCCACCACCGTCGGCGGCTGGACCTGTGAACCGCAGCCCGACGCTGTCGTTGCGCACATCTGTTTCAACCAGGGCCGCACCATCGGACTGCGCGGTAATGCGGGCCCCGCTACCCCGCCACCGCCCGCGCCGACGCCGGTTCGGACCATCGATCCGGGCAAAGACCCGCAGCCGGTCCACCAGGACGAGCCGCCCGCGCCGAGCCCAGGTGACACCGTCGAAGACGTGAACTGTGGCCCGGTCGCGAATGCGGGCGGTGCCACCCGCACCGTCATTGCCGTCGGGTCCTCCGCGGGCCGCGTCGGTTGCGCCGAGGCGATCACCGTCGCGACGAAATACGTGACCACAGTGAGTGATTCGGATGTCATGACTGTCGAGGGCTGGCGGTGCAATGCCCAGCCCGACGCAGCGACGCCCTCGATCTGTTCGAAGGACAGCCTGGTGATCGGGCTGCGCGCGACCTGACCCGGATGTGCCTGCCGCCGTCGCTACATCGCGAGTGCGGGTGGCGCGACGGCGGGTCGGGACGGTGGCCGGTAGGTGCGCCAGGCCTCGGCCAGGCGATCGACGGCCCTGCTGAGGGTTTCCGGTGGGTGCAGGAAGTGGATTCGCAGCGCGCTCTCGGAACCGCCGGACGCGTCGAGTCCGCTGCCCGCCAAAATCGAAACACGGTGGCGCAGTGCGGCTTGCGCGAAGGAGGCGCCGTCGCCGTAGGGCAGGCGGATCCACAGGGTCTGGCCACCCTCGACCTGGGGCGCTGACCAGTCGGGGAGGCGGCGGGCCAGCTCGCCGCGCAGATAGTCGTGGCGCATCTTGCGCTCGGGCGCTTGCCTGTGCAGCAGGTCATCGAGGCGCGGCAGCAACTCCGCGGCGGCGAGCTGGGCGGGTAGGTTGCCGCCGAGGTCGTGCACCGCACGGATCCTGGCCAGTTTGGCGATGACGGGTGCGGCCGCGCGTATCCATCCGACACGCAGTCCACCCCACACACTTTTGCTCAACGAGCCGATGGTGATCACAGTGTCCGCGAAGGCGGCGAGCGGTGGGGGTGTCTGGTGACCGGGAAAGCCGAGTTCAGCGAGAACCTCGTCATCGATCAGCGGAATGCCCTCGACGGCAGCGGTTTCCGCGAGTCGGCGACGTGCGAGGGTGGACAGCACCGCGCCGGTCGGGTTCTGGAAGGTAGGGATCACGTAGGCGATTGCCGGACGGTGCTCACGCACCGCCGCCGCGAATCCGTCCAGCCCGGAGGGCAACCCGGACAGGACCGCAGCCTGCTCTCGGAAGGCCTCCAAGGCGCCGGGATAGGTGGGTGCTTCCACGAGTACTCGATCGCCCGGGCGGAGATATGCCCTCGCGAGCAGCGAAAGTGCTTGTTGGCCACCGGTGGTGACGAGAATGTGTGTGGGCTCGGTCGGCACCCCGCGTCCGCGGTAGTACTCGGCGACTGCGCGGCGCAGCACGGGATGACCAGCGGGGTAGTAGCCGATGTCATCGGTGGTTGCGGACAGTGCGGGCAGTATCGCCGCGTAGGACTCGGTCAGCTCGGTGGGCGGCCGGTCCGGTGCCGCGCAGGCAAGCGAGATGACATCCGATCGCGGTTCGAGCAGGTCGAGGAACATCGGCTCGCTCGTGGTTCCCGGCGGGTTCACCTGGGGTGGCCCTGCTACCCGGGTGCCGCTGCCCTGCCGTCGCACGATCCGTCCTTCGTCGTGCAGCAAGTCGTAGGCCGCGACCACGGTGCTCCGCCCGACCGCCAGTGCGGCGGCGAGGGCCCGGTCCGGCGGCAGCGGCGCGCCGGGGGACAGCTCACCGTCATCGATCAGACGGCGTAGTCCCGCGGCGAGTAGGGCGTACAGCGGGCCGCGCCCCGCTGACCAGCGGCCGAGTCGCTTCGTCACATTGATTGGATCCATAGGCAAACCAATTATGCCGAAATTGGCGCTGGATCGGGTTGCCGGACGGCTCGACGATGGTTCCCATGACAGCAGCAAGCACCACCGGGTCCGTTTCGATCACGGCGGCCATCGCGGACCTGCCCGGGCCGTTTCAACAGCGCGAGTTGGCCGTCGTCAACGACACCGTGGTTCGGGTCGCTCAGTTGGCGGGCGAGTTCCCGTGGCACCACCACGACGAGGACGAACTCTTCCTGTGCTGGGACGGGTCTTTCCGCATCGAACTGGCGGGACGGGAGCCCGTCACATTGCGCGCGGGAGAAATGTTCGTCGTGCCCAAGGGCATCAGGCACCGCCCGGTGGCCGACGGGATCGCGCACACGCTACTGATCGAGCGCCCCGAGACTGCGCAGTACGGCAACTGACTCCACGTCGGTGACCTTCGAGTCGTCGGCCGGTGGCACCACTCGCACTCGCCCGACGAGGCCGGGACCGATCAGTTGCTCGAAGCGCTGATACGCCTCGGTCGCCGAAAGTGGTGATTCGGTATCGGCGATCGCGCCGAGCAGGCCGACCACACCCCACGACATGAATGTCACGGTGGTGGCGAGCTCTTTGTCGTCCATATCCAGCCGTTTGGACAGCTGCTCGGTGAGAATGGCCGCGACCATGCGCCGGGTCGCATGCAGCAGCACCGCGCTGCTCTTGCGCCCGAGCATCGCTTCGTACACCTCGCGATTTTCGGCAGCGAGACGGAAAAGCGTGAAGACCGGCGCCAGCGGCGCGGTGTCGCGTCCGGTGCGACAGGCCGCCACCGCCGCCCGCAGATATTCGGTGCTGCTCACCAGCAGCAGATCGTCTTTATCGCGGAAGTGGGCATAGAATGTGGATCGCCCGACGTCGGCGCGCTGCAAAATATCCCGCACAGAGATCCGGTCGTAGCCGTGTTCCAGCATCAGTTCGATCAGGGCGCGATGTAGCTGGCTCTTGGTCCGCCTGACCCGGCGATCGTTGCTGTCGCTCATAGCTTCATTCCGTGCATAGGGCCTCCCGATGGCGTGGCCTTCCGAACAGAAGGCAGGAATCCGTCCCGAACGGAACCGATTCCGCCGTTTTGCTTCTGGTCGATCTGGCAGTTCCTTCAGATCATGAACACATGACCCGAAACGAACAACAGTCTGCCATTACCCATTCTCGCGATGACAACGATGTCGGCGTCCTGCTGACCAAGCCACGTAGCTACCGTGCCTTCAAGACCGCATTCCTACTCGGCAGGAGCCGGGCGCTCAATGCCCGTCTCGTCGCGCTGACCGGCGCTGTGCCCGGTGAGCATGCGCTCGATATCGGGAGCGGGCCAGGCGATCTCGCTCGCGCCCTCGCGGCCCGGGTCGGCAACAGCGGCCGAGTGCTCGGTGTCGACCCGTCGCCGCAGATGATCGCATACGCGACCGAACGCACCCGTGGAGATTCGAACTGTCGATTCGAGCTCGGCCCCGCCCAGTCGCTACGGCTGGCTGACGCCTCGGTCGACGTGGTGACCTGCACCTTCGTGATGCACCACATCCCGCAGACGCAACGCGACACCGCGATCGCGCACATGTTCCGTGTCCTGCGGCCGGGCGGCCGACTGCTGCTCGCCGATACCGACACCGACGGCCGCATGTTGCGGGCGGTAGTCAAGGGGATGGCCCGGTATGCCGGGCACCGCACCCACGACGACGCCGCGGTCGGGCATCAGGCAGACCCATTGGCGGCCATTGATATTCGGCGCTACCGGGAAACTCTGCTGGCGGCGGGCTTCCGGACGGTGGATTTCACCACGGTCGAACCGGCGACCGGAGTGCTGCTCGCGGTCAAAAACGTGTGATTCGTCGCTGGAAGCTATTTTCAGCGCGCAGTGGAGGTCATTCGAGATCACGCGGGGCTGGGGTGCCGACACCCAATTCCGCGTCGATCTCGGTGTCGAGGTCGGCTTGTTCATGAAGCGTGCGAAACGATACGAGGAAGATGATCCAGCCGAGAACAGCCGCCAGAATCAAGCTGATCATCCGGTAGATAATTGCTGCGGGTACCGCTTGGGATAGTGGCATACCCGCGGCTGTCAGGGCCCAAATCAAGGTTGCTTCAACGTATCCGAGGCCCGCCGGTATGAACGGCACGGTGCCGACGGCTTTGCCCGCCGCAAAAGCGACCATCAGTCCGGCCCAGTTCGGATTTGCGCCTACGGCATAACAGCAGAAGGCCAGACAAACGACATCGCCGGTGCGATGAAGTATGGCCCAGACCAGCGTCAGTAGCCCGTCTCGTCGGTTCAGGTCTACCGATTCCAGCTGGCCGAGAATCTCGCGGACTCTCGCCATGCTCCTATCTTCGGGCTTTTTGCGTATTTTGTTGATTTTCCCGATAATTTTCCGGAGCGTGCTTTCCAGTGCATCGGTATGGGTAGCGGCATAATGCCCAGCCCAGACCAGGGCGACCACACTCGCAAGCGAAAATGTCAGGGTGACGAGACTGATGGAACCGAAACCCAGTAGGGCGCCCCCGAGTCCGAGTAGGCCTAAGCCTGCCGCAGCGACTACGCCCGAAATTGCCAGTTGCCAAGACGCCACCAATGGGCTCGCGCCCCAGCGTCGGGTATTCCGGTAGATAAAGGCCATCGAGAAGATCGGACCGGCGGGAAGTGTTGCCGATATAGAATTCGCCGTGTAGGTGACGGCCAAAGATTTGCGTTGACTGACCTCGACGCCGGCGGAGTGGAGTAGTTGCTTCTGGACCCGGGCGAATCCGCTGAAAGACACTGCTTCTGCCCAGATCGCGGACGCTACCCAATACCATTTCACGCCGATGAGCTGCCGCCACGAGTCATGCAGGCTGGGCCAAAGAATGATGCCCTCGGCGACCAAGATCGCTACAAGTGCGGTGCCGAGCAGCCACTTTATCCATCTCGAGTACCCCCGTCGCCGCGGGGACTCCGGTCTGACGTCGGGTTCTGCGTCCACCACGGGCTCAGCCTAGCCCGGATCCGCGGCACGTGGCCACGAGGTGGCAGCGGGTCCGATTCAGTTCCGGTCGGCGGGTGTGGAAAGCCGTCACCAGCGACCATTG
The DNA here is from genome assembly GCF_040681975.1 of Nocardia sp. NPDC051463. NCBI lineage: Bacteria > Bacillati > Actinomycetota > Actinomycetes > Mycobacteriales > Nocardiaceae > Nocardia > Nocardia sp. NPDC051463. Next base: position 99,878 of record NZ_JBFBAB010000020.1, read on the forward strand.
GTCATTGGCCGCTGGGAACGACGACAGTGCCCGGCCCGTCGTCGCCCGCACCGCCGATGTCTTCGGTGGTACCGACGGGGATGCGGTGTTCGCCATCAGGGAACTGCCTGACGTGTACCAGCAATGTTCGGCCGCCACCGGTGCAGTTGTTCGACCCTGGTGAAGTTATATCCGCTATAGGCGTACTCGGATTGTTCGCACGGGAGTCGACGGCTTGGAAATCGGAATCAATTGAAGGGCTGTAAGTTTCGATCGGCGAGGCATTCGCGCCGGGTGCGAGTCCGATCATCGGACCTGTCGCAGCAGTAGCGCCGATCGCGAATTCTTTCTCCCCGCTTCGAGATGTTTTGTGAGACATGCTGTTGTGCAGTGCAATAGGCTGAACAGGCTGGGCAAGTTCGCCGAAAGCTGTCCATCGGCTGCCAACTTTTCGGCAGTGCAGGTCCGCGAATTCAGATCATGTCTTTCGCGGCCAGCCAGCGCATGGTGGGCCAGCCGCAGAACACCGGAAGCCAGCAGGTCAGGACGCGGTAGAGCAGCACCGAGGGAACCGCGATGCTCGCGGGCAAGCCGAATGCCTGGAGGCCGACGATCAGCGCGGCTTCCACCGCGCCGACACCGCCGGGAGTCGGCGCGGCCGAGGCGAGCGTGCCGCCGATCATCGTCACGATGGTGACCGCCACGAAGCTGGCGCCGCCGCCGAAGGCCTCGACGCTGGCCCACAGCGCTCCCGCTTGACCGAGAGTGATCGCAGCGGAGCCGAGAATGATCACCGAAAACCGCTTCGGGTCGCGAGCCAGGGCGGCGAGCTCGCCGAGCACCTCCAGCACTTGCGGGCGCGCCGACGTATTGAGCCAGTGACGCAGTTTCGGCACGAACATGAAGGTGCCCGCGATGCCGATAGCGACGCCGGCGATCAGATACAGCACCGTGGCACTCGGCACGAAATGGGAGAGGTTCGCCGAGGTCCCGGCCGCGATACTGAAGATGGTGAGCAGGCTGATGTGGGTGATCACCTGCACCGCCTGCTGCAAGGCGACCGCGGCGGTGGCACGGACCGCGCCGAGTCCGCCCTTCTGCAGGAACCGCACGCTCAGCGCGAGACCGCCCACCCTGGCAGGCGTTGTCGTCGCGGCAAAGGTATTGGCAATCTGCATGATCGCCAGATTGCGAAAGCTGACCAACCGGGATGCGCAGGCCCACAGCGCCCCCGCAGCACCGAGGTAGGTCAGGGTCGAGGTGGCCAACCCGAGCAGCGCCCACCACCAATTGGCTGTCGTCAGCTGCGTGAAGAACGTGGGCACCGCACTGACGAACGGGTAGGCGACATACACCAGCGCGATCAGCAGCGCGAGTTGGATGATCTGGTTGCGGCTGAACCGGGTGATCTGCTCGGCCTCGATCTTGTCGTGCCCGGTTTGCCTGCGCACCTCGTCGCGTGCCGAGGACATGGCCGCCTTCCAGTCCGGGACCGACTTCTTGATCCCGGATGGCATGGCGGACTTGGTCAATCGGCTGGCAGAGGTCACCACCTCTTGTTCGCCGAGGGTATCGATGGCGGCCCGCACCGCGGGTTCCCTGCCGAAGATCGCGGTTGTCGATACCAGTAGTTGCGCGACATCGGATTGCCGCTGTTTCAAGGACGCGCCGAATTCGGCGTTGGCGAATCCGCTGAACACCGCGCGGTCGTTTTCGATGCGGATCTCGGCGGGCCGCAGATCGCCGTGCGAGATCTGGCCGCGATGCAGCGTGTCGAGCGAATTCCACACCGACGCCAGCACATCGCCGGAGAGTTCGGCAATCGGTGTGCCGCGCGCAACGGTGTGCGAGTACAACATCCAGCCGCGGTCGAGGGCGGTGACAGCCACCGGTGTGACGGAGGACAGTTCGAGGTCCCCCGCCGCGATCGCCATCAGTGCGCGATGCTCGACGGCCCGGTGCATGGATCCGTGTAATGCCGCGGTTTCGCTGGTGCGGAAGGTGAGCCAGCGCCACACCTGGCGCAGCGCTCCGAAGCTGCGCTGGTTTTTGCCGTACATCTCGACGATCAGTTCGCGCTCTGGGCCCTCGACAGCGGCCGCGAGCACCAGCGGGCCCTGCCCGGCCGGGTGCACCACGGTGAACGCGGTGACCGTGTGCCCACGCTTTGCCAGTACCCGTGCCGCCGCTTCGAGCGGAACTTCCAGCGCGGGGGTACCGACCACGAGCACGATCACCGCGCCGACCAGCCAGCCGACCGCAAGCCCGAACATCGCCCGTGCGGGCACCACGGTGCTGACCACAAGATGGATCGGCGCGAAGGCCAACAGCAGGAACCACAACCAGCGTCGCGGCCGGGTCGGCAGCCAGGGACTGGATACGGTGAGTACCGCTGCCAACATGGCGATCCAGCGCGGGTCGTCGAGGAACTGGGAAAGAAAGGTATCGAGCCGGTCGGACACCTGTAGGTGCCATCTAGGCGCCGAAAGGCCCGTCCCGGTGATCGATAGCAGTAGTCCGGCAACGAGACCTGCTGCGGCATAGCCGGCCAAGAGCTTCCACTGCCTGCCGATGATCAACTCGATGAGGATCGCGAACGGCAGTGCCAGAATGGCCATGCCGTAGACCAGATACACCAGATTGGACTGGTCGGGGTTGAGGAACCCGACGATGTTCGATACCGAACGTTCCAGAGCCAGCCATTCCGGCCGGGTGATCACCGAGGCAGCGACGACGACACCGACCCACAGTGTCGCGAGTACGACACGGATGATGTCACTGGTCCGCCGAATCAGCGGTTGCAGCAAGCTGCCCGTGACCGGGATTTCCCGCCCGTCGACTCGCATGCTCCGCCTCTCCGCGTCTTTTGCCGGTCGTGGGGTGCGCTCAACGTACCGTTGCGGGCCGGCGGTTAACGGCAAGCTGAGTTCTGGACGTACCCGGTGAGCTACCCATGTACTGGCGAGATCAGCTATTGCGCTCGCCGCACGATACACACCAGTGCATTAGGGTTTTCGAGCTTGTCCAGGGCCGCCACCGCATGGTGTGGGCCAGCTCACTGAATTTCCGGTTGAATCTCACATTGATGTGAAGTTCGAGCATGGACGCATGGACAACGAACTCTTCGACTACAGCCCGATCGTCGACCGTGCGCCGATTCACTGGCCGGGTGATGCGCGCGTCGCTTTCTATGTCGGCCTGAATGTCGAGCATTACCAGGTCGATCGGCCTTCGACCAGCATCTTCGCCGGGACTGCCGGGCTGACACCCGATCCGCTGAACTACGGGTGGCGAGACTATGGGCCGCGGGTCGGGTTCTGGCGGGTGCTCGAGACCCTCGATCGCCACGGGATCCGCGCCAGCGTGCTGCTCAATTCCGATGTCGCCGAACATAATCCGCAGATCATCGAGGCGGGGCGGGCCCGGGATTGGGTATGGCTCGCGCACGGTAAGAACAATTCGATCTTCCAGGCCGAGGTGTCGGTCGAGGAGGAGCGCGCATACCTGACCGACATTGTGGAGACCATCGAGAAAGCAACGGGCCGCAGACCGCAGGGCTGGATGGGGCCCGCGCTGACCCAGACCTTCCGCACTCCGGAGCTGCTCACCGAACTCGGGTTGAGTTACGCGTTGGACTGGACAAATGACGACCAGCCGTACCGAACGAAGGTGCCCGGCTTGTTGAACGTGCCGTATTCGGTGGAGCTCAATGACATCAACATCTTCGTCGGCAAGAGCACGCCGGGGCCGGATTTCGTGCAGATCGTCACCGATCAGCTCGACCAGCTCTACGCCGACTCGGCGACCAGCGGCCGCGTGATGGCGTTGGCGTTGCATCCGTTCGTCATCGGCCAGGCGTTCCGCAGCAAGTACCTGGACCAGGCGCTCGAGTACGTGGTGAACCATCCCGGGGTGTGGCTGACCACCAGCGACGAGATCGCCGCGCACTACTCGGGCGCGTCGGGTCTTGCCGAATCCGCGCGATCCGAAGACGATCAGGTCGGCTAGACGGCAGCCGGACGCTCGTCCGGGCGCCGCACCCGACGCTCGGAGGGCAACAATGGCAGGGCCGGAACAGAATCTAGCAGGTAAGACCGTGGTGGTGACGGGCGCGAGCTCCGGCATCGGCGCGGAGGCGGCCGCGAAACTGGTGGCGCGCGGCGCCACCGTCGCGGTCGTCGGTCGCTCACCCGAGCGGACCGCCGAAGTGGCGCAGCGGGTCGGCGCGGCAGCGTTTCTCGCCGACTTCGCCAGGTTCGAGGAGGTGCGCAAGCTCGCCGAGCAGTTGCTCGACCGATACGAACGCATCGATGTGCTCGCCAACAACGCCGGCGGCGCCTGGGCGAAACGGATCGTCACCGACGACGGCAATGAGCTGACCTTCCAGGTCAACCATCTGTCACCGTTCCTGCTGACCGCCCTGCTGCGTGAGCGCCTCGTGCAATCGCGGGCCCGAGTGATCAACACCGCGAGCACGACCTATCGGATGGCGAAGCTGGACCTCGACACCGTCAACGCCTCGACCGGCTCGTTCAACCAATTGGGCGCCTACGCCGCGTCGAAGCTGGCGAACATCCTGTTCACCAGGGAACTCGCTCGCCGCACCGAGGGCACCGGCCTGGTCACCGCGGCTTTCCATCCCGGTGTGGTGGCGACCCACGTGTACGACAACGCGCCGCTCGGCCTCGGCGCGCTGATCCGTTCGCCGCTGTCGCGGCCCTTCTTCATCCGGCCGGACAAGGGCGCGGATCCCCTGGTGCGGTTGGCGACGGTCGTGGACGCCGAGTCGCTCAACGGTAAGTACTTCCATCGCTTCAAAGAGGAAGCGCCGAGCAACAAGCAAGCGGTGGACCCGGACTTCGCACAGCGGCTGTGGGCGATGTCGGAGCAGATCACCGGCCTGGCATCGAATTCGTCCGAGTAGCGGTCGAATCGGGCCTCAGCTCGGCCGGTCGCCCGCACGCGAGTGCCTGCCGCCGGTCGAGCTCTCGGGCCCGCCGCCGACGCCGAACACGCCGCCGGTCATGGTGCCCTGGTCGAGCTCGACAATCGACTGGAGGACCTGCTCGGTCGGCACGGTCGAGGGAAAGCTGTTGGGTGCGATCGCATTCACTCGCACGCCGAACTCGTCGAACTCGGCGGCCAGGTGGCGTGTCAGTTGATTGAGCGCGGCCTTGGATGCCGCGTAGAGCGCCTGTCCACCGGGGAATACCTCCGAACCCGCGATGCTGGAGACATTGACGATATTGCGGTTGCGTTTGCGGTTCTCGTCCCCGGCGTGTATCCATGAGCGCTGCGCCAATCGTGCCGACAATCGCAGTGGCACACCGACATTGACCGCGAAATGGGGCTCGAATTCTTCCAGCGCGGTATCGCCGTCGACAATGCCGCGCGGCTGCCAGCTGCTGTGGGCCGCGTTGTTGACAAGCAGGTCCACCCGCCCGAACCGCGCGAGGGCGAGGTCGACGACCCGCTCGACCTCGCCCTGCTCGGTCAGATCGGACCGGACCATGAAGATCCGCGCATCATTCTCCGGCACCGGTATTTCCGGTGCGAACGGGTCGACGAACCATTCGTGCTGCGAGGGTGCGGCCGGAATCCGGGTGCGGCACACCGCGACGATGTCGTACTCGGTGTAGGCCGCCTGGCAGAAGGCGTCGCCGAGCCTGCCGCCCGCACCGGTGAGCAGGCACACCCTGCGTTCCTCGCGTGCGAAATCACCACTGCGCAATGCGGTCTCCTCCCCACTGTTGCACCGCATCGCTTTTCGGCCGATGCAGCCACATCACCACGCTGTTGCGGGCGGCGGCATTATTGCCGACGAAGGTATGCCACGACCGCGGCGTGCATTCGAAAAGCACCATGGAATTGTCCAGCGGCGGAATGGTCAGCGCCGGCATCGGGCTGCTGCCCGCGATGTGCTCGTACAACGCCGTCTCCCCGCCGTCGCCCGCGACCCACCCCGGGTTGCCGAGGTAGAACAGCACGGCCACCGCGCGCACGGTTTCCCGGGCGGTGATCGCCGAATCCCTGGCGCCGGTCTTCAGGTCGACCGTGCCGTCGGGCGTCCGTATTTCGCCGGGTTCCGGCGCCGGTCCTGCGAACCAGGCCGGGTTCAGGTCGTTGTGCGGCCACCCGCCCGGACTGCCTGCGGGGTGGTGGTGCAGTGACCCCTCCACGTCTCCGGTCGTCGCGACACCCGCGACTGCGGCGATCAGGTCGTGCCACTCCCGCGAAAGGAACAGCGCGAGTGGCCCGTCGCGCAGTGTTGTCAGCGGCACTCCGCTCGCGCTGTATCCGTCGGTGACCTGTGTGAACGCCTCCGGTTGCTGCCGAAGCACGCGTTGGAATTCCTCGGTCAACCGCTGGAAGAACTCTGGGACGAACACATCCCGCGCGTACACGTGCGGAAACGGTCCGGCGCGGCGAATCCAGCGCCGGTGGGCGAACAGCTCCACGAACCATGGCGGCGCCGTCGACGCAGCGTGCAGCGCTTCCCCTGTCGACATCAAATCCCTCCCTGATGAACCACCCGCGATCTTATTGCCTGCCCGTACCCCGGTGCGCGCTGGTTGGTCGGGCTTGCGAGGATCGCACCGTGAGTCGTGACCTTCGTGTGTGTTTCGTCGGTGATTCGTTCGTCGCCGGGGTCGGCGACCCGCGGTGTCTGGGGTGGGCGGGCCGTCTCGCCACCCAGGCCCACGCCGACGGGATCCCGATCGTCAGCTACAACCTGGGCGTGCGAGGGCAGACATCCACGGATGTCCGTGCGCGCTTCCTGGCCGAGTGCGTCCAGCGACTGCCGCAGGGCACCGACGCCAGGATCGTGCTGTCCTTCGGCGTCAACGACACCATGCAGGTGGATGGGCAGTGCCGGGTGACGTCGGACCAGTCTGCCGCCAACCTCGGTGCGCTCCTGCGACAGGCCGCCGGGCACGGCTGGCCGGTGCTGATGGTCGCACCGCCGCCGATCGACGACGTCGAACACAATGCCCGCACCGCCGCGCTCGACGAGCGATTCGCGGAAATCTGTGTGGCCGAAGGGATTCCGTATGTCCGGATCCATCAGCAGCTGCGTCAAAACGCGGTGTGGATGCGTGAAGTCCGGGAGGGTGACGGCGCGCACCCCGGGGCGGAGGGCTACGACGAGCTGGCCGCGGCCGTTGCTCCGCAGTGGCGGGAGTGGTTGTCGCGCTGAGTGATCCGCCGGCCGGTCGCGATACGGATCGGTCGGTTCGTCCAAGCGGGCGGGTACGCGGCTGCGACCAGTCGACCACCCCGCGGAATCGCGACGACAAATATCTGTCTGAGACGATACAGGCGGTAAGGGATCGGATCTTCGGTCGAGCCGGGCGCGGGCGGCGAAGTCAGCCGACGGACCGCGTGTCGGCCCGCTGCCTGCGCACCGCGGCCAGGTCCACCGGCGGCCCGTCGGGCGCGGGCGGGACGAACGCCACAGGCAACCCCGGCATCCAGCGTCCGACCTCGGCGCGGAAGGCCCCCTCGGTCCCGAGCTGGCACAGCACGCCGATCAACGTGAGTGCCGAACGCGCGAACGGCGTGAAATACGGCGGCATGGTCGTTTGCCGAACGCTGTTGGACAGCCGGGGATTCGTCACCCGCAGCACCTGCTTGCGCAGCCACGGGGTGGTCATGCGATAGGTCGAGTGTTTGAACGGTTCGGTGCACGGCACGACAAGGGCAAAGAGGGCCTCGACGTCGAATTCGCGCCCGGCCTGGACGAATCCGTGGCGTCGGGCCGCCGCCGCCAACTCTGGTGGGCCGCCGTTGAACAGGGCGTGGCAATAGTCCGATGCCAGTTCTTCGAAGCCATCGGGCGGCCACGCCGAGCAGGCTCCGAAATCGACGACCCCGAGGCGGCCATCGGGCAGGATGCGGAAATTTCCCGGATGGGGGTCGCCATAGAGCAGGCCGGTGCGCAGTGCTCCGGACGCCACGAATCGCACCATCAGCATCCCGACTCGGTCGCGCTCGGCCTGCGCGCCTGCGGCGATGACGCGCGGAACCGGAGTGCCGTCGAGCCATTCGGTGATGAGCACATCGCCGCACTGCTCGATTACCCGCGGAATGTAGATGTCCGGATCCTCGGCATACTCCGCGGCGAACACCCGCTGGTTCTGGGCCTCCGCCGCATAGTCGAGTTCGGCACGCACACAGGCGCAGATCGCCTCGGTGACGGCCTCGACGTCGGCGCCGGGCAGGAAAACGCCTGCCAGAGTTGAGATTCGGCGCAACTGCTCCAGATCGTTCTCGATCGCCTGTCGGCCGCCGGGATACATCACCTTGACCGCGACCGGTCTGCCGTCGCGCCACACTGCGTGATGAACCTGGCCGAGCGATGCGGCGGCCGCGCGGCGGTCGTCGAATTCTCTGAAATACCAACGCCAGTTCTCGCCCATGCTCGCCGCCATCGCCGCGTGCACGCTCGACGGCAGCATCGCGGGCGCGGAATCCTGCAGCCTGCTCAATGCGATGCGGTAGGGCTCGGCGATCTGGGGCGGCAGGGCCAGCTCATAGATCGCCAGCAGCTGGCCGAGTTTGGCGGCGCAACCTTTCAGCTCGCCGAGCACCTCGAAAATGTGCTGGGCCGTGCGCAACTGGATGTCCCGGTTCACTTCACTCGCCGACCTGCCGAGCGCGCGCTTGCCGACGCCCGCGGCCTGCCTACCCGCGTAGGCTACCGGCAACGTCGCGAGTTTCGCACTGCGAACCGCTTTGCGAACCGGGGGTTTGCCATTCGACCCTGTCGCGAAAAGGCGTGTGCGCCTACCGGCGGATTCGCTCTCCTGGGGATGGTTGCCTCGTCGAATGGTCATGACTCACCTCATACTGTGCGCAGATCAGTCTCGCACAGGTGCAGCCAGGGATAGGAAGGGCTTAGACTGTCTGGGACGTATTGGAACCGAGTCGAAAGGTGGCATTCGATGGGATCCCAGACGGTAGTCGCCGACGTTGCCGATGAGCTGGCACGCCGGGTTGCCGCGGGGGAGTATCAGCCAGGGGATTTGATGCCGTCGGTCCGTCAGGTCGCGGAGGAATTCGACATGAATCGCGCGACCGCGCAGCTGACGCTGGGGCGGCTGGAGTCGTACGGATTCGTCGAAGCACGGCGGGGTAAGGGGTTCACCATCCGTGACGTCCGGGAGGCGGGCGGCATTGATGTGTACCGGCACTTGTTCCGGTTCTCCATTCCGATGCCCGATACCGCGATCGAAATGTTCCGCGACATCGTCGAGGTCGAACGCGGGATCGTGATGGAGGCGCTGCTCGCCTACACCGGTAGCGAACAGGAGATCGATCCGGCCGAATTGAAGGCCGATATCGACCGGCTGGAAGCGCTTGCCCGGCTGGAGGTTCCGGATTTCCGCCAGATTCTTGCGATCGAGGTCGCACTGGTGCGCAAGTTGCTGACAGTGCTCGGGCTGAGCATGCAGCGGGCCATTTTGAACTCCATCGGCGAGATGGTGCTCGAGGTGCCCGAGGCGATCGAGGCCTATTTCGCGGGTGCCGCGGACCTGCACGTCTTGGTGTGGCGGGCGCTCGTAGCGGTGTGGGACACCGGTTCCGGGCCGTCGGAGGCGCAGCTCGCGCTGTTCGAGGATCTGTTCGGGATGTACCACGAGAAGGTGGTCGCCAAGTTCGAGGAACTGCTCGACGGCGCGGACGCGGACGCGGGTCATGCGGACGACGCGCACGCGGCAACGGCTTGACGCCCCTGCTCGACGAATACCGTCCGGTCAACTGTCTGAGCCAGGATTGATCACCTGATATGTCGGTGTACAACACAATTCTCCCGCGCCGCTGGACCGTCGCCGATATTCCCGACCAGTTGGGGAAGACCGTCGTAGTCACCGGCGCCAACAGCGGTCTGGGCCTGCGCACCGCGGAAGCCTTGGCGAGCAAGGGCGCCCGAGTCCTGCTGGCCTGTCGTGACCAGCAGAAGGCCGCGGCGGCGTCGGACGTAGTGAGCGCGGTGGCCACCGGGCCGAAACCCGAAGTGCTGCTACTGGATTTGGCCGATCTCGCCTCGGTGCGGCGGGCGGGCGCGCAGCTCGACGCCACGGTCGAGCGGCTGGATCTACTGGTGAACAACGCGGGGGTGATGGCGACGCCACGCGGGCAGACAGCCGACGGCTTCGATGCCCAGTTCGGCACCAATCATCTCGGCCACTTCGCGCTCACCGGCGCCGTACTGCCCGCACTCCTGCGGGCGCAGCGACCGCGGGTGGTGACCGTTTCGTCGGTGGCTGCCTGGGGAGGTCTGATCAACTGGCTGGACCCGAACTGGCGGTGGTTCTACCTGCGCTGGCCCGCCTATAGCCAGTCGAAGCTGGCCAACCTGCTCTTCACCGCCGAACTCGATCGCCGGGCCCGTGCCGCGGGCACCGGGTTGCGCGCCGTCGCCGCGCACCCGGGCCTATCGGCGACCCATCTCTACGACCGGAACGGCGAAAAGGGCGCTGCGGGCATCGTGGCCGCCATCCCGCAGGCCATTCTGTTCGCACTCGCCCAGTCCGACCGGATGGGTGCGTTGCCGCAGCTCTACGCGGCCACCATCCCGGATCTGCCCGGAAACGCCTATCTGGGACCGGGATTCGAATTCGCGGGCTATCCGAGGCGTACGTTGCGACACCCGATGGCCTACAGCCGCTCGGCGGCGAGAAGGATGTGGCGACTGAGTGAAAAGCTGACCGGCGTGCGCTACGACTGGGATTCGGCCGCGCAGTGGAAGGTCCAATAGCGCCGCGCTAGTGCGCGGTCGTCACGCCGGCCGGGTTCACCGGTCCGCCACCGCGCCCGCGGCCAGCACGAGCGCGGTGATGATCATCAGGGCGAGCACGCCGAGTATCGCCAGATTCCTGCCGCGCGGCGCATCGGTGCTGTCCCGGTTCGGACACACGTGCGAATCATGGCTTGCGCCTGCGCAATCGGGATTGGTGCACAAAGACATATCGGCCTCTCAACGATCTTCAGAATCGAGCACTCGCCACCCGGCATGCAGGAGAGCGGCTTCCAGTATGGGGATCGGTGCGGCAGGTGTAGCAGTCAGGCCATTCGGCTGCGGGCCGGTGCCGGTGCCGGTGGTGTACCGGCGGCGTCGTCGAGGTCGGTCTCGCGCGTGGGCGGTAGCGGGCGAAGCCCCGCGTCGACGGGATGGCCATCATGGACGCGATCGTCGGCAAGCGGCAGGGTGCGTAACCGGGCCGCCTTGGATGGAGCGCCCCCCGCGAAGCAAGTACAGCAATTATATGGCAACACTTAAGGGGTGGCATTCGGGCTGATCAATGGCAATTGCCCAATTCGGAGAGGGAAATGGCAATCTTCTAGCGTAGTTGCTCGATCGGTCGTACCGTTTTCGATATGGACGCTGTCGAGCCGCTGCCCGCCCTGCCGCTGGCATCCTGGCGCCCCACCAAGGAGACGCTGCACCGGTTCGCCCAGGTCGTCGGTAAGGTCGCGCTGGCCAAGGGCATCCGGCGCAATCACTGGTGGCATATGACCTATCGGCTCACGGCGCGCGGCTGGACCACGGTCCCGCTCGGTTCTGCCCGCAATGGACCGGTATTCGCCTGTACCTTCGATTTTTTCGATCATGTGCTGCGGATAGCGACAGATCGCGGCATCGAGGTCGAGATCGATCTGCCGAGGCAGTCTGTCGCCTCTTTCTACGGCGACGTGATGACCGGTCTGCGTGATCTCGGCATCGATGTCGTGCTGCCGCACCCGCATCCCTTCGATCTGCCGGACGCGGGGCGCCCGTTCGAGGACGACACCGACCACGCCGATTACGACCCCGAGGCGGCCCAGCGGGCATTTCGGGTGCACAGCCAGGTCGGGCGGATACTCGAGGAGTTCAGCGCCACCTTTTCCGGCAAGATCAGCCCAGTGCAATTGTTCTGGCACACTTTCGATCTCGCCGTGCAGCGATTCTCCGAGCGGCAGATCGATATGCCCACGATGGTCGATTCGGTGACGCGTGAGGCGTACTCGCGCGAGGTCATCAGCGCGGGATTCTGGTTCGGCGATGACAAGGTCCCCGAACCGACGTTCTATTCCTACACCGCACCCGAGCCCGCCGGGCTCACCGATCGGCAGCTGCCCGCCGGGGCGCACTGGGTGTCGTCCGGGTCGGGCCACGCCGCGTACTACCCCTACGACACCGCCCGCCTGACCCCGGATCCGGTCGGCGCCGCGCTCGAGTTCTTCCAGTCCGTCTACGCGGCCGGGTCCGAGCTCGCCGGATGGGATGCCGCCCAGCTGGCGTGCTGGGGCGGCATCACCGACCCGGTGCTCGAGTCGAAGCGCTCCTGGCCGGAATGGCCGGAGTGATCATCGGTGCGGTGCGGGTCAGAGCGCGCCGTTGAGTTTGTTGAGGCGGTCGCACGCCTCCACGTACTCCTCGATCAGGCGGCCGACCACGTCCGCTGAGCGCTCCACTTTGTTCAGCTGACCGACCACCTGGCCGACCGGGTTGAAGTTCACGTCCTTGGCGGCCTCGGGGTAGCGGTGCCCGCGCTTTACGCCGTCCAGTGCCACCATCATCTGCAACGGCATGGGCAGCGGGTCGGGATTGTCGGTCTGCTCCCATGCTTCGGTCCAGTCGTTCTTCAGCATGCGGCAGGGCTTGCCCGTCCACGACCGCGAGCGCACGGTGTCGTGGCTGGTGGCGTCGATGTAGGTCTGCATCTGCGCGGGCGGCACGTTGGCCTCCTCGACAGTCAGCCACAGCGAGCCGGTCCACGCGCCCGCCGCGCCCATCGCCATGGCCGCGGCGACCTGGCGGCCGTTACCGATGCCACCGGCGGCCAGCATCGGCATATCGCCGATGGCATCGACGACCTGCGGCCACAGCACCATCGACGCGATCTCACCGCAGTGTCCGCCGCCCTCGGTGCCCTGGCAGACCACGAAATCCAGGCCGGCCTTCTTGTGGTTGAGCGCGTGCTTCACCGAGCCGCACAGCGCGCCGATCAGGCGGCCCGAGTCCTGGATCTGCCGCACGACCTCTGGCGGCGGCGTGCCGAGCGCGTTGGCCACCAGCTTGGCCTTGGGGTGGCGCAGGATCACTTCGATCTGCGGCGCGACCGTGGTCGCGGTCCAGCCGAGCAGCTGATTGTGATGTTCGCTCTCGGGCAGCTGCGGAACATTGTGGTCGGCAAGGATCTTCTCGGCGAAATCGCGGTGTCCCTGCGGAACCAGTTCCGCCAGTGTGGCTTCCAGCTCCTCGGGGCTCAACCCGTCGATGCCCTTGCCCTCGTATTTGGAGGGGATGACCAGGTCGACGCCATAGACGCCGTGCACGTGCTCATCGAGCCACGCCAGTTCTACTTCCAATTCCTCGGCGGTGAAGCCCACCGCGCCGAGCACGCCGAGCCCGCCCGCATTGCTGACCGCGGCCGCTACGTCGCGGCAATGGGTGAAGGCGAAAATGGGGAACTCGATCCCCAGCCGATCGCAGATTTCGGTACGCATGGCGTGCTGGTCTCCCTAGTGGCTCTAGAACGGGTTACATAGTTGCCCTGCCGTGTTCCAGTCCGGCAGGGCAGGTGATTCCCTGAACCGGCCGAATGGGCCGCATACCGCGAGTATCGCCATGGCGCGGCAGCGGCCCCGTCGACTGGCGAGTGCACCACAATTCGACAGTAACACGTTCTAGTTTTGCTGGGATAGACCTGCTATCGAGCGGCCTGCTCCAGGTCGGTCAGCGCGTTCTCCAAGTGGTCGAGCAGGCGGTGTAACTGCGGCACGCTGCGGCGGCAGCCGACCAGGCCGAAGTCGAGATTGTCGGCATTGGTGGTGAGGGTGATGTTCACCGCCTGGCCGTCCATCGGAATCGACATCGGATAGGTGGCATCGAGGCGGGCGCCGTTCCAGTACTGCGGTTCGCGCGCGCCGGGGACATTGGAGATGACGATATTGAACGGGGGGTTGGTCCAGGAGACGACGCCGGGCAGCAGGGTCAGCGCGAGCGGGCTGAGCATCACCGCGGACAGCGCCATGGCCTGGACGCTCGACAGCGATTTGTAGACCTCCTTGCTACGGCGCATCGACTCGCTGACCACCCGGAGTCGTTCGATCGGATCCTCCACATCGGTGGCCAGGTTGCACAGGGTTGCGCAAATCTTGTTGCCGTCGTTGTCTTCGTCCTCGTCGGACGCCCGCAACGACATCGGGACCATCGCGATCAACGGCTTGTCCGGCAAGGCATTTCGCTCGATAAGGTAGGAGCGCAGTGCGCCGGCAGACATGGTGAGGACCACATCGTTGATGGTCGAGCCGGTCGCCTTCTTGACCTGTTTGACCCGCTCCAGCGGCCACGATCGGACCGCACACCGACGGGCGCCGCCGATGGGCACATTGAACATCGAGCGCGGCGCATCGAACGGCAGCGTCAACTGTTGCTGAACAAGCGCGTTACGGGCAACCCGCACTGCCGCAGGCGCGGAACCGGCTGCCGACAACAGATTTCGTGCCGCGTTGCCCAGTCCGGACCCGACAGCGGCGGCCTCGGGTGGGCGCTTCGAGCGCGGTAGGTGCCACGGCACCCGGGTCTCGGCGGAGTTCGGGTCAGTGGTCAGCGTCCGCGCCAGCACGCGCTGTGCGGCGACGCCGTCGATCAGCGCATGGTGCATCTTCGAATAGATCGCGAAGCGCCCGTCACCGAGGCCCTCCACCAGATGGATCTCCCATAGCGGGCGATGGCGGTCGAGCAGTGTGCTGTGCAGACGGGAGGCCAGGTCGAGCAGCTGGTCGAATCGTCCCGGGGCCGGTAGGGCGGCTCGTCGGAGATGGTATTCGAGCTCGACGTCGGCGTCCTGGGTCCAGCCCAGCTGTGGCGCGCCGAGCCACGTCGCGGGGCGTTTGCGGAAGGTCGGGTGGAATTCCCGGTCCGCCGATAGCTTCTCGTAGGTCAGCTGCGCGAAATCTGGACCGGCGTCCTCGGGTGCCTCGAATAATTGCAAGGAGCCGACATGCATCGGGTGCTCACGCGATTCGGCGAGCAGGAAGACGGCGTCGATCGGTGAAATGAGTTCCATGGTGGGTCGCCCCCTGACGACAGCAGAGTGGTTAGTTCGGTGAATCGACCACGTTGTCGTACGGGTCCGCGCGGCCATGAATCCCCTGCGCGACGCTTCGAACTTACCCGTCCCGAGTGGTTCGCGTTCGCCGAATCATCGATCCTTGACTACCAGCAGATAAGCCTGCTGGAAACGCTCACCGGGTTCCGGTTCCCGAACCAGCTGCGCGACGGTCACGAATCCGGCCGCATGCAGCAGTCCGGCAAGTCGTCGCGGTGACCAGCGGTAGGCGCGAATCACCTTGTGGTCGAACGGTTCCACCACATCGGGGTCGTCGGACGCCTGAAATGCCAGCAGCGCGTGCCCTTCGACCGCGAGTACCCGATGGAACTCGGTCAACACCTCGGGGACCTGCTGCGGCGGTAGATGGATGATCGAATACCAGGCCACGATGCCCGCGAGGGTGCCCGTGCCCAGTGCGAGCCGCTCCATCGATCCCTCGTCGAACCGCAGCTGCGGATAATTCTGCCGGGCCAGCCGGATCATCTCCGGCGACAGATCGATCCCGAAGACATCCAACCCGAGATCGGTCAGATGCGCTGTCACCCGGCCGGGCCCGCATCCGATATCGGCGACCACGCCGGAACCCATGCCCTGCACCCGTTCCGCGAACGCCGCGAGCATGGCGCGATCGAACGTGCTCGCGGCGAGTTGATCCTTGACGAAGTCCGCGTAGACCTCCGCGATGTCGTCGTAGGCGGCTCGGGTGGCGGCCGTATCGGCTGTCGAATCCAACACCCTGTGCAGAGTACCTAGGGGGTGTCGAAAGCCCTTGCAACCGCGAGGCTGTCTTCGTAAACATGATGGCGGGTGATGAGGCCGTGCTCGACGGTGAGGTGCAGCGCGAACCGCGAGCGGTACGCACGCCCGGTCGTTATGGCGGTTTGCCGAATCTCGCCCAGTACCACCGCGTGTGCGCCGTCGATCAGGATCTGTTCGATCCGGGTGTCCGCCTGCTCCGGCACGTGATGCGCGGCGATCTCACGGAAATGCGCGGCGGCCTCGGTACGCGTCGATTTGTGCCGAATCCACGGGGTGGCGCTGCGCCCGTGCTCGTCCTGCGGCCAATCCAGCTTCCAGTCCGCGCCGTCGGCATACAGCTGCGCGATTCGTTCGGGATCGCCGGATCCTATGCGTCCCAGCAAGTCCTCTACTACGGCGCGAGTGGTCATGACAGGTGTCCTCCGATCCGCACCGCGTCGGGCAACGGTGCCGACCGCCATCCTTGTCGGGGCCTGCGGCTTTGGCGATTACCTGTCAGGTAAAGGCGTGGCGGGCACCGCGTGCACCAAGTCCTGGTCCGACGTTGCGGTGCGCGTGCGTGCGGTGCCGAGCATGGATCCGAGAATGACGAGGGGGAAGCCGATCGCCATTCCGATGGTCAAGGGTTCCTCGAGCAGGGTCACGCCGAGCAGGATGGCCACCGCCGGGTTGATGTAGGTGATGACAGTCGCCCGGGCCGGACCGACCTCGCTGATCAACGCGAAGAACACCAGGAACGCTGCGGCCGTGCAGATCACGGCAAGCCCGAGTACCGACCACGCGGCGTCGGTGGTGATGCGGGCGGGCCAGCGCAGCCCGGCGAACGGCGCGTAGATCACGGCGGCCAGGATCAGCGATGCGGTGACCACGCCGAGCGGCGGCAGATCCGCGAGCGCCCGATTGATGATGATCGGGCCGATCGCATAGCCGAGTGTGGTCAGCGCGATCGCGCCGATGGCGGCAGGCTGTGAGAGGTCGACGTCCAGACCGACGAGGGCGGCGACGCCCCCGAAGCCGACGACGAGTCCGAAGGTGCGCCGGGCGTCGAAGCGATCGTGGCCCAGTTTCGTCACGATCACCACCGCGATCAGCGGCACAGCGGCGATCAGCAGACCGACGGTGGAGCTGTTCAAGGTGGTCTCCGCGTATCCGATCAACAACCACGGCCCGGTGATCTCGACGAGCGTGTACAACAGCAGTGGTCGCCATCGCCGGAACACCGGTGCAAGAGTCTTGCTGTACAACGCGATCGGCAACAGGATCGTTGCCCCGATCAGCGTCCGCCCGAAGGCGACCACGGTCGGATCGAGATCCCGCACCGCGACGCGAATCATGGCGTAGGGCACGCCCCAGATGACGCCCATCGCCAGGAAAAGCACCCATCCACGCCTGGTCATCGTGCGACCGTTTCTTTCTCGGACATGCTCCCGCTCACTTTCGTTCCAGCGGGGAGCCTATCGGGAAGGTCCCATCATCCGACACCCGTTCAGCGCGGATTTTCGCAGCCGATCCCACCCATCGGGGCATTGATCGCTCGAACACCTCGATCGAGGTGCGGAGCAGGCTCGCGGGTCCGAGGTTGCGCGCCGCGCCCGCGCCGGCCGTGCAGGTGATCGATCCCGAAGGCACGCGGCTGATCGACCTCGCAGCCAGGGCGGCAACGACGAAGCAAGAAATGAGCGAACTCGTCGGGCACTTGGACGTGCCCGGCTAGGTCGAGGTGCTGCCCATCCGACCGACGGGCGGTCGCCTGAGGGTGCTCCGCGGGTCGGTGCTCGAGGCGGGTCTCGATGTGGTTGCCCGGTTCGACGCCCATCGCGACGCGATAGTCGGTGACTGAGGTCGTTGCGCGGGCTCGACCTGGGTTCGAGGTGGCGGTGACCGTCAGCATGCGGCGCGTCGACTGATATGCCTGCTGGACAACCGGATTCGACGCCTGCGCGGTAACGCGGACAGGCCGGATCTCGATCAACTTTCCGGGCCCGTGGCGTTGCCGTGCCCGCAGAGTCGAAGGGTAGGGTCTTGGAACGTTTGATACGGGGGCGAGTGGCACTGGCGGCGATATCGGCCGCGATCGCGCTCGGCGTCGGTGCGGTTCCCGCGATGGCGGAACCGGCTCGGAGTCCTGGTGTGGTGCGGCCTTCGGCGCAATCGTCGGATGGCTCGTATGTGGAGCGGGTCGAGTGGCAGGACGAGCGCAACGTCCGCCTGCGGGTTCATTCCGCGGCGATGGACGCCACCTTTCCTGTCGATGTGCTGCGGCCGAGTGACACCTCTGTGCCGCGACCTACGCTGTACCTGCTCAACGGCGCGGGCGGCGGCCAGGACCTGGCGACGTGGAAGCGCAACACCGATGCGCTGACCTTCTTGTCGGACAAGAACATCAACGTCGTGCAGATCGTCGGCGGGCAGTTCAGCTTCTACACGGATTGGCTCCGACCGGACCCGGAGTTGGGTGTCAACAAGTGGCAGACCTATGTCACCGAGGAGCTTCCGCCGCTCATCGACGCCGCGCTCGGCACCAACAAGGTCAATGCCCTCGCGGGCCTGTCGATGGCGGGCACCGCGGTGCTCAATTTCGCGATCGCCAGGCCCGGCCTGTTCCGCAGCGCCGCTGTTTACAGCGGTATCAGCCAGACCAGTGACCCGATCGGTCAGCAGATGGTCAAGGCCACCGTGGAAATTTGGGGTCGGGCCGACACCGAGAACATGTGGGGGCCGGTCGAGGGCCCGTTGTGGGTCGCGAACGACCCCATTGTGAATGCCGAAAAGCTGCGCGGCACAAACTTGTTCATCTCCACCGGCAATGGCATCCCCGGCGTTTACGACATCCCCGGTAGCAAGTTCCGCCTGGAATCACCGGCCGAAACGCCGCAGGTGGTCGCGATCGGCGCGGTGATCGAAGCGGGCGTCAACTGGTCGACCCACAATCTGAACACTCGGCTCGATCAGCTGAAGATCCCGGGCACTTTCGTCTACCGCGACAGCGGCACCCACTCCTGGGGCTACTGGCAGGACGACCTGAAGGCGTCGTGGCCGGTGCTCGAGAAGGGGTTGCTCTCCGCTCCGTAGCGGGACGAGATTCGAAGCCGAAACGGGCGTCGCTGCGAGCTGTTCGCACAGTTCGCAGCGGCGCCCGTGTGCGTCCGACGGTGTGCTTCGGCCCACGCCGCTATCTTGTGGGGTCCTCCCCAGCTCGACCTAATGGAACTAGAGTTTCGTTAACGGCTCGAGTCGTGCTACTGTCTGTTCTGTCTTAACGGAACGGAATTCCCGATAGTGGGGTACGACATGACGATCACAAGCGCTGTAGTGCGTAACTGGAAGAAACTGCTGGCGGCCACGGCCGTGGGAATCGCCGTCGCGGGCGCCGTCGGAATCGCGCACTCGGACGGCCCTGTCGAAACACCTGACTGGAGTGCCGCGTGGGCGGTACCGATGCAGTTACCCAGCGAAGGTTTCGAACCGAACTGGTCCACCGACGGTTTCGCCGATCAGACAGTGCGGCAGGTGGTCAGAGTGACCAGCGGCGGCACCGAAGCGCGGATCACACTGTCCAATCGCTACGGTGCCGACGCGTTGCAGATCAACGCCGCCACGATCGCCCGGACGGGACAGGCCGCCGCGGTGGCGCCGGAGACGATTCGGCCGCTGCGATTCGGCGGGGCGGAATCGGTGATGATCGCGCCCGGGGACGTAACCACCAGCGACGCAGTCGAACTGCGCCTGGCGCCCTTCGAGTCCGCGACGGTAACGCTGTATCTCCCGGCCCGCACGGGACCAGCGACCTTCCATGCCCAGGGCTACGCAACCAGCTACCGCGCGGGCGGTGACCACGCCGGTGACACCGGCGGCGCGGCTTTCACCGAGACCACTCACTCCTGGTACTACCTGTCCGATCTCCAGGTCACCGGCGGGAGGAAACCGGTAGGCACGGTCGTCGCCTTCGGCGACTCCATCACCGACGGTTACGGTGCGGGCAACGACACCAACCACCGTTACCCGGATCTACTCGCCGACCGACTGGCCGCGGCCGGTGCGTCCCGCGCTGTCCTCAACTCCGGCATCGGCGGCAACCTGGTCCGCAACGACTCGCCCTGGTACGGCGACAGCGCGTTGAAGCGGTTCGAGCGCGATGTGACCACCCAGCCCGGCGTGTCCTCGGTGGTCATTCTGGCCGGCCTCAACGACGTCGGGTTCTCCGAGATCGACTTGCCGACCTACAAGCCCAATCCGGCAGTGTCGGTCGACGAACTGATCAAGGGCTACCGCGAGCTGATCGCGAAGGCACACCAGGCCGGGATCTCAGCGATCGGCGCGACTCTGCTGCCGATGCGGGGCGCCGAGTACTACACCGATACATCCGCCGCGAAGATCCGCCTGCTCAACGAATGGATTCGCACCAGCGGCGAGTACGACGCCGTCGTCGACTTCAATGCCGCGCTGGCGGACCCGGCCGACCCCGAACGCCTCGCCCCCACCTTCGACTCGGGCGACCACAAGCATCCCAACGCCGCAGGCTACGCGGCAATGGCCGCCGCGGTCGACCTGAAAACCCTGTAGCGCGAAACGATCACAGTGCGCGGACCGAGTCAACCAGCTCGGCCCGCGCACCTGCTTGCCGGGCAACCGGCCACGCGGCCGGAGTGGCCGGTCTACCGTGGGTGTTTGTGCACCGGATCACCTCGGGAGGCGTCTTGCGCACCATCACTCGCTTGCTGTTCGTCATCGTGGCCATGGCCTGCGGCGTCGTGCCGATGCTGCCCACCGCCCTCGGCGCACCGAGCGCTGCCGAGATCGATGCCGCCACCGCCGGAAAGATCGACGAATTGCTGGTGTTGGGGACTGGCGGGCGCAGCAAGGGCGAGCAGATCGAGGTGCTGTCTCGCCAATTCCTCGGCACGCCGTACGGCGCGGATATGCTCGTCGGCTCGGCGAGCAGGCCCGAACAGCTCGTCATCGATTTCCGACGCGTGGATTGCTTCACCTATCTCGACTATGTCGAAGCGATGAGCAGGTCGACCGACCGGAGCCAGTTCGTGACGAATCTGATCGAGACCCGCTATACCGACGGCATAGTCGATTACCAACAACGCAAACACTTCTTCAGCGATTGGGCGCACACGCCGAGAATCGCTGCTACCGACGTCACCGCAACCCTGAGTGGTGCTGCCTCGACCGTCACCAAACACCTCAACGCGAAAGCCGACGGGACTACCTATCTCCCCGGACTGCCGGTGGTGGATCGCGCGATCACCTATATTCCCAGCGGTGCTGTGGACGAGAATGTCGTCGGCCGACTTCGCACCGGCGACTACATCGGCGCCTTCGCTGATCTGCCGGGCCTGGACGTCACCCATGTCGGCATCTTCGTCATGACGCCCAACGGCCCGATTTTCCGCAACGCATCCTCTCGCGCGGCCGACAATAAAGTCGTCGATTCTTCCTTCGCCGACTATGTGCGGTCGACCCCGGGCATAGTCGTACTTCGCCCGCAGTAGTCAACGGTGGCGGTATTCCGCACCGACCAGGTAACCGCAAAGGCCGCAACGTTCGAGCTGTACAAGGACAAGGCCGACAAGTTCCGCTGGCGGCTCAACGCCGCGAACGGCGAAACCGTCGCCGCCGGCCAGGCCTACGAAAGCAAAGCCGCCGCCGAGAACGGCATCGAATCGGTCCAGTAGAACGCACCGGTCGCGCAGGTCGCCGACCAGACCCGATCCGGATTCGCGGCCTATTCCCCTCATGCCACGGCGCGCGGCGCCCGAGCAGAAAAAGACCCTGCCCGACACGTGGTGAGTCGGACAGGGTCCAGAATTCGGCTAGCCGCCGGCGCCCGCGGCCGGGGGCACACTGGTGGTGGTCGCGGGTTCTGTTGTTGTGGTCGGCGGGGTGGTCTCGGCGGGTATTCTGGTCGGCTTCGTGGTCTCGGCGGGCGCTGCGACCGAAGTGGTCCCGGCGGGCGCCGCGACCGGAGTCGGAGCCGGTGGGGTTGTCGTGCTCGTGGTCTCGGACGGCGACGCTGTAGTCGTCGGCGCGGAGGTCGTCGGCGCTGTAGTCGTCGTTGTGCTGCTGACATCGGTCTTCGCGGGGGCAGCAGTCGTGGTCGGCGCTGACGCGGAGGTCGGCGTCGACGTGGGTGTGGACGTAGACGGGGTCTTGGTCGGTTCGGTCGTCGGCGCTGCCGAGGTGACCGCCACCGCCTTGTACACCGCGTCGAGGTCCGCCGCCTGCGGCTTGGCGGTCGTGTCGACCGGCTGACCCGCCTGTGCCTGCTTCGCCAGGTGCGTGAGCCAGGCCGCCGCATATTCGGCGGATGTCAGTGGCTTGCCGTCGGCCGCGCTGGCGTCACGCCAGTAGTCGAAGTGGTGACCGGTGTGATTCGGCCCCAATGTGAGCTGGTATGGGTCGCTCATGACCACAGGGATCGTGTTCTGGTTGGTCACGATGAGACCGATGATCTCGTTGAGCACCTTCTGTGGCAGATAGGCCAGCGGCGACATCTCGTTGGTCGAGATCTTTTCCGCCGTCGCCGGAGCCTTCGGCGCACCCGGCTTGTACGCCGGATCCGACACCTTCAGCAGTACCTCGAGAAAGGTCTCGTCGCTCTGCATCCAGTTCGGTTGCGACTGAATGTCGGCGAACGCCGCAAGCGCGATCTTGCCGAGGACGACAGCGACGTCCTGTCCTGTGGCGGGTGTCAGCCCTTCTCGTTCGAGTGCGTCGACGTTCAATTGCCTGCCCACATTGACCACCAGCTGCAGCAGGGAAATGTTCTCCGGTGCCGCGCAGGTGAGATCGCCCTCGGAGCAGAACGAGGCGATTCTGCCGTTCAGCGCGCCGAAGTCACCGCTGGTGCCCGGCAGCGCACCGCCGCCAGGTGCCGGTTTCGTGCCGTTCTGATACTGCTGGTCGAAGCCGTCGGGATTGCCGAACGGGTCCTTCGCGCCGGGGAACGGTCCGTCACCCGCCGAGCGACCGGCGTCGGCGAGGATGACGACGCCGACGACATCGGCCGGATCGACGATCCCGTAGGCACCGTCCTTGTCGGCGTCTTGGTGTCCGATCTGCATCGCGACGCGGCGGACGACATCGGCGCCCTCGCTGTATCCGACGATCGAGAACTTGGTATCGGGGCAGGCTCGCGTGATCTGCTGCATCACCTGTTCGGTATTCGCGACACCGGTGTTGACGGCATCTTCATAGCTGGCCATGTTCGCGGGATAAGCGATGTACACAGCGGCGTACGAGCCCGGGTCCACCGCGCCGGCCGGTGCGTTGACGACCGGATCGACCCACTCGCTGGAATGGTCACCGGACAGTGCTGCCGGCAACTCCTCACCGTTGGCGCCGACGAGCAGTTTCGTGGTCCCCGCGACCGGGGTATCGCCGCGGCCTGCCACCGAGATGGTCACCATGTCGTGGCATTCGGTGACCGATGTCGTGAGCTGCGTATCCCGGGTTTGTGGCGTCGATGTCAGTGCCCATGAGGCGGCGACGACTGCCGCTACCCCCAATGCCGCCGGTCCGGCGACCGTCGAAGCGATGCGATGTCGCGCGAAAAACTCGCGGAAAGCCATGTCCTGATCCCCATTCCAATTACCGACAAGTGGACGGACAAGCCCCCCGACGGGCCATGCGTCACCAGGAACGTCGTGGTGGGGGCGTCGAGCGTTACTCGGGCAACCGGTCGTCGATCTTGTTTCGGCGCAAAAGGGTCAAGCTATCAAGTGTGACAATTCCATCATTGTCACTGGATGCAGGGCTTGGTCGTGATGCCCGGATCGCCACCTGCGGCGGTTACAGCTGCGGCTGCGGTGGCGGGGTGCTGGTGGTCAGCTCCTGTGCCGACTGCGTGCTCATGCCGAACATGCGCAGTACATGGAAAGTCATCTCGTCGGTCAATGCGGCGGCATCGGCGTCCGGTCGCGCATCGAGTAGCTGGAGCAGGCCGAGGAGAGCGCCACCCGCAGCCATGACCGCCATATCGGGATCCATCGGTTCGAACCGCCCCGCCTCCTGCGCGGCGATGATGTCGCGGCGCGCGTGCGGCGCCGGGCCCTCCTCGCGCAGCAACACCGATATGCCCGAATTCAGCAGCACCCGCACCATTTCGGGTGCCTGCCGCTGCAGTCGGCCGGTCATGCGGAAATTCACCGCGAAGACCTCGGCGGGATCGTCGGTCACCGTGACGCCATCGCGCATCCCGCTGAACACCTGCAGTGCCGAGCGCACCGCCTCGTCGAACAGTTGGTCCTTGGATTCGAAGTGGTTGTAGAAGGAGCCGAAACCGACATCGGCCGCATCGGTGATCTCCTGGATGCTCACCGCGCAACGGCCCTCGGACAGGAACTTTCGTGCCGCCGCGAGTAGAGCGTTGCGGGTGCGCTCGCGACGTCGATCGATGCGGTTGCGCACTGCGGGTTCGGCGGTCATCGCTCCTTCTTCCACTGGAAAGTTACGAAGAATCATAACTGAGGAAAACATCAGAGACGATGTGGGTGCTGATCCGCCTCGCAGAGCTGCGCGCACCGGATCCTCGCGGTTCGGCGGGTTGTCGATCTCGTCATCGTCCAACCCGTGCGCTCTAGGTCGATCGCTGTTCCCATTGAGGTACCCAGACCTCGACCCCGGGTGTGTCTACTCGTCTGGAGTCGAGGTAGGCGCGAAGTTCGACGAGCGCGGGATGCGGATTGTCGTCGCGCCAGATCAGTGACATCGGGTAGATCGGTGTCGGGTTGCGCACCGGTATGCGCCGCAGGTCGTAACGGTCGGGCCACAGATACCGCGAACCTTCGCCGACCAAGGTCGCCAGGTCCGATGAGTCGGCGATCTCGTCCAGTAAGGCCTCTTTCGCGAAGACAGGGCCGAGCACGTCGATGGTGAACCCAAAGGTGGTGGCGAATTCGGCGTAGTAGGCGGCCACCTCGCCACGGACAGGAAGGCCGGGCATCCAGATTCGGTGCCCGGCCAGTTGCGCAGGCGTGACGTCGCGGGCGTCGGCGAGCGGGTGGCGGGGGCCGACGAGCAGCTGGTGTGGCTCGTCGATCGCTCGGGCAGTCTTGACCGCCTTGGGTTGATGCCGCCGCGGGGGGACGGCGTGGAAGGTGGCATCGATCGTTCCCGCTTCGACAGCGGCGATCGCTGCGTCGACGTCGGCATCGAGGGTGACGATGTCCAGCTCGATCTCGGGATGCGTGTGGTGGAAGTCCTGGAGGAGCGCTGCCGTGACGACGCGCCGGGCGACGACATCGACGCGCAGTGCGCGCCGGCCAGGGCGCACGGAAGCGTCGGCGCGCTCTGCGACCCGAAGCAGTTCACGGGCATGGGGCAGAAATGCCTGGCCGTCGATCGTGAGTTGGGCGCCACGGGCCGTGCGGGTGAACAGACGCACATCCAGGTATTTCTCCAGAGTCGCGATGCGCTTGGAGGCTGCCTGCTGAGTAATCGACAACACCGCGGCAGCTTCCTGGAACTGGCCGGCGTCCGCAGCGGCGACAAAGGTGCGCACAGCGTCGAGATCCACGCCGGAAACCCTACTCACACAACGTACGGTTGTGGCTCGCCGCCGGCTCAGTTGTTTGATCCCGCCTCCTCGGCCTTGCTTTGATCAACAGCGATCAACAGCGAGTTGTTCGAGGCGGGAGGTACGGATCTTGGTGGCCAGACGATCCCTTGGACAGCAGTTCGGATGGCTGTGGACGTCCTACGCAGTCAGCGCCTATGGCTCCGGGCTGGGATTCGGTGCGTTACCGCTGATCGCTGTGCTGGTGTTGCACGCCGGCCCCGTTCAGGTGTCCGCGCTGTCAGCGGTGGGGCCTGCAGTGGGGGCGCTGATTGCGTTGCCGCTCGGGCCGTGGGTGGAGTTTCGCCGTAAGCGGCCGGTGATGATCACGATGGATCTCGTCCGGTTCGCGGTCATGATGACGATCCCGGTCGCCTATGCCTTCGGCCGACTGAGTTTCGTCCAGTTGCTGGTCGTCTCGGCCGTGGTCGCCGCGGCCAAGATCGCCTTCAACGCGGCCAGCGGCACATACCTGAAGGCCCTCGTCCGACCGGATGATCTGCTCGTGGCCAACGCGCGGTTCGAGTCGACGACGTGGAGTTCCATCGCGGTCGGGCCACCACTGGGCGGGGCGGCGATCGGCCTGTTCGGACCGGTCACCACCGTGGTGGTCGATGCGCTCAGCTACCTGCTCTCCGCGCTGGGGGTCACGGCGATCCGCGGCCGAGAAGAACACCCGCAGCGAACCGGCACGCGCCGGGTCCGGGCCGACGAGTTGTTCGACGGTTGGCGGCACCTCCTGGCTCATCCCGACCTCCGGGCGCTCTACCTCAACCAGCTGCTCGTCAGCGGACTGATCATGGCCACCGAGCCGCTGTTGGCCGTGCTTCTGCTCCGCCAGCTCGGATTCCCACCCTGGCAGTACGGCCTCGCCTTCGCTGCCCCTTGCCTCGGCGGACTCATCGGCGCACGCCTTGCCGGCCGTGTGGTGGCACGATTCGGCCAACACCGGATCCTGCGTACGGTCGGCACGCTGCGCGCGGTGTGGCTGATCGGCCTGGCCTTCGTCCAGCCCGGTGTCGCCGGCCTCGCGACGGTGATCGTTGTCGAGCTCGCGATCATCATCAGCATGAGCCTGTACAACCCGGTACTCGTCACCTACCGACTCGAGCACACACCCGAAGACCGCATCGCCCGCACCCTGTCGGCCTGGTCGATCAGCAGCAGCGCCGCCATCGCCGTCCTCAGCGCGCTCGGCGGACTGCTCGCGTATGCCACCAGCCCACGCACAGCTATCACGGTCGCAGGACTGCTGATCCTCGCCAGCCCGCTACTGCTACCCCGCCGCCAGGATTTCTGGTGCACACCCGACGCCACGGTGGCAACTGTCCATGCCCAACCACCGGCAGCGGTCGGTTCGCGTGAAGTCGAGTAGCGCGGCCGCCAACAGCTTTCAGAGGCAAACCACGCGACAACACCAAAGGGCTGGCCCCGGGCCCACGTCGGACACCGGAGCTGAGCCGCCCACGCAGGAAGGCACAATTCATGACTGTCACCGCACTCGACTCGTCCAGCGCTCTTGTCATCATCGACTTGCAGAACGCCGTCATCCACGCTCCCACGGTCCCTATCACCGGCCCCGAGGTGGTGGCCCGGGCGGTCGAGTTGGCCCGCGCCTTCCATGAACACCACGCCCCGGTCGTCCTGGTGCGGGTCACAGTCCGTGCCGACGGATCGGATGCCGCTCCAGGTCGCTGTGGGGTCCCGAGCAGGCCCGGTTCCTTGCCAGATGGCTGGGATGTCATTGTCGATGACCTCGCCGGCCACCCGGACGACATCACAGTGACCAAGCGCACCTGGGGTGCTTTCCACGGAACCGACCTCGACTTACAACTGCGTCGCCGCGGCGTCACACAGATCGTGCTGGCCGGGCTCACTACCAGCATCGGTGTGGAGTCGACCGCCCGTGCCGCCTACGAACACGGCTACCACGTCACGCTCGTGACGGACGCCATGGCCGATCTGGATGTGGATGCGCACCGCAACAGCGTCGAACGGATCTTTCCTCTCCTCGGCGAGACTGGTTCCACCACCGAGATCGTTGAAATGCTTGCCCAGACCCGCAACTGACACCCGGGACGTCCCGATCGGTCGTACCCGTCAGGTCGGTGTGGTCGGGGTCGACATCCCATCAAGCGGCGTCGAGGGCCGCGGTGATCTTGCGGGACATCTCGGTCATGGTGGGGTTGGGTGCACCCTGGTGGATCTGGGCGGCTTCGATCGCGAGGAGGACCGTGCTGCGGAAGTTGTCGGCCTCGGTCGGAGCCTGCTTCGCGAGCAGGTTCACCGCCGCGGTCAGGGCCGGCAGGACCTCGTCGGCGAGTCCGGCGACGGATTTGCCTGTCAGATTCACGCTCTTCGACTTCTCGGCGAGCACATGCCCGACCAGGCCGGTCGCGGAGGTCAGGGCGATGGTGCCGTCGGTGGCGGCCTTGTGGGGTGAGCTACCGGTGGCGGCCAGCAGTGATACGGCACCGTAGGCGGCGGTGCGCAGGGTGAGCTCGTCGTGGTCGGCAAGGATGATGGACATGGTGGTGTGCTCCTTCGAAACTGTTGTGGTGAAATGCGATTGAACGGATGGGTGGTGCAATGCGGCCGGGTTGGTGCCCGGGGTATCCGGATTGTTCAGGGTGGGTCGGCCTAGGTCATGGCACCGGCGAACGCCGCCGCCGACCGATCGAGAGCCTGCCTGTCATCGGCTCAGCCGACCTCGTGTTCGTGGGCGGCTGCCGTCTCGCGTACGGCCTCGGCGACGGCCCGGAAGTCTTTGCGCAGAATGTGGGAGTGGTTGCTCGCGACGCGTGCGCTGACCCGGATGTTCGAGTTGCGGGCGAGGACCGGATCGAGTGAGGCTCGCACGGCTGCCATTTCCTCTTCGCCGCCGCCGAGGTTGGCGCCGGTGGCCAGGACATACCGCACGGGGCAGCTCACGCGGTCGAGGACCGGTGCCAGGGTGGCGTGCAGTTCGTTGGCCTCGATGTTGATCTCGGCGTGCTGGTCGGCGGTCATTCGTGC
>NZ_JBFBAB010000021.1:0-121888 GCF_040681975.1 Nocardia sp. NPDC051463
CAAACTCACCCCGATCGAGTACGAGACAATAAACCGGCCCGCGCTCGCGGCCTGAAAGACCACACCCGCGAGTCAACCGAACTCGGGGCAGTCCCATGCCCAGCCCGGCCGCGATGCCGAGTGCGTATCCGATCGGGTCGACGTCGGCTGGTGGGCGCACGGTGTACACGTAGTGGTAGCCGAGTGTCCGGGCGTGTCGTTGCACGTCGTTGGCGTGGCGTGGCGCATGCAGACCGGACACGTCGTTGCGCACGAAACCAATGGCTTTCGGTTTGTCGTTCGTCGATGGTGACTTGATGGCTTGCGTGTGAGTCATGGTTCCCCCGGAACCTGGTCGGTGTGCTGGTTTGGGGCGTTCGGGTGACCGGCAGCAACGATCGTTATTTCGCTCGCGGGCATGGATTTCGAGCCACAGCACTTAGCTGAAGTTGGTGCAGCTCCGGATTTTTGACGACATCTCGGGGCGATGACCTGCAGTGTCATCCAAACGCTGTTACCAAGCAG
Organism: Nocardia sp. NPDC051463; assembly: GCF_040681975.1. NCBI lineage: Bacteria > Bacillati > Actinomycetota > Actinomycetes > Mycobacteriales > Nocardiaceae > Nocardia > Nocardia sp. NPDC051463. Next base: position 505 of record NZ_JBFBAB010000021.1, read on the forward strand.
ACCACGAGCGATACGATGAGACGAGCTATCTGGGATTCCCAAACATAGTTGTCCCAAATCCGCAGGACGTATCCCGGTTCAGACGTACAGTGCGTTCCACATTCGAGTCGCGACCGTCCCAGATTTGCAGGGGGTGCAAGAACTTTGACCGACGAAGACGACGCTTCGACCCTGCCCCGGCGTCAGCTAGGGCGCTTCCTCCGCGAAACCCGCGAGGGGCAGGGACTTCCTCTCGACCAAGCCGCAAGGCTGGCCGAGCTAAGCAAGAGTGGCCTACACCGCATCGAAACTGCCCAAGTGGCGAAGGTCAAGATTCGCGAGATCCGAGCTCTCTGCGAGACGTACGGGGTGTCGGACGATGAAACCAGCCGCGTGCTCAAACTCGCTGAGCAAGCACAGGTCAAGACCTGGCACACGGCGTTCGATGGCCTCTACAGCGATTCGACATTCAATATGTATGTCGGACTCGAAGCCTCTGCACGTCAACTGATTTCGTACCATGAAATTGTCCCGGGCTTGCTGCAGACGCCTGACTACGCACGTGCGCTGATCAGCGCGTTCTACTGCGATAGCAGCCAGGACGACATCGACCGTCGGGTAGAACTGCGACTGAAACGGCAAGCCATCCTCACCCGCAAATCCGGGCCAGTGAGACTTGAACTGTTGCTTCATGAATCTGCTCTACACCGCATCGTCGGCAGCCCCCGCATCATGGCCGCAGAGCTGCGGCACTTGGCCGAGATCAGCAAGCTACCCAACCTCTCACTCCAGATTCACCCGTTCACCAGCGGATCAATGCGGGGGCTATTGCACGGTCCGTTCGTCATCCTCGACTTCGGCACCGACGCCAAGGGCGAGCCGGTTGAGCCACCGCTGGTCTACTTCGAAGGTGCCGGTAAGGCGGACCTCTACCTCGAGCGTGTCGAAGATGTACGACGTTATGCTGAGCTTGCTACAGCCATCCGGAGTACCTGCATGGATGCAACGAGATCGCGAGACCTGCTCAGGCGGGCAGCAAGGAGCTACGCAGCGTGAATACTGATTTGTCCGAGGTGAATTGGTTCAAGAGCAGCCACAGCAGCGGCCAAACCGAGTGCGTTGAGGTGGCTTGGCTTGAAGGGGCCGATGTCGGCGTCCGTGACTCCAAGAACCCAGCTGGCCCGGCACTGATCTTCACACCAGGCGAATGGGACGCCTTCACCGCTGGTATCACGAACGGAGAGTTCGACCGCCCCGCCTGAACCAGACACCACAAACCCACCAAGCGGCTCGTTCGACGAGCCCACGTCGGAATCAGGCCTTCGGCTGTCGTCAGACCACGAAAGCGCTTCCCGCGCAAGAAGTTCGGCGGCATCATGATCAAGAATGCCGCCGGGCCGAAGACCGCAATCCAGCACCGACATCCGCGTGGAAGTCATAGGCACTCTGCGAACTAGCAAGGCATCCAGGTCGCTGTCCGTATCCGCAGCACACACCTTCTACTTCGCTGGAGCCACGCCCCTGGGCGGTTGCATGCTGATTGACTGGGCCGGTACGTTCAGTCCAGCTGAACAGGGGGCGGGGTGCCGGGCCGGCCCTGATCGATGTCATCGATACAGCCGGCGGCCGGAAGGAACACACATGATCAGCAGGGAAAACACACTGCTCGGTGCCGCGTTTGCGGTCGGGGCTGTTGTCTTGTTGTCGGGATGTGGCCCATCGATCGGTGGTGAAGCCAAACCCTCCGCAAGCTCGACAAACACCGGACCAACACAGGCAACCGATGCGCCGAGCGCCTACGACCCGTGCAAAGACGTCCCGCAGGCAGTGCTGGACTCGGAGAAGCTGCGCCAAACCCGCATCGTCAACGACGACACGAGCGCTGGAGTCAAGTGGCGAGGCTGCGCTTACATACGGTCGAACGGCTACGTAGTGAGTATTACCACCACCAATCTGACCGTAGACGCCACGCGCAGCCGTAACTTCGCCGAGACGGCCGAGTTCACCATTAACGGTAGGCGAGCGATCTCGACCCGCCAGTTCGACGGCCCGTTCATCAAAGAAGCCTGCACGCTGAACGTCGAGATGAAGGGCGGCAGCCTCGATTTCAACCTGAGTAATCCCCCGTCGAATCGCGACACGGGCAGCATCGACTCATGCGTGCTCGCTCGGGGGTTGGCAGAAAAGGTTGTACCCAGCCTGCCCGCCAGTGCCTGATCATTGCTTCACGGAACGACTGGGAGGGGACCGGCATGGCAAACGACGAAAAGGCTCAATCGAGCCCATTGGCGAACCTGATCGGGGAGGCTCGGGAAGGTCGGCTGACGGTGCGCATGGATCTCGAGAAGTTCGTCTACGTCGACCGCGACTGCCAATACTTTATGGACCAGATCCGAGACATGCAGGCGAGAATGTCCGAGATCTCGAGGCAAGATACGTGGGGGCTCGGCGAGAAATTCGAGCCGCAGGGAGAACGGGATCTGATCTCAGCCAAGACGATGGTCACGCGCTGGCGAGAGAAGTCACACAGCACGCAGAACCCGAACAATATCTACGCGGTCATGGAGTCGCACTACAAGGTCATCGAGGACTTCCAGACGCTGTTCCGCACCGTCCGCGAACGCATCACCAGCGTCGACACCGAACAGGCCACCAAATACCAGGACCTGGAGGCGAACCTCCCGAAGCAACCACCAGCCCAGGCGAAGATCTTCTCCTGGCCGGGCCTGTAAGGAAAGCGGACCGGACGAAAGCACTGCCAATCATCCCCATTTGACAAAGCCGCTATCGGCGACTTGACCCAGCAGTACAAGCGATCTTTACGACAGTAAAGATGATGATTGGTATCAAGAAGGGGAGGAGAGGGAGAAATGAACTACATTCAGTCGCAATCCAGCAATGGTCGCCGCATGTCGCATTCCGGCCAGATGAACCGATAACGGAACCGTCCGGCGGACCTGTCAGGTACCCGAATCGTCCCAGTTCGTCGGCTGAAAATGTGGATTAGGAGTGAATCCTGCCGACGGGTCGGTCGGATCGATGAGTACACCTTTGATCTTGTTAGCTGGGACACCGCCTTTGAAGGCTATTTCTAGCTCGTCTGCGGCGACGGGCTGGTCCTTCGATGCGTACCAGAGGTTGACGTCGATACCGCCAGGGGCGTCCTCGATGATGTAGACGTACCCGCGTTCGTCGACGCCCGTGTGGTCGTTCGCATGCGCCGCATCGGTCGAGGTCGAAACATAGTTCGAGGTACTGTCACCTACCAGGTGATCGTCGAAGTCCTCGTTGGTACCTCTCGGTTCGAAGCCATGGAGAAAAACCTCGTGCGGCGGTCGCTGATCACCGCGATACAACGGCGATCGCGGATACCGCAGCCCACGTTCGCTCGCACTGTAGGGCACCCGGTAGCGCGGATTGGCGTCGAGGGCGTCCCGATACAGCTGGTCAGACCAATCACCCATGGCCACACCATGCTCGCGACCAGTGACGCCTCGTCGACGGAGGTCGTCTTCCATCATTCGCATGCCTTCGTCCCAAGCCCGAGATGCCAGAAACGCACGGTCCCCGACCAGATGGGGGCTGGCATGCTGCTCGACGTGGGAGTAGATGTCTTGAAAGCTCTGCGGTGCGGCGGTGTTCAGCGTGAGCCGGGGCATCGGGGTCCACTGAGGCGGGCTCGATACTGTCGGCATGCCGTCGCCGACATCGCTCAATTCGCGGGCCACGGTGTGGTCGGTAGCGCCCAGTTCAGGCCTATGGCCCAGTTCACCGCTCACGGAATGGTATCGGCCATACACCCCGCCTGCCAACGCCCTGGCGGCCTCGACGCATTGATTGGCAGACCTTTTGACGATCTGTGCGATTTCGCTGAACCCCGTCATCGCGAGACTGGCCCCTACCCCGGTTCTATCCCAGCACTGTCCTACTGGCGCAACCGCTTCCGGCATGAACATAGCAGCGCGCGATGTGGCTGCGGGGCCGCCGCGCACATGGCGGGCCTTCCATACCCTGCCTCTGGCGGTCGACCGGACCCGGGCACGAACCTGTCCTCCGCCCCCCTGGGGGGCATACTTCGGAACGTTGTGGCGACTTTCCACAGGGTGTACAAAGCCACCACGCCAAGCACTAGGACAACTCGAGAGAGTGCGACGGGTCGCCGAAGGATCAGCTGTGCGCCGGGCTCACGGGACGGTCTTCGGCGAGGCTTGGGCCGGTGGCGAAGTGCTGACGGTAACGCTCGGGGGTGGTGGAGAGGCGGCGGGTGAAGACTCGGTGGAGGGTTTCGCCATGTCGGTAGCCAACCGCGCGGGCGATGGCGGTAATGGTGAGTTCGGTGGATTCCAGCAGGCGGCGGGCCGCTTCGATGCGGTGGTCTTCCACGAATGCGGCTGGGGTGGTTCCGGTTTCGGCGCGGAAGGCGCGGGCGAAATGGCGTTCGCTCATCCCGGCGCGCTGAGCCAGGGCGGAGACGGCGAGGTTGTCGTCGAGATGGTCGGGAAGCCACTGCTGGACGGCGCGGATGGCAGGGGTGCGGGCGGGCTGGGCGCGCAGTTGGGCGCTGAATTGGGCTTGGCCGCCGGAGCGGCGGGTGAAGACGACGAAGGCGCGGGCGATCTGCTGCGCCATTTCGCGACCGTGATCGTCCTCGACGAGGGCCAGGGCGAGGTCGATGCCTGCGGCCACGCCCGCGGAGGTCCAGCGGTTGCGATCGTGGACGTAGATGCGGTCGGGCTCGACTGTGACACGAGGGTAGGTGCGGGCCAGTCGATCGGTCGTACCCCAGTGCGTGGTGGCTCGGTAACCGTCGAGCAGGCCGGCCGCGGCGAGCAGCAGCGCGCCGGAGCACACCGAGGTCACTCGGCGGGATTTGCGGGCCAGGGCGGGCAATTCGCGAGCCACTTGCGCGGACACCGGTTCGGAGATCCAGCCGCCGACGACCATCAGGGTGTCGATCTCCTCAGCGGAGGCGGCCAGGTCATGGAGCGCGTGTTCGACCGCGATGGTCAGACCGCCGTCGGCCTTGATCGACCGCCCCTGCGGCGAGGCGGTCACGAGCCGGTACAACGTTTTCTCGGTGACCGCGTTGACGAACCCGAAAACATCCATCGGCCCGGCCAATTCGACCAGCTGCATGCCCTGGTAGACGACGAAAACAATGGTGCGCGGCACGGGCATTCCGCCATCATCGCAGTCGGGACAGGTGGCCGCCACGGTCCGTGCGTAACAGTGACGGCAGTCGGGCTCCCCCACCGCCGCGCGCAGCGGGAGTATCGCCGCGCGCCATGGCGATCGGGAGGCCCTCCCAGACAGCCGCATCAGCCGACGCGCTCGACTCCGGCGCTCGTGCCGCGCACCACGTGCTGATCGAGGAACGGGATGATCACTGCGGCAACACGATCCGAGAATTGGGCGTGCGGATAGTGTCCGCCGTTGTCGACCATCACGACCCGGCCCAAACCGTCCGGCATGGCCGCCACGATCGCGTTCGCTTCGGCCTCGGGATCAGCGAAATCCGGTTCCGCCGAACCCATGATCACCAGTGCGGGGCAGCGGACATCCGCCAACCGGGCGTGCGCGTCCGCAGGGGTGGTCTGGCCGGTTTTCATGAATTCCGCCCAGCGCTCGGGCTGCCGCAGGATGTTCTCGAGGCCCGCGAGGTACCGGTCGTAGTCGGCGGGCTTGGTCGGATAGGCGAGGTCCAGATACCGCCGCCACCAGGGCAGCGAGTTCATCATCGAGGTGAGGGCGAGGCGGACCAGGCCGCGACGGTATCGGCGGTTGGTGAGCAGGGCTCCGGCGTGCAGGCTCTGGGTGAGGGTGAAGGGTCCGATCTCGACGATCGCGGTCACCAGCTCCGGGGCCTGCGCCGCGGCGATCGTCGCCGCGCCGCCCGACAGCGAGTGCCCGACGATCACCGCCGGGCCGCCGAAGTGGCGGATGACCCCCAGCAGATCCTCCGCTACATCGGTGCGGCTGATAGCGGCCTTCCCGGTCACCGAAGGCCAGTCGAGGCTCGATTCGCCGTGCCCGCGCATGTCCACGTTGACCACCCGGTAGCCCGCCGCGGCCAAGGGGCCGACGAGGTGGCGGAAGTCGTGCCGCACGGTACCCATGCCATGCGACAGCACCACGAGCGGTCCGTCACCGACCACATCACAGGCGAGTTGTCCGTGTTCGAGCGTCACATACTCGGTCATTGTCGTTTCCTTCCAGCGGAACCATCCATTGGCCGCGACTGCGACCTGCTGGAATTGAACGCCGGAAGACCGGCGGGACCGATACCGAAGGCCGGAAGAATCAGCCGGACGGCCGATTTCGTCAGATCCTGACCATTGTCACCGACCTTGCAAGGTCGGGGTTGCCCTCCCCACTGGTAGCGAAATTCGAGACCCTCCAGAACGACCGAACACCGGCGAATCGGCCTACGCGGCAAGCCCTCGTCGAATACAGAGCCGTCGACTGTGCCACCTTGTGAAAGTCGACCAGCGCAACAGGTTCGAAGTGACCGGAGCCCAGTGGGCAGATCCGGCGGTTGTGAGAGTACCTGCGGCTGCTGTTCTCGGCGGTGTCACAGCTTCCCGCCCGCAGCGAGCCATTGTGGCGGGGGGTGTCGTTGGACCTGCGTGCGCAGTATCCGCTGGGTCGGACCGTGACCTGGTGGGGAGTGTCGTCTTGCACGTCTCAGCCGAGCGTGGCACGGGGATTCCTCGGCAGTCGCGGCAAGCGAACACTTTTCGAGGTACTCCCCGCCCGGGCCGTGAGCATCCGGAATTTCTCCGCGTTCACCGACGAAGAGGAATTCGTTCTGTTGCCGGGCACTCAGCTCGAGGTAACACGCGTCAAGGCCGCGCGCGGCGGGTTGTGCACCGTGACGTTGACCGATTCGGACGAGCGACCCTCGTGTCCTGAGCGTCGAACTGCCCCCGGCCCCACGAACCACATCCACGGATTCCCAACGGGGCATGCTGGGTACCTCTCACTCGTGCCATTGCTGCGGATTCGTGCGTGCAGGTCGGGGCGTGCCTCCCCACTGGTGGTGACAGCCGTTGTGCCGCTGTATGAAGGTGAAGCGCGACGGCAGAGTTGACGACCGCCGACTACCGACAACTCCACATTCTGGACAGCAATTTTTCGAGCAAGTCTCGAGTGCATGTACGCGCCGATGGAGCTCCGCCCCGTGCGCTGCGCGTTCACGCAAGTCGAGAGTGATTGCGGCACAACCTACGATGGTCGTTGCGCTGAGCTTTGGCGGGACCGCAAGCGCCCAGCAAGTTACTTGATCTGAGCGACAGTCGAATTCGGGTGTCCTCGGTCACCGACCGGGGAACAAACAGGAGGTATGCGGGGTGGGTGGAGCAGCGCGATCCGTGAACCAGCGGGGAATTCGTGGTTGGCTGAGGAAGACCGGCGCTGCCATAGCCACGGCTGGGCTGATGTCGTCAATCGGTGCGACGGTCGCCACCGCCGCGCCGATCCACACGCCTGTACTGCGCGCACCGGCGGGCGGCTACCAGGAGCTCTTCGTACCGTCGAGCATGGGGCCGATCAAAGTCCAGGTGCAGTGGGCGCACCGCGGCGGGAGCGCCGCCCTGTACGTGCTCGACGGTTTCCGTGCGCCCGCCGACCACAATCAGTGGACGACCGATACCGATGTGCTGCGCCAGTTCGCCGGCGACAACGTCACTTTGGTGTTCCCCGTCGGCGGTCACTCGAGCTTCTACACCGACTGGTACCGGCCGAGTAGCACCAACCGTCAGACAACGACATACAAGTGGGAGACCTTCCTCACCCAGGAACTGCCCGCCTTCCTGCAACAGTACGGCGTGTCGCGAACCAACAACGCCATCGTCGGAGCCTCTATGGGCGGCAACGCCGCTCTGACGCTGGCCGGCCATCATCGCGACCAGTTCAAGTTCGCCGGATCCTTCTCGGGATTCGTGCATCCGACGTATCCGCTCTGGAACGAAGCGATGCGCGTTGCCATGTGGGACGAGGGCAACTTCAACGTGGACGACATGTGGGGTCCGACCAAGGACCCGGCCTGGACCCGCAACGATGCCACTGTGCAGGCAGAATCCCTGCGCGGGCTGCCGATATACCTCTGGGCGGGAAACGGGGTGCCCGGTCCGCTCGACCAGCGGTACGGAATCGGCAACACGATCAACGCGATGGCCCTCGAGGCGATGGCGACAGCCTCCACCCAAATGTTCAATGATCGAATCACGGCGCTCGGAATCGCCGCTCGCGTCGACATCGTCAACGGCACCCACACCTGGCCCTATTGGCAGCAGGCGTTGGCGACTGCGCGTCCGATGATCCTCGATGCTCTGGGCGTGCGCTGACGGAACCTGTCACGAACAAGGTCGCGGCTCTGGGCGAGGTTCGCAGGGCAATCGTGGTCGAGCGATAGCGGCGCGAATTCGGTGACCGGCCTGCCACATCGGTGATCGCCGGGCACGTAGTAGTCGTGGTGCGCGCCGGTTATCCGGATGCTTGCTGTCCGAACGTCACGTCGGCAGGCATACGCCTGAACGCAAACCTCGGTCCTAGTGCCGCGTCCACATAGCTCCTGTCGTATCGAGCCCTGTGTCCGGGAGTCCTTCGAACGCAGTCGAATGGTGGTTGCCCAGGCCGTATTCGACCGCCATATGCCTACGCTCGGCGCGCAGCCGGAGTGGGTAGCGCAGCGATCTATCTGGACGGGGCACTAGCACCCGAACACACTGATCGGTCGTCAGCGAACGGTGTCCGGTCCGGGCATGGCATGCTGGCGGGGTGAAGTCGGTCGCGGTGGAGATCGTCGGCATCCTCGATCAGGTGTTGGCAATCGTGAAACGCGATCCACAGGAGCTGATCTGGCAATCCCGATACTCGGATGAGCGGGAGCTCGTGAATGATCTGACCGATCATGCCCAGCGCATCAGGCAGGGAGATTTGAGCCGGTTGCCCGATCTTTCCTTCCTGTTCGTGCCGACCGGGCCGCTGTGTGAGATCGCGGCCAGCAGCGGATGGCTGGAGGCCTACACGGTGCTGGGGAACCGGTTCGATGAGTTGCATTCGCGCCTGCAGCAGTCGTGACACTGACAGATATTGAAACGAGCTTGGACTGCCAACTTTGGACGGTCTCTTGTTCGGGGCGGTTCGACCTGGACTCAAAGGTCTTTCGTGATGCCTATCCGGGAAGCCAGTTCCGGAGTGAAGACGACCATGACGTCGTCGGTGCCGAGCCAGAAGCTGGCTGCCGATCCTGTGCCCACTGAGCATCCCGCGGCGATCCATACGAAGCCGAGTCGGATAGCCGACGGCACCCGGGCTGTGCCATTGGGATCGTGGTCCCAGCAGATTTCGGCAGCGATTTCTCTGCCGATCAGCCCGGCCCAGTGCGGGTGGTCGGACACCGGCACCGCGGCACTGCCTCCCGGCCCGCCGACCAAGAAATCGGTCATCGACTTCGGGAAGATTTCGAGTCCGTACTCGTCGAAGGTGTTGTGCCAGATCGCTGAGTAACGATGACCGAGGTCGGTGATCAGCTCAACGCCCATGGTGGGTTCGTGCCGGTCGCCGAAGTCCCAGCCAGCGGCGAGCGGGGCAGCATCGTCGATGGGCAACGGGTAGTACACGACCTCGACGAGACGTTGGCCGCGCAGCGTTGCCACGACTGCTTCGAGGTGTTTCTCAGCGGAGGATGTCGATGGCGACACGACATGATTGTTGTCCGGGTGGTCGGATTTCACGCAGGTGGCGGCGGTGGGAGCCGAACCCGTACCTGTACGACGGTCGCAGGCCGACCAGGCGCGCCGGGTGGCCGACGTGGTGCGTCATCAGAATGTACTGTGCGGCGAACTGGGCGCAGATGCATGACGTTTCGGGCGTGCCGTCTGTGGACGTTTCGGCAGTTCGCTATGGAAGACAGCTCCGTCACAGAGCAGCGCGCCGAGGTACTGGGCGTCAATGAACTGCCAGCGTGGCGGGCTGTAATGTTCTGCGCCGTAATCGGTCTCGAAATGCCTTGATCGAGAATGCATCCAGTTCTCAGTCCGCGTCCACAGCGCGCCTCCTACTTCGCCGTAAACCCGCCTGGGGACGGTTGCACGCTGGTTGACCGGCCGGTACGGTCAATCCAGCTGAACAGGGGGCGGGGAGCCGGGCCGGCCCTGATCGATGTCATCGATACAGCCGGCGACCGGGAGGAACACATGACCAGCAGAGCAAGCACGCTGCTCGGTGCTGCGACTGCGGTCGGGGCTGTTGTCTTGTTGTCGGGATGTGGGCCGTCGAGTGGTGGGGACGCTAAGCCAGCGACTCCGACGAGTGCGGGCCCATCGCTTGCGGCGGATGTACCGAGCAGCTATGACCCGTGTAAGGACGTTCCCCAAGGTGTGCTGGACGCGGAGAAGCTAGGCTCGCCGGTCACAGCCAACAGCGACACGAGCAGCGGGGTCAAATGGCATGGATGCCGGTGGGTAAAGCCGAGCAGTTACTCGGTGAGCATCCGTACGACGAATCTGACCGTCGATCTCGTCCGCAGCCGCAACTTCACTGAGGCAACCGAATTCACCATCGGCGGCAGGCGAGCGATCTCGACACGCCAGTTCGATGGCCCGTCCATCAAAGAGGCATGCACCGTGGACGTTGAGATTAAGGGCGGCAGCCTCGAATTCAACCTGAACAACCCGAAGGCGACCGACACAGGCAGTCTTAACTCATGTGACTTGGCTCGCGACTTGGCGGAGAAGGTCGTCCCGAGTCTGCCCGCCACCGCCTGACCACTGCTTCGAAGAACAAACTGGGGAGGGGTCCCACATGGCCAGCGACGACAAGACTTCACCGAGCCCATTGGCGAACCTGATCACAGAAGCCCGCGAAGGTCGACTGACGGTGCGGATGGATCTCGAGAAATTCGTCTACCTCGACCGCGACTGCGAGTACTTCAAAATCGCCATCCTGCAGATTCAAGGAGCGATGACCGAGGTTGCCAACCAGGATAAATGGGGTCTCGGTGAAAAATTCGAGAAGCAGGGAGATCGCGACCTGATCTCAGCCAAGACGATGGTCTCGCGCTGGCGAGAGAAGTCACAGAGCACTCAGAACCCGAACAACATCTACGACGTCATGGCGTCGCACTACAAGGTCATCGAAGACTTCCAGACCTTGTTCCGCACCGTCCGCGAACGCCTCACCGGCGTCGATACCGACCAGGCCACCAAATACAAGGACCTGGAGGCGAACCTCCCGAAGCAACCACCAGCCCAGGCGAAGATCTTCTCCTGGCCAGGGCTGTAAGGAAAGGGGCGATCCGTTGACTGGCACCGAGTCCACCAAAATCCCCCCGCACGGGGAGAACGTATTCCATTGGGAACGCACCGAAATCGAGGAAGCGTTCACCCCGTTGAACCCCAAAGACGCCCACGACGCTGCCATGAAGTACTCCAACGTCGCCACCCAATGGGATCAAGGCCTCGAAACCTTCGCCCGTTCGGTCCAAGCCTCGATCGCCGAATCATGGGAAGGCTCGGCCGCGGATAAAGCCAAAGACGCGATCACCCGCTACGTCAAAGACGCTCACGAGCTGACCCCGCTGATCACCCAGATGTCCAACGACATGGAGGCCGCCGCCGACGCGATTCGCACCGTCGCCAACGGAATCCCGGAGGCCAACCACCACTCCTGGACCGCGAACGTCTGGCCACCACGTGCCTCGGAGGAAGAAAAAACTCGCAGCGAGGCAACCGCAGGCGCTCGCAACGCCATGCTCGAAAACTACGTGAAAAAGTTCGCCGAGTTCGATGGGCGGGTCCCGGTCCTCCCCACCGCACTCAACCCCACCAATCCTCTGGACATCTCCGGTCCCACCGTGCCCGGAGACAACGGCCCGGGCACGCCCGGCGGTTCGGGAAACCCCAATTCCCCTGGCAAGAGCGGCAATCCAACAGATACGGGCGACGAGAACCCGGACGAGAAGAAGTCCGAGGAAAAGTCGACCGAAGAACAGCCGACCTCGCAGGACACCAACCCATCCAGTACCAATCCGACCTCGACCGACCCGAGCAGCACACCGACCACCCCGACCACCCCCACCGCGCTCGACCCGTCCAAATCCGGCACTCCGACCACTCCGGCGGGCACGCCGGGCGGGCACCCCGGCTCTCCCGGCGGCTCCGGCACACCCTCCGGCTCCCCGAGCCCGGGCCGCAGCGTCCCCGGAGTCCCCGGCACACCCACCGGCGCCAATCCGGCGGCAGCTGCGGCGGCCAGACTCGCGGGCAGCAGCGGTATGCCGGGTATGGGCGGTATGGGTGCAGGCGCCGGCCGGGGCAAGTCCGATGACGAAAACACCCACCAGACACCGGACTACCTCATCAACGAAGCCAACACTGCGGAGCTGATCGGAGAGATCGCACGGACCGTCCCCGGCGGTGTGATCGGCGCAGACCCCGCACCTCCGCCACCACCACGCAGCTGACCACCCCCAGATATCCCGTTCGGCGGCGAATCGCGGACAGCAATGGACCGCGCGGCACCAAGCCGCGCGCGTCCTGTGTCGCGCGCAACCACCCGCCGATGAATCCGGAGCACCACTGTCGCCCGCCGAACGCGGACCCGCACAAACCCACCCCGCACGACCGATTGGAATCTCTAGATGGCTGAATGGACTTGGGAGCCCGACGATTTCGCCGCGCTATGGTTCAGCCCCGCGAACGACCGGTTCCCCAATCCACTCCGCTTCACCAGTCGCTTTCCTTATCGCGACGATTTCGACGCCCACCGCGTCACCGTGCGTGAGCGCTACTCCCGCGACGAGCTCGAAGAGATCCAGCTCGCCCTGCACACATTGACCACCTCGACCATGCGCATCGAAATCTTCGGCGGCACAACCCACCACAAGAATCCCCAGGGCGGAACACGTGTTTACCGCGTCGTCGGCGCGCGCAACGACCACCGCGCCATGTCGCTGGCCCAAGCCACTTTCGGCGACTCCAACGGCCCTATCCGCTGCCGCCTGTTCCCCGTCGACCATCTCACTGCGCAACTGGCCAGTGCCCTGCCGCCCTGCAAACCCGGCGCACAAGCACCGGACACCTTCCACCCCGACGACCTCTACGGGCGCCCCAACGGCCACCTCGAAAGCATCAGCCGTAACACCCCCCGCGAGCGCTACCAGCGCCTGCTCCATCGCCCCTCCGATGGCGGCGGATCCGCGCTTCTCTACACCGGCCCGGTCAACAAACTCACCGACCCACTGAACACCGTGCAATGGCACGACATCAGCGGCGACGGCCGCTACACCGAATTCCGCGGCCAGCACATCACCGTCCGCCCCACCACCCCCAGCGACCTCACCGCGCACTTCGGCGACTGGATCGACCGCGTCACCCAACGACTCCGCGAAGCCGAAGAAGACCGCTGGTAACCGGCACTCACCCAATCGGGTTCAAACCCCTAATCGGCCGCACCTCCCCCAGGGCTCCCGCCCAGCCGCCGCGTCCGGATAGCTTCTGCCGTATCGAGCCCCGGGTCGGGGAGTCCGTCGAGCGCAGTCGAATGGTTGCCGCCCAGGGCGTACTCGACCGCCATATGACTACGCTCGGCGAGCAGCCGAAGTGGGTAAGGCTGTGGATGAAGGCGGGCCCACGCCCGCCCCCCGGCCGGCACTCCCGCATGATCGACTCCGCAGCTTGTCGGCGCAGAATGAACGCTATGCGCTTCACCGTCCCCACCGTGATATTGATGATGGCGGCAGTCCTGCTGACCGGATGTTCTATACCGACACGAGGACCCGACCAGGCCGAGCGTGACAACTGGTCACGCGTGATCGAGTTTGCCCTCCGGGCGCTTCCCGGGGTGCTCGATGCGTCGCATTTGTTCGATTACGAGGGTAAGTCCCGCACGTACCATTCCCGGCTCTTCGTGCGGCTCGAGGATGGCGCCACACCGGACGAGGCCGCGTCCGTGGTGCGTGCCATGGGCGCCCAGCAGCTTCCGCCGCGCTACCAAGGCGACCAGACCGAGGTCCATCTCGACCGGATGACGGACTCTTATTATGCGAATTGGCGGTTCGGTCGGGACGTGAGCAGGGAAGCGAACTCGGCACACACCTGGGCGAGAGTCTCGGCCCCCGGCACGCAGGTGCACTGGTCGTCACGCGGCATCGACGTAGACCAGATGAGCAACGCCATCGGCGTCGGAGCGGGCTCCCAGGCGGAACCCCACCGTGCCATCGCGGCGATGCGCCGAATCATCCAGGACTTCCCAGAACTGGCATCCAACGACTGGACGGTGGCCACCCTTGATGAGGGCGACGGCAGCGCGATCAACGATCACTCGAGACTGGAACCCGGGTGGCTCAACTCGGACCGTCGCCCCCTGTTCCCGTCCAGCCGACCCCGCTTTCCGTCCACTAGCGAACTCGAGATGTGGGAGTGGTTCCTGACCGATCAACCCACCCCGTTCTTCGTCGAGATTTCCGTATACGACCCGCCCGGCAAAGCAGGCCGCACCCTGGACGTCGCGATATACCCTCCTGTCGGACAGCAACTCACCGCTGCGCAGGCAACACAACTCGCCGAAAAGCATCTTCCCTACTTGGCCCAGCCCGGTGCCGTGGTCGACTACACGATCCAGACACGCAACGGCCCCACTTTCGCGGTCTTCATCGGCGGTTGCCCCCAGCCATCCTGGCGCGATGTTTCACCGGAGTCGCAGCCCTACGCGAGTCAGTATGAACGCTGCTAGGCAGTGTCTCAATGGGGGTTTGCGTTGTGGGGCGCTGCGAAGCGGCGTCCCACAACCGATGGGTCCGAAGGTATTGGCCGCGTTGGTAATAAGGTGCGGCCTCCGGTAGATGAGTTTGTTTCGACCAAGAAGCAACTGAACGCCGGAGACCTCGTGCCCCGCGTAGCGGTGACGAGGCGAGCAGATCTGACCGATGCCCAGTGGGCACGGTTGGAACCGCTGCCGCCTCGCGGCAAGAAGGCGGGCCGCCCGCCGACATGGGCGAACCGCCAGCTGATCGACGGCATCCGATGGCGGACCCGTTGCGGGACACCGTGGCGTGACGTGCCCGCCTGTTGCAGGCATCAGAAGAGCGTCTACGGCTACGACATGGATGAAGGCAGGCCCCCCACCCACTTACGAGACCCGACCTGGGTGGCCTTCTCCATTCACGTTGGCGACCGCCCAATCCTCAACGGTGACAACGACTCTCAGCTGAGGGCCAAAAGGGCTCACTGCCCGAGTTCCCTGGTCAAACCAATCAGGAACTGTGATGCGTTACGGATCTGCTGGTCCGTGATTTTGAACTTTGATTCACCGCTTTCAGCCTTGATCAAACCCGTGTGGTTGTGAGTGTCCCCTGCCAACCGTCGACCTTGGTGGCAATACGAACCGCATCGTCGGCGCGCTTCAGCCATACTTTCTCGTCGTATCCAGTTTGGGAAATATAGCTCGGATCGTCTTTGAGCAGAGGAGGATCCGTCTCACTCGGCAGCATCACCCGAAGCCGTGTTTGCCCCACCCCACCAAGGATGCCTGCGTTATGGTACAGGTAGCTCCTCGCCCTATTACCCCTTCGGGCTTGTCGGACCCATATTCGATACTCACATCGGCTATTCCGAGGTCTTTTCCAAAGAATCCGAGCGTATTATCACACTGCTCACCAAGGGTGTGGTCAGAGTTTTGTTGTGCAGGGTTTTTGCTTGCTATCCCGCATCCCGATATGAGCACGATAGATATCAGTCCCGCAGTCGTGTACATCGATCGCCTTACAGCCCAACCCAATCGCCGCTCCCATCTTCAGTGAATGCCGGTTACTGCGTCCGTTTATCCGTATACCCGGCCACTTGCTGTGCCGTCGGTGACGGTCGCGTCATCAAATTTGGCAGAATCGCGAGAGGTGTCCTCTAACTCCGTAGGGGCTCGTCGTCTCAGCACTCGCCTCGTCGTAATCGTCGACTATCCTCTGTTGGTCATCGCGACACCTCGCGACAGAAACGGACTGCCAGCGCACTTTTCGTCGGACTCGACATAACACCCCCGTTTGCGTAGTACAGCCCAGCCTAGGCCCGGCAAGCGAATATCTTGTCGGCTGCTATTCGCATTGTCAACCACGACGACCTACCGGGCGGAGTCGAAGTCCGCCGTCTGATGGCGCGACCTAGGGGTGTCAGCGTGCAATGGCGTGGGCACGGCTTCAGCGCATCGATGATCGAGATGGCACCGACCGGCGGGCGTCAAAGTCATTGCTGTGCAAAGGTTCTCATCATCTGCGACGCACACCGTGTCCGTCGACTCGCCGCCACAACGCCAGGTGTCCGGTGCCCTCGGCGCACCAGATTCACTGACGCCCGGGGTTGCCGCGATCTCCTCACCTGCGCGACCGGATCGAGCTCAGCGGATCGCGCACGCCAACAGCCATCGCGCCCAAAGATGTCCGCTGCCGGCAACAGCTCGATGTCACAATCCGGCTCATTCAGCCATGTCCGATAGGTTTCGTCGTACTCGCTGCTTAGGGTCGTGATCATGAATGCACGTTCCTTCTTCGGAGCCGCCGTGACAGCGGTGGCAATCACGTTGGCGGGCAATACTATTGCGGCCGGCGCACCCAATGATCATCTGGTCGAGGCCGACCTGTCGGACTTCATGGTCGGCGACACCGTGTACTTCTCCGACTGGCTCGGCAGTGCCAACTGTGCCATCCACCCGAACGGCGATGTCGGCTGCGACCTCCGCCCTGGTTACACCCTGTGGGGCATCATCCCCATCACCGATGTCACCATCGACACACCCGCCCTGCCCGCCCACCCGACCTTCGGCCTCGGTGGCCAGCACGGACGGCCGGGCAGCCGATGGATCACCGACGTGCCGCGCCAAGACGGCGTCGTCTACCAGGGCACCCGCATCAGCTACGCCGGTGTCACGTGCATCGGCGGCCTTCCCCATGGCGCTGCTACCAATTGCTCCGCCAAGGGGCACAACTTCACCCTCGGCTCGCGCGTCCAGATCAGCTGAGCGCACGAAGCGGTGCCGGGCCAAACCGTGGTATGGCCCGGCACTGCCGCTGATCAGTTGTCCTGCAACACATTCGATCGACTGATCAGACAGCTGGCAGCAAGGCGCGCGCGTTCCCGACCATCCGGTGACGACGTTCGAGAGGCGTCGTCGCCCGGCGCTTGCCACCTCGATCCGCGCCTTCGCCGCAGGCCGTGCTGATCAGCGGTGCGGAAGCCACACAGAGCCCATATTGCGGAACCGCGCAGGACGCGGCCGAAGAAGGCGCATGCTGCGGCAGCCGGGCGAAGAGCGCAGCCGTAGCCTCCGGGCACCGGTTGCCGCGGCTGATATCGCCAGCAGATAGGCCCGGTTCTCGAGGGTCGCCACAACACTGCCCGGCAGCAGTACCGCAGGGGCGCTCGTCCGAATCGGCGCCGGCAGACCTGTCGTATGGTGTTGCCTCCCGGCATACCGACACCGAGGCCACCCAGCCCCTGACCGCCGTTGCAGTACTCGCCGCGCACTCTGCGGCACCTGACCCCGGGCGTCCACTGCGCGATCTTTTCGAGTAGCGCTCTACTCGTGATGCCCCGCACGCCATTCGAGACGCTGAGTGGCCAAACCTCGAGGCACGAACCCAAGTCTTCGATGTTCGGCGAACAGCAGCACGGTGCCGACCGGTACGCCAAAAGTCGCTGTCGGCGACACCGGCGAGTCGGAAGTGAGCAACTCCCGTCCCTTCCGATGGCTGCAATGCGCGCACACATCTCGTTGACGACCCCGCCTCCTGGACGCGGCTTTCTCGGTCTTCGGGTGTGTGCCGTCATACAGGAAGTCGATCGCAACGAGGAAGGCCGGAATCACCCGATTCGTTGGGGGCGCCGGACAATAGCCACAACTATCGTTAGGGGGCAATCGTGCCCGAGAACAGTGATCCGATGGCGAGCGCCGCCGTACTTGATCCAAAAATTATCGCCACGATCAATGCCGTGAACAACGTGGCGGATCTCCGACAGGCATTGTCCGCAGTCGGCCAACTGGCCGCGAAGCTGGCCTGGCTCGGCGAACCGGCGAGCGCCGGCGAGTCGACGAATGAAATCGGTGGGAAATTCCGTCACTTCACGAATGGAATTCTCTACAGGTACACGCATAGCGACGGAAAAGCAGTCGTCGGGGCAGTCCCACGAGGCGGCGTGTACGAGCTGTGGACCACATCGCACAGGGAATACGGGCCGTTCGGCTATCCCATCGATATGCCCGAGGTGAACGGGAAGACGACCGTGTGCCGATTCGAAGGTGGCACGATCACCTCGGTCGCGGAGAAACCGCGCTCCGTCATGTTCTACAACACCGCCCTCATCGGCATGGATATCGTCGGCGTCACCCAGAACAGGGCCAAGTTGAAGATCTTCGGTGAGGCTGTGATCGACAAACAGATCTACACCGGTCGTGGGCGCGCCGCGCAGCTGAAGGCACTGATCGACACTGTATCTCGGTCGAAAGCCGACGTGGTGGTGCTGGCCGAGATGATGGGCGACGCAGAACGCGCCGAGCTCGTGAAAGCGGTCAAGAAAACATTCCCGCACAGCGCAGAGGGACCCGACGAAAAGGATCCCGAGGAAGACAGCGGATTGCTCGTCGTCAGCCGCCACCCGATCAAAGAGGTACAGACCACGATCTTTCGCTCGTGTTGCGGCGAAGACTGCCTTGCCAACAAGGGCGCGGTGATGGTGCGTGTCTCCCCGAGCGATGGACCGGAATTCTGCGTGGTCGGCACCCACCTGCAGGCAGGCAACGCTGCTTCGTGTTCCTGGCCGACCAATGCCGGTGTCGGAAGCGGCGCGAAGGGAAAGCGAGAAGCTCAGTTGCGCCACCTCGACTCCTGGATCATGGCGGTACGCGACCTCGAGTTGCCAGTGATCATCGTGGGCGACTTCAACATCGACGCCAACAAAACGGCCGACCGCAAAACTCTCGCGGACAATCTCCCCGATGCCAGGGAATTGTGGCCCGAGTACCAGATGTGGCTACCCTCGGACACCAACCGATACGACCCCATCACAAACGACGGCGCCAGCACATACCGCCCAGGCAAGGAAGCGCTCCCGCTGTTGAGCCCCCAGCGCGGCAAGAACGGTGGACGGATCGATTTGACCCTCGTCGACCAAGGCGAACACATCACCGCTCACGTCACGCATATGGCGGTGTACGCCTACGAGCTCACTCCTGGTATCGACCTGTCGGACCACTACGCGATCTATACCACCTTCGATATGTCGACGGTCACGCACAAACTGAATCGGAAGGTTCGGAGGACGGCCGCCTGGCTGAAATACATCCACGCACTCGAATTGACCGACGGTGCGGGCGTGCCGCACTGGTCCAAGAAAGACCCCGACGAAGTCGACGTCTCGGGAAGAATCTACCAAGGTGCGAAACCGATTCCCCAACGCGCCCCCACCGCATCGGAACCGGGTCCGGAAGACAAAGGTATTGCGCTGCAACCGAATAATCCGTTCGGTACCATCCCCGGGTCGGACACGCGGCCGCGCGCCAAGGTCGAATATGACCCCCTTACGATGTCGATGGGCGAGCGTCACGAGTATTCATATAAACCGGGAAAGACCCTGATATTCGATGGACGCGGTGACATCCAGATGGAGATCTCCCTGGTCGAAGTCGACACGGTCGGACCTATCACAACGGATCGAACGGCGATCGGAAAGAATCGTGATGTGGTCGCGCCGAAGTCCTCGCAACTGCTCCACGCATTCGCGGGACGCCGATACGCACCCAACGTCATGACCGGCGACGGCTCGGATTACGTCGCAATCATGCAGGTCAATGTCTCTCTTGAACCATTTTCTCATCGGCGGGAATATGAATCACCCTGGACGAGATTCCTGATTTAGCACAAGGAACATTGACGACGTCGCAGGCGGCGAACCCGACCAACTCCCGGAAACCGAATCCTTGCCCTCCTGGCCACTCACCTCGGTATGGCCTGGCGGATACATCGACAGTTCCCTCAGGTGCAGCAGTTCGGGTCGAGCACAATGCACAAGGCGGACAACGCATTCCGCAGTGGCTGATGCCGGACGCTCATGCCGTGTCGGGTCGATTCGATCAGCCCGGCCGCTCGGAGTTGGCCCAGGTGATGGCTGACCGTAGATTCCGACAGCCCGATGACCTCGGCGAGCTGTCCGGTGGCTTGCTCGCCCTTCGCCAGCAGCAGTGACATGAGTTTGACCCGCGCGGGGTCAGCCAAGGCTTTGAGGCGCAGGGCTACCTCGAGGGCGGCCTGGTCGTCGACCGGTCCGGCCGCGACCGGGGCGCAGCAGATGGGCGCGGTCACATCGATGACAGGCAATGCTTTCGGCATGGCCCCACAGTACCCGAGGATCTTGACATATGTCGAAATGGTGGGCATGATCGGGACATCCCAAGCAATTCGACATACATCTCAAAGGTGGAGGTCCTCATGTCTCGTATCCAGCTCGCCCTCAATGTCGACGATGTAGACGTGGCGGTGAAGTTCTACTCGACGCTGTTCGGTGTCGAACCCGCCAAGCGCAAGCCGGGCTATGCGAACTTCGCGATCGCGCAGCCGCCGCTGAAGCTGGTGCTGCTGGAGAACCCGGGCAAGGGCGGCAGCATCAACCACCTCGGCGTCGAAGTCGAGTCCAGCGAGCAGGTGCACGCGGAGATCGCCCGACTTTCGCAAGCAGGTGTATTCACCGAGGAGGAGATGGCGACGACATGTTGCTTCGCCACCCAGGACAAGGTCTGGGTCACCGCGCCCGGCGGTGAGCGATGGGAGGTCTACACAGTGCTCGCAGACAGCGAAACCTTCGGTACCGCACCGCAAAGCACCGCAATCACCACGAATGCCGACGCCGTGGAAGGCCCGTGTTGCGGAACCACGCAGGAGGCGGCCGAAGAGGGCGCATGTTGCGGCAGCCGGGCCAGGAGTGCAGCCGTAGCCTCCGGCGCCGGTTGCTGCGGCTGACGCCGACAGTTCCGGCAATCAATGGCCCGGTCCGCTCGGATCCTGAAATCCAGCGCATCCCCTCAACTGAGGTGTTGCGCAGACCCCATGACCCGATCAGCGGACCGGGCCTTCCGTGGCATCCGGAGGCAGACGCAATGAGATGGAACCGTGTTCCGACTCCCACCGAGGCAAGCACCTACTCGGCCGTTCCCTCCGCGGGTTGTCGCGCAGCCGACCTCGGCAACCGCGCCACCCCGGTATCCAAATCGATGTCGAACCGAGGACGATGTGGCTGGCCGTCGCTGTCCTCGCTGCCCTCATCGGTCAGCTTCTGTCCCGGGAACAACTCGCCCATAACGCCCATACCCCCACGATAGTCGCGGCGAAATCGATCACAGCGATACCGGTTCGGGGCGTGCCCCGAGTCAGACAGTCCCGGTTATCAGGGTCTTCACAATCATCAAGATGGCTACGACGCCGAACAGTGCCAGACCGACAACCCATATCTGGAACATGAGCCTCAGATGTATCAGATTGTCGACCCAGCCGGCATCGGGGTCCGAGATGTACTGCGGTCGGAATTCTGCGCCGTGGGGGCTCCAAGCGCCCGCACCCAGCTCCTGCTGCTCGAAGCGCTCCAGCCACTCAGCATCCCGGCTTTCGGCTCGGTAGTGGCTGGCCATGAGCATGATCGAGATGACCGACAGGTTCAGCGCGAGCAAACCGGCGAGAATCCGAGGAAAGGACTCGATGTTCTGGCTCAGCGCGACGCTGAACAAGAAAGCTTGGGCGGTCAGACTGACGGCGGGCACCTGCCAGAGCAGGTTCTCGTATTGCAGACGCCGATCCGCCACAACTTGATACAGCGCCTCGGGATTGTTCAGGTGCTGAGCAGGAGGATTGGCCACGACCGCACTGTCTCATAGATCAGTGCCTCCAGCCGTTACCGCCACGACGTCCGCAAAAGGGCCGCACCCAACTCATGAGCGCTCGAATCCATACAGGCGCGGGATGTCATTTCGACGGCTCAACAGCCTCGCTCGCATGTGCCGCCGCGCCGATGCCCTATTGCCGGGCCATGTGCATGCGCATCTCGCTTTGGATGTCGGTGATCAGCTCCCCGGAAAGGTCGACGGTGACGCTGTACAGCGTGCCGGTGAACCGCGAAGGCGGTTCGTAGTCGGGTGCCACCGCCGAACCCGAGTTGGCGCCGCAGGTCATCCCGCCGGGGTTGAAAGCGACCGGCGTGGTAACGGGGATGTCGGCCTCGCCGACCAAGCGGTGGTCGATGTAGAGCTGGCCGTGGCCCGGTGTGCCTTTGCCGTGGGCGAGGTCGGGTTCACCGGTGGGTTCGAATTCGAAGCGCAACTCGTGGCGGCCTTCGGGGACCACCTCCATGGAGTAGACGCGGTAGATGGCGCGTCGAACGTAGTTGTGGGCGTAGTGCAGTCGACCATCCTTGAGATAGAAGGACCAGCCGCCGACGTTGGTGCCCTGACACAGCAGGACCCCTTCGGCGCCCCCGGGCGGGATCTCGGCATCGGCGGTGATGCTGTGCGGACGGTTGATCACCCGGGGCGCCACGGCCGCGGGCAACGCCTCGGTGCCGGGTCGGAGGGTGTAGCTGAGCTGCGCTGGTGTGATCTGGGGGCGCTCCACTGTCAGCCGTTGCAGGCCGCTGCTGTCGATGGGCAACACCTGGTACCTTCCGGCCTCGACGTACCACAGTGAGATCATTTCGATCAGTTTGTCCGGCTGCTCTGCGGCGATGTCGCGGGTCTCGGCGAAGTCCTCGTCGATGTGGTAGAGCTCCCAGTGGTGGGCGTCCAATTCGCCCAGGTCCTCGGCTGTGATGGGGGTGCCGAAGAGCCTGCCCGACTCGGTGAAGGAAGGGCCCGGCCAGGGGCACACGGCACGCCATCCGCAGTGATCGATCGCGCGGTGACCCATCATCTCGAAGTACTGCGTGTGATGCCGGGTCGGCGCGTCCGGGTCGTCGAAGGTGTGCGCGAAGCTGACACCATGGAGGGGCGACTGGGGCACACCTTTGATCGTGGCCGGGGGTTGGATTCCTAACGCGTCGAGGACGGTGGGGACCATGTCGACCAGGTGCGCGTACTGCTTGCGCAGCTCACCCCGTGCCTTGATGCCCCGTGGCCAGTGCACCAGGAACGGATCACTGACGCCGCCACGGTAGGTCTCGCGCTTCCACCGCCGGAAGGGCGTGTCGCCCGCCCACGTCCAGCCCCACGGGTAGTGGTTGAACGTGGTGGGGCCGCCGAGTTCGTCGATCGCTCGGAGACTGTCCTCGATCGGTTCGGGGGCATTGTTGAAGAATTGCAGCTCATTGGTGGTCCCGGTGACGCCGCCCTCGGCGCTGGCCCCGTTGTCGGAGATGACCATGATCAGCGTGTTGTCGAACTCGCCGATCTCCTTCAGGAAGTCCAGCAGCCGCCCGATGTGGTGGTCGGTGTGGGAGAGGAATCCGGCGAAGACTTCCATCATCCGCGCGGCCAGGCGGCGCGCATCAGGCTGCAACGAGTTCCACTCCGGCACATCCGGGTCGTGGCGCGACAGCCGCGCGTCCGATGGCACGATGCCCCGTTGCTTCTGCCGGTCGAAGGTGAATTCGCGGTAAGCCTCCCAGCCGTCGTCGAACCGGCCCCGGTATCGGTCGGCCCATTCCTTCGGAACATGGTGCGGGGCGTGCGTCGCTCCGGTGCAGAAGTTCAAGAAGAACGGCTTGTCCGGAGCAACCTGCTTCGCACTGGAGATGAAGGAGATCGCCCTGTCGACCAGGTCCGCGGTCAGGTGGTAGCCCTCCTCCGGAGTCGCGGGGGGCTCGACCTGGTGGTTGTCGTGGATCAGATCCGGGTACCACTGGCTGGTGTCGCCACCGAGGAAGCCGTAGAACCGCTCGAAACCACGGCCGAGCGGCCAGCGCTCGTACGGGCCGGCAGCCGACTCCTGATCCGAGGGCACCAAGTGCCACTTACCGACCTGGTAGGTGTTGTATCCGTGCTGGAGCAGCATCTCCGAGAGGAACCCGTTCTCGAACGGAATGTTGCCGTTATAGCCCGGATATCCGGTGGTCAGCTCTGCAATGCCCGCCATCGCGTTGGCATGGTGGTTTCTTCCTGTGATGATGCACGAACGCGAGGGCGAACACAGCGCTGTCGTATGCATGTTGTTGTACAGCAATCCGCCCTCGGCCAGGGCGTCCAGCTGCGGTGTCGCTATCGGACTGCCATAACAACCGAGCTGCCCGAACCCGGTGTCATCGAGCACGATGAACAGCACGTTGGGCGCACCCAGCGCAGCCCGCATCGGTTGGGGCCAAGCGGGACTCGACACATCGGCCGTCCGACCGATGACTCCAGGAAAAGCAGTTCCCGGCCGGTATTCCTTCGGTGACATCTCCTCGATCCTCCGTCCCGCCGACCGGCATACATCCGGCCGATCGGCGCGTAGGTTCTTGCCGATGTTGCCCGCGGTCACGCGGTGAGACTGGTCGTTGCCAGCCTTCTCCGAAGCAATCTGCGCAGTCCCGTCGACGAGGTAGCTCAGCGCTGTGACTTGCCGGCTTCTAGCTCTGGAGCACGTGCGGCGCTCTTGCGGAGACACCGACGCTCCGACGGAAACTTGGAGAGCGCACCCATTACCGATGGGTGAGGTCGCTCCGTGAGCCGCCACCGTTGATGGCTCTGCGCATGTCTAAAGGGAGACAAGGCCACTCAACACAGCAACCTGGGAGGACCAACGCCACCCATGCATCCGATTATGTTCTTTTCGACCCACTCAGTTCTGCGACGGCGCACAGAAAATAGTAGCCGACCAGTAGCTTTAGGGCCAGTGAACAAGGTGATGCACTGGTTCTGCACGAGCCGGAACGCGGCATGCACAGAGCCTGGAGGACGGCCGGCAAAAGGCTGGAGTCTCCGGATCGTGTCGGCTACCCGGCACCGCGAACAGCCGAATCGAACGCCCGGTCCTCGCGGACCCGAGCCTGCTGTGGACCGGAGTCGGTCACACGCAATATTGGCAGGTTCCGCTGGCGGGCAGCTCGATGAAACACTGGGCGCACACCGCGGCGCGGGTCGGCTGCGGCTTGACCTCGGCTTGCCCCACAGCCCGCGCCGAACGGTGGCTGGCCACCTTGGGGGTGAGCGGCGGGACACCTTGGTCGGCCGGCATCTCGGCCCCGTGGTGCAGATAGCACTGCCAACGAGCGTAGGCGGCATGCAGCTCGAGATCGTTCGGAATCGGCAGTCCGGCGAGTTCCAATACGTACTTATAGGTTTCGCCAACGGTATGGTTCTGCCGAACACACAGCGCGGTGAGCGGCGGCTCGCCCGCGTTATGACAGCGCCGGGCGATCTTGCGCAGAATGGCATCCATCCACGTACGCGTCGGCGCCTCGGTGTACACACCCGACGCCTCCTGCACCCGCTCGGCCAACTCGGCGACGGTGATGAAGTGCCCATACCCGGTGGCGATCTCGGACAATTCCGCGTGCGCGGCCAGCATCCATGCCATCGTCGCCTCGCGCAATGGCACCGCAGCACCATCGCCTGCCCGCCATGCTCCTGCCACCGTGGGTGTCGAATTCCTCATCACCCGAACAAGTTATCGCGACAAGACGAACAGAGGAAATAGCCTCACGCACCGATCTGCACACAATTCGAATCATGAGAGCTATGCCACGTCGACCCGCTCGTCTCGGCGGCATCCAGCCATCCCTCGGCCATCGCACACCTACACCTCGACTTGCGAACCCATGATCACTGTCCGCTCACCCGGCAGCCCGAAGTATTCGGCAGCGTCGGCGGTGATATACGACGTCGCAATGAACAGGCGCTTGCGCCACGGCGCCATCGTGGGCGCCGAGCCCTTCTTCAACTCGATCTTCGACAGGAAGTACGAGGCGCCGTCGACCGATATCTGGCCTTCGGTCTGTGCTGGGTCGAGTAGGCGCAACGCGTGCGGGACATTCGGTGTTTCCATGTAACCGAAGTGCGCGGTCACGTGGATAATCCCGTCTTCGCCGTACCCGAGCGCGTCGATCTCCGTGCGCTGTGCATCAGGCACACGAGGCACCGGCAACGTCTCGATCGACAGAATCACCACGTGTTCGTGCAGCACGCGATTGTGCTCGACATTGGCCCGCATCGCCAGCGGCGCGGTCTCTTTGCCTCGGTTGAGGAAAACTGCCGTCCCAGGGATCCGCACCAGCGGCGGGCGATAATCCTGCAACTGATCGATGAACGCGCGCAGCGATCCCTCCACCTGTTCCCTTGCCCCGGTGACGATTACGCGCCCACGCGCCCAGGTGATCATCACTGTGAACGCTGTGAGACCGATCAGCAATGGCAACCACGCGCCGTGCACCAGTTTGGTGAGATTCGCCGACAAGAAGAGCACATCCACCGCCAACAACGGGATGGCACCGAGCAGCACCAGCCACAGCGGCGTTCCCCACTTGGTACGAGCGACGTAGAAGAAAAGCAACGTCGTGATGGAGATCGTCGCGGTCACCGCCATGCCGAACGCGAACGCCAATGCCGCCGAGCTGCGGAAGGCGAACACCAATGTCAGCACCGACACCATCAGCACCCAGTTGATCCACGGCACATAGATCTGCCCGATCGTGGACTCCGAAGTGTGCGCCACACGTAGTCTCGGCAGGTATCCGAGCTGAGCCGCCTGCGCGGCCACCGAAAACGCGCCGGTGATCACCGCCTGCGAAGCGATTACGGTCGCGGCGGTCGCCAACAGCACCAGCGGCAACCGCGCCCACCCGGGAGCGAGCAGAAAGAACGGGCTGCTCACCGCGCTTTGGTCACCGAGTAACAAGGCACCTTGCCCGAGGTAGCTCAATGCGCACGCGGGCAGCACAAGCCCGAGCCAGCCGCGGGTGATGGCCTTCCTGCCGAAATGGCCCATGTCGGCATAGAGCGCCTCCGCGCCGGTTACCGCGAGCACGACCGCGGCCAGCGCGAAGAACGCAATTCCGAAGTGCCCGAACATGAAGCCCAGCGCGTAGGTCGGCGACAGTGCCTTCAGGATCTCTGGGTGGCGCACGATTCCGGAGACCCCAAGGACACCGATCGTCACGAACCAGAGGATCATCACCGGGCCGAATAATCGACCGACGGTGGCGGTGCCATGGCGCTGCACCGAGAACAGCGCGACGATGATCACCACCGTGATCGGAATGATCAAATTCTCGAATCCGGGCTCGACGATCTTCAAACCCTCTACCGCGGACAGCACCGAAATCGCGGGAGTGATCATGCTGTCGCCGAAAAACAATGCGGCACCGAAGATGCCGACCCCTGCCAGCACCGCGGCCGCTTGCCGACCCCGCGTGCCACTCAGGCGGCGCAGCAACGTGATCAGCGCCATGATCCCGCCCTCGCCGTCATTATCGGCACGCATCACCAGCGAGATATAGGTCAGCGTGACAATCATCATCACCGACCAGAAGATCAGCGACACAACGCCGTACACATTGTCCGTGCTGATCGGGACCGGGTGCGGGTCGGCCGGGTTGAACACCGTCTGGATGGTGTAGATCGGGCTGGTCCCGATATCACCGAACACGACACCGAGAGCGCCGACCACGACCGCGGCCCGAACGGTTCCGCCACCGCCCGTCGCATGCAAAGACGGATCGACTCCAGTTTCGGTTTCCAAGCTGCACTCCTCGTCTGCGGAACAGCACCCTATCGCGTCGTGCCCGGCCACCATGGCACCCAGTTACGCAATGAACGAAGGTGGGTCGACACGACACTCTGCGTGCGATCGTTCTCATCACCACCGAGCCCGGGCGCGGATGCCGAACAGATCGCCGCTTTCGCTGCGCAGGCGCAGGTAGTTCGCGCCGAGCCCGGCTGCTTGCACTACGACCTGCACGCTGTCAACGGCGATCCGGACCGCTTCGTACTGTTCGAGGAGTCGGCGTCGGCGGAGGCGCTGCGAGAGCACGCCACCTCGGAGCACATGAACGCAGCTGATGCTGCCAACAAGGCGTTCGGAGTGGGTCCGGCCGAGCTGCTTGCGCTCAGCACCGCGCCCGTGGCCTGACGCGTGGTGGACAGTCCACCCGGCTGTGGCGTAGCGGCTCGGAAAAGGACCGAAACCAAAGCCCCGGCCTGAGCCGGGCTCTCCGGTGAACTCGGCGGGAACTTACTCGAACCAGACAGAAACGACCGTAGGACGGGCCTGTGGCGCGCAACTGGGGACGCGGACGGCAAAGGCCCGGCCCTTATGGACCGATATTTGTGGTGCCGGCGCCTGGACTCCGTCTAGAGCGGCAACTTGGAGGGCCGATCGGCGATATTCTGGTTTCAGTTTGCTTGCCCCGTCCAACTGAGGAGGGTCGGCATGTCGGCGTATCCAGACCCGGACGATCCCCGGGTCCAGGCGGACATTCGCGAAGCGGTGCAGCGGGCATGTCAGTCAGCCCTGTCCCCGTTCATGTCCGAACGGGACATCACCACTATGGCCGCGGGCTTTCTGGGGGTGGCCGACGCGAGTACCCCGGGCATCGAGCTCGACATCCGACGCGAAGTGCGGCGCCAGTGCGGCACCGACTGGAGCGCACAAGACCGACGCGGCCGCGACCAGGGGCCACCACCCACCAGACCGGCGGAACCCAGCCCCGGTGCGAGTGTCCCTGACCCGGTCTTCGACGTGCTGGTGGACCATTGGTGCACCGACGCGGAAATCCTCGGCATTCAGGGCTACGCCGTCTACGACAACACCATGATGCAGAGCCGCTACGACCCCAACTGCCCGTCAGAGCTCTACGGCGGCTACCTCACCGCGCTCGTGGGCCTGATGCAATCGGTGGCACCCCACGACACACTCGACCGCTATCGTTCGGTCGTCGAAACAATCGACAGAACTTTCAAGACCTGGCCCGGCACCCGGGACAGATCCACCGGAGCCACCCTCGCGTTGACAAACGCCTGGGAGTACGCCAATTCCGGCGCCTCGGTACTACAGATCCTCGCCCACCTACGCGGCGAGATAGCCTGCGTCGCCGACTGTTTCCACATTGCTCGCGCCGACGGCCTGTAGTCCGCGCGGGAGCACGCTCTCGGCGATGCACCCACGCTCTGCTCACGACCAGCACAGGGTGCGATGACACCCAAGAGTTCCGGGCGTGGCATGACTGCACCGTGCAGCCCGGTCCAGATGGCTGGGCCGCACGGTCGGCCGAGTGGTCAGGCGCCGAAGTCGGTGCGGTGATCGGTGGCCCACTCCGCCAGGGCACGTCCGGGCTTGCCGGTCACGGTGGTGACAGGACGTACCTGGTCGGGTGTGGTGAGGGTGTCACTCCAGTAGTCGAGCAGCATCTTCATGATCGGCTGGGGGATGAATTGCGCTGTCTCGGCGCGGAATTCATCGGGGGTGATCTCGGTCAGCGGAATCTGTCGTCCGAGTGTGGCGCCGATCGTGGCGACCTGCTCGGCGCGGGTGAGCGCCCGCGGGCCGGTGATCGGGATGGTATGCCCGATGTGGTCGTTGGACAGCAGCGTCTCGGCGGCAGCCTCGGCGACGTCGTATTCGTGGACCGGTGCTTGCGCGGATGCCAGGTAGGGTGCGCGCAAGGGGGCACCCGAGCGGATCTGCCACTGCCATTCGAGCAGGTTGTTGGCGAAGGTGCCGGGGCGCAGGATCGTCCACGCGTCGGTGCGATCGGTGACGGCGGCTTCGACGGCGCTGTGGTGCAGCTGGCTTGCCGAGCCGCGGTCACGGGGAAATTCCATCGCCGCGGCCAGCGAGGACAGGACTGTGAAGCGGTGCACGCCGGCGGCAACGGCCGCGTCGAGGAAGACGTCGAGGCCCTGCGCCGGGAAGATGAAGGCACGATCGACACCCTGGAATACATGTGGGCCGAGGGTCGAGGCGTCGGCGAGGTCACCCGCGACAACTTCGGCCGCCGCGGGCAGGTTCGCGTCCTCGGGCTTGCGGGTCAGGGCGCGGACTGCGGCGCCGCGGGCGAGGAGGGTGGTGACGAGGTGGCGGCCGACGGCACCGGTCGCGCCGGTGACGAGAACGGTCGGGTGGGAGGTGCGAATCTCTGTGCTGCTCATGACATGAATATTTCCGGTAAAGCCCATGCCGCCACATCACGAGAATTCGTTATTTCACGCGGTACCTAGCGTGTTCGGCGCGCGAGCGGCTGCGACCGAACGGGACTTCGGGCATTGTTCGGCCTTGTTGGCGGGTTGCGGCCAGGTTCCGGCGGCCAGCAAACCTCGCGCCACTGACCAACGCCGCCGAGTACGATGCGAGGAATCGACAAGGGTTCGAATAAAGGGCATAACGTACAAAGATCCCCAGGCTGTTGACCTGGGGATCTTTTGTGTGTGGAGCTAAGGGGAATCGAACCCCTGACCTTCTCGATGCGAACGAGACGCGCTACCAACTGCGCTATAGCCCCGTGCGGCTCCGGGGAACCGCGCTGTGACACTGTATCAGTAGCGGGGCTCAGACTCCGAATCGGCCCGTTGACCTGCGCGAATGCAATTACTCGCCGGCTGCCCTTCGCATGTCGCCGGTGCGGTTGCGGACGGCGCGAGCGGTGGCGGCGTCAAAAGTTTCCAGGTGTTCGAACATGGGGTCTTCGTCGTCGGCCTGGAGTCGGGCGGAGCGGCGGCGCAGGGCGCGGGCGGTGTCGCGGTCCATGGCCTGCTGCGTGGCCTGCTTCTCGGTGTGGTGCGGGAAGTGCTCGGCCCGCTCACGGCCGCGGCCGAGGCGCGCGGCCCTGCGGCGGCGGATCTCCTCTTCCATGCGGACCTGCTTGCGCAGGTACGCCAGGTAGGTCACCAGCACGATCGCCGACAACCCGCAGGCCCACCAGAACAGCGATGCCACTGCGACGCCGAGGCCGCCGAACATGATGGCGCTCAGGACAAGTCCGAGTACCGCGCGCTGCCGGAAGGTGTAGCGGGCGGCGCGGGCGATCGCATCGGCCTCCGGGTCGAAGCCGCCGCGACCGCGCCGGGTCGGAACGAAATCCGTTTCGGTCGAATCGGATTCGGTGTCGTCGTCAGGTTCGAGGTACCGCGCGGGCGCAGCCGAGCGCGCCGGGGAGATCCGGGCCGCCGGATCGGTACGCTCATCGGCCACGAGGTCATCATCGGCCTCCGGGTCGACGTTCGCAGCGAATCCGGCCGCAGCGATGTCGATACTGTCCGATTCGGTATGGAATTCACCGTCGAAGCCATCGGATTCGGTTTCGGCATCATCGAATTCGGCCGCCGCAGCGCCGAGTTCGTTCGCATGGTCGTCGAGCTCGTCATCGAGCTCATCGATGTCGGCCTCGGAGATATCGGAATCGGAGGCAGCAGATCGGGAATCACGGGGGGTGTCGCCCTCGAGCTCCAGCGTTTCGTCTCCAAGAGGCTGTTCGTCGTCGATTTCGGTGACGGGCTCGTCGGCCGGTGTTGTCATCCGGTCCTCCGCATCATCACAATGGGGATGCTTTCTCTGCGCGCGGGTCGGCCGATAATCAGGATCACTGTCGTGCCCTGCGGCCGGTCCACTTTTCGGGCGCCGCTTGGAATCTCCGCGGTGCAATACGCGGGTCGCCAGCGCCGCGTCGGTCGTCTGCCGGATTCTCGGGTGCCGATCGGCGAGTATCGGAAACAGGACGAAGACCCAGAGAATGACGAGACCGATCCACAGAATCGAATTCGGCATATCGCCTCAGCACCTCCGTCCCCGCCTGGGTTGTCCGTTCGGCCTTCGACCGGTCGCTCCGCTCCCCATCGCAGTGCGTTCGCTCGCCGCAAAACGCACTCGGACTCCACGGACGTCCGGTCGCCACAAAGCGTTTCGGCGAGCTCGCCGGACGCCTCGCAGGCTCCCTGCCGATGACGCAAGACGCGCCACCGACGTCCGTAGGTTAATTCCGTGTCGCGGCGAGATCCGTCAGGCGCGCCGTGCACATCTGCCACACCTGTCACACGAATCGGCGAAAAACCACGCTCAGAGCAAGGTGGCGCGGCCGTTGCGGACCAGACGGTCGACCACGGTTCCGGCCACCTCCTCGACGGTGATGCCGACGAGCAAGTGATCGCGCCAGGCTCCGTCCACGTCCAGATACCGCGAGAGCAGACCTTCCTCGCGGAATCCGACATTGCGCAGCACGGCCTGGCTGGCCAGGTTCTCCGGGCGGACGGTCGCTTCCACGCGGTGCAGTCCGGCGGGTCCGAAGCAATGGTCGAGGCCGAGGCCGAGTGCGGCGGTTGCGACGCCCTGGCCGCTGAGATCCTTGGCCACCCAGTAGCCGATCCAGGCCGAGCGCAGCGCGCCGCGCACGATATTGCCGATGGTCAGCTGGCCGCTGAACGTGCCGTCCACCTCGATGACCAACGGAATCATCGCGCCTCGACGGGCTTCCGCCTTCAGGCCCGACCACAGCGACGGCCAGTTCGACGCATGGTTGCGCGCCTCCCATGCGCCGCGGCCGGTCGGCTCCCACGGCTCCAGGTGCGCCCGATCGCGCAGCCGGATCCGGCTCCACGCCGCGGCGTCGCGCAACCGCACCGGCCGCAATGTCACCCGGCCCGCCGCGACGCGCAACGGTCCGAGATGCGCGGGCCATCCGGGATGCTGCGTGACCCGGAACACGTTCATCGACTCCACGCCTCAGCCACGCTGTGCGAGAAAAGCGACTCGGACCTCGTCACCGGTGCGAAACTCGGTGTCGTCCGGATCGATCACGATCAGGCTGTTGGCCTCGGCCAGCGTCGCGAGCAGATGCGAGGAGGAGCCCGCCCCGCCGCCGAGCGGTTGGACGAGGTAGTCGCCCGTGGTCTCGTCGCGCATGAGTTGCGCGCGCAGATAGCCTTTGCGCCCGGCCATCGAGGAGATCGGCGTGATGGTCCTGGCCCGGATGATCCGTCGCATCGGATGCCTACGCCCGAGCGCGATCCGGATCAAAGGTCGCACCATCACCTCGAAAACTACTAGTGCACCAACGGGATTCGAGGGCAGCAGGAAGGTGGGCACCTCATCGCGGCCGAGCCGCCCGAAGCCCTGAACCGAACCGGGGTGCATCGCGACCCGCGCGATCTCCAACTCACCGAGACCTTCGAGCGCTTCCCTGACCTGCTCCGACGCCCAGCCACCGATGGCACCGGCGATCACCACTACCTCGGAACGAACAAGCTGACCTTCGACCACATCGCGAAGTCGCCGTGGATCCGCGCTCACAATGCCGACCCGATTGACATCGGCGCCCGCGTCACGGGCGGCGGCGGCCAATGCGTAGGAGTTCACGTCGTAGACCTGGCCGGGGCCGGGCGTGCGATCGATGTCGATCAGCTCGCCGCCGACGGAGATCACCGAGAGCCGAGGCCGCGGATGCACGAGCACCTTGTCCTGGCCGACGGCCGCGAGCAGCCCTACCTGCGCCGCACCGATGATGGTTCCCGCGCGCACCGCGACATCGCCCGGCTGCACATCGTCGCCGATGCGCCGCACGTAGTCGCCGGAGCGCACCGGCTCGTACACCTTGATCCTGGCCCGGCCGCCATCGGTGAAGTCCAGCGGCAGAACGGCATCCGCCAAAGTCGGCAGCGGCGCACCGGTATCGACCCGAACGGTCTGGCGCGGTTGCAGCCTGCTCGGCTGCTTGGAACCGGCGACCACCTCACCGACCACCGGCAAGGTGAGATCGACCAGCTCGCCGTCTTCGTTGCGGATATCGGTACCGGCGGCTGCCACATCGACACTGCGCACCGCATAGCCGTCGATGGCAGCCTGATCGAAGCCGGGCAGCGGTCGTTCGGTGACAACGTCCTCGGCACACAGCAGGCCCTGGGCCTCGGAGATCGCGACCCGGACCGGCCGGGGCGCGACCGCCGCGGCGGTCACCTTGATCTGCTGATCCTCAACCGAGCGCATCCAGCCCTTCCTGATCTCTTCGCACCCAACCCGGATTCCGCATCAGCGCAACCGGGTTCGGTGCGCCCGCATGGTGAACCATCATTCGTACCCGACGGTCCACTATCGGCGAAACCCGATGCCCATCCGCGTTAGTCGTCCGTTGTCAGCTGCGGATCCCAATCCGAACTCAACCGATGCTGCAGCCACTCCCGTAAGGCGGGGCCGTATTCCTCGCGTTCCAACGCGAAATCGACCGCAGCACGAAGATAACCGCCAGGGTTGCCCAAATCGTGGCGCGACCCACGGTGCACTACCACATGGACCGGATGGCCCTCTTCGATCAGCAGCGCGATCGCGTCGGTGAGCTGCAATTCACCACCCGCGCCCGGGGTGATCCGGCGCAGCGCGTCGAAAATGGCGCGGTCCAAAAGATATCGGCCCGCGGCCGCGAAGGTGGAAGGCGCGTCGGCGAGGGCAGGCTTCTCCACCATGCCGTTGACGCGCAGCACATTCGGGTTCACCGCATCGGGCACCGGGGCGACATCGAAGACGCCGTACGCGCTGACCTCGTCTTTCGGCACGTCGATGGCACACAGCACGGTGCCGCCGCGCTTGCGGCGCACCCGGCTCATCACGTCGAGCACACCGCAAGGCAGCACCAGGTCGTCGGGCAGTAGCACGGCGATGGCGTCCTCGTCGTCATCGAGAACGCGCTCGGCCTGCGCGACCGCGTGGCCGAGACCGAGCGGTTCCTCCTGCACGACCGAGGTGACATCGAGCAGACCCGGCGCCTTGCGCACCTTCTCCAACAGGTGGAACTTGCCGCGCTCGGCCAGCGTGCTCTCGAGCAACAGGTCCTCGACGAAGTGCGCGACAACACCGTCTTTACCCGGTGAGGTCACGATCACCAGCCGGTCCGCACCGGAGTCTGCGGCCTCGGCCGCCACCAACTCGATGCCGGGAGTGTCGACTACCGGCAGCAATTCCTTGGGCACCGTCTTGGTTGCAGGCAGGAACCGCGTCCCCAGGCCGGCCGCGGGTACCACGGCCGTTCGGAAACACGACACCACCGCGTCTTTCGCGGGCTGTCCGGCCGTTTTATCCGGCACTGCTGTCATACGCCTACCCTATCCATCCGTCACAGCGTCCCAACGCCCGTCGGGCACAGCACCGGAGTCGGCCGTCGGGCCGATCCGGGTCCCGGTGAGCTTAAGGTGATCACTGTGGAGATGCCCGGTCAGCGTGACAAACATGCGTGGCGCACCGAAATCAGCG
This sequence comes from Nocardia sp. NPDC051463, assembly GCF_040681975.1. Taxonomy (NCBI): domain Bacteria; kingdom Bacillati; phylum Actinomycetota; class Actinomycetes; order Mycobacteriales; family Nocardiaceae; genus Nocardia; species Nocardia sp. NPDC051463. The sequence continues at coordinate 35,651 of NZ_JBFBAB010000021.1, forward strand.
CTCGACGGGCCGCGATGACAACCGTCGATCAGCAGGCGGAGGCGCGTGCGCTGGCCGAGGCCGCCGCGAGGCTCGAGCTGCCCGAGTGGGTGTGCGCCTATGTTCCGGTGCGCGGGGAACCCGGTTCGCCGGCGCTGCTGGATGCCATGCGCGCGGCGGGAGCCAGGGTGCTGCTGCCGGTCACCGGCCCGCTCGGGCCGCTGAGCTGGGCCGAATACACCGGTGTCGAGGGCCTTCGCCCCGCGCGATTCGGACTGCTCGAACCGTCCGGTGCGGTGCTGCCCACCGCCGCGGTCGGCACGGCCGGACTGATCCTGGTGCCCGCGCTCGCGGTGGACCGCCGCGGTGTCCGGCTCGGGCGGGGCGCGGGCTACTACGACCGCACGCTGGCCGCTGCCGATCCGGCCGCGCGCCTGGTCGCGGTGGTGCGTGACGACGAGCTCGTGGACCGGCTCCCCGAAGAACCGCACGATCTGCGCATGGGCTGGGCGCTCACACCGCTGGGTGGCCTACAACAACTCGGTATGGAACAGGGCACGGAATGAAATGCCGATTAGCGGCGTTGGCAGTGTCGGCTGTAGAGTGCCAGATTGACGAACCCTGCGGAGGATCCTGTGCCAACTTATTCATACGCGTGCACCCAGTGTGACAACCGCTTCGACATCGTTCAGTCCTTCACCGATGAGGCGCTGAGCGTCTGCCCGGAGTGCTCTGGCAAGCTGCGCAAGCTGTTCAATTCGGTCGGCATTGTGTTCAAGGGCAGCGGTTTCTACCGGACCGACAGCCGCGGCGGCGCCTCGACGGCGAGCGAGCCCGCGAAGTCGGACAACGGTTCGAGCAGCTCGACAAGTTCGGATTCGAGCTCCTCCAGCAGCACGTCCACGCCGACGAGCACTGCCGTCGCCAGCTGAGTTATCCCCAGCCTCTCGCTATCCACAACTAGCCGTCTCAGCGGCCGAGCAGATGTGATTGTGGCCATAGGATCCGGCCATGACTCGATCACTGGGCGACCTCGGCCACGATGGCGCCCTGCGTTTCGCGCTGTGGAATCGACCACCGTGGGCCGATGGCCTGCTGGCCCGGCGATTGCTCGCGGTCGTTCTCACCGCACTCGCCGCCGGGCTCTTCATCCGAGGTGATCCGGGCGCCGAGCGCACCCCGATCGTGGTCGCGGGCCGCGACCTGCCGCCCGGCCATCTCATCCAGGCCGACGACCTGCGCTCGGTCGCTCATGAATCGGGCGCCCTGCCGACGGGTGTCGTCACCGACAGCGCCGCTCTTGTCGGTGCGACACTGACCGCGGCCATGCGCACCGGCGAGATATTCACCGATCTGCGCATTGTCGGCCCACGCTTGGCCGCTGTGGCCACGGGTGGGCGCGACGCCAGGATCGTGCCCATCCGCCTGGCCGACACCGCGGTGGCGGAGATCTTGCGCGCCGGTGATCGGGTCGATGTCGTCGGCGCCGAGGAACAGACCGGTCCTGCGGCCCGCCCGGCGCGAACCCTCGCGACCGATGCCGCGGTGGTTCTGGTCGCCGGCCCCGGCGATCGACGTGGCCAGGAACGGATCGTCCTGGTCGCGATGGATGCCGAGCGCGCCACCACCGTCGCGGCAGCCTCGCTACGGACCGCACTCACCGTTGTTTTCCATTGAGAAAGTTCGCCAAGTATTTGCCAATACTGTCAACTAGCATCGTCGGACCGGCTGCATAAACCGCCGAGCGTGACTGGAAAGCTCCCCATCCGAAGAGGAGATATCGGCAATGCTCAAGGGTTTCAAGGACTTCTTGTTCCGCGGAAATGTCATAGACCTCGCCGTAGCCGTGGTAATCGGTACCGCATTCGTCGCGATCGTCACCGCGTTTTCCAACGGCATCATCAACCCGATATTGGCTGTATTCGGTGGCAACGACGAGCTCGGCCTCGGTTTCCGGCTGGTAGCCGACAAGCCGGCGACCTATGTGCAAGTCGGTCCGATCATCACCGCGGCTCTCAATTTCCTGATCATCGCGACGGTGCTGTACTTCGTGCTCGTGTTGCCCGCCATGCACGCCAAGAAGCGCCGGGGTTCCAGCGAGACGGAACTCACCGATTCCGACGTGCTGCGCCAGATCCGCGACCTGCTCGCGGAGGGCCGGGACAGCACAGGCGGCAAGCACGAGTTCTGAACCGGATCGTTGCCGGGATTCGGTCCCGACACAAGTCTCCGACCAGCCGATTACAGCTCGCACGCGCCGTCCGCGATGAGGATGAGCGCGCCGAGGAGCACAAAGCTGTTACTACAATCGGATGTCCCATCCGAGGAGTACCCGCTGGTCGGCTGGCGGCGGCGAAGTGTAGATCGACGGGGAGCTCGACCACCGGCACATCGGCGACCCCCCGACGGGCGAAAATTCAGCACCACTTATCGCTGAGAGTCACACCGGTGGTTTCGTCGGTGAGCTCAGGAGTCAGTTCTGAAGCGAGCGAGTTGGGCACGCGTCGAACTGTTGTCGGTTTGGCGTAGGCCGGCCTGATACGCGGGAGCCCAGTTTGCGCGATCATAGAGATTCGTGCCGAAGAGCTCGACCGCTGTGGTGTCCGGGCCGATGCGAACGACTGTGTCGGCAAGCGGCTCCGGTGACGGATCATCGGAGAACAGGTGCGCCAGCGGCTCGATGACCACGAGAGTTTCCGCGCCTGCGGCAAGGTCTGCGTTGGTGGCCGATCGTAGACCGCCGTCGATGTAGTAGCGCCCATCCACTGGTATGGGTGGTTGGGCGCCGGGGAATGCGGTGCTGGCAGCGACTGCGGTCGGCAGTGGTACGCCGCTGTGTCTGTCCCAGACTGTCGGTTCGCCGGTTTCAGCGTCTACCACCGTGATTCGCAAATCTCGGTCGGGCCATTCGGATACGCCGATCAGGCAACGCATCCGTTCGATCTGTTCGGTCGGGTCACCCGTGCCGATTGTGAGCGCGAGTTCGCCGACACGGCGCCGTGCGGTCGCGGGTTGCTGGCCTGGCTCGCGGAGTATGGCGAATACCTCGCCCAGCCGGGGGTGTGCAGGATCTGTCGGCGCGCTCTGCTGCTGTGTTCGAGCGGGCAGAGTCGCCAGTCGTTGCATCGATTCGCCGGTGGCCAGGATGGCGCCGGCGATCGCACCAGCCGAGGTGCCAACAATCAGATCGGCGGAGGCCAGGTCGACACCGTGACGACGCAGACCTGCGAGGAGGCCGGCCATCCATGCTGTGCCGACTACTCCACCGGCACCGAGCACCACGGCTGTGCGCGGAGTACTCGCCTGTTCTGCGTCTGCCACGACGACATTCTAGTCAGTGAATCGGGCGCTTGCCGTGCGAGGCGACACCGCAGGGGGCAAGCACGCGTCCTGAACCGAATTCACGTCCGCGGGAACGCAAACGGGCCCGTCGCAGTGGGGTGAACCCCAGTGGCGACGGGCCCGTTCGTTGTGCGGAGTCGGTGACTCCTGGGTTCAGCCGAGGCTGAACGGCCTGCCCCACAACGTCACCCAGGTGATGACACTGTCGGTCTCGACCTCGACGCTGACGAACGCGCGCGCCTGCGCATAGCCGCCACAGCCGTTCAGGCCGATGGTCTCATCGGCCCAGGTGACCGAGCCGCTGCCACCCTTGAAGCGATTGCGCTTCTTGTGCGACTCGTTACCGAAGTCGTCGGCCACTTCCTGGTCCAGGACGTAGAACGACTGCGATTGGCCCGGACCGAGCGATAGGTTGCCACCGCTGTTCGCGCCGACGCCGCCGGTGACGGTCTCGCCGCTCCAGTCGGCCGTTCCTTCGACACCACCGCTGACGCCACCGCCCGCGATATTCACCTGGCAGCCAACGGTGTAGCCCGGGAAGATTTTGCCGCCGGCATCATCGGACACATCGACTTGGGCACTACCGGAGACCCACACATTGCGATGCAGCGGCGTAGCTCCCATGGACGGGTTGATATTGGCAGACTCGCCGACCAGGCGGATCGTCACGACGGTGCCATCGGACAGCGTCTTGGAGATCTCACCTCCCGGCAGCGGAACGAAAGTATCGGCTTGCGCTGCTCCAGTGGACAACAGGCCGAGGGCGATGGTTGCCGCGGCACCGGCACCCGCCACCTTGGCCAGATTTTTACGGTTGATCATTGGTTTCCCTCGAGGATTGAGTTCGCTTCAGCGAGAAGAGTTTTCGTTGGATTCGACAGACGTCAGCCAATGCTGAACGGCGCACCGTAGAGGGTGGTCTTCGAGTAGTGGTCACCGATGATCTCCACAACTGTGTAGGAACGCGCTTGCGCATAACCCGCACAGCCCTGGATCTCGATTTCGGCATCCTGATACTCGACGGAATAGACGCCTGGTTTGAGAACGTCCTTCGAATCGATCGAAACGAACTTGACATCACCGGGGCCGAGATTGAGGCCGATCGAGCCGCCGAGGCTGCCACCGCTGAGGTTGATGCCGCCGGAGACACCGGCGGAGATCGCGTTGTCTGCGATGCTGACTTGGCAACCGACGATGTAGCCGGTGCTGAGTGCCGAAACACCATGTGTCGAGGAGTTATTGGTGCCCGGAGCGTTGGTTGCGCCGTTGGTGGGGCCAACCTCTCCCTCCGGGGTGACCGAGATATCGGCGATGGCATTGCCCGATACCCAGACGACGCGACCAGCGCCGTTGGCGGCCAACGATGGTGAAATGAGCGCGCGCTCGGCTGTGTGCCTGATGGTCACGCCTGGACCGAACTTCTGGCCGTCCGGCAACGGCACAAAAGTATCGGCGTTGGCAGCGCCGCTCGACAAAAGTCCCATAGCCACAGTTGCGGTGGCGGCGGCGCCCGCTAAACGGACACCGCGACGCAACAGGGCGGGGTGGTTGTTACTCATACTTCCCCTCATCAGGTTCTAGCGGTCGGTCTCGGGGTTTGCCGAGGCCGAAAAACTCCCTTTCAGGTAGGCCGAGCATGGCGGATTGGACTGTCCACCATGGGAACTGCCGACCATCTCGTTTGATGAACGATCTTGGGGTTTCAATGTTATTTGTTTCCGGCACTTCTCTCAGGCAATTCGACCAAGTGGCACCACACCGGTCCGTTGCCCGATACGATCGGCGATCATGTTGGGCACCAAAGGGTCTGCACGCGAAACGGGCCCGTTGCATGTGCAACGGACCCGTTTCGTCTGTGATGGGTCAGCGACCCGAGAAGACTCAGCCGAGGCTGAAAGGCTGGCCCCACAACGTCACCCAGGTGATGACATTGTCGGTCTCGACCTCGACGCTGACGAACGCGCGCGCCTGGGCGTAGCCGCCACAGCCGGTCAGGCCGATGGTCGAGTCGGCCCAGGTGACCGAGCCGCTGCCACCCTTGAACTTGTTGCGCTTCTTGTGCACCTCGCTGCCGAAGTCGTCGGCCTGTTCCAGGTCCAGGATGTAGAACGACTTCGACTGGCCGGGGCCGAGGGTCAGGTTGCCGCCGCTGTTGGCACCGACGCCGCCGGTGACCTGCTCGCCGCTCCAGTCGGCCGTGGCTTCGACACCACCGGAAGCGCCGCCGCCCGCGATGTTCACCTGGCAGCCGACGGTGTAGCCCGGGAAGATAGACCCGCTGCCATCGCCGGACACCTCGACCTGAGCGCTACCGGAGACCCACGCGTTGCGGTGCACCGGGGTGGAGCCCATGGACGGGTTGATGTTGGCGGATTCGCCGACCAGCTTGATGGTGACGACAGTGCCGTCGGACAGCGTCTTGGAGATCTCGCCACCCGGCAGCGGCACGAAGGTATCGGCATTCGCCGCACCGGTGGAGAACAGGCCCATGGCGATGGTGGCAGCAGCACCGACACCGGCCACCCGCGCCACGTTCTTACGGTTGATCATGTTTTTCCCTCAGGGGTTGAGTTCGCTTCCGCGAGAAGAATGTTCGTGTGATTCGACCGATGTCAGCCGATGCTGAACGGCTGCCCGTAGAGGGTGGTCTTCGAGTAGTGGTCGCCGACGATCTCGACGACGGTGTAGGAACGCGCCTGGGCGTAGCCCGCGCAGCCCTGGATCTCGATTTCCGCATCCTGGTACTCGACCGAGTAGACGCCCGGCTTCAGGATGTCCTTCGAGTCGATCGAAACGAACTTGACTTCACCGGGGCCCAGGTTCAGGCCGATCGAACCACCGAGGCTGCCACCACTGAGATTGATGCCGCCGGAGACACCGGCGGAGATCGCGTCGCTGGCGATGCTGACCTGGCAACCGACGATGTAGCCGGTCGTGAGCGCCGAGGCGCCGTGGGTCGAAGAGTTGTTGGTGCCCGGGGCGTTGGTCGCGCCGTTGTAGGGGCCGACGGTTCCTTCCGGAGTGACAGTCACGTCGGCAATGGCGTTGCCGGAAACCCAGACAACACGGCCGGCGCCATTGGCGCTCAACGACGGCGAAATCAGCGCGCGCTCACCCGTGCGGGTGACCGTGACGCCTTGACCGACCTTCTGGCCGTCCGGCAACGGCACGAAGGTATCGGCGTTGGCAGCACCGGTGGAAAACAGGCCCATGGCCACAGCCACGGCAGCGCCGACGCCTGCGACGCGGACACCGCGGCGCAGACCGATGGTGCGGTTCTCGCTCATACTTCCCCTCATCAGGTTCGAACAGTCAGCCTCGACCATCGAGGCTGGACGGTGGTCCTCTCAGGCCCAGCTCAGTTTGTGCTCCATTTGTTGCCGACTTGTAACCGGCTGTTATTTCGGCGCAACACTCCAGCTGGCCAGGAACCGAGCCCAGGTTCCGCCGGTTCGCCGCGTACGCGCCGAACCAGGCCCGCAAGGTCCGGCATGTGGGTGGCTCCCGGCGAACACTAAACGTTCGGTAACGGCGAAGCAACGTACGGAAACGTTAAGATCAATGTGATGTAGATCACAATTGCCGACATGCACATGTAGCTTGACGTGCATAAATAGCTGGAAAGTGTCCCGTTTTGGCCGCAAATAGGGGCCATGGGCGCAGGCAGGCCACCCGTCAAATACGGGCCATGACCGTAAGTAATCGCCACATTGCATTCAGCCGAAAGTAATCACAGGTGAATAACACCAAGAATTGATCTTTATACGTAGCTGGGCAGTAGATGAGCCTCAGCCGTGGTGCGGCGGCACCTGGTCGCGAAGCCAGTCATCGGAGGGCGAACCCACCTCGGAATCATGGTCGCGTTCGTCGCGCGTGGTGTCCGGCAGCGCGTCACCGAAAATTTTGTTCAGACGCGCGGAGTCCCTCGCCCGGCGTACGGCCGGGCGAGGGTCCTCGGAAGAATCCGGCGCTGGAATTATTCGGCCAATCCGGACAGCTCACCGATCACTCGGCTGGCAAGCGGACCGAGGGTGGCCATGCCGTCACGGATCGCCGACCGCGTACCGGGCAGGTTCACCACCAGAGTGCTGCCCGAGACGCCGGCGAGACCACGCGACAGACCCGCGTCGAGCGAGCCCGCCACCCGACCGGAGGACCGCAGCGCCTCGCTGATGCCGGGCAGTTCCCGGTCCAGCACCTGCGAGGTGGCCTCCGGCGTGACATCGCGCGGGGACATTCCGGTGCCACCGACCGAGATGACCAGGTCGACGCCGCCGATCACCGCGGTGTTCAGCGCATTGCGGATCTCCACCTCATCGGCCTGAACCGTCACCGAAGCATCGACGAGAAAACCCGCCTCGGTCAGCAGCTCGGTAACCAGTGGACCGAGCGAATCCACACCTCCATGCGCCGTTCGATCGTCGACGACCACCACAAGTGCGCGCCCAGCCACCGGAGTATCGATTTCCATGGTGCTCACCGTAGCGTCCGCATCCAGAAGCCGGGCGCCCACGCCCGCAAGCTCTGCGTCCATCGCGAGCAGCTCGGTGTCGACGGCGAGTCGGGGCCTCTGGTCGCCGGGCAGCACGCGCATCACCGGCCACCGCTCGCGGGCGCGCCGGAGAGGGTTACCTCGACGGTCTTGGCGTTGTTTCCCTGTTCGTCTGTGTAGGTCACCTTCACCTTGTCTCCTGGCTGATGTGAGCGGACCGCCGCGATGAGCGCGTTGCCCGAATCGATGGGCCGGTCGTCGAGCTTGGTCACGATCGTGCCCGCGGGAATGCCCGCCTTGGCGGCCGGACCGTCCGGAGTCGCCTCCAGCACGCGTGCCATGGTGTCCTGCGGGCGCAGCTTGATGCCGAGCTGCGCGTAGGTCGCGTGGCCGGTCTTGATCAATTCGTCGGCAACCCGGCGGGCCTGATCGACCGGAATGGCGAAGCCGAGGCCGATCGAACCGCTCTGCTGGCCGGGCTGCTCGCCCGCGCCGAGGCTCGCGATGGCGGTGTTGATGCCGATCAGCTTTCCGCTGCTGTCCACCAGCGCGCCGCCGGAGTTGCCCGGGTTGATCGCCGCGTCCGTCTGAATGGCGTCGATCACCGGGTTGACCGAGGGATCGGGAGTGCCCTGACCGTTGGTCGACACCGGCCGATTCAACGAAGAGACGATGCCCGTGGTCACCGTGCCCGCCAGGCCGAGCGGCGACCCGATGGCGATGACCGGCTGACCTACCTGGAGGTTCGAGGAGGAGCCGAGCTCGATCGGGGTGAGACCGCTCTTACCGTCGACCTTGATGACGGCCAGATCCGACACCGGATCCGCACCGACCAGGGTCGCGGGCACGGTGCTCGCGTCGGAGAAGACCACTTCCATCTTGGCGTTGGCGCCGCCACCGGCCGCCACGTGGTTATTGGTGAGGATCAAGCCGTCGGAGGACAGCACCACGCCGGAGCCCTCACCCTCGGCCCTGTTGCTCGCCACCTTGATCATCACCACGCTCGGTAGCACCTTCTGCGCCACCGCCTGGGTGGAGCCCGCCGGGGTGTTGACGACGTTGTTGACATTGGGTTTCGGGGCATCGAGGGCGTTGGTCACGGCGGTGTGCCCGGTGTCCGACCGCGTGACGAGCGCGCCGACCGCGCCGCCGATGCCACCGCTGACCAGAGCGAGCGCCGCCGCGCCCGCGACAAGCCCGGTCCGGATCGGCCGCCGCGCCGGTCCCGGATTCGGTTGCGCCCCGAAGGCCGCGCCGGGCGGGATCGGCGGATCGAACGAGGACGCGTTGTACTCCTGACCGGATTCATACCCCGGGAAGGGCTGAGTGTGCTGCGCGGCGGTCTGATGGGGAGCCGCACCCTGGTACGGCGCGGCCGGGTAGTACTGCGGTGACGGCGCGCCATATACGGGCGGCGGTGACGTCGGCTGTCCTGGGGCAGGGATCTGCCCTGTCGAATGCGAGCCGGTGGCGGCGCTCGTAGCTGCCGGCTCCCCCTGCCGGTCCTTGGCATCCTCGCTCATGGTTTCTCGTTTCTCCTCACGTCTGCCGACCAGCTTGGCGGCGACGGCTTAGAGCGGACTGAGACGCCGCTATCAGTTGGCCGAGATCTTCTCCCGATCCATCGGCTACTGATCGCGTTCTTCGATGGTGGCGCCCGGACCGGGCGCACCACCTTCACCAGGTAACACGATACGGATCAGCGCGCCACCGCGCGGCGAGGTATCGATGGTGATCGTGCCACCGTGCTTGGTGACCACCTGCTTGACAATGGCGAGACCGAGGCCCGAGCCAGGCATCGAGCGCGAGACCGTTGTTCGATAGAACCGCTCGAAGACCAGTTCGCGCTCATTGGCCGGAATGCCGGGACCGGCGTCGTCGACGGCCAACTCGAGCAGCCCACGTCCGGCCTCGCGCATGGTGACGTTCACCTGAGCCCCGGCCGGACTCCATTTGGCGGCATTGTCGAGGACATTGAGGATCGCCCGCTCCAGCCCCGCCTCGTGGCCGTACACGAACCACGGTCTGAGCTCGGCGACGAACTCGATCGAGCCACGCCGCCGCCTGGCCCGTTCCAGTGCGCGCTCGGCCACTTCGCCGAGATCGATGCGGTCGTAGACGGTTTCGGGTGCGTCCTCCCGCGCGAGATCGACCAGGTCGCCGACCAGGGTGGACAGTTCCTCGATCTGCCCCATCACATCCGCACGCAGCCCGGCCATGTCCTCTTCCGGAATCGCGGGTGCCCCGGGGCGGCTGGAGGCGATCAGCAATTCCATATTGGTGCGCAGCGAGGTGAGCGGGGTGCGCAATTCGTGCCCGGCGTCGGCGACGAGCCTGCGTTGCCGGTCGCGCGACTCGGCGAGTGCCCGCAGCATGGTGTTGAAACTCTCTGTCAGCCGGGCGAGTTCGTCGTCACCGGTGACGGGAATCGGCGTCAGGTCGTCGGTGCGGGCCACGCGTTCGGTCGCGGCGGTCAACCGTGCGATCGGGCGCAGGCCCGTACGGCCGACCGCGGTGCCCGCCGCCGCGGCGAGCACGACGCCGCAACCGCCGACCACGAACAGCAGCCACGCCAGCCGGTCGAGCACCTCGCGGGTCGGCTGTAGCCGCTGCGAAATGATCAGCGTCGCACCGGAATGCGTCGGCGTGGCGAGCACGCGCTGATTGCTCACGGTGCGCAGCGACGAGGGGAGCTCGCCGTCCGCTACGGCGAGCTCCTCACTGCCGACCGGCGGAATCGTCTGCTGTGGCGGCATGTAGGGCTTGTGGTCGGGGAAGACCAGCGCGACGCCGACATCGTTGGAATACAGCCCCGCCAGGATGATCGACTGGAAGCCGAGGCTCTCGAAATTGTTATTGATCATCGTGGCGGCGCGAGCTTTCAGCTGCGCGTCGACATCGGCGTACAGCGCGCGCGCCACCATCGCGTAAGCCGCGATCGAGGTCACCGCGACCGCGATGGCTACCACCGAGGCCGCGAGCAGTGTCACTCGCCAACGCAGCGAGACCGATCTGGTCAACGGCATGGGCGGGCGCATCTCCGCCGAGTCCGGCGGACCGAGCGCGGCGACGGCAGATCGCTTGGGAATTTGGCGGGCCATGGTCCGGGCCTACGGGGGTGTTTCACGCAGCACGTAGCCGACACCGCGCACCGTGTGGATCAGTCGCGATTCGCCCTCCGCCTCGGTCTTGCGGCGCAAGTATCCGATGTACACCTCCAGCGCGTTGCCGGAAGTCGGGAAGTCGTAGCCCCAGACCTCCTCGAGGATGCGACTACGGGTCAGCACCCGGCGCGGATTCGCCATCAGCATTTCCAGCAGTGAGAATTCGGTGCGGGTCAGGCTGATCGCGCGCTCGACGCGCGATACTTCGCGCGTCACCGGATCCAGCGACAGGTCAGCGAACGTCATCGTCTCCGACATCTCACCCGCGTCAGTGGTCCGCCTACGCAGCAGTGCCCGCAGCCGGGCGAGCAATTCCTCCAGTGCAAATGGCTTCGGCAAATAATCGTCGGCGCCGGCATCGAGTCCGGCAACCCGCTCCGATACCGAATCCCGCGCCGTCAAAACCAGAATCGGCAGATCGTCTCCGGTACTGCGCAAGCGCCGGCAAACTTCGAGCCCATCCATCCGCGGCATCATCACATCGAGCACGAGCGCATCGGGTCGCTGCGCGGTTGCTTTCTCCAGCGCATCGACGCCGTCGACCGCGAGGTCGACTGTGTAGCCGTTGAAGGTCAGCGACCGGCGCAGAGATTCACGGACGGCGCGATCGTCGTCGACTACCAGAATGCGCATGCCACCAGTTTGACCGCACCGACTGAGAGTCGACTGAGAGGGCAGCTTCCGACACGCCGCGTCAGGCCGTAGCCGGCCTAAGAGCAACACTGAGCAACACTGGTCGATGGACCAGCATCTTTCGTGACCTTCTACAGAACTTCCCGCACCTGGGAACCAATTGGGCCTTGAATCATGTTCTGTATAGCCATATTCCGCCGAATATCAGACTGAGAGCCCCAGATTGCCGTGGCTCACTCTGCGCGGTATGTTCCCTGCGGTAAAAAGAAGACCTCTAGTTGGTTCTCAGCGGGTTGAATCAAAACCGAACAGCCACGCGCCATCCGGGGGCCACTCGTGAAGCGGAGGCAACGGAAGCGGATGGAAGCTGCACCGCGGTCCTGGCAATTCAGCTTGTCCAACTGGTCTGTCACTCGCAAGGTCGGCATCGTGCTGGTGCTTCCGGTGCTGCTGGCCACCGTGTTCGCCGTACTCCGCATCAACAATGAGCTGCGCACCATGTCGCAGTTGGACGCGGCGACCGAGCAAGCCATCATCATCCGCCCGATCGGCAAGTTCGGCACGGCCACCGAACAACTCGCGATCGCGGCAACCTCCTCGTGGGGCAACATCGCCGATCCCGCGACCGACGCGGCGCTGACGAAATTCGACCAGGCGCTCGCCGACCTCGAGGCCGCGATGCGTACCTCCAAAGTCAGCAACCGGGTCAGCGCCGAACTCGCCTCCGCCGTCGCGACCGGCACCACCATGCGCAACAGCCTGCGCAATGGATCACCCGCGATGGTCGGCGAGCAGGCCGACGAGATCGCGGTGCGCATCGGCAACGCCTTCGCGATGTCGCCCTCGGTCGAAGACCTCATCATCCAGCGGTACTTCCTGCAGATCGGCGCGATCCAGACCTCGCGACGCGTACTCACCCAGCAGCGGATGCTGGTCGGCTCGCCCGAGGCAGGCCGCAATCCGGCCGTGCGCCCCCGAGTACTCACCTCGGCGGGCGCCGAGATGACCATGATCAACACCTATGGCGTCATCCTGCCCGACAACGCCACCAACATGCGCCAGATGCTGGACGCGGTCTCCACTCGGCTCGCGGCCTTCAGCCAGAACGCGGGCGATCCGACCGCCAATCCCGCAGTGCTCGACTCACTACAAACCAGCGCCGACCTCTATGAGAAGACCACCGCCCAGCTGACCGACGTCATCGACAAGGCGCTCGCCAACCGGACCACCGAGGCCCAGACCGGCGCGCTACGCGAGACCACCATCGTGATCGGCATGCTGCTCGCCGGTCTTGCGCTCGCGCTCGCTGTCGCACGCACGTTGGTCGTCCCGGTCCGCAGGCTACGGCGCGACGCGCTCGAAGTCGCGCACGTCAAGCTGCCGGAGGAACTCGCGGTAGTGCGCAGCGGCGGCGCGACACCGGAGATCACGCCGGTCGCGGTGCACACCACCGACGAGGTCGGGCAGCTGGCCCGCGCCGTCGACGAAATCCACGAGCAAGCGCTGAATCTGGCAGCCGAGCAGGCCCGGCTGCGACTGCAGATCGGGAACATGTTCGAAACGCTGTCCCGGCGCAGCCAGTCGCTCGTCGAACAGCAGCTGGCGCTGATCGAGGATCTGGAACACGACGAGGACGACGGCGAACGGCTTCAGAGCCTGTTCCGCCTCGATCACCTCGCGACCCGTATGCGCCGCAACGGCGACAACCTGCTCGTGCTCGCGGGCACGGCGCTGCGGCGCGGTCAGCTGCACCCGGTGCCGCTGTCGGACATGCTGTGGAGCGCGGTTTCTCAGGTCGAGGACTACCAGCGGGTCGAGATCGGCGCGGTGCCCGACGGCATTGTCGCGGGCGAGCCCGCGGTCGACATCGAGCACCTGCTCGCCGAGCTGATCGACAACGCGCTGCGCTATTCGCCGCCGACGACTCCGGTCGCGGTGATGGTCGCGCGCGCGGTGGACGGCGGCTACCTGATCGAGATCACCGACCGCGGCCTCGGTATGGGCCTCGACGATCTGCAGACCACCAACGACCGGCTCGCCTCCGGTGGTGAGGTCACCGTCGAAACCGCCCGTCGAATGGGTCTTTTCGTGGTCGGCAGGCTCGCCAAGCGGCACACCATCACGGTCAGCCTGCGCCGGACCTCGACGATGGCGCAGCAGCCAGGTATCACCGCGAGTGTGCATCTACCCGGTGCACTCGTGGCACCGCCGATGGATCCGGAGCCACCACAGCTCGAAGCGCCAGTGCTGCCCGCCCCACCGAGCCAGCCGCAGCGCACGCTGGTACCGGTGCCGAGTCTGCCGCAGCGCGAACCGCCGCGTTTCACCAGTTCCGGGCTACCGCAACGCCGGCCGGCCATCCGGGTGGCCGACACCGCCGACCAGCCCGCCATCGCGACGCCCACGGTCGACGACTCCGAGCCGCTGCCCGATATGTTCGCCGAACATCCGATCGAGACCCCGAGCATCGAGCTACCGAGGGTCGCAACATTCGGGCCGCCCGCCTCGGTATCGAACAAGTCGGCCGCACAGTCTTCGGTCGATATGGACACCCAAGCCTGGCCCGTCTTCGACACCGGCTCCTTCGAAGCCATCGATGATTCGACGCCCGTCGCCGACGTCGAACCGCAGGTGCCGCTCGGCACCGCGGGCGATACCTGGACCGAGGCCGACGCGGCGGTGACGACCGGCTCCAACCCGGTCCTCGACCGGGACCCCGCTCCGGTTTCGGCGGGCGCACGACCGGCATCGCCCGCCAAAAAGCCCGCAGGCGCACCGGAACCCGCGACCGTCACCTCGTCGCGGCTACAGCCGGTGGCAGGCGAATCGCCGACACCGATCTACCAGCGAATGGTCTCGGAGTGGCTGGTCGAGCCCGCTACCTCGCAGCAATCGGAGGCGACCTGGTCCTCACCAGCGGTGGACGCGGGCTGGCTGGCCGCCGAGGACGCCGCCCGGCCGACCACCACCTCCCGCACCGTCGGCGGCCTGCCGATCCGGCGCCCAGGAGCGCAGCTGGTGCCCGGTGGTCTTGCGCCTGCCGAAGACGCGGCAGCTCGTGATCCGGAGGAAATCCGGAGCAACCTCACCAGGCATCTCAGTGGGGTCCGCAGTGGGCGGGCCGATGCCCAGTACAACGACGGAGGGCTTGGATGACCAACGCGAACAGCACCACCGATGAAAACCTGAACTGGCTGGTCACCCGCTTCACCAGGGATGTCCCCGGGGTATCGCACGCGGTACTCGTCTCGGCCGACGGCTTGCTGCAGGCAACCAGCCCGCACCTACCCAGCGACCGGGCCGAACAACTGGCCGCGGTCACCGCGGGCCTGGCCAGTTTGTCCGCCGGTGCCGCACAGCTTTTCGACGGCGGCAAGGTGATGCAGTCGATCGTCGAGATGCAGCGCGGCTACCTATTGGTGATGAGTGTCGGCAACGGCTCGCACCTGGCCGTGCTCGCCAACAAGTCACACGACATCGGCCGCATCGGCTACGAGATGGCCCTGCTGGTCGACAGAGTGGGCTCGGTGGTTACCGCCACCGCCCGCACCGCCGTCTGAGGGTGAGATGTCCAGCCCCAACGGCCCCGGACAACACCGACCGGCCACACGCGTCAGACCGTATGCGCTGACCTCTGGGCGTACCGAGCCCGCGGTCGACCTGCCGCTTGAGGCTGTCATCGAAACCCTGTCCTACACTGCCCATCTCGACTGGCCATCGGGCGATCTCCGTACGGAGATCCTCCGGCTGGGCACCCACCGTCTCTCGGTTGCCGAGATCGCCGCGCACCTGGATCGTCCACTCGGAATGGTTCGGGTCATGGTCGGCGACTTGGTCGTCGACGGACACCTGCGGATGCATTCGACACTGACCGAAGAGGCGAGTTTTGACGAGCGCCGTTCACTGATGGAGAGGACTTTGCGTGGACTCCGCGCGTTATAACAACCTCGCACCGAACGATGCCGATTCCCGCGTCGCATCGACGAAAATCGTTGTAGCGGGTGGCTTCGGAGCGGGCAAGACAACATTTGTCGGCGCGGTGTCGGAGATCGTTCCGCTGCGCACCGAGGCGATGGTGACCCGTTTCTCCGACGGCATCGACGATCTCGCCGACACCCCGGAGAAGGAAACAACCACGGTCGCCATGGACTTCGGGCGGATCATCCTGCCGGGCAACCTGGTGCTGTACCTGTTCGGAACCCCGGGCCAGCGTCGCTTCTGGTTCATGTGGGACGACCTGATCCGTGGTGCTATCGGCGCGGTGGTGCTGATCGACACCAGGCGGCTGGAGGACAGCTTCGCCGCGGTCGATTTCTTCGAGGCGCGCAAACTGCCGTTCCTCATCGCGGTCAACCGGTTCCCCGACGCGCCACGCTTCCCGATCGCCGAATTGCGCGAAGCGCTTTCGGTGCGCGAGGGCGTACCGATCGTGGACATCGACGCCCGCAACGCCATGGAGGTGCGCCAAGCACTCGCCGCGGTGACCGAGTACGCAATCGCCCAGCTGAAGGCCACGGAACTGGAAGGAACCGCCTCGCATGCATGAGGTCCGGTTGTTCTCGCTCGGGAACAACGGTGCGGTGGACCAGTTCTCGATGGGCTACTGGATCGCCGCGCTCTCCTTGGGGATCTCGGTCGTCGGCGCGGTGGTCGGGGTGGCCTGCATCCTGCACGGTTCGCGGTCGATTCGCTTCCGGCTGGTGTGGCTCGCCTCGGCGGCCGTGTCGGTCGGCGGCGTCGGGATCTGGCTCGCCACCTCGGTGGTGCTGCTCGGCGTGCACGTGCCTGGCAGTGATGTGCGATTCGACGCGGGCAGCCTCATCACGTCGATGGTCGTGGCATTCGTCGCGGTGTTCGCCGCGCTGGTGATCATCGGGCGCACTCTGCACCTGCCGCGTTTGATCGCGGGCGGCGTCGTCATGGGCCTGGGCACCGGGCTGTCGCTCTACCTCGGCATCGGTTCGATCGAGGTTCAGGGCTCGGTCGAGATTTCACCCGCGCTGGCCGCGGTATCACTGGCCGTCGCCATCATCACCGCGACCGCCACGCTGTGGTCGATACAGGCCTTCCAGTTCCCCATGGCACGAGGGGCGACGACCGTGCTGTTCGGCATCGGCGTGGCCGGGATGTACTACGCCGGAATCGGCGCGATCGAACTCACCATCGATCCGGCGGCGAAGCCGCCGACCGGACTTCCGTTGTTCGACTTCGTCTTCCCCATGTTCGTCATCGGATCGCTGGCCCTGACCGTGCCGATCACCGCCGTGCTCGTCGCACCCGATCGGCGCGACACTGCGGCGGTCGCCGAGAACACGCGGCGGGTCGGGCTCGAAGCGGCTCGCTAGAGTCGCCTCGAACCCGACCGGGTTCCTATGCGGATCGAACCCGCCTCAGCCCTTCGGGGCGGGCATCTCGCCTGCGGCGCGACTCGGATCGATGATGCCGAACGACTCACCCTGCGGAGCCGCGAGGACCGCCGACCGCCCGACCGGCGAGTCCGACGCGGGCTGCAAGACGGTGCCGCCCAATTCGAGGGCCTTGGCGATGCCCGCGTCGACGTCGTCGAACTGGAACCACACCAGCCAGTAGCCCGGCATCGAGTCGCTCAGCGTGGCCGAGTCCTCGGTCAGCCCGCCGACCCCTTCGGTGCGGCCCGGCGGGGTGAACATCAGGTACTCGGTGTCGCCGAGCTGGAAATCGGCGTAGGAGAAGCCGAAGACATCGGCGTAGAAGTCTTTCGCGGAGGGCAGGTCGCGGGTGTGCAGTTCGTTCCAGACGTAGGCGCCGTGCTCGTTGTAGACCGCGGCGCCGTTGTGCTGTTTCGCTTGCCATACGGCGAAGGCCGCGCCGCTGGGGTCGGCGGCGACGAACATCCGGCCGAACTCCATCACGTCGAAGGTCGGCACCACCAACCGGCCGCCCGCGGCCACCACAGCGTCGGCGCTGGTGTCGGCGTTCACGACGGCGAAGTAAGTCGTCCAGGCCGACGGCATCCCGGGCATGGAGTCGGGCTTGGGCCCGATGCCCGCCACCGCCGCGCCGGATTTCGCCGCCATCAGATAGCCGCCCGTATCCGGGCCGCCGTCCTGGATCTCCCAACCGAACAACTGGGTGTAGAACTCACTGGCCTTCGCCGGGTCGTCGACCTGACAGTCGACCCAGGCGGGTGTACCGGGTTGCCAGGCCTCGTTGCGTATGGGCATTGGACATCTCCGTTTCGATGAGTTTCGTATCGACGAACGGCCGAGCAATCGCCTTCTCACAACTCCGCGGTGCACACACCATCTCGGCGACCACGCGAACCACCCACAGTCAACCAGCCGGGACCGACAGTTTTCGCGGGTTCGGCAATGCCGCCGATTTCCGTGCCGGACCGTCTTACAGTGAGAGATATGCGTTTCGGTCTGGACTACGCCGCGGGACGTCCTGGGGGTGCAGCAATCCGCGCGGCAGGGTTCGACTTCGTGGTGCGCTACCTGTCCGATGGCGGCCCGACACTGCCGGGCAAGCTGCTGACGCCCGCCGAGGCCGACGATCTGCGGGCGCACGGGGTATCGATCGTGTCGAACTGGGAAACCACCGCTGCCCGCATGCTCGACGGCTACGGTGCCGGCATCGTGGACGCCCGCGCGAGCCTGGCACAGGTGCTGCGCTGCGGTGGCCGCCGGGACCGGCCGATCTACTTCTCCGCCGATTTCGATTCGACACCGCAGGATCAGCTCGCCATCAATGCCTACCTGAATGGCGCGGCAACGGTGCTCGGGACCGCGAATGTCGGTGTCTACGGCGGGTATTGGTCGGTGAGCAGGGCCATGGACGCGGGCAGTGCGGCCTGGGCGTGGCAGACCGATGCTTGGTCGGGGACCAATGTCGAAACTCGGCGCAATATCCACCAGACGCTGCGCCAAGTGGTGGTCGGCGGAGTGCTCTGCGATGTGAACGAGGCCGAAACCGAAGACTTCGGCCAATGGGATTTCCTACAGGAGGAACCGGACGTGACGCCGGAACAAGAGGCAGTGCTGCGCGACATCCAGATTCAGCTGCGTGGGCCCGGCCTTGCAGGCTGGCCGCAGTTGGGCACCGACGCCGATGGACACAGCCTGACCCTGGTGGACGGACTGGCCGCGGCGCTACACCGGATCGAGGACCTGGAGCGCGAATCGACCGGATTGCGAACACAAATCGGCGAATTGCGGACCGAGATCAGTGAACTGGAGTCCACGACAGCCGATTTGGTCGATGAGGTCGAGCGGTTGAACGGACGGCATTGGCCGTGGCCGCTGTCCCTGATCGAAGGTCCCGCGGCGCTCGTCGCGGAGCAGCTGGCCCGACTGGAGTCCTTGTTGTCGGACTTGCCCGGTATGCCCGGTCATGGCGAGTCGACACAGGACGACCCCCCGGAGATGGCGAAGCCGGCACAGCTCGGGACTGTGCAGTGAACTGAACCTCGCCCATGGCCGCACTGTTGCTGGATCGACTGGCGGCACGCGAATCACAGGGCGACAAAGGGATTCGGAAGGTTGAGAGCGGCCGATTCGGCCGGAAATTTGGCGATGAGCGGGTTCTCTTGGGGGTCCAGGAGAACCCGCCCTCTCGCACGAGGGTACCGGCGTATGAACACGAAATCATCACTTCATGGGGACTTTTACGGACACCAAAAACCAACCCTCAGTACGTATTTCAGCCGATGGCAACCGCGTCGCAACCAATCTGTCGAAGAATTGCCATGTGGCGTAGGACACATCGGTTGCTAATCGATTGCCCTGCCGCACCAGACGACGACCTGGACAGCAACAATTTCTTCCGGCTCGCCGCGATCCTCGCGGATCTCGCTGTCGAAGAAGACCGAACAGGGGCCTCGACACAGCAGTGGGCCGGTAGGTTTCCCTACCGACCCACTGTCGTTCGAGCACACTACGTTCGAACTGAACCGAACCGAACCGATCAGATCCGATCGAGGTCGATCAACCCACGTCGCACCGCTTGCAACAACCGGCGCGGCACCTTGTGCACCACGCCTGCGACGGTGACCGGCACCAGGTCGGGCGGTGTCGCCTTCCACTGCGCGCGCCGGCTGCGGGTATTCGACCGCGACATCCTGCGCTTCGGAACCGCCATGTCAGCCCTCCCCTCGTCCGGGCTGGGACGCTCCGCGTGCCCGCCTGCCGTACTTGCGCTCGAACTTCTCCACCCGCCCCTGGGTGTCCATCACGCGGTGCGCTCCGGTCCAGAACGGGTGCGAATCGGAGGTCACGTCCACCACCAGCAGCGGATAGGTGTTGCCGTCCGACCACCGCACCGTCCGCGCGCTGGTCGAGGTGGACCGGGTCAGGAACTGCTTGCCGGTGCTCGAATCCTCGAACACCACCGGGTGGTAGTCCGGATGTATTCCGGTTTTCATGTGCTTTCTCCTTTCGGGCTTTTCGACTGTCCCGCACCACCTTCCACGTGCAGGCCGGTCGATTCACCGGTCTCACACGGGTCGGTGTGCCATTCGCCGAACGGGTCTTCCCACTGCGCGACCAGTTCGGGCGCACGTTCGAGCAGGCGTAGTTCGTCGTCCTCGACAAGAGCCCAGTGCAGGGCCTGCCGAATCTCGCCGGGGTCGGCGTCGTGCACCAGGATCACCAGCGAAGTGTCTCGATCACCGAACCTGTCGTCCCAGCGCAGTGCGGCCATCGCCCGCCGAGCCGGATCGGCGCTTTCCAGCTCCGCCGGGCTCATCGCCGCCAGCCACGGTCCCGCACCGCCGACGCGCAGGCCGCCGCCCGCCGACTCCAGCCACACCACCTCGTCGGGCTGGGTGGCGAGCCAGATGCGGCCGCGCGCGGTCACCACGCCGTCGAACAGCACGTCGAGCGCTTCGTGCAGGCGCACGGGATGGAAGGGGCGGCTCGCGGCGAACTCCATCAGCGTGACCGCGTGATCGGCGCCGAGCGGCGGCTGTCCGCGCAAGAGCGGCGCGTGCGCGTCGAAGACCCGGCCGCGCCGGGATGCCACGGGAATTCGGGTGAGCAGGGTCTCGACCTCCTCGGTGCCGGGACCGTCGTGGGCCACCCAGGCGACGGGGGCATCGGGCACCAGCCTGGCCAGCACCGCGCCGAGCCGCAGCCGCTCCAGCGGCTCGCCCGAATCACCGAGCGCCACAACGGCATCGGCGAAATCGACCTGGCCGACCGCGAGCTGCGCGACGGTCCGTTCGTCGTCGGCGGTGGCGAGGCCGCGCTCGGCGAGGGTCTCCTCGCCGGTCGCATCGGTGAGCCACCGATCGGACTCGAGGCACGTCACCACGGCCTCGACGCGCACGTCGCGACCTGCAGGCCCGTCCACCCTGCCGACAATGCCGGTGACGACGACGTTCTCGATCGCCTGGCAGACCCCTTCGGCTTCGAACGCCGGATCGAGCGCGAGCACAATGCGATACACCGAGTCGCGTGCGGCCAACGCGCACAGTAGGGGCAATAGATCCATGCGCAGCGTGCATGAGACGCAGCCGTGCGCGAGCTCGAGCACCGCCGAAGTCTCGTGCTCGCCGGTGCGCACCGTCCGATGCACGATGCCCTCGCGCAATCCACTCAGGTCGTGCCGAATGGTCACAGTGCCTGGCGTCGCGCGCAGCGCATCGGCCGTGCGGTCCACACCCGCCGTCGCGCGTCCGGACGATCCGGCGATCACCACGACGGACGTTCTCCGGTCGGACTCGATCACCAGAACCCCTTTCGATAACGATTTTCATTTGCCGTAGACCGACGGTACATTGTCGAGCAGCCGTTGTCGAAAATGATTTTCATCTACTGGAGGGAGTCCGCATGTCGGCCCACTGCCAGGTCACCGGGCGCAAGCCGGGGTTCGGCAAGTCCGTGTCGCACTCGCACAAGCGGACGAGCCGTCGCTGGAACCCCAATATCCAGCGCAAGACCTACTACCTACCCAGCGAGGATCGGCGCATCACGCTGACCGTCTCCACCAAAGGCATCAAGACCATCGACCGAGACGGAATCGAAGCCGTTGTGGCCCGGATCCGGGCTCGCGGCGACAAGATCTGAGAGGGACACCGATGGCATCCAAGTCGACCGAGATCCGACCGATCGTCAAGCTGAAATCCACTGCGGGAAGCGGATATACGTACGTCACCCGAAAGAATCGACGCAACGATCCGGACCGGATGGTCCTGCGCAAATACGACCCCGTTGTCCGCAAGCACGTCGATTTCCGCGAGGAACGCTGATGGCCAAGAAATCGAAGATCGCACGCAACGAACAGCGCAAGCAGGTCGTCGCGCGCTATGCCACCCGGCGCGCCGAGCTCGGGGAGCTGATCCGAAATCCGGCCACCTCCGACGCCGACCGGGCCGTCGCGCAGTCGGCGCTACAGCGGCTGCCCCGAGATGCGAGTCCGGTACGATTACGCAATCGGGACGCCGCGGACGGACGACCGCGCGGTTATCTCCGGAAGTTCGGACTCTCCCGTGTGCGAGTGCGCGAAATGGCCCATCGGGGCGAACTGCCTGGTGTGCACAAATCGAGCTGGTAGACAACCACTGTTCTCGTGAGAAGGAACCCCGTCATATGGCAGTCAAGCGAGCACCCTCGAAGAAGGTTCGCGCCGAACAGAACCGGCGGCCCAAGAAGAACCCCCTCATCGCCGCGGGCATCGAAATCGTCGACTACAAAGACGTCAATCTGCTGCGCACTTTCATCTCCGATCGCGGCAAGATCCGTAGCCGCCGGGTCACCGGACTCACCCCCCAGCAGCAGCGCCAGGTCGCCGTCGCGGTGAAGAACGCCCGCGAGATGGCACTGTTGCCATTCACCAGTCGGTAAGTCCCGACTCCGACCGACGACCGAGGCCCCCCGGAGCAATGCTGCGGGGGGCCTCGATTCGTTCACAACGCGATTGTTCACCGGCTGATCGGTCAGCACCGCGGTCATTCGGTTGCGCGAATCGCCACCGACACAACCACCACCGAGCGAGTCCGACGAGCGACCCGTTCGCGGCCCGTCTCGGGTCCGAGTCGGCGAAGCACACGCACCGCGGGCGCGAGCCTCGCCGGCCCGGACGCTGGAGCGCGCGGGCCGCGCCCGTGCGGCCGAATTACGGGATGGTCAGCACCTGGCCGACGTTGATCGCATCCGGGTTGTCGATGCCGCTGGCGTTGGCGATCTCCTGGTAACGGTTGCCGTCGCCGTAGAAACGCTCGGCGATCGCCCACAGAGTGTCGCCCGGTTCGACCGTGTAGGTCTGCGCAGCCGGCGGCGGGGGCGGAACCTCCTCGGCAGCCGGAGCGGCCGGGGCCTCGGCGGCCGGTTCGGGAGCCGACAGCGGATTGTCGGTGTGGGTCTGCGACGACCACAGGGCGCTGCCGTCGGTGCCGTACAGCACCACATTGCGGTCGGCCTGCACCGTCAGCCGGTCCGCGCTCCTGCCGTTGGTCTCGGTGGACCAGGCGGCACCCTCGCCCTTGTAGAGCACAAAGTTGCCGTCCTCCTGCAGGACGGCGCGCTCGACACCCTGATCGTGAGTCTGGGTGGCCCACACGACATTTCCATCCGGCTCCGACAACACCAGGTTGCCATCCGGCTGCAGGGTCAGGGTGTACGCACCGCCCACCAGAGACTGGCCGAGCCCGAGTTCTTCACCTACGCGCAGCGTGTCGCCCACGTCGTTCCTTTCGAAGAGTTACTGTGCCAAGCATCCGACATCGACGCACGCCGCGACACCGCTTGCGACTGCCCGCGGGTCACCCGAACCAACACCGCTCACGACTGCTTGCAGGTCACTCGAAACCACACCGCTTGCGACTGCTCCCATGTCACCACAACACCACCGGCGATGTGCTTGCAGATCGCTCGAAACAAGATCATGGCGTACGTCGGAGCTGAATCTACTGCCCTTCCAGGCCGCGTGGAGGATTACGCGCTCGGTTCGCCGAAAGTTCACTGTGTGGCGTTGGTCGCTGTGTTGGATTGTCGCACAGTGCAGCAGGACGGATACAGCGATAGCTGGAACCCGGTGAATGCGATCTTCGCCGGTCACGGAGCGCGGTCAACTAGTGTGGTGTCCATGTCTCGGATGTCGGGCGCGCGCCCCGTTGCTGCTGCCGCAGTTCTGCTCGCCGTCCTCGCTGTCGCAGGCTGCGGCGGCTCCGACGACGAGAGCGCACAACAGAAATCGACGACCGCGACGACCTCGGCGCCGACGACGCCCACCGAGGCGGCGAGCGGCAATTCCGGCAACCCCTTCGTCGCCGATCCGACCATCGTCGGAGCCCATCCGATTCCGTTCACCTCGTGGACCCGGGTCGCCGACGATCGAATAGCGGTGAACTTCCAGACCGGCGCACCCGAATGCTACGGCGTGGACGCGACCGCGACGGAGACCGATTCGACGGTCACCATCGAACTACGGTCCGGCACACGCGCCGATGCGGTCGGGCGGATGTGCACGATGATCGCGGTGTTCGGCACCCTAGAGGTGCCGCTGAAGGCTCCGCTCGGGAACCGCCAGGTCCTCAGCGCGGCCTAACCCACCGGCTAGGTCGCAGCCCTACAGCGGCGGAAACACATTTCGATCACCGATGCCGTAAGTCCGCACCGCACCGCACCGCACCGCACCGCACCGCACCGCACCGCACCGAAAAGCATTACGCACCAGTACAACTCGAATCAGAGCAAGGTGGCGTGCTGATCACCGGCGAGCGCATCGCACCACGAGGTCGCCCGAACCGTCCACCGAACCCGCCTGCGCCACAACGTCATCGCCGATGACGGCACTGGGTCCTTCGGCAAGGTCGGTGGCGCTGTCGCGCACCGCATCCTGCGCGTACAACACCCGTGCGTGTGCACCGAGCGCAAACGAGGACCCCCTGGCACCCAACCCTTCAGCGACGGAACGGCCTGCGGTACGAGCCGCTCCGCACCGGCCTGCCCGTGCGCACCGAACGCCACGGTGACCACCGCGAGCATCATGACCACACCGGAGGCCACTGCCGCACGAGTCGACATGCGCCTAACGGCAGGAAGCCCGGTTCGATATCCGCCGAAGGTTGACAACCTAGGTCGTCCGTGGATGCGAAGAGGGCGGACCCGATGGGTCCGCCCTCTCGCTCGGCTGAGTGCGCGAAGTGGTGTTGCTCAGTGCGCGAAGTGGCGAGAACCCGTGAGGTACAGGGTGACTCCGGCCTCGCGGGCCAGATCCACGGTGTCCTGATCGCGGACCGAGCCGCCCGGCTGCACAATCGCCCGGATGCCCGCCTGGATGAGCTGCTGCGGACCATCCGAGAAGGGGAAGAACGCGTCCGAAGCGGCGACCGAGCCCTTGGCGCGGTCGCCGGCGCGCTGCACAGCGAGGCCGACCGCATCCACCCGGTTCACCTGCCCCATGCCGACGCCGACCGAGGCGCCGTCGTGGGCGAGCAGGATCGCGTTCGACTTCACGGCACGGCATGCGCGCCAAGCGAATTCGAGATCCGCGAGAGTCTCGGGGTCGGCGGCCTCCCCGGCCACCAGTGTCCAGTTCTCCGGGTCATCGCCTGCCGCGTCCAGAATGTCGCGCTGTTGCAACAACGCGCCACCGCTGATCGGACGCAGCTCTCCGCCGGCCCGCTGCGGCGCCGCCGCGACCAGGATGCGCACATTCTTCTTGCGCTGCAACACTTCCACGGCACCGTCGGCGTAGGACGGAGCAACGATCACTTCGGTGAAGATCTCGGCGACCTGCTCGGCCATCTCGACGGTCACCTCACGGTTTGCCGCGATCACACCACCGTAGGCGCTGACCGGATCACACGCGTGCGCCTTGCGGTGCGCCTCGGCGATATCGGCACCGATCGCAATGCCACAGGGGTTGGCGTGCTTGATGATCGCCACCGCGGGAGCGGTGTGGTCATATGCGGCGCGCCACGCGGCATCGGCATCGGTGTAGTTGTTGTACGACATTTCCTTGCCGTGCAACTGCTGTGCCTGCGCGAGCCCGACGCCGCCGCCGTTGTCGACGTAGAGCGCTGCGGCCTGGTGCGGGTTCTCGCCGTAGCGCAGTACCGCGGCCTGCGCCCAGGTGCCGCCCAACCAACCGGGGAATTGCACGCCGGCGGGCTCGGCCGACTCGGCCTTCCCCGGCACCAGCACGTTGGTCATCCAGCTCGCCACTGCGACGTCATAGCTCGCGGTGTGCTGGAAAGCCTTGGCCGCCAACGCGGTCCGCTCGGCCAGCGTGAAACCGCCGACCTGCACCGCGCTGAGCACATCGCCGTAGTCGCCGCTGTCGACGACCACTGCGACCGAAGGGTGGTTCTTGGCGGCGGCGCGCACCATGGACGGCCCGCCGATATCGATCTGCTCGACGCACTCGTCCGGAGTCGCCCCGCTGGCCACGGTCGCGGTGAACGGATACAGATTCACCACCACCAGCTGGAATGCCTCGACACCCAACTCCACCAGCTGGTCGACGTGCTCGGCCTTGCGGGTGTCGGCGAGGATTCCCGCGTGCACCCGCGGGTGCAGCGTCTTGACCCGGCCGTCCAGGGTCTCCGGGAACCCGGTCAGGTCCTCGACCTTGGTCACCGGGATACCCGCGTCGGCGATCTTGCCTGCGGTCGACCCGGTCGACACGAGCTCGATGCCCGCGGCGTGCAGCCCAGTGGCGAGCTCGATGAGCCCGGTCTTGTCGTACACACTGACAAGGGCCCTGCTGATGGACTTCCGCGCCGTTCCTTCGCTGCGCTCAGCCGGGTCCACCGTTCCTTCGCTGCGCTCACTCACCGAAGAACTCGCTCATCTGGGATAACTGCCTTTCGTCCGTCGGAGACAATGCCTCTGGTGGCGACGGCGGCGACAACTTCCGCCAGCAACCGTCGCTCGACAACCTTGATGCGCTCGTGCAGCGTGGCCTCGTCGTCGTCATCGAGCACCGGCACCGCTTCCTGCGCGAGGATCGGTCCGGTGTCGACACCGGAATCGACCAGGTGCACAGTGGAGCCGGTGACGCGGACGCCGTAGGCCAGCGCGTCACGCACCCCGTGCGCGCCAGGGAAGGCGGGCAGCAGCGCGGGGTGGGTATTGATGATCCGGCCGCTGAATCGGGCCATGAACGCCGGACCGAGGAGCTTCATGAAGCCGGCCGAAACGACGAGATCGGGGTGGTACGCGGCGACCGCCTCGGTGAGCGCGGCATCCCACGCGGCGCGGTCGGGGAATTCTTTGAGCGCCACCCGGAAATCCGGGATACCCGCGGCGGCCGCGTGCTCGGTGGCGGCACAGTTCCGGTCGACACCGACGGCGACGATTTTCGCGGGATAGTCGGATGCGGACGCGGCATCGATGAGGGCGCGCAGCAGCGACCCGGTGCCCGAGGCCAACACGACAACGGTGGCCGGGGCCGTGGTGGGCACCCACTGAGCATGCGGGGACGTCAGCGCTCTACTCCTGCGTATCGATCGAAAGGCGGGGCTGTTCCTAGTGCGGGCGATGCGAGACCGCCGCCGTAGAGCCTAACGACCGTCCACCGGGTCACTTTCCGGCAGGTCCGCCTCGACCACTTCGGCGTCGACGATGTCGGGGATGGCGTCGATGCCCGGGGCCGAACCGCGCGCGGCGAGGGCGGGTTGCTCCTCGACGAGCTCGCCGTCGACTTCCACCTCGAGGTCGGGCCCGTCGTAGTGCTGGTATTCGTCGTCGAAATAGTCGTCGTCGGCCGCGTACTCGTCGTAGTCGTCATCGTGATAGTCGGTGTGGTGATCGTCGGCGTACTCGTCGTCCGTGTAATAGGCGCCGTACTCGTCCTCCACGTAATAGTCGTCGTCCTCGTCGTATCGGGTGCTCTGAGCACCGACCGGGACGACGAAGAAGCGCCCGAACACCAGCCCGGCATAACCCGTGACGGCCAGCCAGGCGAAGCTCACCACCACGAAGATCGGCAGATCGAGACCGACTCGGCCGAACGTGCCGAGCGCACCACCCGCGACCACGCCGAGCGATGCCAACACCACGGTCGCCAGACCGGCCGAGGTCAGCGTCGCCCAGGGTGCGGCGATCCGGTCGGTGGAGGTCCGCGCGCTGTCCAGCCCGCCGAGGACACCGACCGCCGCCGGGATGAGCAGCACCACCAGCCACCATCCCGCCGCGGGCCCGGTCGGCACCGCCGCGAGCACCGGCACCGCCGGAATCGGACCGCCGATCACCGAGAACACACCGACCGACGCGTCGCCGAACTGGGCGGATGCGCCCATCAGCACGCTGACCGCAGCGACGACCACATTCGGCAGATAGGCGAGCGAGAGCAGGGTCAGTCCGAGAACCCCGACGGCATTGCCTGCCGATTGGTAGGTGTCACCGATTCTCGACACATGCGCGAAGAATGACACGACGGTGACCGCGGTGGCACAAGCGAGTAGGCGCAGCACGGTCCGGCCCGCACCGAACATGCCCGCGACAGCCCAGTCCGGCAGCTGTAACAGGGTGAAAACCCGGCGCCGATTGCGGGAGGCGATCCCACCCGCCGCCGCGAGCAGATGCACGCCACCGACCCAGCCGAACGCAGCGAGGGTGTTCGGTGGTTGCAGCGCGACGACGCCGGAGGCATCCTCGGCGACCGCCAGACAGACCGCCGTGACAAGCAACGGCCCGCCGAGCGCCGCACCGAGAATCCAACCGAGATCCGCGCGAGTGCTGTTCGGCTCGACCGCGCGGACACATTCACGTCCGGAAAGCCAGACCAGCAGACCGGTCGGCAGCAGCGGCAGCAGGCCGAGCGATGTCTTGCCGATCACCAGCGGAACCTGGTGCGCCGCAAGCCAACCCGCGGCAATCGCGCCGGAGGTTCCGGCCATGCTGCTGCCCGAGGTCAACAACGTGGCCAGCACGAGGACGACGACGGCGGTGAGAGTGAGAGCCGACGGGCGGGCGGCGACGAGCACCAGCACGCGGGCGCGTTCCGGAGTCAGTGAGAGGAACCCGTGTTCGTCGCCGTCGCCGGGCGCCGGAGCGCCGCGACGCGACCTGCGCACCGCGGAATCCGGCGCGCTACGGGACCCGGTGGTCCGGCGAACAAGAGGGGATCTCGGGGAGCTCATAGAAATTCAGCGTGGCAGCTCCCCCGGCGCGAACGGGTCAGGCGCGCCGCGCCCACCCGCGATGAGCGCGGCGCCGGGAGAGCGACCGAAACTACTTGTTGTCGTCCGACGGACGGAACGCCTGGGTGGCGTCGGAGGCCGGGTCCGACCCCTGCTCGCTACCGAAAGGCTGGCCTTGCTGACCCGACTGGCCCTGCTGACCCGACTGGCCCTGCGGTGGCTGGCCCTGGCCGTAGCCGGGCGCACCGTACTGCTGCTGACCTGGCTGCGGTGCGCCGAAATGCTGGGTGGCGCTTTCGTCCGGGCGCGGCCCGGGCGCCGTCGCACCGTAGGGCGAACCCTGCTGTGCCGCACCGTATCCGGGCTGCTGACCGTAGGACGGCTGCTGACCGTAGCTCTGGCCGGGCTGGCTCTGGCCGTACGCGGGCTGGCTCTGGCCATAGGTGGGCTGACTCGGCTGGCTGGGTTGGGCCTGACCGTAGGAGGGTTGGCCCTGCCCGTAGGACGGCTGCTGGCCGTAGGTCTGGCCCGGCTGGCTCTGGCCGTAGCCGGACTGGCTCGGACTCTGACCGAACGCCGACGGCTGACCGAACGCCGAGGGCTGCTGACCGTAGCCGCCCTGACCGAAACCGCTCGGCGGGGCCTGCGGCGTAGCGGGCTTGGGCGCGGGCGGTGTCAGGATGCCCGCCTCGAACAGCACCGCGCCGACTGCGACACCGGCTTGCACGAGAGCGAGGAAGAGCACAACCCATGCGCCCCACTTCAACTCGACACCGTCGGACAGGTTGAACGACTGGAACACCAGCCCGAGGAAGCCGGCGAGCGAAGCGGCGGCCGCCGCACCGGTCCAGTTCTGCTTCGGCAGCAACGACAGTCCGGCGAGCAGGCCGCCGAGCAGCAGCAGCGCGAGCAGTGCCGTCAGCGGGACGTCGAAGGAGTTGGCACTCTCGCTGGCGATCTTGGCGCCGTTCAACGGGTTGACCGCCTCGCGGCCCGCATAGGGCAGGAACCCGAGCAGGAAGTTCAGCACGCCGAGGCCGGCGACACCGGCTGTGAGGAAGAACGGCAGCCCCTTGGCATCGGATCCGGGAGTGCTCGCACTTGTGCCGGTACTACCCGCCGACTGGCCGAGGCTGGAAGGAACGGAGGGCGTCGCGGGTGTGTTGTACCCGGAGCCCCCGGTCGGGTAGGACATGTCGTCGTCTCCTAGGTCGAGTCGTACGTTGCTAGACGGCTGGATTCACCTGACGCTACTGCACCGGCCGGTCCCGGTCATCCTTGACAAACCGGCCGGGCGACCAGATAAAGCCTTCCGTGCCTGGTGCCGCATGACGGTCCCGACTCCATAACAATTCGCGCCCGGGGTGCAGCGCGGCCGAGTCGTCGTGGACACTCCGGGCGCGAAACCCCTCGCGTCGATGCGCGGCACCTCCGAACGACGTCAGTAGCGCGGCACCAGATAGTGGGCGCCATAGCTGCCCGCGCAGTCGTAGTCCTGACATTCGCCGTTCTCCAACCCCCGGCTGCCGCGGGCCTCACCCTGGCGTAGGTACTCGAACGGGCCGAGATTGCCGGGGACAACGGATCCGGATGCCGACCGGCTCGAGGCATATCGCACAGGCGCGTAGGCCACACCTGGTGAAACGCTGGTGAATTCGCGCTGAGACGGCCGCGCTGAAACTCTGGTCTACGCACTCACCGCAACGACGAAGGTCCTACCCATTACGCGGGCACCGGATTCGGGTGCGCGACAGCTACGGCGCGACGCCTGATCAGACCACCCGGAATCCGAAAAGGCCGCCGCCCGACTGCGGGCGGCGGCCTTTTCGACTATCGCGAATCAGGCGGTGATGCTTGCCTTCTCCAGGATTTCGCGTGCGAGCGCGGCGGTCTCGGACGGCGTCTTGCCGACCTTCACGCCCGCGGCCTCGAGTGCGTCCTTCTTGGCCTGGGCGGTGCCCGCCGAGCCGGAGACGATGGCGCCCGCGTGGCCCATGGTCTTGCCCTCGGGGGCGGTGAAGCCCGCGACGTAGCCGACGACCGGCTTGGTGACATTGGCCTTGATGTAGGCCGCGGCCCGCTCCTCGGCGTCGCCGCCGATCTCGCCGATCATCACGATCAGCTTGGTCTCCGGGTCCTTCTCGAACGCCTCGATGGCGTCGATGTGGGTGGTTCCGATGACCGGGTCGCCGCCGATGCCGATGGCGGTCGAGAAGCCGAAGTCACGCAACTCGAACATCATCTGGTAGGTCAGGGTGCCGGACTTCGACACCAGACCGACCGGACCCTTGCCGGTGATGTTGGCCGGGGTGATGCCGACCAGCGACTCGCCAGGGGTGATGATGCCGGGGCAGTTCGGGCCGATGATCCGGGTCTTGTTGCCCTTCTCGACGTTGTAGGCCCACGCGTACGCGGTGTCCTGCACCGGGATGCCCTCGGTGATGACCACGAGCAGCGGGATCTCCGCGTCGATGGCCTCGATGATCGCGTCCTTGGCGAACTTCGGCGGCACGAACGCGATGGAGACATCCGCGCCGGTTTCCTTGATGGCCTCGGCGACGGTGCCGAACACCGGCAGTTCGACCGAGGCGCCATCCTTATCGGTGTGCGCGACGGTGGTGCCCGCCTTGCGCGCGTTGACGCCACCGACGACCTGGGTGCCGGCCTTGAGCATCAGTGCGGTGTGCTTGGTGCCCTCGCCGCCGGTGATGCCCTGGACGATGACCTTCGAGTCCTTGTTCAGGAAGATAGACATTTCAGGTTATTCCTTACTTGGCTCGTCGATTACCGGGAAGCCAGTTCGGCGGCCTTGTCGGCGCCTTCGTCCATTGTCTGCGCAAGTGTGATCAGCGGATGCGCGGCATCGACCAGGATCTTGCGGCCCTCGTCGACCTTGTTGCCGTCGAGACGGACGACCAGCGGCTTGTTCGCCTCGGAGCCGAGGATTTCCAGCGCCTTCACGATGCCGTTGGCGACCGCGTCACACGCGGTGATGCCACCGAAGACGTTCACGAACACGCTCTTGACCTGCGCGTCGTTCAGAATGACATCCAGGCCGGCGGCCATGACCTCGGCCGAGGCGCCACCGCCGATGTCGAGGAAGTTGGCGGGCTTGACGCCGCCGTGGTTCTCGCCCGCGTAGGCGACCACGTCGAGCGTGGACATGACCAGACCGGCACCATTGCCGATGATGCCGACCTCACCGTCGAGCTTGACGTAGTTGAGGTCGTTTTCCTTGGCCTTGAGCTCGAGCGGGTCGGTCGCATCCTTGTCCGCGAACGCCTCGTGGTCCGGGTGCCGGAACGCGGCGTTCTCGTCGAGGGTGACCTTGCCGTCGAGGGCCAGGATCTGGTTGTCGGGGGTGCGAACCAGCGGGTTGACCTCCACCAGGGTGGCGTCTTCGCCGACGAACACCTCCCACAGCTTCTGGATGGTCACGGCCGCCGCGTCCAGCACGTCGGCGGGCAGGTGGCCCTGCTCGGCGATCGAGCGGGCGAACGCGAGATCGACACCCTTGACGGCGTCGACCGGGACCTTGGCCAGCCGCTCCGGCTTGGTGGCGGCGACCTCTTCGATCTCCATGCCGCCTTCGACCGAGCACATGGCCAGGTAGGTGCGGTTGGAACGATCCAGCAGGAAGGAGATGTAGTACTCCTCCGCGATGTCCTTGGCCTCGGCGACCAGGAGCTTCTTCACGATGTGGCCCTTGATATCCAGGCCGAGGATGTTCTGCGCATGAGTAAGCGCGTCGTCCGGGGTGGCGGCGTACTTGACGCCACCCGCCTTGCCGCGGCCGCCCACCTTGACCTGCGCCTTGATCATTACCGGCTTGCCGATTTCCTCCGCGATGGCGCGGGCTTCCTCGACCGTGTCCGTCACGCGGCCCTCGGACGAAGGCACTCCGTGCTTAACGAAGAGCTCCTTCGCCTGGTATTCGAAGAGATCCATGTACTCACCGTCTCGTCTGCGTTGCTATGACAACGTCTTTGTTGGCGGCCCGACGTCGGAAGCGGGTCGGGTCGGACTCTAACCAGTCACATGGACGGCCAAACGGCCACATTCATCGTAAGTGGCGCAGGTCACGGGCCAGTGCCCAGGCCGGAAAAACCGCTGGCCAACACTACTCGTGAGTAGCTTTTTGGCGGTGCGCCAGGTAGACCAGCCGAACACCGAAATGGGAGCCGTCTACTACAGGTTGTCGTCGAATGACCTCACCCGAGTGCCCACCCCCCGGTGCGATATTCCGTAGTGTTACCGTGATCAATCTCACATGTTTGAATTGATCGCTCGCAGCGCTTGCGGACCCCGCAATCGTTTCGTTACCGTCAATGCGGTCGATGTCACAACACGGTCACGACTAGGAGGACGGCAAGCTTGACGCAGCACAGCACTCCGCACACGGAGAGCCGTTCCGCAGATAACCCGTCAACGCCCCATCGGGGTAGGGATCTCGACACCGCGAACATCTCCAGCTTCATGATGTGGCACAGCCGATGAATCATCGCTCGACCCTCCCTTCTTCCCATCGAGTTCGCTCCGGCCATCGTTACCGGCCCGATGACGAACCGTTCGACGGTTACGCCGATCAGAGCAGACGCGACGCCCCGGCAGCCGACGCCAGGTACGCGGCCCCCGCCGCCGGAGCGCATGCTGGATACGAGTTCCAGCCCGCCGGCGACCACCGCGACGACTCCTGGTCCGCGAACGATGCATGGTCGCAACAGGAATGGTCGCAACAGGATTCGTGGTCCGACGGCGGCGCGTGGTCGGCCGAGGAAGCGTGGGCGCCCGCCGCCGACAACTCCTGGACGCCCGAGACCCATAACACTTGGACGCCCGAGACCAACAACACTTGGACGCCCGAAACCGGCGACGCCTGGACAC
The DNA here is from genome assembly GCF_040681975.1 of Nocardia sp. NPDC051463. Classification (NCBI taxonomy): domain Bacteria; kingdom Bacillati; phylum Actinomycetota; class Actinomycetes; order Mycobacteriales; family Nocardiaceae; genus Nocardia; species Nocardia sp. NPDC051463. Next base: position 69,213 of record NZ_JBFBAB010000021.1, read on the forward strand.
CCCCCGCCGACGACTCGTGGACACCCGATACGGGTGATTCCTGGGCCGCCGATGCGGACGACTCGTGGGAACACGAGCACGAGGCGGAGGCCGTCGAATCTCGCGCCGTTCCCACTGTCATCCCCGGGCGCCGTTCGCAGCGCCGCGGCGGCGCACATCGAGTGCCCGCGCCGCCGACCGCGCTCAAAGGACGTGCCGCGGTCGTCGCTGTCGCGGCCGGCGCGGTCGTCGCCGCAGGCCAGGCCGCGTTCGCCGCACCCGAACAGCCTTCGGCGACTGTCGACTACGAGGCCGCCGGTCAGATTCACGAGATCGCCGCGCAGTCGATGAGCGTGACCGACCCCACTGCCGCACCGGATTCGCCTCAGGTGCTCAACGTCTCGGCCCCGAGCAACCTGGGCCAGTTCAACGACATCCTGCAAAAGGGGCAGAAGTACGCCGAGGACCTCGCCGCTGAAGAAGCCGCCAAACTGCGCCCGCTGTTCACAAAGTTCGCGGCGGGCAATTTCACCTCCGGCTACGGTGCCCGCTGGGGCGTCCAGCACCTCGGCATCGATATCGCGGGTCCGATCGGAACCCCGATCGTCGCGGTCGCCGACGGCACGGTCATCGAGGCGGGCCCGGCCAGCGGATTCGGCATGTGGGTACGGCTGCTGCACGATGACGGCACCGTCACCATCTACGGCCACATCGACACCGCAACAGTGTCACAGGGCCAGCGAGTCCTGGCGGGCGATCAGATTGCCACCATCGGTAACCGCGGCTTTTCCACCGGCCCGCATTGCCACTTCGAGGTATGGCTCAACGGCCATGACAAGATCGACCCGCTGCCCTGGCTCGCCACCCGCGGCATCAGCCTCGGCCAACAGCGCGACTGACTCGGCGGCCGCTCGCCCCTGTACGCGGCCGCTCACCGGCGGGTTAACGCCGCACTCGGACCGGCATCGTGAAAGACGGTGGTGAACACACGGCCCTCCGGACCCAAGAAACCCCGGCGCGTGGCCGGGGTTCACCAGGTGGGTCACATACAGGCAAAAGAGCTCCAATCCCGTTGGGTCGGAGGTCAGGACAAATTCATTCCCTCGGACGGATAGTATTACAAGGGATTCGGGTGGCTGGTGCCGCGATTATGCGGGTGCTCATTGCTGGACTTTCGTAACGCGGGCGGATCGCGGGCTACCCTGAGCCCTACTTGAAGGGATCAGGGGCCGGTGTCCCCGTGAGATCCTTCCAGGCCTGGTCCAGGCCTTTTCCGTAATAGTCGCGATATCCGCCGGGATTATCACGCAGATGGTCGGCGAGCAGGCCGACGGCAGCCTGTCTGGTCAGATCACCGGCGGCGTAACCGGCGTAGGAAGCCTTGGTGACATCGTCGGCGTTGCCGATATCCGGCCCGCCGTTGTCGAGGATTTCCCGCCGCGCCCGGGCGGTCGCAAATCCCGCATTGGACTCACCCAAATACGCCTTGTACATATATTTTGCGTGCCACTCCCAATACTGTTCGCCGGGGAGGGGCGCATCGACCGAATAGCTGTATTCGGAGCCGGCGGTGGCGTGGCCGGTCTCATGCGCCAATCGCGCTGTGGTCAGCAGCGGATCGTTCTTTCCATCCACGTTGAGGAGGATCTTCTTCTCGCCTCCGAAGGTATAACCACCGGCGTCGATCGAGCTGTAGCCTATCGTCCAGCCCGCAGCCCGAAGTTCCCGCAGATCCTTCGACAAGGCCGGCGACATCGCGACCAGCCGGTCCACCTCCGGTCCCAGCTGCGCCGAGTCGTCACCCGGTACGCGGTCATCACCCGGTACGCGGTCGTCGATGAGTGCGTCCGCGAGTTCGTTGCCGAGCTCGGGCCCGATGTCGAGACCGATACCTACACCCACGCCCAAGGCGGCAGCTTTCACCAGAATCTGTAGTCGGGCGTCGGCGTCGGCCAGGCTTGCGCCGCCGGAGCGCAGGCCGGAATCGGTCGCACGGTAGCGCGTCGAGAGCGCCGTAGCGGCGTCGCGGAACGCGGAGGCCAGGGCCCGTGTGGCAGCCTGAACGCTCTCGGCGATCGATGTCCTCATCCTGCGTTGGCCGCCGACACTCGAGAGGCGCCGCCTGCACGGTTGTGTTCGGTCGTGACCGCGGCGTCCATGGGTGAGCCGATCATCATCAGGATCGGCTCCTCGCGGAGCTGTTCTGCTCGGCGTATGTCGTAGGCGATTTCGGCGTCGGGGGTGAGGGCTTCAGTTCGGTCATGGTGACCGCTCCTTCTGGTCGGTTGTTCGTACAGACGAACCGGGGCATCGAAATTCGTCGGCCCTGTCCGCAGCGACTGAAGGAACCCCCTGGCAAGGGCGCGACGGCCTCGATCCGTGATTTTTTGACGATCCTGGCGATCTGCCTGTGCTGACTGTTCGGCCGCTCTCACCGATGACGAACTTCAGCCACCGGCACTCCATGTTTCGGTGATCATGGCTTCACGTCGCAGACTGCTCGCCATCGGCCGCGCCGCCCTTGGACTCGACCCGGAGGTCAGGTTGCCGAATGTAATCCTGGTGGCCGCCACGACTTCCCGGTCCGTAACCGCGAACTGATGACGGCGCTGCGCGAGTCCGGGTTTCCGCTTCCAATACCCAAAGGCTGGAAAAACACTCGGCGATCCGCTGCCCCGCTGATCAAGATGGACAGCCAGATCGCAGAAAGCTGCCGCTCGACCAACAACGACCCCCACGACAGCGAAGTGGCACTGCCAGCGCTGTCAGAGTGCTCGCACAGCCACAGCTCGACAGTCTCGACGCACCGAACGGACACGTCGAATCACCTCGGGGCGACTACTTGTCACCCTTCGACCAGCAGAGCGGTTGGCAGCCGCTCTCAGAGCTTGACCAGAGTCCGGCTGTATTGCGGGATCAGGCGGATCTTTCCGGCGGTGCCGAAATCGATGGTCACGGTGGCCAACGGCCCGAAGCCCTCGGCCGCGACAACTCGGCCGAGGCCGTATTTGTCGTCGGTCACTCGATCACCAACGGCAAGTACGAGATTGGTGTTGTTTCGGGTGGCGCCGCCGGGTGCGGGGCGACGGGGGCCGCGGTCACCGCGCACACCCGGGCGCTGCTCGTTCCAGCCGTCGCCTCGGGTCCAGTCCCGTTCCACGCTGTCGTCGTCCCCGCGACGCCGGATGCTGCGGGTCAGCGGTGAGCCGCTCGGCTCCAGCCGCTTCCAGTCGATGAGGTGGCTCGGAATCTCTTGCAGGAAGCGAGATTCCGGGTTAGAGACGGGTTGTCCCCAGCCGGAACGGACCACCGCGCGCGACAGGTACAACCGTTGCCTGGCCCTGGTGATGCCGACGTAGGCGAGGCGGCGTTCCTCGGCGAGCTCGGTGGGATCGCCGAGCGCCCGCATGTGCGGGAACTGGCCGTCCTCCCAACCCGTCACGAACACAACGGGGAACTCCAGCCCCTTGGCGGTATGCAGAGTCATCATCGTGACCACGCCAGCGCCCTCGTCGGGAATCTGATCGGTATCGGCCACCAGGGAGACCCGCTCCAGGAAGGCCGCGAGCGAACCGGGATCCGGCTCACCGTCGGCCGCCTCCGGCACCAGGCCCTCCGCGCGGGCCGCGGCGGCGTTGTTGTAGGCCTCTGAGCTGAATTCCCTTGCGACGCTGACCAATTCGTTCAGGTTGTCCAGTCGAGCACCGTCCTGCGGGTCGTCGGACGCCGCCAGCTCGGCGCGATAGCCGGTGCGCTCCAGCACCGCGTCGACCACATTCCCGACATCCGGGAAGTCGAGCTCGGCCTGCTCCCCCGCCGCCCGAATCTGCTCGAGCAGCTCGAGGAATCCGGCGATCGCACGCTGGGCGCGGGTGTTCAGCAGTGCGACCTTGCCCTCGGCGGCATCGCGCAGCGCTGCGGCAAAACCGATGTCGCGCTGTTCGGCGTGCACGGCCACGCACGCCTCGGCGCGGTCACCGATGCCCCGGCGTGGGGTGTTGAGAATCCGGCGCAGGCTCACCGCGTCGTCAGGGTTCTCCAGCACACGCAGGTAGGCGACGATGTCGCGCACCTCTTTGCGCTCGTAGAAGCGGACGCCGCCGACCACCTTGTACGGCAGGCCCATTCGAATGAAGATTTCTTCCAGCGCACGCGAGTTGTTGTTGGTGCGATAGAAGACCGCGACGTCGCCGTAGGTGGCTTCCTCGGCGTCCACCAGCCGGTCGATCTCGCGGGCGACGAAGGAGGCCTCGTCGTGCTCGTTGTCGGCGACGTAGCCGGTGATCAGATCACCTTCGCCGGAATCGGTCCACAGCCGCTTGTCGCGACGGTTCTCGTTGCGCGAGATCACCGCGTTCGCGGCCGAAAGGATGTGCTGGGTGGACCGGTAATTCTGTTCCAGCAGAATAGTTTCGGCATCGGGGAAGTCACGTTCGAATTCCTCGATATTGCGGATGGTCGCGCCGCGGAAGGCGTAGATGGACTGGTCCGCGTCACCGACCACGCACAGTTCGCTCGGCGCCGCCGCGTCCGGTGCCTCGCCGTCGCCGGATTCCGCTGCCTCGGTGTGGTGTCCTACCAGCTCACGTACCAGGATGTACTGCGCGTGGTTGGTGTCCTGATACTCGTCGACGAGTACGTGCCGGAAGCGGCGCCGGTAATACTCCGCGACCTGAGGGTGGTTTTGCAGCAGCGCCACCGTCTCGCCGATCAGGTCGTCGAAATCCATTGCGTTCGCCGCGCGCAGTCGGCGCTGATATTCGGTGTAGACCCTGGCGACGAGACCCGGCAATTCGGTCTCGTCGGATTCGGCGTCCGTCGTTGCCCGCGCGGGCCCGATGAGCTCGTTCTTCAGATTCGAGATGGCGGTCGAGAGTAGCCGCGCCGAGTATTTCTTCACATCGATGTCGAAGTCGCGGCTGATCATCGTGAGCAGTCGCCGCGAATCGTCGGCATCGTAGATGGAGAAATTCGAATTCAGACCGGGCAGCAGGGCCGACTGCATGCGCAGTATGCGCACACAGCTGGAGTGGAAGGTGGAAACCCACATATTGTTGGCGCGTGGGCCGACCAGCCCGATGACGCGTTCCCGCATCTCCGCAGCAGCCTTGTTGGTGAAGGTGATGGCCAGGATCTGGCCGGGCGTCGCGCCGCGCGCGGCCAGCAGGTAGGCGATGCGCCTGGTCAGCACGGCGGTCTTGCCCGAGCCCGCGCCCGCGACGATCAGCAGCGGCGCGCCGGTGTGCACGACCGCGGCGCGCTGTTGCGGGTTGAGGCCCTCGAGCAGCCGCTCGGCCTCCTCGGCCTTGCGTTGCTCCCTTTCGAGGCGGCGCTGTTCGGGGGACTGCGCCGAATCCACGGCACGACCATCGTCGACCTGCGGTTCCTTGGCTGAGTCCTGGTGCCGAGTCTGCCCGGCCTGCATCTGGGGAGCCACCGTGATGTCCATCGTCCATCAACGCTACCGGCGGCTACCGACAGAGATGAAGTCCCCGTTCCCGTCGATGTCCGTTCACGGCGTGTCGGCGAACGATGAGTGAACAGCCGCAGCGTGTCCCGGGTGGCAAATCTGTGTCGGCACTCTCGGCAGATTCCCAAAATGAAGTGTTTTGCATTGCTTCGGACCCATGGCAGACTGGCGACATGATCTGCGCTCGAGGGATGTATCCGATACGGTTAACAGCCGGATATCGTGATGGCGGACCCCACGCCTGAGCGCCCGTCCGGGGGGACAATGCGACACCCATCAGGTCTGTTGCACGGTGAAAGAACCGATCGGTAACGAGCCTGGCTCACCCGCCGATCCATGTTCTGACACGAGGAGATGAATGATGAGCACGCCTGCCACGACGACCGGGTCCGACTCGGCTCTCCCGCACTCCGAGGCGGAGATCGAGAAGCTCCGCAAGGAGATCGACCAGCTCGACGCGGAAATCCTCGCCGCCATAAAGCGCCGAACCGAGATCTCCAGGATCATCGGACGCACGCGCATGGCTTCCGGCGGAACCCGCCTCGTGCACAGCCGTGAGATGAAGGTGCTCGAGCGCTTCAGTGAACTCGGCCAGGAGGGCCACACCCTCGCGATGCTGCTGCTGCGGCTCGGCCGCGGCCGCCTCGGCCACTGATCGCCTGCCCGCCGGGCTACCGACTGCCCGCCGCGCACGCGGCCCCAACACTCATGCGGCGATCGTAAGACCTCCGCATTCCCAAAGACCGCCCCGGGTGTTCACCCCCGGGGCGGTCGTTTCGCGTCCTGGACCGGCGCTCAGGTGAGCGCGATGTACTTGGTGGACAAGTACTCTTCGATGCCCTCGATACCGCCCTCTCGGCCGAAGCCAGAGGCCTTCACACCACCGAAGGGCGCGGCGGGGTCGGAGATCACGCCACGATTGACCCCGACCATGCCACTCTCCAAGCCCTCGGCGACGCGCAGCGCGCGATCGAGGTCGCGGGTGTAGACGTAGCTGACCAAACCGAATTCGGTGTCGTTGGCGGCAGCGAGTCCCTCGGCCTCGGTCTCGAATCCGACGATCGGGGCGACCGGCCCGAAAACCTCCTCGCGCAGGATTCTGGCGTGCGGTGGCACTTCGGTCAGGACAGTCGCGGGATAGAACCAGCCGGGACCGCCCGGCGCCTTGCCACCCAGCTGCACCTGCGCGCCCCCCGATACCGCGTCCTCGACGAGTTCGCTCACGATGTTCAGCTGATCCTCGCTGATCAGCGGGCCGAGTGTGGTGCCGGGGTCGGTGCCGGGACCGAGCGTGACGGTGCTCGACATGGTCTCGACGAACTTGGTGGTGAACTCCTCGAGCACGCCGCTCTGCACATGGAACCGGTTGGCCGCAGTGCATGCCTCGCCGCCGTTGCGCAGCTTGGCGAGCATCGCGCCCTGCACGGCCGCATCGATATCCGCATCGTCGAACACCACGAACGGCGCGTTGCCGCCGAGTTCCATCGAGGTACGCAACAGTCCGTGGGCCGACATCGCGACGAGCTTCTTACCGACCTCGGTCGATCCGGTGAAGGTGAGCTTGCGCAGGCGCGGATCGTCGAGCAGCGGCTGCGTGACGGCGCCGGAACGGCTGGTGGTGATCACCGAGAGCACACCGTGCGGCAGACCGGCCTCGCTGCACAGCTGCGCAAGCAGCAGCATGGTCAGCGGGGTGGCCGAAGCGGGCTTGACGATCATCGTGCAGCCTGCGGCGAGTGCGGGACCGATCTTGCGAGTCCCCATGGCCAGCGGGAAGTTCCACGGCGTGATCGCCAGACACGGCCCGACCGGCTGCTTGTGCACCATGATCCGGCCGGTGCCGGACGGCGCGTGCAGATAGCGCCCGTGCACACGCACGGCCTCTTCGCTGAACCAGCGGAAGAACTCGGCGCCATAGCGCACCTCGTTGCGACTCTCCGGCAGCGCCTTGCCCATTTCCAAGGTCATCAACAGTGCGAACTCCTCGGCGCGGGCGGTGATCGCCTCGAACACCGCACGCAGGATCTCGCCACGCTCCCGCGCCGAGGTCGCGGCCCAATCCGCCTGTGCCACGGCAGCCGCGTCGAGCGCGCGCACCGCGTCCGCCGGCGTCGCGTCCGCGACGTGCGTCAACACCTCCCCGGTGGCCGGATTGTGCACCTCGAAAGTGCCGCCCCCGGTGGCATCGACCGGCCCGCCGATCCACAACTGCGTCGGTACTGACTGAAGAAGTTCGCGTTCGGACACCATCTCGCCAGCCTATGCCGACCGATCGACCGATCGCCGGAGAAATCTCCCGCCGCCGAGCGGCTGCGCGGACCCAGACCCGGTGGCCGAGCGCCCAACACCCGCCCAAGTTTCCGTACCTTCCCTGCGCGGCGGATCGCGGGCTTGTACCCTCGGCGAACGTGAGCAGCGACATCACCGCATCGGCGGCATGGGGGAAACTGCACGATCACCACGGCGCGATCGCCGAGCGACACCTGCGCGAGTTCTTCGCCGAGGATCCGGCACGTGGCCGTGAGCTGACCGTTCAGGTTGCCGACCTGCACATCGACTACAGCAAGCACCGCGTCACGCGGGAAACCCTGGATCTGCTGGTTGAATTGGCGCGCGAGGCAGGCGTCGTCGAGCGCCGGGACGCGATGTTGCGCGGCGCGCATATCAACACCTCGGAGAACCGGGCGGTCGAGCACATCGCGCTGCGCCTGCCCGCCGGTGAATCACTGATCGTGGACGGCGCCGACGCGGTCGCCGAGGTGCACGAGGTGCTGCGGCGGATGGGCGAATTCACCGACTCGCTGCGCTCGGGCGAATGGCGCGGCGCGACCGGCGAACCGATCACTACGGTGGTCAATATCGGGATCGGCGGGTCGGATCTCGGACCCGAGATGGTCCATCGCGCACTACGCCACTACGCCGACGCCGGGATCGGCGCACGCTTCGTGTCGAATGTCGACCCCGCGGATCTGGTCGCGAAACTCGACGGCCTCGATCCGGCCACCACGCTGTTCATCGTTGCGTCCAAGACGTTCTCGACACTGGAGACCTTGACCAATGCCACCGCCGCGCGACGCTGGCTGGTGGCGGCACTCGGCGAGGACGCCGTCGCCAAGCACTTCGTCGCGGTGTCGACGAATGCCGAGCGGGTCACCGAATTCGGCATCGACACCGCGAACATGTTCGGGTTCTGGGACTGGGTCGGCGGCCGCTACTCGGTGGATTCCGCGATCGGCCTTTCGGTGATGGCGACGATCGGCAAGGAACGTTTCGGCGAGTTCCTCGCCGGCATGCATGCCGTCGACCAGCATTTCGCGACCGCTCCGCTCGCGGCGAACGGTCCGGTGCTGCTCGGCCTGCTCGGGGTCTGGTACTCGAACTTCTTCGGCGCGGAATCCCGTGCGGTGCTGCCCTATTCGAACGACCTCGCGCGCTTTCCCGCCTACTTGCAGCAGTTGACCATGGAGTCCAACGGAAAGTCGGTGCGCGCCGACGGCACGCCGGTGACCACCTCGACCGGGGAAATCTTCTGGGGCGAACCGGGCACCAACGGCCAGCATGCCTTCTACCAGCTGCTGCACCAGGGCACCCGTCTGATCCCCGCGGATTTCATCGGATTCGCCCGTCCCACCGATGATCTGCCCACTCGTGACGGCACCGGCAGCATGCACGACATCTTGATGAGCAACCTGTTCGCCCAGACCAAGGTGCTCGCGTTCGGCAAGACCGCCGAGGAGATCGCCGCCGAAGGCACCGACCCGAAGGTGGTGCCGCACAAGGTGATGCCGGGCAACCGGCCGAGCACCAGCATCCTTGCCCCGCAACTGACTCCGTCGGTGGTCGGCCAACTGATCGCCCTGTACGAACATCAGGTCTTCGTCGAGGGCACCATCTGGGGCATCGACAGCTTCGACCAGTGGGGCGTCGAGCTGGGCAAACAGCAGGCCCTCGCGGTGGCGCCGCTGCTCACGTCCCCGGAAGAGCCCGAGCCCCAAGGGGATTCCTCCACCGACGCGCTGATCGGCTGGTATCGCGCCAACCGCTTCATCGGTCCATGATCGGCCCGAGTTCGCCGTCGAGCCGCAGTACTCGCCGAGGCGTTTCGACCCGGGCGAATGTCCGGGTATCGAGCCCTCAGGCGTCTGCGGTGTAGTAGCGACCCTCGCGCTGACAAAGCACGAGATCGGCGCGCGGCCTCGTGCCCGCGATCAGGTCGGCATTCGGCAGATCGCTGTCGCGCACCTTGAGCCGGGCGGCATCGGCGCTGCGCCCACCGCGAATATGGCGGCGTATCAGGCGCTGTGCGATCACGTCCCGATCGACGTCGAGGTACCACACTTCGTCGAGCAGCGGGCGCACCCGGCACCACGAGCTGGATTCGCGATCGTTCAGGAGCAGATAGTTGCCTTCGGTGATCGTGATCTGGTGCCCGTCGAAGACGACACCGGCCTGCGTCGGTTCCTCGATAGCGCGGTCGAAAGTCGGCCATGGCACCGCCTCGCCGATCGGGGTATCGCGCAGGCGGCGCAGCGTGTCGAGGTAGCCGTCGACGTCGAAGGTATGCGGTTCGCCCTTGCGCTCGATATCACCCGTCGCGCGCAACGCCGCGTTCGGCAAGTGGAAGCCGTCCATCGGTGCGATCTCGGCGATCAGCACGCCCGCTCGAATATTCAGCTCGTCCCGGATGGACTTCGACAGGGTGGACTTGCCCGCCCCCGGCGGCCCCGCGATACCGAGCACATACCGACGGGCGCACCCCGCCGCCCGTATCCGCAGGTGCTCCACGAGCGAGCGCACAGGCATTTCGACGGTAGTCCGCGTCATCGGAGCCACAGTACTCAGCCTGCGCACCGCTGCCCCGAATTTGCCCCCGTGGCCGGTGAAGTCGGCTATCGAAGTCGCTGCCGCACCTCGGCGGACAGCTCGGCCGCACCATCGCGCAGCGCCTCGGTGAAGATGCGCCGTGGCTCGGCGACACCGGCACCGGGTCGGTAGACGACGGCCGTGCCGCGCACCGCCGCGGGATGGTCGATGCGGACGAGCGCGATCGTCGGCGGCAGCACCGGCACCGCGATGCCGGGCACCACGGTGACGCCCAGACCCGCGGCGACCAGACCGAGCTTGGCAAACCAATCGCGTGCGACGAAGGCGATATCGGGCTCCCAGGTGGCGTCACCGAACGCACCGAGCAGTGTGCTGTTCGACTCGGTGCTGCCCGCGATCCAACGCTCGTTGCGCAACAACTCCGCGGGCGTAACGCTGACACGGTGCGCTAAAGCGTGGCCCGGCCCGACCGCGATGAGTAGCGGATCGTCGAGCAGCGATTCGAGCGCGAGGTCGCCGGGCAGGTTCGGTGTCGCGGTCACCACGGCCAGGTCCAGCCGACCCCGGGCGAGGGCGGCGAGCAGCCGCGGGCTTGTCCCCTCACGCAGCGGCACCCGGGCCAGCCGGTCGGATGTGGTGGCAATGGCCCTTGGTACCAGCGCCGCCATTGCGGTCGAGAACGCACCGACACGAAGCAGCGCAGGCGGACGCGCGACGAGGTCGTCGAGGTCGTGCCGCGCCGCGCCCACCCCGGCGAGCACCGTTTCCGCGTGCCGAAGGATGATCCGCCCCGCATCCGTGGGTCGGACCCCGCGGGCGTGTCGTTCGAACAACGTCCTGCCCGCAGCCTGCTCCATCAGGGCTATCTGTCTGGAAACGGCCGACTGCGTGTAGCCCAGATTCTCGGCCGCGGTCGAGAACGATCCACATCGGCCGGCTTCACGAACCACACGCAAGCCGATAATCGTGAATTCACCCATGCGGTCTACTCATACCAAATATGCGAGACTCTCGCTTGTTGCATGCCGAGGCCCTGCATACCGTCGAATCCATGAGTGCAACCGAAAACAAGAAACTGATCGAGCACATCTTCGACCAGATGGCACAGGGCAACACACGGGCATTGAGTGACGCAATGGCCGACGACTTCCGCTGGACTTTTCCGGGGAACTGGTCGTGGTCCGGCAGCTGGGAGCCGAAAACCATGGTGCTGAAGGAACTTCTGCGCCCGCTCATGGCGCAGTTCACCGAATACCGGAGCACAGCGGACTTCATCATTGCCGAAGACGACCGCGTCGTGGCACAGGTGCGCGGCCACGCGATAACAATTGGCGGCGAGCCGTACGAACAGACCTATTGCATGATTTTCCGACTCGCGGATGGTCAGCTCACCGAGCTGATCGAGCACTGCGACACCGCATTGGTCGAACGTGTACTCGAACTTCCGGTTCCCCGTGCCAGCATGTCAATTCCGGCGCCGGACCCAGGCTCTGCATCGGCGATGCCCTCGCCATGGCCTGAAGGCAGTTCGCGGTCACGATGATTCCGCGACGCTACCGGATTGTGTCGATTTCCCAGGCGACGATCGAGCCACGACCGCTGCTGCCCCTCAGCGCTGCGCGGCCGCTGGTCGTCGAGCTCGAACCCGCCGAGCGATAGCGCCGGGCTTTGCCGACACCTCCGCGGCGCCGACGACCCAGGCGAGCCGGATCGGGTTGTTCGGCACGACAAGCGCCGTGATGAACGTTCCACCAGGTAGGCGGTAACCGCTACCGCCGTGAGCGCAATATCCGTGGCGAGGCTGCCGACCGTCGGGACGAGCCGAGACGGCGAGACGCCCGACGGTCAGCACTCCGCGAGCGAGCGGATCACACCTCCATGTCCGCCTCGATGCCCTTGAGACGGTGCCGGGCCAGCGCAAGGTTCGCCCGGCCCCGGTCCAGGGCGAGGTAGAGGAACAGGCCCTGGGACTTACGGCCGGTCATCGGTCGGATGATGTGGTACTGGCCCGACAACGTGATGAGGATGTCCTCGATGGCCTCGTTGAGCCCCAGCTGCTCCATGGTGCGCAGCTTGGCGCGCACCACCTCGGTGTTGCCCGCGGCGGCGATCTGGAGGTCCAGGCCCTTGGAGCTGCCGAGCATCCCCAGCGCCATGCCACTGTCGTAGTCGACGACGGCAGCTCCGATCGCGCCGTCGATCACCATCATGTCTTTGAGCGCCAGATCCATATCGGACATGTTTGTTCCTTTCGATCGGTGTTCGTTGTCTAGCCTTATCCGGGGGCCGTCAGTTGGTCGGCGATCCTGCGCGCCACCGGGCGCGACTCCAGATGGAGCCGACCGACATTCACCTCAGGACCCGCCAGCACGGTCAGCGAGGCCCAGCTCGCCGCGTAGACCACCACGTACCCGCCGGTGCCGTGCACCACGACGTCATGGAACCCGCCATCGTGCGCGGTGGCGACCAGCCGATGCGACAGCGCCAGCTGCGAAGCCGCTAGCGCGGCAATCCCGGAGGGTTCGATGCGCGAGGGCAGATCGTGGGCGATGAGCAGCCCGTCACTGGACGCCACCAGCGTGCCGGTCAGCTGCGGGACGCGATCTCGCAGTGCCTTCAGCTCCGCCAGCACCACTGCGTTCGGTTCGGGTCCGGACATCGCCACCTTGGTCAACCTTCCCTTCAGTGCGTGACCGAGCAGTTTCCTTCGCGCGGTCACTCGAGCTCCTCCAAAGCTGCTCGCAGACGGACGAGCAGGGCCTTGTCGACCTGCTCCCATTCCGGTTCGGAAACCGGCCCGGCCCGCCGCGCCCGGCGTCGAGGTAGCGGCTCGGACTCGTCGACTTCACGGACGGCCGACACCGGCTCGGTGGCCTCGACCGGAGCGGGTGCCGCGACCGCAGGCTCGATCAGCCCCGCCACCGTCAGGTCCCGCACCGCCTTCAGGCAGCCATAGGTGGTGCGGCCGAGGTCGCGTGCGATCCCGGTGACGCTGCGCCGGGTGTCGGCGGCGGCCAGCACCTCAGCCTGGCCGCCGGTGAGCACCACGCGCCGCCGCCGCACACGGTGGACAGGCACGACGGGGGCGCGGTCGACCAACGTCGCAGGCCACGGCCCAGACTCCGGATCCCCACGCCGCGCGCACTCGTGAACGAGCGCGCGCGGAGTGATCTGGCAGACCGGCGCGAGCCAGTGGGGCGGCGCGGGCTGAAATTCGGGGACGGTGGGCGAGGCCAGCAGAAAATAGGCGGCGTCGAATACCGACAGCAACACCAGAGTTTCCAGCCGTGGCCGTCCCAACACATGGGTGGGATCCCCGTCCGCGGCTCGCCACCAGTCCTCCGTGGTTGCCACGCCCGCCTCCACGACAAGCCGGTCCAGCCCAGTGGTACGGCGGCAGTCGACGGATGCGATCGCGCCCTCGGCCAGATGAAACGCGCCGTCGCCCGCGCGCAACATGCCGGTACGCCTTTCCTTTTCGAGCCGTTGCAGTTCGCCCACGAGCTCAACGCTCATGATCATCCTCGGTCAATTCACGCAGAATTCCGCGGAGCTGGAACCGCGCCATCGCAAGATTCCCGGTGTCGTCGTCGAGCACAACGTGCAGGAAAAGCCGGCCGTCGAAGTCGCCGTTCACCAGATTCAACAGGTGATATGCGCGGGTTCCGCAGACGATGATCTCGGTGACGTCGTCACCGTCGCGGCCGGTCGCCAACGCTGTGCAGTCGAGCACCGCGCGGACCACATCGGTGGTGGTGGCGGCGGCCTCGTGCTGGTCCACCAGATCGTGCCGACCTGCCGCGGCGATCGCCAGACCACTCGCTCCGTCGACCAACGTCACGTTGCGAGCACCGGGAATGTCCATGACACGTTGCAGACAGCGGTCGATACCGATCACCGTGTTCTGGCCTGCCTTGTCGTGGTTTGGATTTCAGCAAACCAGACGCTACACACTGCGCCGACCGATGTACAGAAAAAACCGGAAAACCGTACTAAAAAACGTATATCCCCTGGAAACAGGCAGAGACTGGCGGCCGGAGCCGCCGGACATGAACTGCTGGAGGTCGAACAGACCGGCGATACGACGCCGGATGCGATGCAGCACTTGATGACGCGGGCACGGCAGCGCCCTCACACGGATCATCCCTGACCGATGCGGAGTCGGCTTTGCGGTGGCTCAATCGCTGCCGGGGTTCACCGCCGAAGCTCGTTGGCTGCGGTGCGCCCGTGAGCATCTGGTCGGCCAGGTTCCATATTCGCCCCATCAGTCCGTTACCACCAGCGCCGGCGGGGGCCGCGCTGGGACCGGCCTAGCGGGTGATCCGATGCCCGCCAGGTCCGGCGATTTTGGTCGACCCGAAAATCGTTGAGCGAAAGTCACTTCAAGACACTTCAAGGTCGATCCGGAGTGGCCGCCGGGCAACACGGCATCCCGCTGATTTGCGATAAGGGTTTCGCGGGAAGCGATTTCGAGACACTGGTGGGCGAGTACGGGATCACCATGGCCACTCCTGGGTGAACAAATAACTGATCCCGATGGCGACACTGCGGTGGATACCGATGGATTCTCAGGAACTCCAGGTTCGGACGATCGGCAGACGACCAACGAAAGCCGATGCCTGATTGCAAGAGCCACACTTGCGGCTTCACTATGCCGCGGGGGCGAAGGAGGACTCGACCCCCGCGCGGCCGGAGGTCGCTCATTAGCGTGAACTTCCCATCGGAGGCAAGAGTGAACCCCTCGCAGATCGATCACTTTTCCTAAACTCTGGTGGATGACACAGCCAACTCCCTGGCAGACCGGCAAAAATCCACCCGGGCAAGTCGACCCGCCCCAACCAACCGCACGCGGCGCACCACACCGTCGAGTCGAACTCCAGAACGCGATGACCGCACTCCGCCCACATCTGGCCCCGCTCCGCGGAAATTGGGGCTACGTGGTCGCCGCAGTTGGCAGCGTCATTACTTTCTTCGCACTGTTCCAACCGTGGGTAAACGCCACCGCGCTCGATGGCAGAATCAAAGCCACTCCCTTCGGGAAATTCGAAATATCCAGCTCCCTCGTTGCCCTGTGGTCGGGAGCGCCACCGCAACAAGCCAAAGTCAACGGCACGTGGGCCGTCCTGGCCTGTGTCGCCATCGCCGTCACCTTGTTCGCCGTGGCTATTAATCTTCGGGCACGCACCACGGCCCTATCACATGTGGCCGCAGGCTCCTCGGTGGCCATGGCGCTATTCATTGCCTTCGCTCTTGTCCATATGAACGGCAAAGCACCCGAATTGCGGGCCATGCTCGGATACGGACGGCCGACGGATCTGGGCAGCCAAATCGGCCTGCTGATGCGCTGGGCCTCCGGCAACGGCAAGTACCCGATGCCCGGCATCCGCCAGGTTTCGATCACCACCGCCAGCCTCACCGCGTGGGCATGGTTCGCCGCGGCCACCGCAGTGGTTTCGGCTGTCGCGGCCATCGCCCAGTGGGTCCGCAACCGCCCTGCCGGACCCATCCAGATACCGTTGCAGATTCCGCTGCGCATGCCGATCGTCATTACGCGGCCGGCTCCGGCAGCTGCGCCTGCCCCCACTCCCGACTCCGCACCCGACCCCACTGCAGCGCCCCCGCCCGACCCACCCACGTGACAGGAGAATCTCCCGCGCGGTGACCCCACCGGATGGACGCGCCCACCGATCCGAGCTTCCCACCGGCGGTGAGTTCGACCCGAACCACAACGTGGGATGACTTCTAGACTTGGAC
Source organism: Nocardia sp. NPDC051463 (assembly GCF_040681975.1). Taxonomy (NCBI): domain Bacteria; kingdom Bacillati; phylum Actinomycetota; class Actinomycetes; order Mycobacteriales; family Nocardiaceae; genus Nocardia; species Nocardia sp. NPDC051463. Next base: position 85,240 of record NZ_JBFBAB010000021.1, read on the forward strand.
CGATGGTGCAGCCGACGCCCTGGCAAGCGGGCAAAACTCCACAGGCGCAGGCTGTTTCGCCCAGCCGAGCAGCAGGCGGTGCGCCACGACGTCAGGTCGACGTCGCGAACGCGCTTGCCACGGTCCGCCCGCTACTTGTCGCGCTCCGACCGGTACTCGTCCTGTGCCGGGGCAGTTGGGGCTACCTGATCGCCGCGATCGGAAGCATCATCACGCTGTATTCGCTGTTCCAGCCGTGGGTCAACGCTTCCTCGACCGACGGCAAGATCAAAGCCACCCCGTTCGGCAAGTTCGAGATATCCAGCTCCCTTGTGGCCCTGTGGTCGGGATCGCCACCGCCTGCCGCGAAGATCAACGGCACCTGGGCTGTTCTCGCGTGCATCACCATCGCTGTCATCTGCGTCGCCGCAGTAGTGAATCTGAGGGCGCGCACTCAGGCGCTTTCGACCTTGGTGATGGGTGCCTCGATAGCCCTGTCGCTTTTCGTCGTCTTCGCCTTGGTCCACATGAACGGCAAAGCTCCCGACGTACGGAACATGGTCGGAAACGGCCCCGCACGGGATCTGGGCAGCCAGGTCGGCATGATAGTGCGCTGGGCCTCCGGCAACAGCGGCTACGCGCTACCCGGCGTCCGCAGATACACCTGGACTACCGCCGGTCTTACCTCTTGGGCATGGTTCGCCGGTGCGATGGCGGTGGTTTCGGCCGTGGCCGCAATCGCCCAGTGGGTACGCAATCGCCCGTCCGGACCCATCCAGATACCGCTGCGCATGCCCATCGTCATTACGCGACCATCGTCTGGTGCCACCCCCGCGGAGCCGGCTCCTGCGCCGCAACAGCCGTCGACTTCCCCGCAGCCTGCTCCCGAGCCTCAGCAGACATCGCCGGCCCCTCAGCAGGCGTCTACCGAAGCCGCCACGCAGCAGGCACCCGCCGGGTCTGCGCCCCAGCCGGCGGCCCCCGATCCTGCCACCAAACGGCCATCTCCCGACCCCGATCAAACCAACTGACCCACTCGAGCTTTCGACCACGCCCCGGCACACTTCTCTGCGCATGAGCAAACGACGTGATCGCGGGGACGCTGGTCGAGCAGTTACTCGACCAGCGCGCTGACGATCAGACGAAGGCGCGTTCGATGATTGCGCCGGTGTCGACGCCCGTCGGCAGAGTGCCGAAAGCGATGCCCCAGTCCTCGCCCAGCCGGGTGGCGCAGAAGGCATCCGCGACGGCAGGGTGGCCGTGGCGGACCAGTTGCGCGCCCTGTAGGACGAGAGCCATCAGTTCGATGATGCGGCGTGCGCGGTATTCGATGTCGCTGAGATCGGAGAGTTCCTTGCCGACGCGAATGATGGCGTCGTCGAGCCGGGGGTTCGCACCGCGGGCCAGCGAGACCTCGTTGAAGTACGCCTCGACGGTCTCGGGCTGACGGCCCATGGCGCGCAACGCGTCCAGGGCGGCGACATTGCCGGAGCCCTCCCAGATCGACATCAGTGGAGCCTCACGGTAGAGGCGCGGCATCCCCGATTCTTCGGCATAGCCATTGCCGCCGAAGCATTCCAATGCCTCCGCCGCGTGCGAAGGCGCCCGCTTGCACACCCAGTACTTGGTGACCGCCAACGCGATTCGGCGCAGCGCCGCCTCGGCCGGATCCTGTCCCGCCCGATCGGTGGCGCCCGCGAGGCGCATCATCACGGTGGTCGCGGCGTCGGACTCGATCACCAGGTCGGCGAGTACATTGCGCATCGCGGGCTGATCGATCAGCTTCTTGCCGAAGACATCCCGGTGCCGTGCGTGGTGCACCGCGTACACCGCGCCGACGCGCATTCCGGTCGACGAGCCGATCACGCAGTCGAGGCGGGTCATATTGACCATCTCGATGATGGTCTTGACCCCCGCCCCCTCCGCGCCGACCAGCCAGCCGGTGGCGTTCTCGTATTCGATCTCCGAGGAAGCGTTGGACTTGTTGCCGAGCTTGTCCTTGAGCCGTTGGATCCGAATCGGATTGCGGGTGTCGTCGGGCAGCACCCTGGGCAGCAGGAAGCAGGACAGGCCGCCGGGCGCCTGTGCCAGCGTCAGGAACATGTCCGACATGGGCGCGGAGGTGAACCATTTGTGTCCGACGATCCGATAGCTGCCATCAGGTTGCGGAGTCGCGGTCGTGGTGTTGGCGCGGACATCGGAGCCGCCCTGCTTTTCGGTCATCGACATGCCCGCGATGAGCCCGGCCTTGGTCGACGGCTCACGAAGGCCGAAGTCGTAGGTCCTGGAACCGAGCAGCGGTTCGTACTTCGCCGCGAGCTCCGCGTTGTGGCGCAGCGCGGGCACCACCGCGTAGGTCATCGAGATCGGGCACATGTGGCCCGCGTCAGCGACACCCCAGGTGTAGAACTTGGCCGCACGGGCGGTATGGGCGCCCGGACGGTCGTCGAGCCAGGGCGAGCCGTGCAGTCCGTGCGCGACTGCGACATTCATCAGGTCGTGCCAGTGCGGGTGGAATTCGACCTCGTCGATGCGATTGCCGTAGCGGTCGTGGGTGTGCAGCACCGGCGGATACTCGTTGGCCAGCCTGCCCCACTCCTGCGCCGCGGAACCGCCCGCGAGCCTGCCGAGTTCACGCACCTCCTGCTCGGCCCAGCCCGCGCCCTCACGGTGCAGGCCCTCCAGCAGCGCCGGGTTCCGCGAGACGTCGAAAGGCACGATGTTCGGAACCTGGTTGAAGACTTCATGCGTCGGCATCGGACAACTCCTGTTTCTATCGAGCGCCCGGGGCGCTCTGATCATCGCGCACGCCGAGCGCGCGCATCGCGAAGGCAACAAGTTCGGGGACAACGGATTCGCCGTGTGGTGCGTGGGCCAGCGGACCGACGAGCACTTCACCGATCGCACCGACCAATGCGGCGGCGCTGGTTCGCGCGTCCTGTGCGGGCAGTTCCCCGCGCGCGACACCCTCGGCGATCGCCGATTCGAACGCCTCGGCGAAAGCACGCCGGAAATGCAGGCGCTCGGTGTCGACAGCCGCATCGACCGGTTCGACGAGCAGCACGTAGGCGAGCTTCGGATTCTTCAGCGCACGCCCCGCGAAGGTTTCCACCGCGGCGGTGACGCGTTCGACCGCGGAGGCCGCGGTGTCGGCGGCCGCGATCCGTTCCGCGGCCGCCGCGGTGACAGCGGCGACCTCACGGGCGACCGCCTTCCGGAAGACCGCACTCACCAATTCGGACTTGCCTTCGAAGTGCTTGTACACCGTTCCGGTCGCCACCGCGGCCTCGTTCGCGACCGCCGCCATGGACAGCCCGGCAAAACCCTCCCTGGAGAGGACCTTCGTCGCGGCCTGCACGATCAACGCGGCCTGCGCATCGAGGCGGGCCTGCACGGCAGGGGTTCTGCGGTACACCACGCAAGAAGTGAACCACAGATTCATTTCTTGACGCAAGGGCTGTTTCCAGCCTGTCGCACGTCGTAGGGTCGTGTACGTGACTGACCAAGCCAGCGGTCCCGCCGTCCGTGTCGAACACTCCGGACCGGTGACCACCGTCATCCTGCATCGCCCCGCCGCGCGCAATGCCGTCGACGGCCCGACCGCCGCCGCGCTCGCCGACGCGTTCCGTGCCTTCGACGCCGATCCCGACGCGTCGGTCGCGGTGCTATGGGGTGAGGGCGGCACCTTCTGCGCGGGCGCGGACCTCAAGGCCCTCGGCACCGAGAATTCCAACCGGCCGGTCGAAGACGGCGACGGCCCCATGGGCCCGACCCGCATGAAACTGTCCAAGCCCGTGATCGCCGCCGTTTCCGGTTACGCGGTGGCGGGCGGGCTCGAGCTCGCGCTCTGGTGCGATCTGCGAGTCGCCGAGCAGGACAGCACCTTCGGCGTGTTCTGCCGCCGCTGGGGCGTACCGCTGATCGACGGCGGCACCGTGCGGCTGCCGCGCATCATCGGGACAGGGCGCGCGATGGACCTGGTGCTCACCGGCCGCGCGGTGGGCGCACCCGAGGCCTTGCAGATGGGCCTGGTGAATCGCGTGGTGCCGACCGGTGATGCGCGCCGGGCCGCCGAGGAGGTCGCCGCCCAATTGGCCGCGCTGCCCCAGACCTGCCTGCGCTCCGATCGGATGTCGATGCTCGAACAGGACGGCCTCGACGAGGAAGCCGCGATCCGCAACGAGTTTCGACACGGCATGACCGCTCTTGCCGACGGAGCCCTGGAGGGCGCCAAGCGATTCGCCGCGGGCGCAGGCCGACACGGCGCACGCGCCTGACCCGAATGGGCCGACCCAGCGCACAGAATCGACGCGACGACGGCAATCGCCCCGGCGGCACCGACCGCCACGACGACACCAACCAACTCGACCACACCAACCGATTCGAACCCACGGATCGGCTCGGCAGCAGCCGTCGACTGAGCGTCGTCGACGAAATCTTCCTGCGCACCCATCGCGGCCTCGGCACTCCGGTCGCCCTACAGGGCCTCTGGCGCACAGCAGACGCCATCGACCCACGGCTGCTCCAGGAGGTCCACACCGCCTTGCGCACAGGGCCGTTGGGCCGCCGCGTGATCCGCCCGCGGGTACCCGGCGCCCGACGATCCTGGCGACCCAGCACCAGGGCCCACCCGTTCGACAGCACCACCGAGCCGATCCCCACCGAAACCCTGCTCGACTGGGCCGACGGCCGAGGCGCCGACCTCGACCCCGAGTTCGGCCCCGGGTGGCGACTGTCGGCCGTGGCACTCGACGACGGCGGCACCCTTGTCTGTCTGACCTGTTCACACGCCATCGCCGACGGCCGTGCACTCGTCCTCGCCGTCGACGAAGCTCTACGCAGCCGAGCCGCCATCGCTCGGCCCGCCGGTGACGAACACGTGCCGCCGCAACTGCATCAGCCCGACTCCACGCCCACCGCCGACCACTCGACGACTGGTCCGGAAACATCGCGGTCCGAGGGGGGCCGGCGGCGAAGCCGATCGAACACCACGAGTCCAGCGAACCTTGTCACCTCGTCGATGCAGCTGCCCTCATCGACCTCCGATTCGATAGCGAACTCGACAGCACCGCAAGCGCATCGGGCCGAGGCCCGCGGGGGCGCCGACTCGACGCCGGGCAGATCGGACTCCGACGGTTCGGCGGATATCACCGGCCACCCGGCGAATTCCATTTCCGCACAATCAGACTGGGCCGATGCGTTTCGGCAGTGGTCGATCGTTCTTCGCGGCACCGCACGCGCCTTTCGGCACGGCGTTCCGCCGCGACCGATGACAGCGGCAGCCGACCGTCACCGCACAGGTTCCGACGCCACACCGACCCACAGTGCGATCCTGCAGTGCGCGGCGTCCGATTGGGACCGCGCCGCCCTCGCACAAGGCGGATCCGCGAACAGCCTGTTCATCTGGGTGGTCGCGAACATACTGTGGGCCACCGGATTTCCGCGTCCGGCGATCGATGCCAGCCTCCCCGTCGACACCCGTGACGAACCCCGTGTCGACAACGATCTCGCGATGACGGAGATCAGCATCGACCGCGCCGACACCCCGGCAACGATTCGCGAGAAGTCCCGGATCGCCTACGAGCGTCGCATGTCCAGCCCGGGTGGACTGCCCGAGGAGCTGCTACAGGTGATCCCCGACCGCTGGGCACACGCACTGTCCAAGGGCGCCGGCGAACGAGACATCCTGTGCTCCAACATCGGAACTCTGCCCACATCACTACGCACCCTCGGCCCACACCACTGCATCGGCGTCGCCGCCCGCGCCATCCACCCCGGCCTCACCACCGACAGACTCCCCCGCACCCGCTTGTCCGGCTACCTGTGCCGCAGCGCGGACGACTTCGTCCTGTCCCTCGTCAGCCTCGACACCACCGCCGTCGAATCCTCCACAGCGCTGCGAGATCTCGCCCGCGAGACAGCAGAAGCTCGGCACCTCCCCCTCACTGCCTGGTGACGGCCTCGAAAATCCTGAGACTTCGGGAGTGCACAGTGGTTCGGAGGCACGCTGATTTGCCTGCTGATCAGTGCCGCGGTTGCCGGTGGAGTCTTCGGCCGCGGACCACACGCCTCAGGGGCGGCCGCCGCAGCTGGAGACTTCGAGCGGAGTGGCTACGCGTTCGGGGTGAGGTGCGTGGTCAAGAAGTCGATCTGGTCGGCGACGATCTGCTCGACCGCCGGCGGGTGGTAGACAGTGAAGTGGTCGGCATCGTAGTGCTTCAGGACCGCCCCCGGCACGGTGGAGGCCACCCGTCCGGCGATGGCGGAGTCGATGAGGTTCTCATGCTCGCAGGCGCACACCAGCAGGGGGCAACGCACGCGTGGCGCGGCGGATGCGGCGTTGTAGAACAGCATGCCGAGGCCGGAGGCCGCCGTGATCCGATTATCGAAGCGGTACCCGGGGGGCATCACCGACTGCCATCCTTCGAGAGCGCCGGGCTGGTTCACGAACGCTGGTTCGCCGGGTTTTCCGACCAACGGGACATAGCGGCGGGGCCGTCGGAGTGCGGCGCGTATCAGGTCGGCGGCAATCGGGGCTGTGAATCGGAGTAGATGCCGTACTCCCGCTCGGGACACGACGGCACGTCCACTGAAGACCGGGCACTGGACGACCGCGGCACGCAGATCGTGGTGGCGGGCAGCTGCGGCCAGGACGTGGCTGGCACCGAAGGACGTGCCCCAGAGAGCGATCCGGTGCGAGTCCAGTTCAGGCCTGGAGCGGGCAAAGGCCAGTGCGGCGTCGACGTCTTCGGCGTAGCGGCGCTGGCTTACCAGCTGGCGCGGTTGACCGCCCGATTCGCCGAGATGACGAAAGTCGAAGGCCACCACGGCGAATCCGGCCTGTGAGAACCACTTCTCGTACTGCGCGAGCATCATCTCGTGGGTGGCGCCGCCGCCGTGGACGAGAACGACGGCCGGGTGCGGGCCGGGGCGTTCGGGCAGCGTCAGCCATGCTGCGCATTCGTCTGCTCCGGACGGGAATGTGGTGCGTATCGTCATGCGACCCTCCGATTAGGTACGTTGTACGTGAACGATGGTCAGTCAATCACGTACAACGTACTTAAACAAGGGAGGGTCATGCCGGCACCCAGAAAGTTCAGCCGGGAACAACTGCAGACGGCCGCGCTGACGCTGGTGGACGAGCATGGACTCGCCGGCCTCACCATGCGCAACCTCGCCGCCGAACTAGGGACAGGGGCGATGACGATCTACAACTACGTCGACGGTCGCGATGGGCTCGAAGAATTGGTCACCGAGGCCGTGATGACCGAAACACAGTGGACCGACGAGGGCGGCGAATGGGAGACGCGCGTTTTCACGATCGCCGAGGCCACGTGGCGGGCAGTGCGCGCACACCCGCACGCCATCCCACTGATCTTGACCCGGCGCAGCTTCGACATCCCCACCCTCGCACCCGCCGAAGCGCTGCTGCAGGCCCTCGCCGACTCCGGAAGATCGGGGCTCGATCTACTGGTCGCCTTCCGAGCGGTATCCGGCTTCGTGACCGGCTTCGCCCAAGCCGAACTCACCAACCCCCTCTCGGCACCCGCCGACGGGGACCGTGCCGCTGCCGCCACTCGCGTCGCGCAACTACCCGCCGACCGATTCCCCAGACTGATCGAGATCGCCCACGCGGCCGCCGCCGGAGATCCGGACATCGAATTCCGTGACGGACTGAAAATCGTCCTGGCCGGCCTCCGAGCCAAGCACTGACTCGGAGTGCCGTACAACGTTGCTGCGCTCAGGTGGTGACCGCGTCGCAGCGGTCGAGTACGTGCTGGGGCACTTCGAGGCCGGGCTCGAGGTCTGCCGAGGGCACCGGAGCATCCCACACCTGGCGTATGGGCAGTACGCCTGCCCATACGCCACCTGCCTCGATGTCCTCGGGATCGTCATTCGGGCCACCGGTCCTGACCTTCACCGACGCTTCGGTGAGGTCGAGCGCGAGCACCTTTGTCGCAGCCAGCTCCTTCTTGTTGGGCCTGCGGACCCGATCCCATGCTCCGGGTGCGGAGTGCTCGATCACTACGCGCAGCGCGTGCATCCGTTCATCGGGGTCGGTCACTTCCACCGCGCGGCCGCGCACCACGGCCGAACGGTAGTTCATCGAGAAGTGCATGGCCGAGCGGGCGTAGATGAGGCCGTCGACGAGGGTGACCGCGATGGAGATATCGCCGTCGACGGCGGCCCGCAGGTTGCCCGCACCGGTCGAGCCGTGCAGGTAGAGCGTGTCGCCGTCACGCCCGTAGACGGTGGGGATCACCACGGGAGAGCCACCGAGGACCACACCCAGGTGGCAGACAAGTCCCGCGTCGAGGACCGCGTCCAGGGCGGCCCTTTCGGACCTGGCTCGCTCCTTTGCGCGGGTCGGCGTGCTGCGCGGGGTCGGCGAGAGCGGCGGCCGAGACGTGAGCGACGTGGTCATAGCACTTATCCTGAAGCCGAAAGTGGCATTCTGAAATAGCCAATTCAAGGAAAAAGTAACAGTCCACTGCTGGAGGCGCCCGTGCTCGACGAGCTCCCGCTCGTGCTCGATCGCGATGCGGCGCAGCCGCTGTCCGCGCAGGTCGCGGCAGGTTTGCGGACCGCGGCAAGCACCGGCGTGCTGCGGACCGACGACCGGCTGCCTTCCTCGCGGTCGCTGGCGCAGCGGCTCGGGGTGAGCCGCACCGTCGTCGCAGCGGCCTACGACCAGCTACACGCCGAGGGCTGGATCGCAGGCAAACGCGGATCGGGCACCTACCTGACCACCGCCCCCGTCGCGGGTCCTACCCGGCCGAGCGCCGCATCCGGATCGGCGGACAACCCGGAGCTTCTCGACCTCGGTCCCGGCGCACCCTGCGTCGAAGCCATCGACCAGCGGGCCTGGCGACGGGCTTGGCGGGCCGCCGCCGACATCGCCCCGATGGTCCGCAAGGACCGCGGCGGTGAGCCGGAGTTCCGGTCGACGATCGCCGAACACCTGCTGCGGCACCGCGGTCTCGGCGCGAACAGCGACACCGTCGTGCTCGCCACCGCCGGAACCAGTTCGGCGGTCAGCGAACTCGCCGCCGCGCTGCTGCGCCCCGGCGATGCGATCGCGATGGAGGACCCCGGCTATCAACGCGCCGCGGGCGCATTCCTGGCCGCGGGGATCACGGTGCTGCCCGTCCCCGTCGATGCCGAAGGACTGCGGGTCGAGCTGCTGCCGCCGGGCATCAAGGCGGTGTATTGCACACCGGCACACCAGTTTCCGATCGGCGCGCGCATGCCCGCGGCGCGCCGGGTTCAGCTCGTCGAATTCGCCCGACAGACAGGTGTGCCCATCATCGAGGACGACTACGACGGCGAGCTGCGCTATGACACAGCGCCTTTGCCGTTGCTCGCGGCGATGGCGCCGGACGTGGTCGTGCACCTGGGCACCACGAGCAAGATCTTGTCACCGAGCCTCGGAACCGGCTGGTTGGTCGCGATGCCGGAGATCGCCGACGCGGTACTCGCGCACCGGGAGCTGACCGGCACCGGGCCGAGTCCAGCGGGCCAGCGGGTGCTCGTCGAATTCGCCGGACACGGTGACCTGGCGCGACATCTGCGCAGGCTGCGTCGTGCCTTGCCGCCGCGCCGGGCGTTCGTGGTCGAGGAGCTGCGCGGGCAGGGTCTCGAGGTAGTCGGCGACGACGCAGGTTCGCATGTCGTGGTGCCACTGGCCTCGGCGGCAGCCGAACAAAAGGCCATCGCCGAGGGCCGGACGCGCGGCATCGCCCTCGACGGATTGGCCCGCCATCACCTCGGCCCGCAACGGTCCTTCGGCGTCGCGCTCGGCTACACCGCGCTCAGCTGGGCAGAACTCGAGATCGCCGTTCCGTTGGCCGGAGAATGTCTGACCCGGCCGTAGCATGGTCTGCATGACCGAACAGGACATCCTGGCGCGTATCAAGAATTTGGTGGACCGCGAGCACGATCTGCGGTCGAGGGCGACGGCCGGCGAGGTCGATCCGGTAACCGAGCGGCAGCAACTCGCGGAGCTCGAAGTCATGCTCGATCAGGCCTGGGATCTGCTGCGGCACCGACGGGCGCGCCTCGATCAGGGTGGCTCGCCCGACGATGCACAGGTCAATTCGGCCCGTCAGGTCGAGGGCTATCTGCAGTGACCTCGGGGCCGGAGACCACCGAGTACGACGTCATCGTGATCGGTGGTGGGCCCGCCGGGGAGAACGCGGCCGCCTACGCCATCGCGGGGAGCGCGCGCACCGCAGCCATCGTGGAGCGCGAACTGGTCGGTGGCGAATGTTCGTACTGGGCCTGTATGCCGAGCAAGGCGCTGTTACGACCCGTGCATCTGTTGACGAGCGCGCAGGCAATGGCAGGAATCTCCGCGACCGGTCTCGACGTCGAAGCGGTGTTGCGCAGACGAGACAGTTTCACCCACAACCACGATGACAGCTCGCAGGTGCAGTGGGCCACCGACAACCGGATCGACGTGATCCGCGGCAACGGCCGCCTGGCCGGTGCACGGCTCGTCGAGGTCGAGGGCCGCACGTTGCGCGCCAGACACGCGGTGGTGCTGGCCACCGGAACCACCGCCAGCGTTCCGGAGATTCCCGGCCTGCGCGAGGCACTCCCCTGGACCTCGCGGGATGCCACCAACCTGCACGAAGTCCCCCGGCGGGTAGTAATCGTCGGCGGCGGTGTCGTCGCCTGTGAGGCCGCGACCTGGCTGGCCGGTGTCGGTGCCGAGGAGGTCACGCTGTTGGTGCGTGGGAATGCGCTACTCGGTAATGCCGAACCGTTCGCCCGGGAGCGCGTGGCCGCCGGATTGGCCGACGCGGGTGTCCGGGTCCGCTTCGGGACCCAGCCCGCACAGGTGGAGCGCCCGGACGCGAAGGATACCGGCGAGGGGCGCATCCACGGCGGCCCGGTGACCGTAGTGTTGCGCGGCGACAACATCGATCCGGATAGTGCGCGGATCGAGGCCGACGAAATCATCGTGGCCGCCGGGCGCAGACCTGCCACCGAAGCACTCGGCCTGGCTGCGGTCGGATTGCCCGCGGGCCCTGTCGATGTGGACGACCGGCTGACCGCGCGTGGTGTCGAAGGCGACTGGCTGTACGCGGTGGGCGATGCGAACGGGCGCGTCGCGTTGACCCACATGGGCAAATACCAGGCCCGAGTGTGTGGGGATGTCATCGCCGCACGGGCGGAGGGCAGGCAGCTGTCCGACGCGCGGTTCGCCGCGACCGCCGATCACCAGCAGGTTCCGCAGGTCGTGTTCACCGCACCCGAGGTCGCCTCGGTCGGGCTCACCGAGGCGGCGGCGCGCAGCGCCGGGTATTCGGTGGAGACCGTGGAGATCGACATCGCCGTCGCCGGTTCGTCATTGGCGCGCGATGACTATTCCGGGCGCGCGAAGCTGGTGATCGACGCCGCCGCCGACACCGTGCTCGGTGCGACCTTCGTCGGCCCCGAGGTCGGCGAGCTCATCCACGCGGCGACCATTGCCGTGGTCGGCAAGGTACCGCTGGCAACACTGTGGCACGCAGTGCCTTCCTACCCGACGGTAAACGAGCTCTGGTTACGCCTATTGGAAGCACGTCGGACGTAGCTACCATCGGTAGATGGCAGATATCACGACCGCCGACGGAGTTGTCCGCGGTCACCGCGGCCGTCGCGTGGTGCGCTGGCGATCCCTTCCATACGCGGCGGCTCCGGTGGGAGACCTGCGCTTTCGTGCACCGCAACCGGTAGTCCCCTGGACCGGCGTCCGGGTGGCGACACGATTCGGCTCGGCCGCGATGCAGCACAGATCCGGTGCCAGGATCGGGCCGCGCCGCTACCAGCCGACCAGCGAAGATTCGTTGACACTCAATGTCGTCGCACCGGCAGAGTACTCGTCGACACCGCGTCCGGTGCTGGTGTTCATCCACGGCGGCGGCTATGTGATCGGCACGTCGGCACTGAGCCTGTATTCGGGCGCACGGCTGGCGGTGCGTGGTGATGTCGTCGTGGTGTCGCTGAACTACCGACTCGGCGCGTTCGGCTATGTCGACTTCGGCGAATTCGGCTCGCCGGAGCGGCCTTTCGATGCCAACCTCGGGTTGCGCGATCAAGTCGCCGCATTGGCTTGGGTGCAGCGCAACATCGCGGCATTCGGGGGCGATCCCGGCAATGTCACCCTCTTCGGTGAATCCGCGGGCGCGCACGCGGTGCTCTCGCTGCTGGCCACTCCCGCGGCCGAGGGGTTGTTCCACCGTGGCATCGCACAGAGCCCGCCCGCCGACTGGGCAATGAGCCCCGAGGATGCCCGCGCCTTCGCCCGCCGCTGCGTCCAAGCGCTCGGCGCCACTGCGGAAAACGCGGCCGACGCGCTGATCGCGGCCGACGCGAACGACATTCGTCGCGCGGTCGACCGGAGCAGCGGACGGGTGTTGCGGGAACACCCCGGCCTGTTCCCCATCGCACCGACAGTCGACGGCACCTATCTGCCGAAGGCCCCGATCGAGGCGATCACCGAGGGCACCGCACACCGGGTGCCACTCATCATCGGCACCAATCGCGAGGAAGGCACGCTGTTCGCGAGGTTCGCCGATGAACTGCCCACCGACCCCGGCCGGCTGCACCGGTTGCTCGCACGGGCGGGCGACGAAGCAGAATCCCGGGTCACCACCGCATATTCCGGCTATCCCGCGCCGAAGGTCGCGGTACGGATGGGTGGGGACTACGTCTTCTGGCGGCCCTCGGTCACCGCGATGGAAGGCCACAGCCGCCATGCGCCCACCTACGCCTACCGCTACGATTTCGCCCCGCGCGCATTCCATCTCGCGGGCGTCGGCGCAACCCACGCGACCGACCTGATCCCGGTGTTCGGCGCGGTCGACTCCCCCTTCGGGCGGGCCATCACCGCGGCGGGCGGACGCCGTGGCCTGCGTGCCGTCACCCGCCAGTTCCAGGACAACTGGCTGTCCTTCGCCCGCGACGGCGTACCGCTGCCGTCGTGGCCCGCCTACACCGAGGACCGCCGCACCACCTTGATCATCGATGATCCGACCCGGCTGGAAAACGATCCGGACTCAGCGAAACGCATTGCCTGGCAGGGCATCGGGGTGCCGACACTGACGTGAGGTCCGCGGCGGGCAGGTCGTGAGCGGATACCCATGGAAACGGCGCCGCCCGGCTGGCCCGTGCTGCCGAGGCTTGGTCAACTGAGCAGAACCGGCTGGTGACCGCGGAGGGGTTCCGCGCACCCGGCATCCGGTTTCACACGGGTGTGCCGGCCGAATCGGTCGCTACTTCAACAGCCGAGACATCCGTCTATCGGCCAGCACTTTGCCGCCGGTCTGGCAGGTCGCGCAGTACTGGAACGAGCGCTCGGCGTAGGAGACCTCACGGACGGTGTCGCCACAGATCGGACACGGCAGCCCGGTGCGCGCGTGTACCCGCATGCCGGAACGCTTTTCGCCCTTGAGGCGGGCCGCGGCCTGGCCGACCGATCGTCGCACCGCGTCGGTGAGCTCGGCCCGCATGGCCGCGTACAGTGTCGAGATCGTTTCCGCCGACATGGTTTTGGTGTTGGCGAAAGGGGAGATCCGCGCAGTGTGCAGGATCTCGTCGGAGTAGGCGTTGCCGACCCCGGCGATCAGCGTCTGGTCGACGATCGCGGTCTTGATGCGCTGGGAGGTGCCCTGCAGGATTTCGGCGAACTGCGCCTCGGTGACATCGAGCGCGTCGGGACCGAGGCGGGCGATGCCGGGCACCACCTTCGGGTCGTCGACGATATAGACGGCCAGCCGCTTCTTGGTGCCCGCCTCTGTCAGATCGAAGGCGGGCGTCGCCCCTTCCGGCGTGAAGAAGTGCACACGCAATGCCAACGGTCCCTTGCCCGGTTTCGGCGGTGTCGCACTCGGCTCATCGATCCAACGCAGCCAGCCGCCCCGCGACAGATGCGTGATCAGCCACAGCCCACTGCACTCGAGCCCGAGAAATTTGCCGAACCGGCCCGCCCCGGTCACATCCCGTCCGGACAGCGCCGTCACCGGCGGGTCGAACGTCTTCACCGCACTCAGCGCGGCCACATCGACACGCCCCACGACAGCGCCGACAGCATGTTCCCGGAGGAACTGCGCCAACGCCTCCACCTCGGGTAGCTCGGGCACGAATCCCAGGCTACCCGGGAGCACCGACAAAACAGCTGGATGCGCAGTGCAACACCCCCTGCCACGTCGAGCAACGAGGGACAAGCGGGGCGTAGTGAAACGGTGGCCCCGCGGCCCTACACAACCGCCGTTCCGCTACCGCCGATTATCGCTTTCGTACGCACGCTCTGGGTCGACGCGGAGAAGGTAGATGTCCATGATCCAGCCTTTTTCGGCGCGCAATTCGGTACGGCGTCGGATGATCTCGCCCTCGACCGCACGCAGGGGGCCTTCGATGAGGATCTCATCGGGCATGCCGAGGTAGGCGCCCCACCAGATGGACACGTTGTCGCCGGGGACTTCGGTGAAAGCGCAGTCGCCGTCCAGCATCACCAGGGTGGAGCCGGGGCCGAGACCGTCGGTGCGCAGACGCCTGCCCGTGGTGATGTGCACCGGTTCGCCGATACGGTGCAGCACCATCCGGTGCCGGGCGGCCAGCGCCTGGGCGCTGGTGACGCCGGGGATCACCTCGTAGTCGAAGCTGTGCACACCACGGTCGAGTACCCGTTCGATAATCCGCAAGGTGCTGTCGTAGAGCGAAGGATCACCCCACACGAGAATCCCGCCGACTCCGTCGACCTGTGCGAAAGCTTCCTCCAACAGTGCCGAGCGGCGGTCGTGCCAGTTCTCGACGACACCCCGGTAGTCCGCGGGCAAGCGGTCGCGCGGCGGGTCGGGGATCTCCACGATCCGGTAGTCGCCCTCGAGGTGTTCGGTCAGGATGGCCGTCCGCACGTCGAGGAGCTCCTGCTTCTCGACGCCCTTGCCGATGACGAAGAACACCTCGACCTGCCGCATGGCCTTGATGGCCTGCACCGTTACCTGGTCGGGGTCGCCGGCGCCGATGCCGATCACGTAGAGCTTGCGCATGTGCGGAGAGCTTGCCAGGCATCAGTAAACTCGCGAGGCGTGGCCACCAATGCTCGCGATACCCAGTACGAGGACCTGCTGCGTCTGGTCCTGGAGTCCGGGACGGCGAAAGCGGACCGGACCGGAACCGGCACCCGCAGTATCTTCGGCCACCAACTGCGCTACGACCTCGCGGCGGGCTTCCCGCTGATCACCACCAAAAAGGTGCATCTGAAGTCGATCGTCTACGAGCTGCTGTGGTTCCTACGCGGCGATTCCAATGTCTCCTGGCTGCAGGAGCACGGCGTGTCCATCTGGGACGAATGGGCGGACGCCGATGGCGAACTCGGCCCGGTCTACGGCGTGCAGTGGCGATCGTGGCCGACGCCGGACGGCGCCCACATCGACCAGATCTCCGACGTGCTGCAGACCCTGCGCAACAATCCGGATTCGCGCCGCATGATCGTCTCGGCCTGGAATGTGGCCGAGCTGGACCGGATGGCGCTGGCCCCGTGCCATGCGTTCTTCCAGTTCTATGTGGCCGATGGCAAGCTGTCCTGCCAGCTGTATCAGCGCAGCGCCGACCTGTTCCTCGGCGTCCCGTTCAATATCGCCAGCTATGCGCTGCTCACCCACATGGTGGCCCAGCAGACCGGGCTGGAGCCCGGCGAGTTCATCTGGACCGGCGGTGACTGCCACATCTACGACAACCACGTCGAGCAGGTGGCCGAGCAGCTCACCCGCGACCCGTACCCGTTCCCGGCGCTGCGGCTGCGCCAGGCACCGACGCTGTTCGACTACACCTACGCCGACGTCGACATCGTCGACTACCAGCACCACCCGGCCATCAAGGCCCCGGTGGCGGTGTGAGCGGACCGGACCGGACGATCGGGCTCATCTGGGCGCAAACCCCTGACGGGGTAATCGGTTTCGAGAACACCATCCCCTGGCGAGTGCCCGAAGACATGGCGAATTTCAAGGCCGTCACCATGGGTCATCCCGTGGTGATGGGCAGGCGCACCTGGGACTCGCTGCCACCGCGATTCCGCCCGCTCGACGGCCGCCGCAACATCGTGGTGACCAGGCAACCCGACTGGTCCGCCGCGGGCGCCGAACGCGCGGCATCACTGCACGAGGCGATGGCCATGAGCACTCCGGGCACCGTGTGGATCGCGGGCGGCGGCGAGATCTACCGCGCCGCTATGGCTTTCGCGACGGACCTGCTCGTCACCGAGGTCGACACCATAGTGGAGGGCGACGCGTACGCACCTCTCATCGGCCCCGAATGGCGTGACGTCGAACCGGCGCAGTGGCGCGAGTCGACGACCGGGCTGCGCTTCCGTATCCGGCACTACATCCGCCACCGATCCGACTAGTCGGCAAACCTCCGGCGTCGGTCAGCCGCAGCAGCACAACACCGTTCGACCCGTGGGGACGGTGGTGAACACGCCGCAGGGAGGGCAGGCGATCAAACCTGGCCCGCCACGCGCAGACGTCGGGCATACTCCTGATAGGCGGTGGTCGGACATTTATCCATCCGCCGCCCACCAGCCCGAATCACCAGCCCTGATCCGGGTGTATGTGATCTGCGAAAGGCGGTCCATGGACAAGAAATCGCTGACAGCGGTCGCTCGCCAACAGCTCAAGTTGGCCGCTACCGCCACGAGCGGGCGCAGTTCGCAAACCATTTACGGCGGACACGCCAATTCGCTGCGCCAGACCGTTGTCGGTCTCAGCGCGGGCCAGAGTCTGGCCGAGCACGACAATGCGGGCGAGTCGACACTGCTGGTGCTCAGCGGCACGCTGACGCTGATCAGCGGCACCAACGAATGGAAGGGCTCGGCCGGTGACCTGCTGGTTGTGCCGAAAGCGCGACACAGCGTCAAGGCCGTGGACGACGTCGCCTTCCTGCTGACAGTCGCCAAGTAACCCCACCGCTCGATCGGTGTGTCGGCGCAGGCCACTACGCTGTTGATCATGGGTGAGCCGCAGCCGATCCTCGAACCGCTCACACCGGCCGCGATCTTCCTCGTCGCCACCATCGACGAGGGCGGAGAGCGGACGGTGCGCGAGGTACTCGCCGATCTGTCCGGATTGCGCCGTTCGGTCGGGTTCCGGTTGCCGGGATCCGGACTGACCTGTGTGACGTCGATCGGCTCGGCCGCGTGGGATCGGCTGTTCACCGGACCGCGGCCCGCCGAGCTACACGAATTCCCGGGTTACGACGGCGCACACCACAAGGCCCCCGCCACACCGGGCGACCTGCTGTTCCACATCAAAGCCGAAGTGCAGGACGCCTGTTTCGAGTTGGCGATGCTGCTCAGCGACCGACTCGACGGCGCGGTGACCATCGTCGACGAGACCGTCGGTTTCCGCTACTTCGAGCAGCGCGATCTGCTCGGCTTCGTGGACGGCACCGAGAATCCCGAAGGCGCATCGCCGACCTCGGACGCGGGACGGGTGGCACTGATCGGCGACGAGGACCCCGACTTCGCGGGCGGCAGCTACGTGATCGTGCAGAAATACCTGCACGCCATGACGGACTGGCGCACACTACCGGTCCCCGAGCAGGAGCGGGTGATCGGCCGGACCAAGCTGGACGACATCGAGTTCTCCGACGCGGACAAGCCCCTGAATTCCCATGTCGCCGTGAACACCATCATCGATGCCGAGGGAACCCAACGTCAGATCCTGCGCGCCAATATGCCGTTCGGCAGCATTCGCGACGACGAATTCGGCACGTACTACATCGCTTACGCCGCCACGCCCAGCGTCACCGAAGCCATGCTCACGCGAATGTTCCTCGGTTCGGACGAAGCCGAATACGACCGCATCCTGGACTTCTCCACCGCGGTCACCGGCACGTTGTTCTTCACACCGCCCCAGGACTTCCTCGACGCCGCACCGGACGCTCCCGAAGTCGAGGAATCTTCCGGCGCCGAGGGCGTTGACAAGTCGGAGACCGGAGATGGATCACTCGGTATCGGCACGTTGAAAAGGAGCCCGCAGCAATGAACAACCTCCATCGCGACCTTGCGCCGATCACCTCCGAGGCGTGGACGGCAATCGAGGAAGAGGCGAGGCGAACCTTCAAGCGGCACATCGCCGGACGTCGCGTCGTCGATCTGTCCGGCCCGCACGGCACCGATTACTCCGCCGTCGGCCTCGGCCGCACCACCGCGATCGCCGCGCCCGACGACGGTGTGCAAGCCCGTCAGCGCGTTGTCGCGCCGCTGGTCGAACTGCGGGTCCCGTTCACACTGTCGCGCGATGAGCTCGACGATGTCGAGCGTGGCGCCAAGGACACGGATCTGGATCCGGTGAAGGAGGCCGCGCGACGCATCGCGTTCGCCGAGGACCGTGCCATCTTCGAGGGCTACCCGGCCGCGAATATCACCGGTATCCGGGCAAGTTCGTCCAACGAGGCGATCAGCGTACCGAGCGACCCGCGGCTGGTCCCGGAGGCCGTCACCCAGGCACTCAGCGCACTGCGGCTGGCGGGCGTCGACGGTCCGTACTCGGTGCTGCTGAGTGCGGACCTGTACACGGCAGTCAGCGAAACCTCCGACCACGGTCACCCGATCCGCACCCATATCGAACGCCTGATCCCCGACGGCGAGATCATCTGGGCCCCCGCCATCGACGGCGCGTTCGTGCTGACCACCCGAGGCGGCGACTTCGACCTGCAACTCGGCCAAGACCTCTCGATCGGCTACCTGTCGCACGACGCCGAGTCGGTGCAGCTGTACTTCCAGCAGAGCCTGACCTTCTTGGTGTACACGGGCGAAGCCGCGGTCGCTTTGGAG
Organism: Nocardia sp. NPDC051463; assembly: GCF_040681975.1. Taxonomy (NCBI): domain Bacteria; kingdom Bacillati; phylum Actinomycetota; class Actinomycetes; order Mycobacteriales; family Nocardiaceae; genus Nocardia; species Nocardia sp. NPDC051463. Next base: position 104,042 of record NZ_JBFBAB010000021.1, read on the forward strand.
CCCTGAGTTCGAGAGTTCTCCCGTAGCGGTGGGTGTGGTTTCGGTTGTGGCGTCTGCCGGGTTCGAGCCGAGCACGGTCCGTGTGCAAAAACACTGGCGCATCGAACACGACTACCGCGGCTCGCAGACGCGCCCTCGGCCTCGACCACTTCGAAGTCCGCTCCTGACTCGGCCTGCACCGCGCGCCACCCTCGTCAGGTTCGGCACCACCCTGCGACCACCCACCCAAAAGTGCTCGTCGATCGTAGTCGTATGGCGGTCGAATTCGCCTGGCAACCACCATTCGACTACGTTCGGCGGACTCCCAGACCCAGCGTTCGATACGACAGGAGCTATCGGGGCTCGGCACCAGTCATTTGGATCGACGCCTGCCCACTCTGCCACCACACATTCCCGACCTGGCAAGCGCTACCAGGGCTCGATGGCGGGTCGGCCCGGTACGGTGGGATTCGCAGTCGGCAGGAGGCGAGATGACGATGGTGCGCGCTGGCGTGGTTCCCACTCGACGAGCGCTGCTCTACGGCGCACTCGGCATCGGGGTGACCGCATTGGTCTGTGGTGCGATCGTCACGGGGTTCGGCCCGAACCGGGTGTTCACCGGGCTACTCGCCGGTGTGGTCGCGGGTATCGCTATCCTGGCCGCGCTGTTCGGACGCGACGTCGTCGTACTGACCGACGGCGGGATCTACCGGCGCACCCCGTGGCGGGAATCCAGCATCGACTGGAATCGGGTGGTTGCCGGGCGGTTCGCCCTCGACGAGCAGGCCAGATGGTCGCTCGCCCTCGACCTCTCCGGTGGCGACGAACGCCACGGTGAGCTGGTGTTGCTGTCCATTCCGCCGGTGGTTCGTCCGGTGTCTGGTGCCTACGACATGCGTAAACGCGAGCAGGTGCAGGAAATTCGAGAGATGCTGCGCCGCAAACGCGTACCGGTGACCGTGCTCCCGGAAATTGCGGGCGGACTGCATCGACATTGGCAGATCGCGCCGCCGACCCGCGGCGCCCAGCCCTGACGTAGCAGGCCCGTTTCCGATACGTTGGCAGCTGTGTCGATGATGAAGGGCGCCAACGTTGCGGTGCCGATGTCCGCGGTCCGCATCGAACTGGGGTGGCAGTCGGGACCCGGGGTTCCCGATGCGGATGCCTCCGCACTGTTGCTCGTCTCGGGCAAGGTGCGATCCGACAGCGACTTCGTCTTCTACAACCAGCCCGCGCATGCGTCCGGCGCGGTCCGGTACGAGGGCAAACAGCAGGGTCCGGTCGTGCTGGACACGTTGTCGGTGAATCTGGCTCAGGTCGAGTCGCAGATCGACGCCATCGTGATCGCGGCCTCCTCGGACGGCGGCACCTTCGGGCAGTTCAACGGCCTCTATGTGCGGGTGATCGACGCGTCGAACGGCACCGAGGTCGCCCGCTTCGACAGCGTCGGTGCGGCCACCGAGACCGCGTTCGTGCTCGGCGAGCTGTATCGCAGGCAGGGCGCGTGGAAGTTCCGTGCCGTCGGACAGGGATACGCCTCGGGGCTGGCCGGTCTTGCCACCGACTTCGGGATCTCCGTCGATGACGCACCGGCTCCCGCCGCATCGCCCGCGCCACCACAGCAGTTCACCCCACCGCAGCCGCCACCCGCACCGCAGCAGCAGTTCGCACCGCCACCGGCGCCACCACAGCAATTCGTACCGCCCGCACCACAGTTCGCACCGCCGCCGACCTACAGTGCGCCCACGCCACCGCCTTACCCACCGCAGGCTCCCGACAGCGCGCCGACACCGCCCCACTCCCCGCAGCAGCCTCCGGCAGCCGGCCCGTCGGGTGCGCCGATCAACATGAGCAAAATCGCGCTGACCAAAGAGTCGCCATCGATCTCGCTGACCAAGCAGGGCGCGATCGCGGGCACTATGCGCGTCAACCTGAACTGGACGATCTCGGCCGCTCCGAGCGGTGGCGGACTGTTCGGCAGGAACCGCGGCGGCGGTACCCTCGATCTCGACCTCTCCTGCTTCTTCGAGCTGGCCGACGGCCGCATCGGTTCCGTTCGCGCACTGGATCGTTCGTTCGGCGCGCTGGACCGCCCGCCGTTCATCCGGCTCGACCAGGACGACAGGACCGGCACCAGCAGCACCGGCGAGAATCTCGACATCAACCTCGATTTCACCGCGCAGTTCCGCCGCATCCTGGTATTCGCGTCCATCTACGAGGGCGCGACCGATTTCCGTGGTGTGCAGGCCACCGCCACCCTGTACCCGGTCAACTCGGCGCCGATCGAGATGACCATGGATGGCTGCACGGACAACTCACGCGACGTCGTCCTCGCCCACATCGAGAATCTCAACGGCGAGTTCGTCGTTCGCCGCGACGGTACCTTCGTCCGCCCACCCGGGGGCCGTCCAGGCAGCGGCATCCGGGAGATCGCCCAGATGTACGGCTGGGGCTTCCAGTTCCAGGCATCCAGCGGCAAGGGCTGACCAACTGAAGGTCTCAGGCGGCCTGCAATCGCTGTAGCAGCGTGTCCGCCACCGTACGCAACTCGTCGAGGTCGCCCGGCCAGCTGAGCATCCGCAGCACCGCGTCGGGGATCGTGCGTTCGGCGTAAGCAGGCGCGCTGCCTGCGTCGGAGCGGATGCCGATCACCGTCTCGACGAGGCGGAACGGGAGCGCCTCCAGCCCGGCGATGCTCGCATCGGCCGTCTCGGCGAGCACGCTCGCGGCCAATACCTCGTAGTGCCTGCGTAATTCGTCGCGTCGCAAGCGGAAGGCGGCGAAGCGTTCGGTGCGCAGCTCTGGAAGCAGGTATAGCGCACCGAGATTCCAGCGGGCGGCGCACAGCTGGCGGACATCGAACCAGGCCAGTGCGTAGAGTCGCGCGGCTACCGATTCCGGTACTTCGCGTAGCCGTTCGGCGAGTTCCAAGGTCGCGGCGACAGTTTCGCCGAGCAGCGCGTCGAGGATGTCGTCCTTGGCCGCGAAGTGGTGGTAGATCGAGGCCTGCCGGATTCCGACCGCATCGGCGACGACCCGCGTCGAGGTGTTGGCGTACCCGTTAGTGGTGAACAGTTCCCCGGCGGCGTCGAGGATCTCGGCGCGCGGTGTCTGCCCGCGACGCGGTCGCTGTTCCAGTCGAGGGCGGCCGGGGCCGAGGTTTGCCACCTGCCCATTCTGGCATCGCATTTCAGGGTTTTCATCGGCGCATCGGCGTTCATGCGACCGGGCGTGGCCGAGCGGAGGGATACGGAAGTTACCGGGTTCCCGCAAGCGATACACACCGGACACCGAAAGCGCGATCGCGAACGCAAAACTTCCTCTGATAGATATTGGCCGCTTGCCGAAGCCGAACACACCATCCCGTCCGCCGATCAGCTCATCGTGCCGAGCCGTCGACGCCGGAGAACTGCTCGACCTACGCGCGGATTTCGCTGCGGGCAACGTCGGGTGAAAGCCGAAGAGGGCGACTTCCGACTGGCCGACTACCGACAGTTCCTCGCCGACAACGCCGAATCCATCGAGGAATTCCGGGCAAGGCAAGCCGAGGCATTCGCCGCGGAGCGCAACTCATGGCAGCGCCGGCGAACTCACCGCGCGACCACGCACGGCCGGGTCACCAACCGAACAATGCCGCCATGTCGATCGACTCGTCGTCCCAGCGGTTTTCGATGATCAGGCGATCCAATTCGGGCAGGGTCGGCGACCAGCCGCAGCGCCGCCAGAAATCTTCCCGCTGTTCCTGGGTAAGCCAACGCTGCTCGCTCATGACGGTCACTCCTGTACATCCGATCGTGGTCTTGCTCCGGCGACGAACTGCCGACACGAGCACCACAGGCTTCGGTTTTAGCACAAGTCGTGGCAGAACGCGCGGGTGACGGCAACCAGCAGCGGCGGCTCCGCCATTGCCACGACGTGCTCGCCGCGATCGATATCGACCCAGCGGTCAAAACATCGACGTGCTGACCCACCTAGGACTTCTATCGCCCTAGGCGCGGGGCAGACTGCGTTTCATGTTGGAAACCTCCGCCCGCCTGCTGCGTCTGCTGTCGCTGTTGCAGACGCCTCGCGACTGGACCGGCGCCGAACTGGCCGAACGTCTCGAGGTCGACGCACGCACAGTCCGCCGCGATATCGACAAGCTGCGTACCCTCGGCTATCCCGTCGACGCCACGCCGGGCGTCGCGGGCTACCGGCTCGGCGCGGGCGCAAAACTCCCGCCACTACTGCTCGACGACGACGAGGCCGTCGCGGTCGCCATCGGCCTGCGCACGGCGGCGGGCGGCACTATCGCGGGCATCGAGGACAGCTCGCTGCGCGCACTGACCAAGCTCGAGCAGGTACTCCCCTCGCGGCTGCGCCACCGCGTCAATCTGGTGCACTCGACCACCGTCGCCGTCCCCGCCGCGGCGGCGACCGTCGATCCCGGTGTCCTCACCGCGCTCGCCGCCGCCATCGGTGACCACCACCGCTTGCGCTTCGACTACCGAAGCCACAGCGGTACAACATCATTGCGCACCACCGAACCCCACCGCCTCGCCCACACCGGCCGGCACTGGTACCTCATCGCCTGGGACCTCGACCGCGCAGACTGGCGCACCTACCGCGTCGACCGCATCAACCCCCGCATCCCCACCGGCCCCCGCTTCACCCCGCGCGAAGCCCCCGACATCGACCTCGCGGGCTACATCTCCCGCGGCGTCACCACCTACCCCTACCGCTACTGCGCCCGCATCACCCTGTACGTCCCTGCCGAGGTGGCCGCCGACCGCATCGCCCCCACCGTCGGCGTCATCGAACCACTCGACCACCAATCCTGCCTACTCCGAACAGGTTCCAACTCGCTGGACGAACTGGCCATCTATGTGGCCGGCTTCGGCTTTCCGTTCCGCATCCACGAACCTCCCGAACTGATCACCCATATCCGCACCCTCACCGCCCGCCTCACCGCCGCCGTCGACGAGTCGAGTGGCACATGAGCGAGAGGCTTCTCGACCTCGGCCGCACCTGGTGTGCCACTCGACCACAACTGCGTAAGGGCGGCTTATACGCCGAGCGCCGCGATCACCAGCCGGGCCGCCGCGACACCGGAGTACTGCTGCTGGCCGGTGATCAGGTTGCCGTCGCGGACCGCATGCGGCACGAAGCGACCCGCGACGATGAAGTTCGTGCCGTCGAGTTTGCGGGCCTCGTCTTCGATTCGGAACGGCTGGATGGCCTGGTCCGCGACGCGGGACGCCACCAAGTCATGAATGCGCGGCTCATCGACAAAGGTGTACATCGGAGCCTGCCCGCCGACGAGAAACACCGCGTCGTAGTCGTCCGGATTCACCGCGTCCAATGCCAGCGAATTTTCCACCAAAGCAGCATGTTTCGGTGACGAGCTGAACCCGCCCCGCTTCCGCGCACGAGTTCACTCAGAGCCGAATTCGCCTTCTAATCAACAACTTTGACCACTCACGAACATGCGAGGATCACCGTCTTGCCCTGCGCGTGACCGTCGGCGATATGAGCGAACGCAGCTGCCGTTTCGGCGAGTGGATAGCGCCGTTCGATCAGCGGACGCAGGGTGGCGTTCTCGGCGAGGCCGGTCAGGAATTCCAGGTCGGCCCGGGTCGGACGCATGAGCAGCGGCGCGAAGGTCTGGCTTGCGAACAGGTTGGCCAACACGACTTTTCCGATCCACAGGACAGGGCTGAGCCAGTTGCCACCGGGCGAGCCCGCCGAGGAAACGAAGACGCCTCCGGGTGTGAGTACGCGACGGCACTCGCGCAACGACCGGTTGCCGACCAGGTCGAAGATGATGTCGTATTCACCGTCGACTTCGGTGAAATCTTCTGCGGTGTAGTCGATTACGTGATCGGCTCCCAGATCGCGGACCGCGGCGAGGTGGCGCGTACTGCAGACGGCGGTCACCTCGCCACCGAGCGCCTTCGCAATCTGGACAGCGAAGGTGCCGACACCGCCGGAAGCACCGTTGACGAGGACGGACCCACCGGGGCGGAGTCCTCCGACCTCACGCAAGCCCTGCAACGCGGTCATACCCGAATCCGGTACGGCGGCAGCCTGTTCGAAGGTGAGCGTGGCCGGTTTCGGCGCGAGAGTGCGCGCCGACACACAGACGTATTCGGCGAATCCGCCTCCGGAGGTCTTGCCGTACACCTCGTCACCGATCCGGAAGCCGGTGACCTTGTCGCCGACCGCGACCACCACACCGGCCACGTCCTGCCCCGGAATTCGATATTTGGGCCTGCGCAACCCGAATCCGAGTCTGATCAGGTACGGCTTGCCGGTAAGCAGGTGCACGTCGCCCGAGCAGACCGAGGCCGCACGGACCCGGATCAGCACCTCGCCGTCGCCCACCACAGGGCGGTCGACCACCTCGTGGCGGAGCACCTCACTCGACCCGTACGACGGGCCGACAATCGCAGACATCGTGGCGCCGGCGGTACCGGCGGACACCCCGGCCCGGTCCGGCGGCAGGGCGTTCGTCCCGACCTGCTGCCCCTTCGGTTCAACCATGGAACTCGTCCTCACCCGCGATTCGAGGTACTTACACCGTAAGTCGTTCCCTTGAAACGGTACGCTTACGGCGTAAGTACGTCAAGGAAGAAGGGCCATGCCCAAGACCCCCGCGGGCCCGGCCCGCACCCCACTCAGCCGCGGCCGGGTGCTGCGCACCGCAGTCCGGCTCGCCGACGAGAACGGGCTGGAGTCACTGTCCATGCGCAAGCTCGCACAGGCGCTCGGCGTCGAGGCGATGTCGCTCTACAACCACGTCGCCAACAAGGACGATCTCCTCGACGGCATCGTCGACCTCGTGGTCGCCGAGATCGAGGTACCGGAGATCGGCGGCGACTGGAAGACGGCCATGCGCAGGCGGGCCACCTCCGCGCACGAAACACTGCGCCGCCACCCGTGGGCCACCGGGCTCATCGGGTCGAGGATCAACGTCGGCCCCGCCATGCTGCGCTATATCGATGCGACCATTGGCTGCCTGTACACCGCGGGCTTCAGCCTCCAGCAGGCCGACCGCGCCTGGAATGCCATGGACAGCCACATCTATGGATTCACCCTGCAGGAACTCAATTTTCCACTCGTACCCGACGAATACGCTTCGGCCGCAGCGCAATTCCTGCCACTGATCCCCGCCGAAAGTCACCCCCACATGAATGCGCTGGCCCAACTGGTCAGCTCCGGCGCGCACAACGGCGTCGCCGACTTCGATTTCGGGCTCGACCTCATCCTCGACGGGCTGGAACGGCTGCCGCGGACTCGGCCCGAGTAGTTAGGTCGCGTCTCCCACTGCTCGAGTTGCCGCTGCCGAAATCGCAAGGGCACGTGGGTCGCAACTTCACCAACAATCGGCTGATCGCGGAGGGAATGTTGTATCGGCTATTGTCGGTCGTGTAGTGGGCGGGAACCTTTGAGGCCGTGGATGGTCCGCTGCTACCGCCACAGCGTCACCCACCCAGCTGGCGATTCCGACCATCCTTCTGATTCGGCATCCAGGTCGGCCCGCGGCAGAACGGTGAATATGGCCAAATTCGCTGCGCCAGAGCGTACTTGCGGGATACGGGTTCGATAGCGCCGACCGGCTGGCGTGGCGACGGCCTGCGAGGGAGTAAGGGCGTGTGCGAGACTCGTTGCGCAGCAAGCGATATCGGATAGAACGCGAGGAGTCGGGTGTCCTTCGAACAGTGGTGCGCGCGTTGGGAATCAGTACCGTTGGCCGAGGCGGCAGAGCCGTATGACATCTGCAAAGCCAGCGACAACCAGGTGGAGGACCTGGAAGACGTCTTCGGGGAGGAACCTGAGGGCTTCTTCGTCCACCGGGGTGATCTCACCATTGACGGGCCGTTGTCGATAGGGAACGACCCCGGTCTGGCGCCGGACACCGTTTACGTCATCGACGGCGACCTGACGATCAATGGGCCGATGCGCTTTCTGAACGCAGAGGTCTACACACCGCTCTATGTCACCGGCTCGGTCACCGCGCAGCACCTGATGTGCCTCATGGACAGCAATCTGTTCATCGGCGGCTCACTCACTGTGGGGGGCCTGCTGATGACGGAACTCTCCGACATGGGAATGCTCGTCGTACACGGTGGGGCATCGGCGAACGCGTGGCTCGAAACATGGGACAGGGGTGAGGTCATCTTTGTCGATGATCTGAAGGCCCGTCGACTGCGCATGCCCGAGGGCGAATACCTCGAAGACTCCGACGCGGATGATGCGGCCGACATCCTGTTGCCCGAGTTCCTGGACGGCGACACCAACGATGTCCCGGGAAAGCTCTGGGCCGCCACGCTCGAAGGACGTCCCCTACTGCGCCACTGATTCCTGTCGGTTCGACCGGCTGAAACAGCCTGACGACCATACGAACTCGGGCCGCCGAGCTGTAGCTCGGCGGCCCGAATCGGGTGGCCGACTAGTCTCCGAGTGCCGTCGCCTCAGGATTGGCCGCATCACGGATGATGCGCAGCCCCACGACCAGCTCGCCCAACTGGGCCCCGGTCAGCAAACCGGTGAACCATCGCTCGATGCCCTCCAGATATGCGGGCAGCACACGCGCGATCTGCGCCGCGCCGGCCGCGGTCAGCACCGCGTAGGAGGTGCGCCGATCACCCGCATCGGCTTCTCGCTGAACAAACCCGTTGCGCTGCAGCCGATCCACCAATCGCGTGATGCCACTGGTGGAGAGGTTGATCTGCGCGGCGAGATCGGTCATGCGCAGCCGCCGACCCGGCGAGCGACTCAAACGGATCAACGCGTTGGCGTCCAGGCCCGAAAGGCCGTTCTCCTTCCAGGTCGGCTCCAGCTTCGCGATCAGCCCGTCGTGCGCCTCGTAGAGCAGGCCGATGGTGGTGAGCCTCGGGTCGTCGAAGAGGTCGGTCGCGTCCATGCTGCCGAGCCTATCCGAGATAGTTGCCTCGCGGATAGTTGACATGAGGAAAATGTGGGCTAGATTGTTGTCAGAGCAATATTCCCCATGTCAACTAAATGGAGAGTCAGATGGCTGCCACATCGCGTTGGATCGCAGGATTTCGTTCCGCACTGGTCAACCCCACCGAGCAGATTCGGCTGGCCGAGCCGCGGAGTTTCACCGACCAGACATTGCGCCAGGTGCTGCATCTCGCAGGCGGCGGCGAGCAGCTGCGAGTGCGCTTGACCAACCGCTACGGCCGGACACCGCTCACCATCGGCGCGGCCCGCATCGCGGTGCGCAAGTCGGGCGGGGAGATCGTGACCGAGACCGACACCGAGGTACGGTTCGGCGGCGCCACCGGGGTGACCATCCCGGCCGGGGGCGAGCTCATCAGCGACACCGTCGATCTGGCCGTGACCGCAGGCACCGACCTGGCGCTGAGCCTGTACCTTCCCGGGGAAACCGAGCTTGCGCCCTTCGCCCAGATCCCCGTGGAGTCGGCGTACGTCACCATCGGGAACCACACGGCGGCAGTCGGGTTGCCGGATGCCGAGGAGCTCACCTCGCGCTTCTACGTCACCGGCGTCGACGTGCTGAATACGACCGACGCCCCGCTCATCGTCGCCTTCGGCGACTCCTGGTTCGAGGGTGTCGGTTCCACCCATGGCGCTAATCGCCGCTCCGTCGACGTGCTCAACGAGCGCCTGACCGCAGGCTGGGCGGTCAATCAGGGCACCGGCGGAAATCGCCTGTTGACAGACGAAGTCGGCGATCACGCGCTGGCACGATTCGACCGCGATGTGCTCGATGTCCCCGGCGTGACGCATGTCCTGGTGAACATCGGCATCAACGACCTGATTGTGGCCGGCACCGCTTCCGTCACCGACCTGATCGCCGGTTTCACGGTTCTCGCGCAGCGCGCGCACGCCGCCGGACTGCCCATCTACGCCAACACTGTCGGCCCCTTCGCCGGGGTGATCTACCCCGGCCTCAGCACCGACACCGGCGTACCCGTCCGCAATGAAATCAACGAATGGCTGCGTACCACAGACATTTTCGACGGCGTCTTCGATGTCGCACGAGCCGTGGAGGACCCCGACAACCCCGACTACATCCGCCCGGATCTCGATAGCGGCGACGGCCTGCACCTCAATGACGCCGGGGCCCGCGCGATGGCCGAGACCTTCGATATCACCGCACTGACACAACGCTCTCGGCCCGGCGTGCCGACTGCCGCCTAGGGCGCGAGGCCGCGCAGCACGATCTCCAGGCCGCCGCGGAATTCGTCTGCGGCGGAGAGTGATCGCGCATCGATGGCCCTGCGGGACAGATACGGGTAATCGTCCGGAGAGAGATCCGCCATGGCGGCGGTGCCGGTTCCCGCGAGTGCGGCGTGGTGGGCATTCTGCCGAGTCCTCTACCGCGAGTTCGGTGTCGAATCCGCGCCGCGTGCGCTACTGGACCCGCGGGCTCGGCCGGGGATCGCGCGCGCTGTCGCGCGGACACTGCCGACGGCCCTCGGCAAGGACGACCGAATGCAGCAGGCCGGCGCCGAAGCACGTCATCGACCCGATCCGCGGAATGACGGCGAACCGACCACCGCGACACTCACCCTCACCCACGAGTGCGTCGCTACGCGTTCTGCGCGCCGGTGTGCGACAAGGCATTCGGCCCAGGAGCACGCCATCTCGGCGTAGCACCCTCGGACACCGCGAAAGCCGTTGCCACGAGGGCAACGGCTTTCGCGTATCGATATTGTCCTACTCGGCGACCACGATTCGGATCTCCGCATCGGCCGCATCCGTCGATTCGCCGGGAACGACGAACCAGTGCGTGACCTCACCGTCGGCGAGATCATCGGCGAGGTCACCACCGTTCGGGAGCACCGACAATGCGCCCGCCGTGGCCGCGGCCAGGAACTCCGACACCGCCGCCTGGCCTGCGGCCGCGGTGGTGAACGTCGTCGACTCGTAGTCGATTCCGTACTCCTCGCGCACCTGCGCGGCCCGGTCGAGTGCCTCGGCCTGGCTGAGCACCACCGGCGCACCGTTCACGAGCACCACAAACGCGGGGTGCTCGTCGGCGAGCGGACGGACCCGATCCGAGTACGAGACCGGATGCGATGGTGCGGTGGCCAATTCGGTTTGCACCTGCGGATCCGACAGCACCAGCCAGCGCACCTCGCCCGCCGCCACCGGTTCGAGGGCGATCCCGAAACCGGCTCCCGCAGCTTCGATCTCGGCGACCGACGGTGCGAACAGGCAGGCCGCGCCCGCCTTCTGCACAGCCCATCCCGCGACCACCGCGTCCACCGAACGCGGCAGTGCCACCGCGACGGTGTCGCCGGGGCCCGCACCGCGATCGATGAGCACCCTGGCCAGCTGCGAGGAGCGGCGGTCCAGGACGTGGTAGGCGATTTCCTCGCCGTCGACCAGCAACGCGGGTGCTTCGGGGTCCGCCTCGACGACCTCGGCGAGCACCTTGGCCACTGTGCGCGCACCCAGCCGACCCACGGGTTCCTGTGTGGCCGGCGCCGCACCGATCCCGGATTCGGCGAGCAACCTGGCGCGCTCGCCGCTGTCGAGGATGTCGATGGCGCCGACCAGTCCGGCCGGATCGCCGAGCAACGCCTCGAGCACCCGAATCAGTCGGGCGGACAGGGTTTCCACCTCATCGGCGGAGAACCTGCTCGTCAGGTACTCGAGGGTGAACTCGATGGTCGAATCGGCGGTCACCTGCAGGGTCAGCGGGTAGTGCGCCGCGCTCTCGACGCTGACATCGGTGACCGACATCCCGTCGATCGAGCTCGCCGCCGCGATCGCCTCGCGGTCGACCGGATACGACTCGAACACCACCAGCGTGTCGAACTGGGAGCCGGGACCGGCCACCCCCTGGATGTCGGTGAGCCCGACGTAGTGGTGGTCGAGCAAATCGGCCTGATCGCGCTGCAACCGCTTCAGCTGTTCGTCGATGGTCGAGTGATCATCGACGCGCACCCGCACGGGCAGGGTGTTGATGAACAAACCGACCATCGATTCCACACCGGGCAGCTCAGCGGGCCTGCCGGACACGGTGGCGCCGAAGACCACATCGTCGCGACCGGTAAGCCTGCCGAGCAGGATGCCCCAGGCCGCCTGCACCAGGGTGTTGACCGTGATGCCGAGTTCGGCGCAGTGCTTGGTCAGCCTGCGGGTCCGATCGACGTCGATCGTGGTGCTCAGCTTGCTCGTCTCGTAGGTCTCCACCGAACGCGACGGCGGCGCCAGCTCGGTCGGTTCGCCGACACCGTCGAGTGCCTGTGCCCAGGTGCGCAACGACGACGCCACGTCGCGCTCGGCGAGCCAGTCGAGGAAGCTGCGATAGGAGGGCACCTGCGGCAGTGCCGCAAGATCACCCCGCGTCGCATAGAGCACCAGCAGATCGCGCAGCAGCAGCGGCATCGACCAGCCGTCGATCAGGACATGGTGGGTGGCGATCGCCAAATGCCACTGCTCGGCACCGGTACGGAAGAGCGTGTAGCGCACCAGCGGCGCTACGGACATGTCGAACTTGGTCGCCCGGTCCGCGGCCAACTGCTGTCGCAGTTCCTCGGCCTGCTCGGCGTCCGGCAGCCCCGTCAGATCGACCTCGCGCCACGGCACCTCGAGCCGATCGACGACAACCTGCATGGCCTGGCCATCGGAGCCGCTGACGAACGCGGTGCGCAGGTTCGGGTACCTGTCGAGGATCGCCTGCGCGGACGCATGCAGTCGATCGGTCTGCACTGTGCCCGTCAGCTGTACAACGGCCTGCATGGTGTAGACGTCCACGGTGGCCGCGGTCATCAGCGCGTGGAAGAGCAGACCGGACTGCAACGGCGAGACCGGCCACACTTCCTCCAGGCCCGGGTAGGCCTGCTCCCAGCGCTCGATGTCAGCCTGGCCGACCTGCACGAGCGGCATATCCGACGGTGTGAGGCCACCGGCATCCGGGCGATGTGTGTGCTCGGCCAGCGCGGTCACCGCGGCGACCCACAGGTCGGCGAGCTCCTGTACCCGTTCCCTGCCGAGTAGTCCGGCCGGGAATGCGAAGGTGGCGGCCAACTTCGGACCGTCGGCGGCCTCGATGACATGCGCCTCGATATCGACCGCCGCATCGGCGGGCGCGTCGGCGGACGTCTCAGCGGTGACGGTGACCGATGGCAGACCCCGGTAGCGGAAGCCGACCTGACCCACCTGCGGCAGCGCGAGTAGGTCGTAGCCCGCACCGCGATCCGGCACGGCGAGCAGCTGTTCCTTGACGGTCTTGACTATCCCGCTCAGGGCGATTCCGCCGGTGAACGCGTTGTCCAGATCCGCGTCGGCCAGATCGAACCGCAACGGGTAGGTGGTGGCGAAGGCGCCGATGGTGCGCGAGAGCTCCGCACCGGATACCGCATCGCGACCATCGGCCTCGAGCCGGACCAGCATCGCATTGCCCTGGCCGCGCCAGCGCACCAATGCCATGGCCAGCGCCGAAAGCAGTCCGTCGGTCACGCTTGCGCGATACAGCTCCGGAATCGCGTTCAGCACGGAATCGGTAACCGTGGCAGGCACTTCGACCTGGACCCGCTGCACGGTGGCAGCGGTGTCGATCGCAGGATCGAAGGCACGCGACCCGAGCAGCGGATCCGGCGTCGCCGAAACCTCGTGCCAGAACGGCAGTTCCGCAGACCGATCGACGGCTTCCTCGGCCACGCTGTGCGCCCACCTCCGCAGCGAAGTACCCGCGCTCGGCAATGCGACCGGCAGCCCGGCCGCGACCTGCGACACCGCCTGCGCGAGATCCGAAATCAGGATCCGCAACGACGCGCTGTCGACCGCGAACCGGTGCGCAACGACAAGCAGTTCGTCACCACGCTCTTCATCCGCGAAGCACAACCGCACGAACTGCGCCATGACGGCGTTCGCCGGATCGAGACGATCGGCGGCGGCCGCGCGTTCGGCATCGATGATGCGCGACAGTTCCGCGTCATCGACCACCACCGAATCGACCGACGCCTCGTGCACCAGGTCGTCGATGTCGAGGATGCTGTCGAGCGCCTCGAACACCCAGTTCTCGTCCACCCGACGCAGGCGCGTGCGCAGGCCGTCGTGATGCTCGAGGACCGCGGTGATCGCCGCGATCAGGGGTGTCCGATCGAGCACGGCAGGCAGCCGCAGCGTCGTTGCCTGCGAGCGGCGCTGGTAGTCGGCGCCATTCGACAGCGCCGCCGCGATGCTCGGCGGCAGCGCGATCACACCGACACCGCCGCCGGGCAGCTCCGGCAGACGCACCGGGCCGACGGTCGCCGACCTGGCGATCGACGCGAGCCCCACGACACTGCGGTGCTCGAATACTTCGCGCACGCTGAACACCACGCCGCGCGCCTTGGCCCGCGAGACCAACTGGATCGACAGGATGCTGTTACCACCGAGTGCGAAGAAGTCGTCGTCGGCGCCGACCCGCTCGACCCGGAGCAGTTCGGTGAAGACCTCCGCGATGATCTGCTCGGTCGGCGTGGCCGGTGCGCGGAACTCCGCCTGCTCGAAGACCGGCTGTGGCAACGCCTTTCGATCCAGTTTGCCGTTCGCGTTGAGCGGCAACGCATCCAGTTGCACAAACACCGAAGGCACCATGTAGGACGGGAGTTCGGCGGCGAGGCGCGACTCCAGATCCCGGGTGTCGACCGCGTCCGATCCCGTCACGAGGTACCCGACGAGGCGATCACCGAGGTTCGCATCGCTGTGCGCGACCACGGCCGCCGCGGTGATCTCCGGCTGACGCAGCAGCGCGACCTCGATCTCGCCGAGCTCGATCCGGAAGCCGCGGATCTTCACCTGGAAGTCCGTGCGGCCCCGGTAATCCAGCTCGCCGTCGGCATTCCAGGCCACCAGGTCGCCGGTGCGGTACATCCGGGCGCCCGGCTGGAAGGGGTTGGCCACAAACCGATCCGCGGTCAGGTTCGGCTGACCGAAGTAGCCGCGCGCCAACTGCGCACCCGCCAGGTAGAGCTCACCGGAAACACCGACCGGAACCGGCCGCAACCGCGAATCCAGCACATAGACACGGCTGTTCCACTCCGGCGCACCAATCGGCACCGACACCTGGTCCGCGCCGGTCACACGATGGCTGGTGATCGACACCGCGGCCTCGGTCGGGCCATAGAGGTTGAACAACTCGACCCGCGGATACGCCTCACGGAACCGCTGCGCCACCGCACCCGGCAACGCCTCACCAATGGCAAGAACCCGCCACAACGAATCCGGCAAGCCATCGGCCAACAGCGCGTCCAGCATGGACGGCACCACATGCAGAGTGGTCACCCACTCCTGCGCCATCAACTCATTGAGATATGTGGGATCACGGTGACCATCCGGGGTGGCGATCACCAGACGACCACCCGACACCGCCGCAGACCAGAACTCCCACACCGACAAGTCGAACGTGGCCGCGGTCTTCAGCAACACCGCATCACCGGCATTGAGACCGAATTCCGCAGTCTTCCACAGCAACTGATTCGCGATCGCACCATGCGACACCGCGACACCCTTCGGCTGCCCGGTCGAACCCGACGTGAAGATCACATACGCGGTATTCGCGGCCGTCACTATGCCACGACGTTCCTCGACCGTCACCGGAGCAGCCGAAACCTCCGACAGATCCAGCTCATCGATGGCGACCGTCTCCACCGACTCCGTCGTGAAACCGTCACGGCCGGAGGTCAACACGAACGCCGGTGCCGCAGTCTCGAGGATGTAACCGACACGATCGGCAGGCTGATCGGGATCGACCGGCACATACGCCGCACCCGACTTCGCCACCGCATACATAGCGATCACCAAGTCGGCGGACCGGCGAATCGCCAACGCAACCCGATCCTCCGGCGCGACACCCCGTTCGATCAGGTACCGCGCCAGGCGATTCACCCGTGCGTCGAGCTCGGCATAAGTGAGTTCCTGCCGGTCACCGTTGGTCTCGTCGGACACCAAGGCCGCGGCATCGGGTGACGCGGCAACCGTCGCGTCCAACAACGACACCAGGGTCGCGGCCGCATCGATCGCATGCTCGGTGTCATTCCAGCCGGTCAGAATCCGCGTGCTCTCCTGCGGGCTGAGCAGGTCGATCTCGCCCACGGTCACCGAGTTGTCGGCGAGGAACGCGTCGATGACACGCACGAAGCGGTCCGCGAAGCCCTGCACGGTCGTTTCGTCGAACAGGTCGGTGGCGTAACCGAATTCGGCGATGATCGCCGCCGGGGTGCCGTCGTCGGCGTACCGGTCGAAGACCGTCACATGCAGGTCGGTCTTGGACAGATGCGCGTCGAAATCGACCGCGCTCACCGAGAGACCTGGCAGTTCGAAGGTGGTTTCGGCCATGTTCTGGAACGACAGACCCATCTGGAACAGCGGGTTGCGTGCTGTCGAACGCACCGGGTTGAGCACCTCGACGAGGCGTTCGAACGGTACATCGGCGTTCGCGAACGCCTGCAGGTCCCGTTCCCTGACCTTCGCCAGGAGTTCGGTGAACCGGTCGTCCGGCTGCACGCTGGTGCGGAACACCAGGGTGTTGACGAACATGCCGATCATGTCGTCGAGTTCGCGCTCACCGCGGCCGGCGATCGGGGTGCCGATGGCGATGTCGTCGGTGCCCGACAGCCGTGCCAGCAGCACCGCGAGCGCCGCGTGTACGACCATGAACAGCGAGGCGTTGTTGGCCCGCGCCAGTTCCTGCAGTCGGGCGTGCCGGTCGGCGGAAATCTCGAAGCGCACCGCGTTACCACGGAAGGACTGCGCTGGTGGGCGCGGCCGATCCGAGGGCAATTCCAGCTGGTCGGGCAGGCCGTCGAGAGTCGACTGCCAGTACGCGATCTGCTGCGCCGCGATCGATTCCGGATCGTCCTCGGAACCGAGGACCGCACGCTGCCATACGGCGTAGTCGGCGTATTGCACCGGCAGTGGCGCCCACTGCGGCGCGTCGCCGTTCGATCGGGCGATGTAGGCGACCATCAAATCGCGGGCCAACGGTCCCATCGACGCACCGTCCGCGGACACGTGATGCACGACGAATGCGATCACATATTCCTCTGGTGCGAGCCGGAACAGCGCCACCTTCAGCGGCACCTGGGTGGTGACATCGAAGGTGGTGAGGACGAATCCGATGACCGTGTCCAGCAGCTCGGATTCCGCGACATCCACGACGTGCAGGTCTGGCATCACCTGTCGCGACGGCAGAATGACCTGATAAGGGCCTTCCTCGCTGTCGGGGTACGTGGTGCGCAGCACTTCGTGGCGGCTGAAGATATCGCCGATGGCCTGCTGCAGTGCCTCGACATCCAACGCGCCCGACAGACGGACGGCGAGCGGGATGTTGTCGACCGCCGACGCGGTGGTGTCGAACTGGTTGAGGAACCAGTACCGCTGCTGCGCGGGCGAGAGCGGAACCCGATCGGGGCGTGCGCCGGTGACCAGTGCGGGCCTGGTGCGACCCGAACCCGTCTTGCGTTCGGCCCGCGCGGCCAGCGACTCGACCGTCGATGCCTCGAACAGATCACGCACCGCCAGATGGGTATCGAGTGCGGCGCCGAGGCGTGCGGTCACCTGCGTCGCGATCAGCGAGTTACCACCGAGCGCGAAGAAATCATCGTCCGCACCGACCCGCTCGATCCCGAGCACATCCGCGAACACCGACGCCACGATCTCCTCGATCGGAGTCGACGGAGCACGGAACTCACGACTGGAGAACTCCGGAGCCGGCAACGCCTTGCGATCCAGCTTGCCGCTCGCGTTCAACGGGAACGCATCCAACACCACAACCGCCGCCGGCACCATATACGCAGGAAGCGCCCCAGAAATCGCGGCAAGCAGCACACGCTGCTCGACCACCTGACCCGGCTGCGGCACCACATACGCCACCAACTGATCACCGAGAGTCGATCCGAC
>NZ_JBFBAB010000022.1:0-118477 GCF_040681975.1 Nocardia sp. NPDC051463
TAGACGCCCGACAGCAGCAGAATGATGAAGCTGTAGAGGGCGATCTCGCCGAGCAGGAACGACCAATGGGTCGGGAAGACCTTGTTGATCGACCGTTTGGCAAATGCCGCAGCCCGGTATCGCTCGTCCGCGGCATCCGCTTGCGCGCTGAGCTTGCGACTTATCTGACCAGCCATGATCGACACCCCGCCCCTTGGGTGAGTGGGATTTTGCTCTACTACGGACGGTAGCAGAGGATCTGATCAGAATCGATAGGTTTCACCGAACGCCGATGCGGAACAAGATCATTCAGCGCTTGCCCGCCCGCCCCGCCCGCCGCGGACAACGGCCGATATCGTTCGAGAGGTGAGCTCGATGGCACCTCAGGACGCGACGATGTACTGGCTGTCGAGGCGTACTCGCAATGATCTGTTCTTGCTGTATTGTTTCGCCGACTCCGGCCGTCCGACCGCGGAGCTGCGGGTGCTGGTTGCCCGGCGCAGCGCGTGTATACCCGACTTGCGTGTTCGCTTACGCGAAGTGCCTGCGGATCTGGACTATCCGTCGTGGATACCCTGTGATTTCGCGGCCGAGCAATTCATGGAACACCTACCGTCGGAATCGAATTGGCCGGCTGTGTTGAATGCGCTCGGCAAACTACTCGGTACCGTCCTCGACGCGTCGGTGCGCCCCTGGCGCTTGCACCTTTTCCGTGACGTCATCGGAGTACCCGGTCAGCTGCCCGACGCGGGTCCCGCGACAGTGGTGGTGCTCCAGATGTCGCATGCGCTGGCCGATGGGCGACGTGCCGCGCAGATAGCCCGCGCGCTGTTCGCGGAGTCCGGTGCGACCGACCAGGGGCGCACCGGCTCGCTGCCACGCACGCCACGCTGCAGGTGGGCGCCCGCCGGCTCCGCGCTCCTCGATGCGGCTCGGACAACTGCGGTGCTCGGGTTGCTGCGCATGCCGATCCAGGTGATACGGACCGCCGTGCGGGGCTATCACGCCTACCGGTCGCAGCTGGAACTGGCTGAACTCACCACCACCGGGCGGGTGCCGGCGCCGGGGCCGGACTTCACGCCCAGCCTGGTCAACCCTTCAACGGAGGTCGGCGTTTCGGATCATCGAGTGCGCGTGATCGTGTGCGCGCCGGATCGGTTGCGCATCCCCGATCGGACGGTGACCGTGGTTGTGCTGACCGCGATATCGCTCGCGCTCGCGCGCTACCTGGAAGCGCGCGGTGCACAGGTGGATCGGCTTGGCGCGCAGGTGCCGATGGCGCTACCGGGGGTATCCACACCCCGCAACAATTACCGCAGCCTCGGCGTCGATCTCTTCGTCGACGAACCCGATATCCGCCTGCGTTCGCGTCGTATCGCCGATGCGCTCGGTGACCGGATGGCCCGCGCCGGGCATTCGCTGCTCGCCGCGCAGGACCGAGTCACCGCCGTCGTCCCGGCCGCACTGCTGCGTCGCGATATCGATCGCTACCCGCTCGACACCGTCCCCGACTCGATCGCAGGCCACACCGTGGTCTCCAGCGTCCACCGCGGCTCCGCCGACCTCACGTTCGACGGCGGCCGAGTCCTGTTCACCGCGGGTTTCCCCGCACTCGGCTCGGTCATGCACCTGACCCACGGCGTGCACGGCCTCAGCGAGGATACCGAGGGGCGTGGCGCGACGATCACGATTTCGATCCACGCCGACGCCGCAGCGCTGCCGGACATCGACGCCTATTCGGACCTGTTGGTCGCGGCGTTGGGTGAGACAGCGCAGGCGCACCGGGCCGCCGACGGAGTCGACTGAAGCGGGCGCCGGCAGCGTGTGGCCGACGATGGGGTTGCTGTGGGTGCGACAACGCGCCGTACCAATCAGGGCGGCCTGCTCCACGCGGACGAGCGCAGGCAGGCTGCCGCCCAGCCGGACCCGATATGCAGTACTTCTACTCATGACCGGGCCGGGCCCGCGTGCTCGAATGTAGTGGACGCCCGAACCTTTCAGTCGGTCGTCCGCCGATCATCGCGCTACTCCGGATCGGCCGCACCGAAGGGGGACGAGCATGTCGACACCGAATGCCCTTTCTTCCGAGCATGTTTCAGTAGGTCAACGGATTGCGCGAGCGATCGCCATCCTGGTGCTGATTCCGGTGCGTGTGCTGTGGGAGTGCGTCGGATTACTTGGTCGAATCGCGCTCGCCGTGCTGCTGTTCACCTGGACCGAACTGCTGAATCCGCTCTGCCGCACAGCTTTTCACTGGGTGCTGCGTCCCGCATGGGCGTTCGTCAAGGACTTCCTCTGGGGTTGGCTACTCCAACATGTCCTCTGGGGCATGGTCCTCACCCCGCTCGGCGCGTTGCTGCTCGACTTCCTCCTACGCCCATTGCGTCGTGCGGCGGAGGAGTTTCTGTGGCGGCGCGTACTGCGGCCCACGGCGGGGTGGCTGACGCGGAAGGTGCTGCTCCCCATCGCATCCGCCCTGTTCGTGGTCCTGTGCAGGGTATCGGAGTACCTGATCGTCCGGCCGCTCCACCAGCTGCGGCGATGGATCCTGCACCCGCTGTGGCGAGTACTACGCACGACACTTCGGTACGCCTGGCGGTCGGCGACGATCATCGTCGGCGTCGTGGTGGTGACCCCGTGCCGCGCCGTCTATCGCACCATGCTGCGCCCGATATTCGGCGCGATGAGCATTGCCTGGCAGACGCTGGTCGTCCGACCCGTCCGCTGGGTCGAGGTGAACATTGTGACTCCGATGAACAGGTGGGCCACCGAGATCGTGACCAGCGTTTTCGGCCGCTGATTCGTCGATTCTGTCTTCCGCCGCGGCGCTCTGGCAGGTCCTGCCGACCAGTCGGCGGAAGCCCTGCTCCTGTCCCTGCGCCGACCTGTTGTTTCGGCAAGCCTGTGCGGGCGGCATTCTCGCCCCGCGGATTCGACGGTGGTTCGCCCCGGTGCAAATCCTGGATCGCCAAATGATTGGTCGGGATCTATCGCGCAGCGCTTGCATCCGTTCGATCAGCTATTTGCGGAACCAGCCGTTGGGCGACATGTAGTTCCAGCCATGGTTTCCGCTCTGCTTGTCACTCTGCTTCCCGCCGAGGTTCCAGGCTGGGGGGTCGCATTCTTCGTCCTTGCTGTCGCTCTCTTTGCCGCTCGAGTTCCATTGGTTGTCGCGATTGCACCATGGGTCGGTGCCGTCACATTGGGGGAAATTCGTGCGCACCACACCGGGTTTGAGTGCTGGTGTCGCCATTGCTGGAATTGTTATGGCCGTCGCGGGAATTGCCAACGCGGCTCCCATAAGCGCGATATTCGACAGTAGTCGGAATGTGCCGGTGCTGCGGGTTCTGTTGATGATCATGACGCCTTCTTCCGGCGAGTTCGTCGCGCGGACGTGACTCGCCGATTGTCGAGCTCACTGATATTCCCCGACTTTCTGATCTTAAGACTGAACCGCTGGTCATCGCCAGCACTGCACGGTCATGTTTATTTATGCACTGCGCCGGATCGCGCAGATCGTGTCTGGAATTTCTGATTTCCAGAAACTCGGAAATAGTCGACAATGGTGGTATGACGACGGTGCTGCTGGGCGGCGACGTCATGCTGGGCCGCGGGGTGGACCAGATCCTGCCGCATCCCGGCAATCCGTCGCTGCGCGAACGGTACGTGGATGATGCGCGGACCTATGTGGAGTTGGCCGAGCGCGCGCACGGCGCATTCGCCCGTCCCGTGGATTTCCGACATCCGTGGGGTGATGTCGTGGCGATCCTCGCGCAGCACGACCCCGACGTGCGGTTGATCAACCTGGAAACCGCGATTACCGCCGACGGCGCGTTCGAGCCCGCAAAAGGCATTCACTATCGGATGAACCCGGGCAACCTGCCGGTGTTGACCGTCGTCGCGCCGGTCGTCTGCGCACTGGCCAACAACCACATCCTCGACTTCGGTAGCGAAGGTCTGGTCGACACCCTCGAAGCGCTCGATTCCGCGGGCATCCACCACGCCGGCGCGGGCGTGGATCTCGACAATGCCCTGGCCCCGGCGATATCAGAAGTCGAGGACGGAGGTCGGGTGGTGATCGTCTCGGTCGCGGCGGGATCGAGTGGGGTCCCGGCATGCTGGGCCGCAGGTCGTGATCAGCCGGGGCTGTGGTGGGTCGGTCATTCGCCGAGCGTTCGTGCCGCCGACGAGGTGGCAGCAGAAGTGTTAACGCATAAGCGGGTTCGCGATATCGCCATCGTCTCCATACATTGGGCGCCCAACTGGGGCTATGGGGTGGCGCCGAGCGAAGCGCAGTTCGCGCATCGGTTGATCGATGCCGGCGTCGACCTGGTGCACGGGCATTCCGCACACCACCCGCGGCCGATCGAAATCTATCGGGGCAAACCGATTCTGTACGGGTGCGGCGATGTCATCGACGACTACGAAGGCATCGGTGGCCATGAGCGCTACCGCACTGATCTTCGTCTGCTGTATCTGGTGACCATCGATATCGATGCGGTGGAAGTGCGAATGATTCCGCTGCGGGTGCGGCATATGCGCCTCGAATCGGCCGCGCGCAGGGAATCTCGCTGGCTGTGCGAGACCATCGAGCGCATAAGCCGCGACTTCGGCACATGCGTGACATTGCGGCACGACGACCTGCCCGTGGTATTCAAGGGCGCGAAACGCTGAGCCCGAGCACCCTTCAGCAAAGCGATCTTGACGTGTACCCTTGGCAAGCGGATGACGTGCTTGTGATAGGTGTCACATTTCCGCTGGTGTTCGCCACCGCGGGCTTGTCGGCCAGTCGCCTCGGTGGCCGGCTGAAGTTGTGTGCGCCGTAGGTAATCACCCTGTCGGGAGATATCGGATCTGTCGCAACGGAGACCTCATGAGTTCACCGAACCGATTCGACGAACTTCAACATCGCGTCGCAGACATCGCTCCAGTGTTCCGTACCCCGCTGGATTCCCCGTACGAGATCTCGAACGCATTGTTCGCCGCTCTCCGTCACGTCCTGCACGACGTCGGCGGACAGCCGGATATGCCGGTCGAATACAAGGAAAAAGTCGAAGAACCCTGGGAGATGAGCACTTACGTCACGTGTGAATGCCTGGGCTGGCGTGGCGTGTGGAATTCAGAGGAACGCCGCCGCGCCGAGAACGACCTCGGCGCGACGCTCTACTTCGGTCTGCCCTATTACGCACGGTGGGCGACCGTCGCCGCGAAGTATCTGATCAACAAGGGTTTGATCACTCCCGACGAGCTGTCGGCGAAGTTGGACGAGGTACGCGCACGGATGGAGGCGCGGGCATGACCAGGAAGTACGAGATCGGCGATCGCGTTCGGGTTCGGGACAAGACGTCGATGTTCCACACCCGCACCCAGGCCTATACCCGTGGGCGCACGGGGGTTGTCGTCGAACACCGACCCGAGTGGGTGATTCCGGAGGACGAGGCATGGGGCCGCGATGACGGCCGGTTCGAACCGTTCTACGTGGTGCGGTTCCGCCAGACAGATCTGTGGCCCAAATACACCGGTTTCGACGTCGACACCCTGGAGACGGAGGTCTCCGAGGGTTGGCTCGAGCCCGCAGAGGAGGATGCCAAGTGAGTCAGACCCACGATCACGGGGCGCACGCAGCGATCCAGACGACCGGAGAGATCAGCGAGTTCGAAGTACTGGAGACCGCGATCCGCGAACTCGCGATCGAAAAGGGCCTCTTCTCGCAGGAAGATCACCGGCGCTTCTCCGAGTGGGCCGAATCGGTCGGTCCGCACGGTGGATCGAAATTGGTCGCGAAGGCCTGGACGGATCCGGATTTCAAGGCGCGCCTGCTGGCCGACGGGACCGAGACGTGCAAAGAGATCGGCATCGACTGGCGTGACCCGACCGGCTCTGGAACGCCGAGCGACTACACCTACTTCTACGTGCTGGAGAACACGCCCACGGTGCACAACGTGATCGTGTGCACGCTGTGTTCGTGCTACCCACGCCCGGTTCTCGGTATGTCTCCGGACTGGTACCGCACGCCCAATTACCGTCGGCGCCTCGTCCGTTGGCCCCGTGAGGTGCTCGCCGAATTCGGCTTGCACTTTCCGCCCGACGTCGAGGTTCGGGTGCACGACTCGAACCAGAAGTCCCGGTTCATGGTGATGCCGATGCGGCCCGAAGGCACGGAGGGCTGGACGGAGGAGCAACTGACGGCCATCGTCACTCGGGACACGATGATCGGTGTGGCACTGCCGCAGGTCGACTGGACCGCGCAGGCGCCGCCGGACCAGGCCGAAGCTGCCACGGGACGAGGTGGTCGGCAGTGACGAGCGGACCGTACGAGGTTCTCCTGTATACATTGGACCCCGCGTCACGCCGGGAGACCACCCTTCCCGAACTCGACCGCAGGCCGGACCCATGGGAGTCGAGTATGCAGGCGACGTGCGAATGCCTGTCCTGGCGCGGCACATTGGACAACCTGGAACGTCGCCATGTCGAGGATGCGCTCGGCGAGACGATCTACCACGACTTCCCCGTGCGAACCCGATCGGTAGTCGTGACGGCCCACACGCTGATGGATCGCGGACTGATCACCCCGGACGAGCTGCGGGCCCGCATGGAGGTGATTCGGGCGCGGTTCAACCGGGAGTAGTGATGATGCCCGCCCGCGCCGACAACACGCTCGAGAACGACAACACGCTCGAGAAATAGCCCGATCCTGATTCGTTCAACCGTGTCCGCGTCGCGGGGTGCGCAATGTCGATCGCCGACAACATTCGAAAGCCAACGGTGCTGATCCTGGGCGCCGGTTTCGGCGGGCTCGAGCTCGCCGCTTGCCTGTCGGAGTCACTGCCCGAGGCCGACGTAGAACTCATCGACCACAATGATGGGTTCACGTTCGGTTTCGCCAAGCTGGACATCCTTTTTCGCGGCCGGACACCGGAATCCGTCCGTATCCCCTATGCCGATCTCGCCTGTCCCGGTGTCGAGTTCCGGCAGGAAACGGTGACGTCGATCGACCCGCAGACCCGCCGCGTCGTCACCGATGCCGCCGGCTACGAGCCGGACTTCCTCGTTGTCGCGTTGGGCGCCGATTACGACCCGGCCGCCACCCCCGGGTTCGTCGAGGACGGCTGCGAGTACTACTCGATCCAAGGGGCCTGCAGACTCCGGGATCGGCTGGCCCTTTTCGATGGTGGAACCGTTCTGATCGCGGTGTTGAGTGTGCCGTTCAAGTGCCCACCCGCACCCTACGAGGGCGCGATGCTCGTGCACGAACTGTTGACGCGGCGTGGCGTTCGCGACCGCACCCGCCTGTGCGTACTTACTCCGATGGACTTACCGATTCCCGTCTCCCCGGATACCTCTGCCGCGCTCGTCGAGGCGCTCGACCGACGTGGGATCGACTACTCCCCTGGAACGCGGGTCCGCGCGCTCGACCCGAAGAACCATGTCGCGGCCACCGACGCCGGTGATCTCGCCTACGACCTGTTCATCGGCATTCCGACGCACTGCGTTCCGCCCGTGGTCGAGGCATCCGGGCTGACCGTCGGTGGCACCGACGGCTGGATCCACGTCGACCCGCGCACGCTCGCCACCCGGTATCCGGGCATCTACGCGATCGGTGACTGTGCGGACGCGCCGGTCCCACGAGCCGGCGTGTTCGCCGAGAATGCCGCCCGCACGGTGGCAGCGCACATCGGTGCGCGGTTGCACGGCACTCCTGATCCCGAGAAGTATCAAGGTCGAGGCTCCTGCTACATCGAATTCGGGGACGGCCTGGTCGGCAAGGTCGACGCCGACTTCCTCTCGGGGCCCGCGCCGATCGCACCGTTCGACCCGCCCTCGGCCGAACTCGCGATCGAGAAAGCCGAATTCGCCACCACGCGGATACGGCGCTGGTTCACTTCGTGAGCAGAGCCGCGCTCGGAAACACCCCCACACAGAACAGTCCCCGGTAGTCTCCATCGAATCCATGAACTTCAGCCGTCGCTCGAAGCTCCGGTATTCGATTGGCTTGCCGGGGGCCTGGCCAGATCCTGGAAAAAGGGTCAACGACTTCGACAGACGTCTCTGCCGACAGTGCGGCTCTCTCCGGTGTTCCGGTGTAATGATTAGTCTCCTCCAGATTTGGCTCCAGTCAATACCCTGTACGCCCTGAGTATGGCCATTTTTTGGCGCCTCGCGGTGTCGACCGATCGGTTCGCGGCCGGGGTCCCGGCGAGCCGCTCACGGGAGGTGCCAGCGGGACGCGACGTCTGAAGGTGATATTTGCGTTTCATTAACGGTGGACCCTCGATTCGACGTTCGGCAGGGTCGTAGCGTGGATAATTAGTGGTTGCCAAAGATTTGCCAATGGGCTGAATGTGGGCAGGCTGTCAAGCGAAACTGCTGGTCTGGCCGATGGAATCTCCCGTCCGCCTGTGGTGCGTGGATCTCTGACGTGAGCGGGCTAACTTTCAGTAATTGGACTCGAGTGCATCGGATATTGGCACTTCTTAACGATGGAAAGGACCTTCCGCCTTCTAGCCTGAAATGATGGTGCAGCCAACTCCCTGGCAAGCAAACAAGATTCGCTATCGAAAGGTCGATACGCCCAGTCGCACAGAAAGTATCGTCCTGCTGCGCAGGGAAGTCGTGACGGTTCTGGCGGTGGTTCGAGGTAACGGGGGCTACCTGTGCGCCGCGGTCGGGAGCATCATCACCTTCGCCCTGCTGTTCAAACCGTGGCTCACCGCTTCCGGCACCGACGGCAAGATCAGCGCCGACCCCTTCGGCGGTCTTCAGATATCCACGTCGCTGGCGAGCCTCTGGTCGGGATCGCCACCGCCCGCCGCGGATGTCAACGGCACCTGGGGCGTCCTTGCCAGCACTGCCAGCGCCGTGACCGTCATCGCCGTACTGGTGAATCTTCGGGCACGCACCCAGGTGCTTTCCTATGTCGCGGTGGGTTCCTCGGTGGCACTGGCGCTTCTCGTAGTCGTCGTGGTGGCCCATCTGAACAGCAAAGCAGCCGAAGTGAAACGCATGATCGGATATGGATCCGCTAGGGATGTGGGTACCCAGGTCGGGCTGCTGGTTCGCTGGGCGTCCGGCAACGGCCAATATCCGGTACCCGGCCTGCGTCAAGTCGCCTACGCCACCGCGAGTCTCACGTCCTGGGCATGGCTCGCCGGAGCCATCTCGCTCGTCTCGGCCCTGACTGCCATCGCCCAGTGGATTCGAGGGCGCAGCACAGGACCGTCCGCCTGACAGTCGTGGTGCTCAGCGGCGCCGCGAAAACCTGGCACACGGAACTCGGCAAGGGACGCGCGGATCCGTTCGGTCAGCTACTCCCGAACCAGCCTTTGGGAAAGAAATTGTTCGAGCCCCAGCCTGGGGGGAAGAAACCCCAGCCAGGGGGGAAGAAATTGCTCGAGCCCCAACCTTGGTTCCAGCCGTCGCATTTGTCCTTGCCCCATCGATCACTCTGCCAGCGATCGATGCCCCAAAGGTCGTAGCGGTCACAGTGCGGGTTATCAGTGCGCACCACACCTGGTGCGGGGGCCGGTGCCGCCATAGCAGGAACCGGCATCATCGGAATCGTCATCGCGGCCCCGACGAGCGCGATCTTCGCGAGCCGCCAACCCCTGTCGGCGGCGGACTTCTTGGTAGTCATCGTGCCTTCTTCCGGCGAGTTCGTCGCACGGATCCAACTCGCCGATTCGTCGAGTTATGCACCCCCCCGACGCATCTGATCCTAGGCGCGGAGCGCTGGCCACCACCAGCATCCCGGCAGCCTGAATCCATCCGAAATCGTGTTCGGCGACCACGCGGGAACGCACGATGTATCGAGTAGTCAATGCTCGAGCCGATGAGAGGAAATCCCTGGTGCCGAACCGCTTGATGTGAGCAAGTCCCGGGATTTGCGGACTTGCTCCAGCCGACCTACGAGGAAGTAACGGCCCTGCTCGGTGCCGAGCAGCCGGCGGCGGTGTCGCTGCAACAGGCGGCAACCGAACTCGCCACCGCGGCGCCCGGCCCCCGACGCCATGGCGATCATGAACCGGAACGCCGAACCACAGGAGAATGACAGAAATGATCAAGGGCGCCGTTGCACACTCGTGCCGTATTTGCGAGCGCAGATGTGGGTGGACATGTTCGCGCCTTCTAGCGCGCGACGCCGAATCCCCTCAGATTTCGGGCTGTGGACCCAGGTCTCGGCCAGATGATGATCTGGCCGAGACCTGCGTCCTTCCCTGCGGAGGATAGGGGATTTGAACCCCTGAGGGCGTTAACCCAACCCGCGTTCCAGGCGAGCGCCATAGGCCACTAGGCGAATCCTCCGTGGAGCAGCATAGCGGGTGCCCCCCATCGGGCGCCAAATGGGCCTGCTGGGGAGCTATTTCCGCAGGCCTGCCATTACCTGGCGGGCCTGCGCCTCGGCGGCGGCGGCGACTGCGGACCGGTCGATCGAGGTCTTCGAGTAGATGTTGATCTCGACCTGGAGGGACAGGTTGTCGTCCAGCACGCCGATCGTGTAATCCAGCGAGTTGAAGGAGGCTGAGGTGTCCTCGCGGTAGGCGAAGTACGCCTGTTCGCCGAGTCCGCTCATCGCGCCGGAGCTCCGTCCACTGCCCGAGGTGCCGGTGTCGATGTCCTTCCAGATGTTGTAGTGCGGCGATCCGTACTTGCTCGCGAAGTCCGCGTCCATGGTCAGTGACGCGCTGTTGATGCTGGTGCCCTCGTACTTGGCATCGCAGTTCAGCGAACCGCCACCGAAGTTGCTGTCGGGCTGTTCCTCGGTGTGCTTGAGTTCCTTTTGGGTGGGCGCCCATCGCGTGAGGACCGACGGCGTGACGAGGCTGCACGAGTCCGTCACCTTGTCCATGGCGTAGTCGCCGGTCCAGGACTTGCTGTCGTCGCCACCGATTTTCTTCGCCGCAACGACCAATCCACCGATCAGGGCGATGACCACGACGAACGCGGCGATACCGCCGACGATCCACCCCGTGTTGCTGCGCCGAGGCGGCGTGCCGGGGTAGCCGGCGCCATAGACCGGCGCTTGTGGATAACTGGGCGGCCCGGGGGGCGGGGGAGTGGGCTGCGGGTATTGCGGCTGTGCATATGACTGCTGTGGCGAGGCGAACTGCTGTTGCGGTGGCGCGTACGGCTGCGGCGCCGTGTACGGCTGCGGTGGCGGCGCGTAGGGCTGTGGCGGCGGCGTGTAGGCGTCGAACTGTCCTGGTACCCGGACCATCGTCGGGTCGGCGCTCGACGAAGAGCCGGAGCTGTCGCTGGTGGTCGGCGCTTCCCACCACTGGGGTGTCGGCTCCGCGTCGCCGGGCGTTGCGGTCGGCACCTCGTGGCCGCCGTGCGGCGGAATATTGTCTGTCACCTGTCGATCCCCTCGTGCGGTGGGGAAGCCCCTCCGGTAATGGAAAGATCGTAACCAGTGCTCGTCAGTGCGCGTGGGCCCCGGATGGTGGGGTGTGATCGACAAGCCGCTACACTGGCCAACGGATCCCGCGCGGCGCGCATCCTGTGAACTCCCCCAGGGCCGGAAGGCAGCAAGGGTCAACGGGCTCTGCCGGGTGCGCGGGGTCCCCTTAATTTCAGTGCTCGGCGGGTCGAGGATCCCGAGCCATTTATCCACTCCAATTCGGAGCAACCGCCGGGTAACGTGAACAGCGGTCCGCCGGCGGTCATAGGGACATCGGCCGGACGTCACCACTCGCCCCCTTTTGCTGCTTCGAAAGGCTGCCCAGGATGCCCCGGCAAACGCAGATCGGTTTGATGAGCCACGCGGAGCTCGTGTCGGAACACGAGACCCAGCACGCGAATTACGCGACGCTCCAGACCGAGAAGCTCACGCTGGACCTGACGAGGGGAAAACCCTCGCCGGAACAACTCGACTTGTCCGCGGAGCTGCTCTCCCTGCCCGGTGCGGGCGACTTCCGTGACGGCACCGGCACCGACTGCCGCAACTATGGTGGGCTGCACGGACTCCCGGAGCTGCGCGCCATCTTCGGTGAACTGCTCGGCATTCCGGTGGACAACCTGATCGCGGGCAACAACGCCAGCCTGGAGCTGATGCACGACGTCATCACCTACGCGATGCTGTACGGCACACCAGAGTCGAAGCAACGCTGGGCGGCCGAGCCCACGGTGAAGTTCCTGTGTCCGAGCCCGGGTTACGACCGGCACTTCGCGATCACCGAGGCGCTCGGGTTCGAGATGATCCCGGTCCCGATGAACCACAACGGACCCGACACCCACGCCATCGCAGAGCTTTTGGCGAGCGACCCGCAGATCAAGGGTCTGTGGGCGGTGCCGAACTATTCCAACCCCACCGGTGTGGTCTTCTCCGAAGATGTTGTTCGGGAACTGGTTTCGATGCCCGCCGCCGCGCCGGACTTCCGATTGTTCTGGGACAACGCCTATGCGGTGCATCCACTGACCGACACCGCCGCCCCGGTCGTCGACGTGCTCGCACTGGCCGCCGCGGCCGGAAACCCCAACCGCCCCATCGTCTTCGCCTCCACCTCCAAGATCACCTTCGCGGGCGCGGGGGTCAGTTTCTTCGGCGCCTCCACGGCGAACTTGGATTGGTATCTCGGGCACGCGTCGAAGAAGAGCATCGGCCCGGACAAGATCAACCAACTGCGGCACCTGCGCTTCTTCAAGGATGCCGACGGTGTGCGTGCCCATATGCAGAAGCACCGCGCCATCCTCGAACCGAAGTTCGCGCTGGTGCTGCGGATTCTCGAGGACCGGCTCGGCGCGTCGAAGGTGGCGTCCTGGACCGAACCCAAGGGCGGCTACTTCATCAGCCTCGACGTACTCGAAGGCACCGCGGCCAGGGTGATCGCGCTTGCCAAGGACGCCGGAATCGCCCTGACCGCGGCGGGTTCGGCATTCCCTTACCGGAATGACCCGGAGGACAAGAACATTCGAATTGCGCCGAGCTTCCCGAAGGAAGCCGAACTCGAGCAGGCGATGGACGGCCTCGCCACCTGTGTGCTGCTGGCCGCCACCGAGAAGCTTCTCGGCAAGTAACCCGCACGAACAACAGCGGGCGTACACCGGATCCGGTGTGCGCCCGCTGTCGTGTTTCTCTCAGGTCAGAGCGGCTTGTGAGCCAGCACGGCGAACATGGTCACCGACAGGTGGATATCGCCGCTCTCGGCGCCCGCCTCGAGGTCGGCGATCAGCTGATCGCGCTGCGCCTCGGTGATGACCCCGCGCGCCACCGCCATCGCCGAGATCCTATTGACCAGCGAACCGGCGCCGACGCTGCGGTCCTGCACCAGCGCATGGGAGCCGATCTCCTCGATGACGAGGCCCGCCTTGGTCAGCAATCCGGGCAGCAGCCTGCCCGACAGCGGGTTGGTCGTCGCCGAGAGCAGTGTGTCGACGACCTCCCTGACCACCTGACGGTTGCCAGGATGCACGATCGCGGTGCCCCAATCGCTGTCCACCACCACGGCCCGGCCGCCGGGTCGCAGCACCCTGGCGATCTCGTTGGCCGCGCGGATCGGTGCGGTCAGATGCTGGAAGACCCGCTCACACAGCGCCGCGTCGAAACTGTCGGCGCCGAAGGGCAGGCCGTAGGCATCGCCGGAATGGAATTTGGCGGTCGACCCGGCCTGGGCCGCGCGACGTTCGGCGGCAGCGAGCAGGTGCGGATCGGGTTCGACGCCGACGGCGGTTCCGGTCGGTCCGACCGCGTCCGCGAAGGCGAGCACCTCCGTTCCGGAGCCGGAGCCGATATCGAGCGCGCGCTCGCCCGGCTGCAGTGCGAGTGCGTCGTGGGCCCAGGTACGTAGTCGCCGGATGCCGGGCAGTGCCGCCTGGAGATCGCGTACATCGACCAACTGATCCTGACCCGCGCTGTCGAAGCGGTCAGGGCGCAATCCTTGCGAATCCATGGGCCCGATTCCGTCCCTCGGTTCGGCCGTCGTCTGAGGCATGGCCGAGAGCCTACGCGGGGGCTTACCACATCGCACGGTAGGTCTGTGAGGTGTATCACGATCGGAGGGTCGTGTCGATCCGGGTGGTCGAGACCACGCGCGGTCGGCTGATGAGATGATCGAGGACAAGTCGATCGTGCGCCGAAGACCGGGAAAGGAAGTCCGTGACTGTGAAGCTGTGCCTCGCGCAGGACCCGGAGGCGGACGAGCTGCTGTCGGAGAGTCCGTTCGCGCTGCTGGTCGGCATGCTGCTCGATCAACAGTTTCCGCTCGAGCATGCGTTCCGCGGTCCGAAAAAGATCGCCGACCGGATGGGCGGGTTCGACATCCACCGGATTGCCGAGGCCGATTCCGCCGAGTTCGAGGAGCTCTGTGCGACACCGCCGGCGATTCACCGCTACGGCCGGTCGATGGCACGCCGGACCCAGGAGCTCGCCAAGTATGTGCTGGAGCACTACGACGGCGACGTCGAGGCGATCTGGAGCGCAGGCGACCCGGACGGCAAAGAGGTGCGCAAGCGTCTCAACGACTTGCCCGGATACGGCGATCAGAAGGCGCGGATCTTCCTCGCCCTGCTCGGCAAGCAGCTCGGGGTGCGTCCGAAAGGCTGGGAAGCAGCGGCGGGGGCCTACTCCGAGCAGGGTTCGCGCCGGTCCGCCGCCGACATCGTCGATGCCGAGTCGCTATTGGAAGTGCGCGCGTTCAAGAAGCAGGCCAAGGCTGCTGCGAAGGCGAAGTAGTTTCCATTCTGTTCGCTACGTGTTTGCCTATTTGGAATCTGTCTGCGTTTTTCCCTCGTTTCCTCGCGTTTTCTCGTCGATGCTTTGCCCTCGGACGCTTTACCTGAGATGAGGGATTTCAGTAATGAGGATGAGGAAGCTCGCCGTTGTCGCGGCGCTGGTGACCATCGCGACCGGAGTTGCTTCGGGCGCCTCCGGTGCGGCGCCCGCGGCGACAGAACAGACCGGCGACGCAATCAATTTCACCGCCCAGACCACCGAAACGCAGTCGATCGTGACGATCGATGCCGGATCGATCGTCGTCGAGGACGACGCATTGAAGATCAAGGCCGCCGATGGCACTGTGGTCGCGGGAACGCCGCTGACGTTCCGCGTCGACGAGTTCGAGTTCCCGATCGCGACCGAAATCTCCGGCCGCACGGCGACTCTCACTCCACAGATCGATGCGGCGAAGGCGGTCTACAAGCCGGTCGCCCTGCCGTATGAGGACAAGGCGCCGTGGAAGACCGAGTACGACCGTGAGGTGGCCGCCTGGACCCGGTTGACGAGCACGATCGCGATGGGCGCCACCGTCGGCACCCTGGTCGGTGGGCTCGGCGGCGCGGCCATCGGCTGCGTGCTCGGCGGCGTGCTGGGTGGCACGGTCGCCCTCGGCACCATCGTCGGCCTGTTCGGTCCGTTCCTGCCCGCTGCCGCTGTCGGCTGCATCGCGGGTATCGCCCTGGTCGGCGCGGTCGGCACCGTGCTGGGTCAGATCTTCATCACCGCCCCGGTGGCGATCGGTGCGGCGATTCAGTACTTCACCACCGTCAACCAGCCCTTCAACGCAGCCCCGGCCGTTCCTGCTGCCCCGGCCGCGCCTGCTGCCCCGGCCGCGCCTGCTGCTCCGGCTCCGGCTCCGGCCAAGTAGGTCGCTGCGCGCAACCGGCATCCGCGGTCGTCACCGCCACGGAAACAGGCTCCACCCGGTTCTCGACCGGGTGGAGCCTTTCGCTGTGGTCGGTCCGACCCGGCGGCTCTGCTGCCTGCCCTTCGCGTGGCGGGGACGCGAACTTCGGCCGCCACCCCGGGTTCCCATTGTTGGATAGGGCGAGTGCCTCCCGACCACTAGCCTGGGGGAGCCGTGTGGCCCTTCTGTCATAAGGAGTGCGCGATGTCTGTGTCGGATTCCGTTGGCAACAAAGAGCTTCGCGGCGAACCTTCGCCAAGGCTGCCGCGGCCGTGGCCTCCGCTGCGGTGCCGGGGCTTGTGGGCTGTGGTGACCCCACCACCTCCAGCGGGCGGACCACCATTACCTTCGCTTGCGCAAAGTTCTTCGCCCAGAAGGAAATTGGCCAGATTGTCGACGAGTACAACAGCTCGCAGAGCCAGGTGTACGTGGAGTTGCGGGAGCTGCCCACCCCCAACCAGAGCACACAGGTTCACCAACAGCTGGTGCGGTCGCTGTCCCAACGTGGCGGCGACATCGACGTCTATACCGCAGACATTGTCTGGATCGCCGAGTTCGCGCACGCTGGATGGTCGGCCCCGCTCGACGGTTACGTAGATCTTCCGACGCGCGCACAGTACTTTCCCGGTGCAGTCGACGCGTGTACATACATGAATGAATTGCATGCACTGCCCTGGTATCTCGACGCGGGAATGCTGTATTACCGCAAAGATCTGTTGCAGGCGGCGAACATCGAGATTCCGGCCGCCTGGTCCGACCTCGTCGCCGCCGCCCAATTGTTGCTGAACAAGTCGGCGGTGCTCAACGGCTTCGCCTGGCAGGGTAGGCAGCAGGAGGTCGTCGTATGCAATCTGGTGGAGTTCATCGGTTCGAACGGGGGGTCGATCCTCGGCCCCGATGGCCGGACGGTAACCCTCGCCGACCCGCCCGCGGTCGCGGCAGTCCAGTTCATGGCCGACACCTTCACCAGGTACAAAATCAGCCCACGCGACGTACAGTCCTGGGACGAGGTGCCCAGCGAACTACCGTTCCTCGGTGGCCGCGCAGCCTTTCTCCGTAATTGGTCATATGTATGGAACAACGCCCAGAATCCGTCGACGTCTCAGGTGGCTGGGAAGGTGGCGGTCGCCAAGCTGCCCGCATTTCCCGGTGGAACGAGCACATCGTGCCTGGGTGGATATCAGCTCGGCATGAACGCGGCAAGCACGAAGAAGAGTGCGGCAATCGACTTCTTGACCTGGATGTCGAGTCCGGCAACGCAATTGATCTGCGCGTCCCAACTCGGTCTGGCGCCCAGCCGCTCCGCGGTATACAACGATCCGGAGCTCGCCCGGTCGAATCCGTTCATGGTGTTGTTGCGCGATGTCTTCACCACGGGCGTGTCACGCCCGAAAACCCCGAAGTACGCCCAGGTCAGCCTGGCACTGCAGGCAGGGGTGTCCGCTGCGCTCGCCACCGGCGAAGTGGCAGCGCATCTGCAAGCGACCGGTAGCCGAATCGCGGAGATACTGAGCTGAAAGCTGTTGTGCGAATCGTCGGCTCACGATTGGTTCGAGATCGGCGCGGCTCGATTGCGCTGGTGTCACCAATGCTCGCCACCGTTTTCGTGGTTTCTCTGATTCCGGTGGCACGCACCATCTGGATGTCTCTGCGCGACACCAACTTGATGGAAGGCGCCGATCACTTCACGGGCCTGGCCAACTATCGACGCTTGCAGGACGATAGCCTGTTCTGGCAAGCGTGGTGGCAGACCATCGAATTCGCCGCCGTGACAACGTTTATCGAGACATTGTTGGGCATCGTCGTCGCCCTCGTGCTCGATGTCAGGTTCCGCGGACGTGGCCTCGTGTGTGCGATTGTCCTGGTGCCGTGGGCGATTCCCACTGTCGTGACGGGGCGGATGTTCAACTGGTTGTTCGATCAGGGCGGGCTTGTCAACTATCTTCTGGTTCGAACCCATGTGGTTGTCGCGCCGATCAGTTTCCTGGGCTCCACCACCCTGGCCATGCCAACCCTGATGGTGGCCGATATCTGGAAAACCACCCCGTTCATGGCACTGTTGCTGCTGGCCGGGTTGCAGACCTGCCCTCCCCAGCTCGAAGAGGCCGCTCGCCTGGACGGTGCTTCGACATGGGGCTATTTCTGGTGGATCCGGCTGCCGTTGCTGCTGCCGAGCCTGCTGGTGGCGGCTCTGTTGCGGGCGCTGGACGCCGTGCGCGTCTTCGACCTGCCGTACGCGGTGACCGGTGGCGGACCCGCCAGCACTACCGAGACGCTCTCGACCTACGCCTACAACACGCTGTTCTCCGGTCTCGATATCGGTCAAGGCTCGGCGATCGCCACCGCCACGTTCATCACCGAGGTCGGAATCGCCGGTGTCTTCGGGATTTTCGTCCTGCGACAGATCCGTCGGGACGGCCGGTCGTGAGTCGCGAGTCGATCGCGCCGTTGCGCCGCTGGGGATTTACTCTGCTGGTATGCGCCATCGTCGGATGGTCGCTGTTCCCGTTCGCCTGGCAAGTCGTCGCCTCGTTCGAGCCCGACCGCAACCTTGCCCAGTTCACCCCCCGCTGGCTGCCGATACCGGACGGGACTCTCCAGCACTACCGAAACGTGTTCGGCGCGAAGCACTTCACCCGGTACATGCGCAACAGTCTGATCGTCGCCGCCTGCGCCACCGCCGTGGCGCTGGTCTTCGCCACGGCCGCCGCCTACGTGGTGACACAGCGGCGAATGTCCGGCCGCGGCGCGATCGTCGCCGGGGTCCTCTGCGTGTCGGTGTTCCCCCAGGTCGCGATCGTGACCCCGATCTACCAGGCGTTGCTGCGGCTGCAACTGCTCAACTCCTACGTCGGACTGGCAGCTGTGCACGCCGGACTGTCGCTGCCGCTGATATTCGTTGTCGTCGCGAATCACTTCCGCACCATTCCCCATGAAATCTACGACGCAGCGCGACTCGATGGCGCGGGCCCGATACGTACGCTGTGGTCGATCACCGTCCCGCTTGCCGCTCCCGGAATCGTGCCTGCTGCCTTGCTCGGATTCATTGCGTCGTGGAATGAGCTGCTACTCGCCCTGTCCTTTGTCTCGAGCCCTACCCGTCAAACCGCGCCAGTGGGGATCGCGAACTTCACCGGCATCTACTCGATTCCCTGGGGTGATATCGCCGCCGCGGCAGTCATGACCACCACGCCGCTGGTGATACTCGTCCTGATCTGCCAACGACGCATTGTCGCGGGTCTGACGGCGACGGGCTGACCCCCGCCTTCCGGCCCGTTCACCATGATCGGTCACCCGTTCGACGCACCGGGGCCGCACCTGCTCGGGCTCCGGCCGAGTAGTTCGCTCCGCGCGACCGGCCTCCACGGTCGTCGCCGCCGCGCAAACAGACCCGCCTGGTCCTCGACTTGGGTTCACGCGATCAGGTGGGCCTTTCGCTGCGTCTGGTTCCGACCAGAAGGTTTGTGCTTCTGCATTAGATGCATTGACATCTAATGCGTGTGCATCTAAATTTACCGACGTGACTATGACAGCTACCGCCCCAGAGGCGCTCGACACCGCATCAACCGATCACATCTCAGGTCGTTGGGGGCCCAAGCTGTGGGCCGTGCTGTTCGTAGCGGGCCTGGCGATGTTCCTCGACGCGCTCGACGTTTCGATGGTCGGCGTCGCGCTCCCGTCCATCGGATCGGAACTCGGGCTGAACACCGAGAGTCTGCAGTGGATCGTCAACGGCTACATCCTCGGCTACGGCGGTCTGCTGCTGCTGGGCGGCAGGGCCGCCGATCTGCTCGGCCGCCGCCAGGTCTTCCTGGCCGCGCTGGTGGTCTTCGGCGCCGCCTCGCTGGCAGGCGGACTCGTCGATGACGGCGCGCTGCTCATCGCCAGTCGCATCGTCAAGGGTGTCGCCGCCGCGTTCACCGCACCGGCTGCCCTGTCGATCATCACCACCACATTCAAAGAAGGCCATGATCGCAACCGTGCGTTGTCGATCTTCACGGTCTTCGGCGCCACCGGATACGCCTCCGGGCTGATTGTTTCGGGTCTGCTCACCGGCATCGACTGGCGGTTGACGTTCTACGTGCCGGTCGTCGTCGTCGCCGCGGTCGTCGTCACCGCATACATCGTGGTGCCGCGCAACATCGAAAAGGAGAACGGCCGCATCGACTTTGCGGGCGCCGCACTGCTGACCGGTGGCATGCTCGCCGCTGTCTACACGATCGTCACGGCGCCGGAAAAGGGCCTCACCGCAAGTGTGATCGCCACCGCCGTTGTCGCGCTCGCGTTGCTCAGTGCGTTCTTCGTGGTGGAGAACAAGGTCGCGCATCCGCTGGTCCGGCTGAGCATCTTCAAGGTCAAGTCGATCGTGCGGGCCAATCTGGCCGCGCTGGCAATCTTCGGTTCCTACATCAGCTTCCAGACGATCGTGTCGCTGTACCTGCAGAACACCCTCGGCTGGGAGCCGCTGAAGATGGCGCTCGCGCTGGCTCCGGCCGGCATCATCGTGGCGATCCTGTCACCGGTCGCGGGCAAGCTCATCGACCGCTACGGCACGACTCCGATGATCATCGCCTCGATGGCCTCGTTCGTGCTCGGCTACCTCTGGTTCATCGCCTTCGGCGGCAGCGCGGACCCGACCTACGTCGTCGACTACCTGCCCGCGTTCCTGCTGCTCGGCCTCGGCTTCGCACTCGGCTTCTCCTCGGTCATGGTGCAGGCCACCGAGGGCATCGCCGACCATGAGCAGGGTCTGGCCTCGGGCCTGGTGCAGACCTCGGGTCAGATCGGCGGAGCCGTCGTACTCGCCATCGTCACCGGTCTGATCAGCGGTGGCGCCGCAACCGGCATTGCCCAGTACCGGCCCGGCCTGTACCTGGTCACCGTGGTCGCGCTGGTCGGACTCGTCGCCTCGGCCACCGCGCTGCTGGCCCGCCGTCAGGTGGTCGCCGAAGCCGCGTAAGGGGAAAGAAAGTCACCCGATGGGGTCGCCGTATCGGTGGCCCCATTCGGCATTTCTGGACACCGCGTGCGCTGGGCCACAGGCGATCGGAACCCGGTGTGGGGCAAGGATTTCGGGGCGCGATACTCTATCGGGATCGCCCGAGGCCGTCGAGGGGGCTTGGTGGCCGGCGATTTCGGTGTTAACTTTGATCCCATGTCTACTGGCCGCTCGACCGCACTGCGGGTCACTTACGTGACCGCCGCACTGGGTTTGCGGCTGCCGCTGACGCGGGAACTGTGTCGTTCCTGTCGCTGCAGCTGAGCGATTCTTCGCACTCGCGCGCTGCCTCGTCGCCACACATGTAGGCACGTCCCGTAGTTACGGGACTTCGGCAAGGAATCTTCATATGTCCCTCACTCTCGAGCGACCCCTCTCCCGGGTGGCGAACGGTCGTGTTCGTATTCAGCGCCCCGTTGTCGCGCCGGAACTCCGCATCGCCGACAATCCGGCGGCAGCCGTGCTGCGCGCCGCGACCGGTGGCCCGGTTTCCCGTGACAATGCCGCGCGCACAACGGGTTTGAGCATCGCGACGGTCAACCGTCAGGTGTCCGCGCTGCTCACCGCGGGCCTGCTGCGCGAACGCCCCGATCTGACCGCCTCGGGTGCGGTGGGGCGTCCGCGGGTGCCTTTCGAGATCGACCACGAGGCGTACCTGACCCTCGGCATTCACATCGGCGCCGCGGCTACCAAGATCGTCGCGGCCGATCTGCGCGGGCGCATCCTCGGTGGACTCGCCATCGCCACCCCGCAGACCGGTCAGGACTTCGCGACCACGACCGTCGCCCGCAGCGCCAAGGCTTTCCTGCAGCGCTGGCATCGGCGTAAGGCGCTGTGGGCCGGTGTCGCGATCGGCGGTCGGGTCAACCCGCTCTCCGGCGTGGTCGACCATCCCAAGCTGGAATGGAAGGGCGCACAGATCGGCTCGGTACTCGGCGAGGTGCTCGAGCTGCCGGTGTCGGTCGCGCCGCACGTGGAGGCCATGGCGGCTTCCGAGCTGCTGCTTCCGACTCCCGATCAGCGTGACGCACGCGGCGTCGGATCCGAACGCGGCAGCAGCCTATACTTCTACGTCCGCGAAACCGCCGGTGTCGCAGTCACATTGGACGGCCGCGTGCACACGCCGAGCAACGGGCCCGGTTCGATCGCGCATCTGCCGACCGGCTCCGATGTCGTGTGCCCCTGCGGCAGGCGCGGCTGCCTCGAGGTGACGGTCGGTGATCGCTCGCTGCACGCGAGGGCAGTCGGGCGCGGGATCATTCCGGCCTACAACGGCACTGCGGGCTCGACCATCGCCGATCTGTACCGGGCAGCCGAAGCGGGCTGCGAGCCGGCCAAGGATCTGCTCGCGGAGCGGGCGACCACGCTCGGCCAGACCGTGGCGCTGGTCCGGGACATGCTCAATCCGGACCGGGTGATCCTGGGCGGTCAGGCCTTCACCGGCTACCGTCCGGCGGTCACCCACGTGGCGCGCGCCTTCCAGCAGTCCTCGACCCTGCCGCCCACCGACATCCGAATCAGTGGATTCGGTGGCAAGGTCCAGGAATTCGCGGCTGTGGTCACCTCCCTCAGTGCGCTCTACGCGGACCCGCTGTCTGCGATGCGCCGAGCCGCGGCTGTGGACTGATCGCTGAGACGACCGATCGCTGAGAGCTGACGGCCGGGCAACAAGCCCGGCCGTCAGTGTGTTCCACCGGCTTGCCCAGCCCTACCTGTTGCCGCCCGATGTGGCGAAGAGTCCTTCGAGTGCGGTGATGAAGTAGGGGAAGTGGCCCGCGAAGCGCTGGAGGTTGTGGTCGCGTTCGAAGCTGCCGAACCAATAGAGGCCGGGTTGGGAATCGGCGGCGGGGTTCAGGTCGCGGAAAGCACGGATCCAGTTGTCGGCGCGGCCGCTGATCACGGTGAAGGGAAGTGCTCTGGAGAACACGAGTTCCTGATCGGCGGGCGGAATCTGTTCGCGCACAGTCGCATCGAGGCCGCGCTGCAGTGCGCGGACCTGTCCGGCGAGTGTGCGGCCGGATGCGGTCCGGATAGGCAGATTGCTGGGCAGCAGCAAGGTAGCGATGCCTGCGAGCAGGATGGCGACGCCGACGAGGGCGTGGCCGGAGGTGGCGGCGAGCGCGACGGTCGTTGCGATGCCCGCGACGATCAGGCCACTGCCGAGCCAGGTCGTCGGACCGAGACCGGACCGTGCGATGAACGTGCCGCGGGCGACCGCGTCAGCGCGCAGAGCAGTGCGGACCGGTTCGGCCTGCACGCGGCCGGGCGCCCGAAGTTCGGTGAGGGTGACCGATTCCGTGCCCTCGGGCAGCAGGGTCTGGAAGACCGCCTTCTCGTAGTCGCGCAGTTGGTCGTCGGGAGCGTTGACGCGGTTGATCCGCCAGTCGGAGTCGCCGACCGGAGTGATCCACAGATAGCGTCGTACCGCGAGATCTACCACGGTGGCAGCGATATCGGCGGGATCGGCGTGCTCATCGAGCACCAGTCCCGCTTCGCCCGGCAGGATGCCGTCGGGGGAGGTGAACTGCACTCGACCGCCCTCCCGCAGCAGCGGATCGATGGTGTTCGATCCGGTTCCGGCAGCAGCGTTTTCGCGCCGCGCCCGCAGTACGAAGGCGGCAAGTCCGGCCAGCGCGAGCAGCAGCACACCGAAGGCGACGAGAACCGGTGTGGTGACGGCGAACGGACCGGGTTCGCCGCCGCCGCGGACGTCGGCGTTGGACGGGACCGTGCCGGGCGGCAGCTGCAATGTCAGGTCGATGGTGTCGCCCTTGTGCAGGTCTGTTTGCTCCCAGAAGAGCACCCCGTCCGCCTCGATGTGGAGGTCGGAGCACTGCCTGAGGTTCCCGGGTGGACCGAGTTTGCAGTCTACGATGCCCATTTCGTAGGACGGGCTGATCAATGATGCGCTGATCGAGGCGACATCGGCATTGACCATGCCGAGCCATCGGAAGACCTGCGTGCCCGGCGCATCACTGACGGTGTTGTGGATCGCGTAGGTGAAGGTGGACTCGCCTGGTTTCGCGTCGATGGTGAATTGATCGTTCGCGACCGTCGCGGTGCCCTCGCCCTCGGTGCCGACATCGGTGACCTTGAAGACGCGTTCGACATCGGCGCCGACCTTGAGCCGCAGCGGCAACGACATTTTGAACTCGCCGTCGGCGGGCACCACCACCTTCTCGACGACCTCGAGCACGCCCTGCGCGCTGAGCTTCAGATCGGCGGTGATGTGCACGCCGTCGGGCGCGGGCTGAGCGTGGGCAAACGGAGCGGCCGCGATCATTCCCGCGGTCGCGAGAATCAGCGCCGCGGAGCTACCAGCGGCGCCCCCCCGAAAAGTCAGCATGGCTGCCTACTCTAGACAAGTTGCTATTCTGCGTCAGCGGCTGTCGGCGATCATGAGACGAGGGGGTACGGGGGAGTGACACAACCACCGTACGGTTATGGACCGGTTCCGCCCGGTGGGCGTCCGGTTCCGCCGCCGCCCGGCTATGGCCCGCCTCCGGGATATGGCCCGCCGCCCGGCCATCGACCGCCTCCGGGATATGGCCCGCCGCCCGCATACGGGCCGCCCCCTGGCTATCCGCCACCCGGATTCCGCCCGCGCATGCCGCCGCCGATGCCCTACGGCCCACCCGGCCATCCGCCCGGCCCGCCCCGCAAACGTGGTGGTGGTCTGACCGCGCTACTGCTGGTCATCGTGTTCCTGGTGGCGGGTTCCCTGGTGCGCTATGCGATTTCGACAGGTAGGCACAGTGCCGACTCGTCGGGACCCGCGCCCAGCTTCACCTTTACCCCGGATCCCGGTGGCGCGGCAGGCCGCGCGGAGACCGGGACCAACCCGCTGCTGACCGATCCGAGCTCGACCCTGGTGCCCGCGCGCTGCAACTACTCACCGTGGGGCACCCAGGTGGACGCGGCGCGAAAGTTCTTCGAGTCGGCCGCGGGCTGCCTCGAGGCGGCGTGGAAACCTGTACTGGCGAAGTCGAATCTGCCGTTCCAGCCGCCCGCGCTCAACGTGAGCGCGACGACTTCGGGCATCACCACACCGTGCACCGGAACCACGAGTAATTTCGCGGCCTTCTACTGCCCGGCGAACAAGACCATCTACATGCCGATCAGCCAGCTGCAGACCGAGCTGTTCAAAGACAACTGGGTGGTCTACCTCTCGGTATTCGCGCACGAGTACGGCCACCATATCCAGGCCATGTCGGGAATCCTGCGCAAAGCCAACAGCGAGCGGGTCGACGCGGGTGCGCGCAGCGAGAAGGGTTTGGAGCTCTCGCGTCGAGTCGAGTTGCAGGCCAACTGTTTCGACGGCATGTACATGGCGTCCTCGTCCGGCGGCGGCTCGCTGACCGGTAGCCAGATCAGCCTCGCCAAGCGGGATGCGCACGGTCGCGGCGATCAGCGCGGGGACATGCGTGACCACGGCACCGCGGACAACGGCGGCGCTTGGTTCGAGATCGGTGTGGATAAGAACCGTGCGGCACAGTGCAATACGTTCACCGCTGCGGCGAGTACGGTGAGCTGACAACGGCATACGGCGACACGTGCAGGTCGCCCGTGGACCGGTGTTGTCACAACACCGGTCCGGTGCGGCAGCCAGATGCCTACCTTCGGGGGTCAGCGTTCCCGATCTTCGGCGGCGTGCGGGTGGCTGAAGTGTCCCTCACCGAATCGGCGCGGCGCATGTCCGTGCACGCCTTCGGCATACGCGGTCTCGGCGTGCAGTGCGAAGTCGATGCCCGCGGTCTCGTCTTCCTTGGTCACCCGGAAGCCGATGACACGGTCGATGCCCTTGCCGAGCGCGAAGGTCACCCCGAACGCGTATGCCGCGACCACGAGCACACCGACGACCTGCTTGCCGAGCTGGGCCGCACCGCCGCCGTAGAGCAGCCCCTCGACGCCGCCGGTCATCACCTGGTTGGCGAGCAGGCCGATCAGCAGCGTGCCGACCACACCACCGACGAAGTGCACGCCGACCACGTCGAGCGAATCGTCATAGCCCGCCTTGAACTTCCAGCCGACCGCGAACGAACACACCACACCGGCCGTGAGCCCGACGATCAGTGCGCCGAGGGTGTTCACCGAACCGCACGACGGGGTGATGGCGACCAAACCCGCCACCACACCGGAGGCCGCACCGAAGGTGGTCGGCCGCCCGTCCCTGATCTGCTCCACCGCGAGCCAGCCGAGCATGCCCAGGCAGCCCGCGACCAGTGTGTTCAGGAAGACCGCTGCCGCGACACCATTGGCGGACAGCGCCGATCCGGCATTGAAGCCGAACCAGCCGAACCACAGCAGACCCGCGCCGAGCAGCACGAAGGGCAGGTTGTGCGGACGCATCTGATCAATCCTGAAACCGATGCGCGGGCCGAGCACGATCGCCAGCGCGAGCGCGGACGCGCCGGAGGCGATCTCCACCACAAGCCCGCCTGCGTAGTCGAGCGCACCGAAGGAGGCCAGCCAGCCGTCCGGGCCCCACACCCAGTGCGCGATCGGCACGTACACCGCCAGCGCCCACAGCGGCACGAACGCCATCCAGCCGGAGAACTTCGCGCGGTCCGCGATCGCACCGCTGACCAGTGCCGCGGTCAGGATGGCGAAGGTCAGCTGAAAGGTGGCGAACAGTAGCTCGGGAACCGAACCGTGCACGGTGTTCGGGTCGATGCCTGCCATGCCGAAGTGGCCGAGGTCGCCGATCAGGCCGCCGCCCGCGTCCTCGCTGAAGGCCAGGCTGTAGCCGGCGAGCAACCAGACCACGGTCACCAGTGGGATAACGATGAAGTTCATCATCAGCATGTTGAGTACGCCGGTCGAGCGCACCATCCCGCCGTAGAAAATGGCCAGCGCCGGTGTCATCAGCAGGACGAGT
This sequence comes from Nocardia sp. NPDC051463, assembly GCF_040681975.1. Taxonomy (NCBI): domain Bacteria; kingdom Bacillati; phylum Actinomycetota; class Actinomycetes; order Mycobacteriales; family Nocardiaceae; genus Nocardia; species Nocardia sp. NPDC051463. Next base: position 26,474 of record NZ_JBFBAB010000022.1, read on the forward strand.
GCAGTGCTGATGAGCAGCCAGGCGGTAGCTGCGGGATCGATGGTTGAAGACACGGGTAACTCCTTTCACGCAGGAATGCGTTGCAAGGAAATTACCGAATGGTCACGGGCCGGCCGCGCACGACCAGGTGTTTTAGCCGCGCACGGCTAATGGATCAGCGTTTCTGCTTGCGGGCGAGTGCCCGGGTACCACGGCGACCCGGCACCGGGAGGTCCTCGCGCACCGCCATCCATTCGGCGGTGGTGAGCCACAGCTGCTGGGTGCGCGCGTCGGCGGTGTCGTGGAAGATCCGGCGGCCGCGGTCGTCACGCAGATCGTGGGCGAGGACCGACCAGCGCGGCGGGCGGCCGTGCTCGGCCAGGTGCTCGTCGAGGAAGCCGGCAACCAGGGTGCCGATGGTGTTGACCGGGCGCAGCGACACTCGGTTGCCGTACTTGGCGGAGTGGAAACGTCGTGCGGCGCACAGTGATCCGGGCTCGGCATTGGAGGCGATCCAGCCGGCGCGCTGCGCGCGCTCGATCAGCCAGAGGTGTTTCACCGCGCTGGGTGCGATATCGCCGATTCGTTCCCTGATCAGGGCCATCACCGGCTCGGACTGCAGTACGTCGCGCCGGATGGGGCCGGTGCCGTGTTCGGTCCAGTGGTCGTGGGCCAGCTGGGCGAGGACGCGGCCGAAATCGTCGATGCTGCGCTGGGCGCGGCGGCCGAGACGTTCGATGCGCTCGGCTTCGCGTCGCATCTCGTTCTGCGCGGTGAGGGTCCGGATGGCGGCCATGGTCGGCACCTGGCCCCGCTCGAGTAGTTCCAGAATCGCTGCGGCGGTCGCCGGGTCGGCGGCCGCGGCTACCGGCAGTGAGTCGCGCTTGATCGCGAAATCCTGTGGGCTGATCGCCCGGCTCAGCAGGTCGACGGCCGTGTGGTCGTCGGCGAAGTCGGTGCTCGAAAGCCAGGCGGCGGCGATGTCGTCACAAGACGGCACGGGGAAACGGCCCTCCGGTGGAAGCGTCGGTGTTCGGCGAACTGCCAGTCGGACTTCAGGTTGTGCCCCGGTCGGGATGAGGGACCGGCCGGGGCCACCAACCTGATGAAGGTTTGGCTACCGAAGTTGCCGATAACCACGGTAGCCAGCCGATAGCGTCGATGTCACTCCAGTTGATGGTTTCGTTATCTCCACAAATAGGCGGAAAACCAGGGCGTGAGTTCAACTAATGCCCGACAAGAGGGGTGGTCAATCGACAAGATGACTGATTCCACCCCCGCTCGGCGGGCGATTGCTCTCTCGTTGCCGCCCTGGTCGCTGATCATCCCGCCGGAAATAATCTTCGCGCCTCTTGTGATCTATGTCACGTTTTGGGGTGTGGGTCGGCAGCTGTCGCGCCGCGCCGGGTGCCCGCGCCTGCGGGAATGTTCTTTGTCGGTGCGCGCCGGTAACCTCTGGCCGTGGCTCTGTACCGGAAGTACCGACCGGCAACATTCGCTGAGGTGGTGGGCCAGGAGCACGTCACCGACCCGCTGAGTACCGCCCTCGACACCGGCCGGATCAGTCATGCCTACCTATTCTCCGGCCCGCGTGGCTGTGGCAAGACCTCCTCGGCCCGCATTCTCGCGCGCTCGCTGAACTGTGTGCAGGGCCCGACCTCGACGCCGTGTGGTGTGTGCCCCTCGTGTGTAGCGCTCGGCCCCGGCGGGCCGGGAAACCTCGACGTGATCGAGCTGGACGCCGCGAGCCACGGCGGTGTCGACGACACTCGTGAACTGCGTGACCGCGCCTTCTACGCACCTGCCGAGTCCCGGTACCGGGTATTCATCGTCGACGAGGCGCACATGGTCACCACCGCGGGCTTCAACGCGCTGTTGAAGATCGTCGAGGAGCCGCCCGCGCACCTGATCTTCATCTTCGCCACTACCGAGCCGGACAAGGTGCTGCCGACCATCCGTTCCCGGACTCATCACTACCCGTTCCGGCTGCTGCCGCCCGCGACTATGCGTGGACTGCTCGGAAAGATCTGTGAGCAAGAGAACGTCGCGGTCGACGAGGCGGTGTATCCGCTGGTGATCCGCGCGGGCGGCGGCTCGCCGCGAGACAGCCTGAGCGTGCTCGACCAGCTGCTCGCGGGCGCGGGCCCCGAAGGTGTCACCTATCCCAGGGCGGTCTCGCTGCTCGGTGTCACCGATGTCGCGCTGATCGATGACGCCATCGATGCCCTGGCGATCGGGGACGGTGCGGCGCTGTTCGGCACTGTCGACCGGGTCATGGAGGCCGGCCACGATCCCCGCCGTTTCGCCGTCGACCTGCTGGAGCGCCTGCGCGATCTGATCCTGCTGCGCGCGGTCCCCGACGCCGCCGATCGCGGCCTCGTCTCCGGACCCGGCGATGTGCTCGAGCGCATGCGTGACCAGGCGCAGCGTCTCGGCCCCGCCACCTTGGCTCGCCATGCTGAACTGTTGCACGAAGGTCTCGGCGAGATGCGTGGTGCAACCGCGCCCCGGCTGTTGCTCGAAATCGTCTGTGCCCGAATGCTGTTGCCCTCGGTATCGGATGCCGAATCGGCGACCCTGCAGCGCATCGAGCAGCTCGAGCGCGGTATCGCCGGTGGTGTGGTCCCGCGGACGACAGGTGTAGGCATCGCCGCGCCGAGTCCCGCGCCCGCCTCGGCGCCGGTCGCGCCACATGGTTCGGCCGCTGAGCCACCGCGTCGACGTGGGGCGGAATTGCTCGCGGCGGCACGACGGGAGACTCGGGCCGCGAGCGAAGGCTCCGGCATCGCCGAACCGAATGCTGCCTCGGGCCCGAACGTGCTCCCGCAAACCCCCGCTGCCATGCAGTCGGCTCCGGCGGCTCGGGACGCGTCGGTCCCCGGCTCACCTTCTGATACCGACCCCCCTTCCGGCGCTGGGCGCATCCGCGGTGCTGGGCAGACCTCGGACCCTGGACAGGCGCTGGGCGCTGAGCAGGTTGCGGGCGCTGAGCAGGTTGCGGGCGCTGAGCAGGTTGCGGGCGCTGAGCGCGTCGCGGATGGCGATTCGGCTTCGATCGCCGAGGCGGCTCCTGTTGCCACGGCTGCTCCGGTCGCCGAGCAGGCCCCGGCAGTTGAGCCGCCGCCCGATGTGCAGACCTCGGTCGCCGGGCAAACTTCGGCAGCTGAGACCGCGCCGGCAGGCAGCCCGACCTCGTCGGCACCATCTGGCTCCGATGGTGAACCGATTTCGGGTGCGGGGCAGCCGCGTGGCGCCTCGGGCGCGGATTCTGCGAAATCCATTGCAGTGCAACAGATCTCGGTTGCAGCCGCAGCGGGCGGGGCGGAAGTCGATTCGGAATCCGCGGCGCAGACGCAGACGCAGGCTCCGGCCGACGCTGCGGTCGCGCCGGAGGCAGATCTGTTGCGCGCGGTGGAGGCGGCCTGGGCGGATATTCGCGCGAAGGTGCGAGAGTTCGGGCCCACTGTGCAGGCATTGCTGTCCGGGGCATCGGTGTCGCGGCTGGAGGGGAACGTGATCGTGTTCGCCCATCAGCACGCGCCGTTGGCGCAGCGCCTGTCCGATCCGCGGAATCTCGAGGCGGTCCGATCCGCGGTGCGGGCCGTGCTCGGTCGTGATCACGAGGTGCGGTGGGAGGCCGGCGCGCCCGCGCCGCGACCGGCGGCCAACGCGGCCGCGGCAGGCCGCGCGCGGGGTGCGGGCACCCGCGACGCCGGGAGTACGTCGGCACGTGAACCGGGCGCCGCGATGGGTCGAGGTTCGGATGCCGCCGCGCCACCGCGATTCTCGCGGCCGAGCCAGGCCCGTGGCGTGGCCGCGGATGCCGCGGGCAGCGGGGGTGGGCCGCGGCCGAGCGATGGTCCCGGTGCGCGGTCGCGTGCGGCCGAGGACGACATTCCGCCGCCGGACTTCCCTGACCTGCCCGACGACCCGGGGCCGGTGGACTACGCGCCGGTGGATGGGGTGCCGCCGGCCGCGACTCCGGAGGAAGAGCGGGAGATGTTGGCCGAGTCGGCGAAGCCGGTGGCCCCCGGCGAGCGGCGCGACCCCGACGAGATCGCTCTCGAATTGCTCAAGAGTGAGCTCGGTGCCACACGGCTGGATGGTTGACAAGCCCAGCCTCGACGACGTTAAGTTAACCGGAGTTCGCACGCCACGGTAGTATGAACGGGTGGCCGTGAGCTCCGGTATGGCGAAGTTCTATGGTATGCCCAGGCGTCTGGGCGACCGGAATATTCGTCCGCCGCTGCTTGCCGAGTTTTATACAGCGTCAGGACGGTCGGTCGAAGGATCGGTCGACGAGGTTACCCGCGGCCGCGCCGGCTAGGCGGCGCCACCGCAGAGAGCGCTTGGACGGACGGAAGTTCGGCCTTCGCACCCCAAGGAAGGAAACACTCCGATATGACCACAGAGGCCTACATCTACGAGGCCATCCGCACTCCACGTGGCCGCGGCAAGAAGACGGGTTCGCTGCACTCGGTGAAGCCGATCGACCTGACTGTTGGTCTGATCCAGGAGCTGCGCAACCGCTTCCCCAACCTCGAAGAGGACCGGATCTCGGACCTCATCCTCGGTGTTGTCAGCCCGGTCGGTGACCAGGGCATGGACATCGCGCGCACCGCCGTGACCGTGGCAGGTCTGCCCGACACCGTCGGCGGCTTCCAACTCAACCGCTTCTGCGCCTCCGGCCTCGAGGCCGTGAACCTGGCCGCACAGAAGGTCCGCTCCGGCTTCGACGACCTGGTCATCGCCGGTGGCGTCGAGTCCATGTCCCGCGTGGCCATGGGCTCCGACGGTGGCGCCTGGGCCCTGGACCCGGCCACCAACTACGACACCTACTTCGTCCCACAGGGTGTTTCCGCCGACCTGATCGCCACCATCGAGGGCTTCAGCCGCGATGATGTCGACGCCTACGCGGTGCGCTCGCAGGAGCTGGCCGCCGCGGCCACCACCGGCGGGTACTTCGCCAAGTCGATTGTCCCGGTCAAGGACCAGAACGGCATCATCGTGCTGGACAAGGACGAGCACATGCGTCCCGGCACCACCGCTGAGGACCTGGCCAAGCTGAACCCGTCCTTCGCCGTCGTCGGCGAGATGGGTGGCTTCGACGCCGTCGCGCTGCAGAAGTTCCACTTCGTGGAGAAGATCAACCACGTGCACCACGGCGGCAACAGCTCGGGCATCGTCGACGGCGCCGCGTTGGTGCTCGTCGGTACCGAAGAGGCGGGCAAGGCGTCGGGCCTGACCCCGCGTGCGCGCGTCGTCGCCACCGCCACCAGCGGCGCCGACTCCACCATCATGCTGACCGGTCCCACCCCGGCCGCCAAGAAGGCGCTGGCCAAGGCCGGCCTGACCATCGACGACATGGACCTGGTCGAGATCAACGAGGCGTTCGCCTCCGTGGTGCTGAAGTTCCAGAAGGACCTGAACGTTCCGGATGAGAAGCTGAACGTCAACGGCGGCGCCATCGCGATGGGCCACCCGCTCGGCGCCACCGGCGCGATGATCACCGGCACCATGGTCGACGAGCTCGAGCGCCGCAACGGCCGCTACGCGCTGATCACCCTGTGCATCGGTGGCGGCATGGGCGTCGCCACCATCATCGAGCGCGTCTAAACCCCAACCGAGACTTCAGATTCCACAGCGGCGTTCGCGTCAGGCCCGCGGACGCCGCTAATCCACAAGGAGACACAGAGCTGTGAGCGAGACCAACATGATCGGTTGGGAGCAGGATTCGGACGGCATCGTCGTATTGACGATGGACGACCCGAACCAGGGCGCCAACACGATGAACGAGCTGTACAAGAACTCGATGACCGCGACCGTCGAGCGCCTCGAAGCCGAGAAGGACACCATCACCGGTGTGGTGCTGACCTCGGCGAAGAAGACCTTCTTCGCGGGCGGCGACCTGAAGAACATGATGAAGGTCGGCCCGGAAGACGGCCAGGCCCTCATGGACGAGCTCGCCAACATCAAGGGCGCGCTGCGTCGCCTGGAGACTCTCGGCAAGCCGGTCGTCTCCGCCATCAACGGCGCCGCGCTCGGCGGTGGCCTGGAGATCACCCTCGCGACCCACTACCGCATCGCGGCCGACGTGCCCGGCGTGCAGCTCGGCCTCCCCGAGGTCAGCCTCGGCCTGCTGCCCGCCGGTGGCGGTGTCATCCGTACCGTGCGCATGCTCGGCCTCCAGGGCGCGCTGATGCAGGTGCTGCTGCAGGGCAACAAGTACCGCCCGGCCAAGGCCAAGGAAATCGGCCTGATCAACGAGGTTGTCGGCTCGATCGAAGAGCTGGTGCCCGCCGCGAAGGCGTGGATCAAGGCCAACCCCGAGGGTGGCGTGCAGCCCTGGGACAAGAAGGGCTTCAAGATCCCCGGTGGCACTCCGTCCACCCCGGCATTCGCGGCGAACCTCCCCGCGTTCCCCGCCAACCTGCGCAAGCAGCTCAAGGGCACCAATATGCCTGCGCCGCGGGCGATCCTGTCCGCCGCGGTCGAGGGCGCGCAGGTCGACATCGACAACGCCTCGCTCATCGAGTCGCGCTACTTCGTGCACCTGCTGACCGGCCCGGTCGCGAAGAACATGATTCAGGCGTTCTTCTTCGACCTGCAGTCGATCAACAACGGTGGCTCGCGACCGAAGGATGTCCCGAAGAAGGAGATCCGCAAGATCGGCGTGCTCGGCGCGGGCATGATGGGCGCGGGCATCGCCTACGTCTCCGCCAAGGCGGGCTACGAGGTCGTGCTGAAGGACGTCACCATCGAGGCGGCCGAGCGCGGCAAGAACTACTCCGAGAAGATCGAGGCCAAGGCCCTCTCGCGTGGCAAGACCACCGAGGAGAAGTCCAAGGCGCTGCTGGACCGGATCACGCCGTCCGCGGATGCCGCCGACTTCGCCGGTGTCGACTTCGTCATCGAGGCCGTCTTCGAGAACACCGAGCTCAAGCACAAGGTGTTCCAGGAGATCGAGGACATCGTCGACGCGGACGCGTTGCTGGGCTCGAACACCTCCACCCTGCCGATCACCGGTCTCGCGACCGGCGTGAAGCGCCAAGAGGACTTCATCGGCATCCACTTCTTCTCGCCGGTCGACAAGATGCCGCTGGTGGAGATCATCAAGGGAGAGAAGACCTCCGACGAGGCGCTGGCTCGGGTGTTCGACTACACCCTCGCCATCAAGAAGACCCCGATCGTCGTCAACGACAGCCGTGGCTTCTTCACCTCGCGCGTCATCGGCACCTTCGTCAACGAGGCGATCGCCATGCTGACCGAGGGCATCGAGCCCGCGACCATCGAGCAGGCGGGTCTGCAGGCGGGCTACCCGGCCGCGCCGTTGCAGCTGTCGGATGAGCTGAATCTCAAGCTCATGCAGAAGATCGCCAAGGAGACCCTCGAGGCCGCCTCGCAGGGCGACGCCACCCTGGGCAAGAAGCGTCACCCGGCCCAGGACGTCATCGACTACCTGGTCGAGCAGGGTCGTCCGGGCCGCCTGGAGAAGGCGGGCTTCTACGACTACGACGAAGACGGCAAGCGAATCGGCATCTTCCAGGGCCTGCGCGATCACTTCAAGACGACCGCCGATTTCACGGTGCCGTTGCAGGATCTGATCGACCGCATGCTCTTCATCGAGGCGATCGAGACCCAGAAGTGCTTCGACGAAGGTGTGCTGATCACCACCGCCGACGCCAACATCGGCTCGATCTTCGGCATCGGTTTCCCGGCCTGGACCGGTGGCGTGCACCAGTTCATCGTCGGCTACCCGGGTGGCCAGGAAGCCTTCGTTGCCCGCGCCGACTACCTCGCCAAGACCTACGGCGAGCGCTTCGAGGTCCCGGCCTCGCTGCGTAAGTAGGCTGCGGCCGCCGCTTTCCGTTCGACGGACGACGAAGCCCGCCACCGCTTTTCGCGGTGGCGGGCTTTCGCCGCTCTGGACTGGCTTGCCTACCTTCACGCCTGCGATAGAGCAGTCGTGACCGAGTGCAGTGCAGCGAGCTACAACGCGACCCGAAAGCGGTCGCGGGTCGGCCGATCAGGGCGACGCTCGCGCCGCTGTTGCTGATCCGGGGGTACTGCCTGGATACGATCGAGCGCGTCGGTTGGGTCGTGCCGGCGATGTCGGATCAGCCAAACAGATCGAACACGGGTCTGGGTAGGCGCAGGTAGTGATTTCGGGTGCTGTTGACCTGCCCCGCCGATCGCACCGATACCGTGGCCGTTGTGACCGGAGGTAGACAAACCCTGTTCGTGGCGACACTTGCGGTCGTGTGTGTCACTGCACCTGTCGTGAATGCCGCACCCCCGCAAGGTGTATCCGAGCCGGTTGTGCTCGATGGTGCCGCCGTGCGGCTGCTCGATGGTGCCGCCGTGCGGCTGCTCGGTGCGCAGGTCGTGCCGCACAACCTGGACTTCGATGGCACCACCGTCGGTGGTCTGTCCGGTATCGACTTCCAGCCTCGGACCGGCGAATACGTCCTGATCAGTGACGATCGTTCGGAGCGGAATCCGGCGCGGTTCTATACCGCGCGTTTCGGTGTGGACGAGAGTGGCGTCGGCGCCGTGACCTTCACCGGGACGCGTCCGCTGCGCACCCCGGAGGGCACTGTATACGCGCCGAAATCGTTGGACCCCGAGGAAATTCGGGTCGATCCGTGGACCGGCGACTACTTCTGGAGCCAGGAAGGTGAGCGGACCGAGACGGTCCGCGCCGACCCTTCGGTGCAGATTGCGCGATCCGACGGCAGCTTCGCGGGCCTGCTGCCGATTCCGAACAACGAGCGAATGCAGCCCGCGGCGGGATCGCGCCAGAATTTTGCTCTGGAAGGTGCGACCTTCGCGGCAGGCGGCGCGCTTTTCGTGACGTCGGTGGAAGGGCCACTGCTGCAGGACGGTCCGGTCGCGACCACCGCGTCCGGCGCGTTGTCGCGGATCACGGTGCAGGCGCGCTTCGGCCCGCTGCTCGCTCAGTACGCCTACCCGCAGGAGCCGGTGTTCGCCGAGTCGCGACCGGACCCCGGGCTCGGTATCAACGGCGTCGCTTCGATACTGGCCGCCGACCCGCTCGATCCGACCAAATTTCTGGTGTTGGAACGGTCTTTCGTGTTCGGAGTCGGCAATAAGATCAGGATCTACGAGGCCGACGTCAGCGTCGCGACCAATATTCTCGAGGCACCACTGGGCAACGCGCGTCCGGTCGCCAAGCGCCTGCTCGTCGACCTCGCCGACGTCGGTCTGTCGGACATCGACAACCTGGAAGGCATGACATGGGGTCCGCGCCTGCCTTCAGGTGAACGGACCTTGGTCCTGGTCAGCGACAACAACTTTGCCGATCAGCAGCGCACCCAGCTCATCGCCTTGGCCGTTCGTTGAACGTGCTTGCCCGTCGAACGCCGAGCCCGCTATAGCGGGCTTGTCATGGAGTGCGCAGTTCCTCCGCGGCCTCACGGTAGGCGTCGGCGGCGCGGGTGAAGTAGTCGAACAGGACTTCGCGCTGCTCGGGTGAATACTCTCCGATGATCTCGCCGATCCGGCGGCGGGCCGGGGCGAGGATCTCGTCGAGATCCGCAGGCTTGTCGACCAATTCGACGATGACTTTGCGACGGTCGCCCGGCACCGGGATGCGGCGCACGTAGCCGGCTTCCTCCAGCCGGTCGATCAGTCGGGTGGTCGGTCCGGTGGTCAGGCCGCTGCGGGCGCCGAGTTCGCCGGGGCTCATCGGACCGGTGAGCTCGAGGATATTGAGCGCGTACAGGTCGGTCGCACCCAGGTCCACGGCTCGGGCGCCTGCCTGTCCATGCAGCATGACCGCGCTCAGGTAGCGGCGGTAGACCTCGCTCGCGTCCTGGCGCATCGATGGTGTTGACACGGATACTCCCCTCTTCTAATATCTTCTTCAACGAAGAAACTTCTTAAACGAAGAAAGATCTTCTAAGAAGAAATCTACCATGGAGGGCCATCATGAGCAGCGACGACACCACCTTCGGCACGGCGGATCGTAGCGCGCAGCGCCTCGAAATCCAGGGCGTGATCGCGGAATTGATCGACGCCTGGGGTCGCGGCGACGCCGATGCCTACGGCGAGGTCTTCACCGAAGACGCGACCTACACGAGCTTCCTCGGCACCTACTACCGTGGTCGCGGCGACATCGTCGCCTCGCACCGCGCCTTGTTCGCCGGGGTGCTGAAGGGCACCCGGCTCGCCGACGACGTGCTGGACATCCGCTTCTACGGACCCGATACGGCGGTCGTCACCAGTCGGGGCGACACCTACAAGGGCAAGCCGAAGCGGGCCGGCCGGTTGTCCAAGACACAGACCTACACGCTGATCCGCCAGGACGGCCGCTGGTCGATCGCCGCCTTCCAGAACACCAAGCGCAAGAAGCTGCTCGAGCGCATCACCTACCTGTCGACTCCGGCGGCCCGCCCTGCCGACGAACGCTGAGCCTCGTTTCCGCCCAACACTTCTCACCCGCAGGAGCCGTTATGAACACCGAAACCGCTACTACCGACATCCTGGCAACCGAGCCGCGCCCGCGCCGCCGCATGCTCTCCCGCGTGCTCGCCGCCTCCGTCATCACCCTCGGCGTCGCCGCGGGCGGCGGCTACCTCTGGCTGGACCAGACCTCCGATGTGCACAACCTCGGCACCACCGTATGCACCACCGCCACGCCGTCCGGGGCTGCCGCTTCCCCGCAGTCGCTACAGGAGATCTGCGACCTGCTCGACGAACTCACCGGCGCCTGGGGCCGCGGCGACGCCGACGCCTACGGTGCGGTGTTCACCGAAGATGCCACCTACACCAGCTACGTGGGCACCTACTACCAGGGCCGCTCCGATATCGCCGGGGGACACCGTGCCCTGTTCGACGGATTCGTCAAAGGCACGAAGCTGGCCGACTCGATCCTCGGCATCCGTTTCTACGGACCCGATACCGCCGTGGTGACCAGTCGTGGCGACACCTACAAGGGCGACCCGAAAAGCCCCGAAGACTTGTCCAAGACCCAGACCTACACCATGGTTCGCCAGGATGGTCGCTGGCTGATCGCCGCTTTCCATAACACTCAGCGCAAGAACGTTATGGAACGAATCTCGTTTCTGTACGACCCGGATACCAAGCCCGCCGCCGAGCGGTGAGACAACCGGTTCGCGGTCGAAACCACGCTGTCAGGAAAGCCGTCCACTCGGTGTCATTCCGCGCTACGTTGGAGTATGCGCAGACATATCGGGCATCGCGAGAAATCTTCGCGGTGTCCGATGTCCGCGTGCGGAATGATCGCCGGTGACGCCGATTCGATGTGAACTCGAGGTGGTCACGTGAATCCACAGACGCGTTCGGGCAAGGTGAGCCCCGATTCGAATCCGGCCGAATCGGACACGCAGCGACAGCCGTCCATCGGGATTGCCGACGAGTTGGAGGCGATGGGCCTGTCCGGCGCTGTCGAGATCGGCCGGGGCGGCTTCGGGGTGGTCTATCGATGCATTCAGCAGGCACTCGACCGGGTGGTCGCGGTGAAGGTGCTGTCGTCGGAAATCGATGAGGAGAGTCGGGAACGGTTCCTGCGGGAGGAACAGGCCATGGGGCGGTTGTCCGGCCATCCGAACATTGTCGACATCCTGCAGGTCGATGTCACCCCGACCGGACTGCCATTCATCGTGATGCCCTATTGCACGCGCGGTTCGCTCGAGCAGCTGATCCGCAATCGTGGGCCGCTCACCTGGGCGGATTCACTGCGGGCCGGAGTGAAGCTGGCCGGTGCGATCGAGAGTGCGCACCGCGCCGACATCCTGCACCGGGACGTGAAGCCGGCGAACGTGCTGCTCAGCGGCTATGGCGAACCGCAGCTGACCGATTTCGGTATCGCCAGGATTCCAGGCGGATTCCAGACCTCGAGCAGTTTGATCACCGGTTCGCCCGCATTCACTGCCCCGGAGGTGCTGAAGGGCCAGGACCCGACCGTCCGCTCGGATGTGTACGGGCTCGGCGCGACACTGTTCGCCTTGCTTACCGGGCACGCCGCCTATGAAAGGCAGGCGGGGGAGAAGGTCGTCGCGCAGTTCCTGCGGATCACCACCCAGCCGGTGCCCGACCTGCGCGAGCAGGACATCCCCGCCGACGTGGCCGCCGCGATCGAGCAGGCCATGTCCACCGACCCGCGCGAGCGGCCGGACACGGCCTACGACCTCGGCGAAATGCTGCGTACCGCGCAACGCGAGCACGATCAGGTGCCCGACGAGATGGCGCTGCTGGATACCACCGCCGCGCCCGAATCGGCCGACGGCAACGGCGCCCGATCGAGGGCCTCTCGACCCGCGGTAACCGCGCGCCGGAGCTGGCCGTTGACGCTGCGGCCTGCGGTGTCGCAATACCCGACCACGAACGGTCCGAACTCGACCACGCTGCCGCCGACGGCGGCGACGAAGTTTCGCCCGCCGACTCCGGCCAGAGACCCGGTCCCGCGTCCTCGGCTGCTGGACACGCTGCGGGCGGGCGGACGGCGCAGGCTCGCAGTGATCCATGCACCGGCCGGGTTCGGCAAAAGCACGGTGGCCGCACAGTGGCGGGCCGAACTGACCGAGCGCGGGGTGGCGGTCGCCTGGATCGGCATCGATCGTGGCGACGACAACGAGATCTGGTTTCTCGCCCACCTCATCGAGGCCATCCGCCGGGTCCGCCCCGATATCGGGGAGGGGCTCGACCAAGTGCTGGAGGAGCGGCCCGCCGACGCCGTCGCGTTCGTCATCGCCACGCTGATCGACGAGATCCACGCGGCGGGCTCCACCATTGTGGTGGTCGTCGACGACTGGCACCGGGTTTCCGACGCGGGCGCGCACCGGGCAATGGAGGCGCTGCTGGACAACGGATGCCACCACCTGCGCTTCGTGGTGACCAGCCGGGAACAGTCAGGTCTACCGACAAGCAGGCTGCGGGTATACGACGAGCTGGTCGAAATCGGGTCGTCGGCGTTGCGCCTGACCGCGGCCGAGACCGGACAGATTCTGGTGGAGCGCAACGGTTTCGCGCTCACCGACACACAGGTGGAAGAGATTCACGCCGCTACCGACGGCTGGCCCGCCGCCATTCAACTGGTGAGTCTCTCTTTGCGTGGCAACGCCGATCCGGCCCGATTGATCGCCAATCTTTCCGAGGGCAATCACGGCATCCGTGAATATCTGGCGGAAAATGTCCTCGATACCCTCGAGCCCGAGATGCTCGACTTCTTGATGTCGATCTCGGTGACCGAGCGGGTGTGCGGTTCGCTCGCCGCGGCGCTGTCGGAGGATCCTGAGGCCGAACACCTGCTGGAGCAGGCGGAGCAGCGCGAGCTGTTCCTCCAGCGTATCGCCCACGATCCGGAGTGGTTCCGGATGCAGCCGCTGTTCGCCGAGCATCTGCGCGCCCGGCTGGAGCGTGCCGACCCCGGCCGGCTCAAGGCGTTGCACCGAAAGGCATCGCGCTGGTACGCCGAGCATCAGCTGCTGCGCAAGTCGGTCGATCACGCGCTGGCGGCCACCGATCTGAAGATGGCGCTCGACCTGCTCGAGGGCGGCGGCATGGATCTGATCGATGGGTCCAGGCTCGCGACTCTGCTCGGCACCGTCGCGAAACTTCCCATGCAGCAGGTTTCCTCGCGATCCAAGCTGTTGATGGCGGTCGCGCGCGCCAACGTCAATCTGCAGCAGTCCAGTGCGGCGCGCAGCGCGCTCGGTCGGCTGTCGAATGTGCTGGCCCGGGGATCGTCCACCGACGTCGATGTCATCCGGCAACGGTGTGAGGCCTCGGTGCTCGCCGCTGCGGATTCGATCGCGAGAGACCACACCGAGGGTGTGCTCGATCGGGTGGCCGACTGCTTGCAGCGGCCGGATGAGCTGTCGGCGTGGACGGTGTCGACCGCGGCGAACCTGACGTCGTTCGCGCGGTTGTGCGACTTCGATTTCGATGGTGCCCGCGAGATCCAGGAGTGGGCCGCGGAGTATCACGCACGATCGAAGGACCCGCTCGGCGCGGTCTTCGGGCTCTGCGGACAGGGCGCCGCGGCATACGAGCAACTCGATATCGCCACTGCCACAGAATGTTTCCAGCGGGCTTTCGAGACCGCAAGCGTTCGCTCTGGTCCGCGCTCACACGCGGTGCGGGTGGCCGCCGCACTGCTCGGGGAATTGAGTTACCGTCGTGGCGATCTGGCGATGGCCGATCGGCTGCTCGACGAAAGTCACCAGCTGGTCGCCCGGGTCGGGACGGTCGACTTCCTGATCTCGACCTTCGTCATCGGTGCCAGGGTCAAGGCCGTGCTCGGTGATATGCACACCGCCACGGTCCGGCTCGACGAGGGCGATCGGATTGCCGCCGACAACAGGCTGAGTCGGCTGGCCGCGCATATTCGTGCCGAGCGGCTGCGGCTCGGACTGCTCACCGACACCGCGGCCAGGCGCACGCTCGATTCGCCGGGCTACGAGTCCGATACCTCTGGCACCATCCACCATGCCCACCGCATGACGGGGTCAGCCGCGCTCGCCGCGGAGGCGCAGGAGATCGCCGACATCCGGGCACTGCTCGCCCAACGCCACTTGCGTTCGGACGACCGTGCGGTACGCAGAGCCCGCGCGCTGCACGCCAGGATGGTCGAACAGTGCCGTCCCCGTGCGGAATTGGATACCGCGCTTCTGCTCGCCGAGTGCCTTGCCGCCTCCGGTTGGGTCGGTGAGGCGACCGGACTGCTGCTGCCCGCGGCCGGCACATGTGCGGACCTCGGCTGGACTCGACCGCTACTGGACGCCGGTCCGGGCGTGGTTGCCATTATCAGGGTGTTACGCACCGAAATGCGTTCGGGCTCTGTGCAATCGGTAGACACGGCACTGCCCGCTCAGTTCCTGGATGAACTCCTGGACTGAGCGGGCAGGTGCGCGCGGCGCGGTGCTATCCCTGCCACCAGGGACGCAGCGGCAAGCCGGACTCGCCGTTCGGGCCCAGCTTGACGCCGAGGACCTGGTGTAGCTGAACCACGTTGCGCTGGAAGCCGAGTCGGCAACCCGCCATGTACAGGCCCCATACCTTCGCGGTACCCTCGCCGACTTCCTCGACGCACGCATCCCAGTTGGCGACCAGATTCTTACACCATTCGTGCAGGGTGAGGGCGTAATGCTCGCGGAGGTTCTCCTCGTGCATCACCTCGAGCCCGACGTTCTGGATTTCGGAAATGATGCGACCCGAACCGATCAGCTCACCGTCGGGGAACACGTAGCGGTCGATGAAGTCGCCCGCCTTGGTGCTGCGCAGGTTGTCGGGACGGGTGATGCAGTGGTTCAGGAACAGACCGCCGTCGCGCAGCTTGCCCTGGATGTACTCGAAGTAGAACGGGTAGTTGTGCACCCCGATGTGTTCGGTCAACCCGATCGAGGACACCGCGTCGAAGCCGGTCTCGGGAATGTCGCGGTAGTCGGAGTGGCGCACCTCGGCCAGCTCGGAAAGCCCCTCCTCGGCGATTTTCCGCTGCGCCCATTCGGCCTGCTCGGCCGAGAGCGTCGCACCGATGACCTTGACGCCGCGCCTGGCCGCGTAACGGACCATGCCGCCCCAGCCGCAGCCGATGTCGAGCAGCCGGTCGCCTGCCTTCAGGCGCAGCTTGTCGAACACCAGGCGGTACTTGTTCTCCTGCGCCTGCTCCAACGTCCATTGCTCGTCGTCGTAGACCGCGCAGGTGTAGGTCATCGACGGGCCGAGGACCTTCTCGTAGAAGGTGTTGGAGACGTCGTAGTGGTGGTGGATGGCCTCGGCGTCACGAGTCTTGGAGTGGCGCAGCCCCTCTAGCGCGATCCGGCGCCAGCGCGGCAGGGTCTCCTGCGGCGGTGGTGCGATCGGCCGCAGCCGCTCCCAACCGAGCGATCGGGCAATCGTCACCAAGGCCAATGCAGAGGGACGGCGGAACTTCAGCCCCTCCATCGCTTTGAGGATCTCGTAGGGATCGCCGGGGTGCACGCCGGTGGTGGTCATATCGCCGGAGATGTAGGCGCGGGCCATACCGAGATCGCCAGGCGCGGTCGCCAGGTAATTGATACCGCGCGGGGTCTTCACCTCGAGCGTGAACTCCGAGTCCTGCGGGCCGGTCGCACTACCGTCGTAGGCGGTGAACCGAATGGGAATTTCGCCATCGAGCAGCGTTTCGAAGACCTCGGCAATGCTGAGTTTGGTTCCCAGATCGGCGAAGACATCAGAACGGTCCTTGAATGTCGTCATTTGCGTTGCACCGCCTTCGAGTACAAGTCCAGCAGTCGCTGGTCCGGGTCGTAGCGCTTCTTGAGTTCGGTGTACGTCTCGCCGCCGTAGAGGGCCGCGAATTCATCCTTGCCGTAGTAGGAATCCGAGTACAGGGACTTATGACCGTCGAACTCGCTGACCGTCTGCTCGATGGCACGGTTGGCCGCGCCCTCGGGCTGACCTGCGACCGTCGCAACAGCCGACCAGAATCCGACGTTCACGTAGGTGCGGTTGGGCTCGAGCGGGTACAGCGGCCACGGTCGTCCGGCCCGCGCCTGCGCACCGGTGTCGCGCAGCCGCAGCGGGCACAGCCAGAGCGGCTCGATCGGGATCTCGCGCAGGAACCACTCGACGAAATCGGCGGTCCGCTCGACCGGGACCTCGATATCCTGCACGACGCGCTCGCGCGGCAGGTTGCCCTGGCGGGCCTCCAGCCGGTCGCCGATGTGGTAGCGATGGTCGAGCGCGATGAGCTTCCAGTAGAAGCTGCTGCGCCGGTAGCGCTTCGGCCAGAACCTGCGGTACTTCGGGTTCTGGGCGCCGAATGCCCGCGAGCACCAGAACCAGTCGGTATCCCAGCGCCACAGGTAGTCGTGGATGGTCAACCGGTCGTGTTCGGGGCGGGCGGAATCGTGCTGAATGGACCGGTAGTAGATGTCCATATCGGTGTAGTCGCTGACTGGGCCTGGCTCGTCGGTCTGTCGGCCGAGAGTCAGGTAGCTCTCCTCGGCGGTGAACACGACACCGTCGAGATAGTCGACGCGTTCGCCGTCGTAGGTCTTCGCGGTGACGATCTCGGCCAGCGTGGCTTCCAGCACCCGCAGGTCGTGGAAGCGGATGTGCCGCAGCGCGACGAAGGGCTGGACGGTCTCGAGCTCGATCTTCAGCCGAACGGTGTAACCGAGCGTGCCGTAGGAATTCGGGAAGCCGCGGAACAGATCGGCGTTGTCGCCGTTCGGTGTCGCGGTGATGATCTCACCCGCCCCGGTCAGCACGTCCATCTCCAACACCGACTCGTGCGGAAGGCCGTTGCGGAAGGAGGTCGACTCGATGCCGAGGCCGGTGACCGCGCCACCGAGGGTGATCGTTTTGAGTTGTGGAACCACCAGCGGCGCCAGCCCATAGGGCAGTGTCGCGGCAACCAGATCCTCGTAGGTGGTCATGCCCGCCACATCGGCGGTTTTGGCGGCGGCGTCCACCACGATGACCTTGGCCAGACCGGAAACATCGAGGCCGGGCGCGGGATTCTTGGCCCGGGCCCGGAACAGATTCGATGTCTTCTTCGCCAACCTGACGTTGGCGTCGTCGGGTATCGCGCGGTAACTCGCCAGTAGGCGGTCGACTCCCGCTCGATGCGCGGCGAACCCTGATTCGTGTGTGGCCGGCGCGTGTCCGGCCTTCCCCAACAGACTCACTGCCACCCCTCGACGCTAGTACGCACCCCGATGCTCAGCCACCGAATGATCGCTGACGAGGGATAAATGTCACGCATCTGTTGCATCGGGAATACCTCCCGGAAAGAGCCTGGCGGGAGCCTAACAGCGTGGCCGCGGCCGCGCAGCCCAACCTGGACGATGGCCGGGTCACAGGGCAGGGCAGGATGGAGGACGGTCGTTATACCGCATCCGGACAAGGGAGCTCATTGTGGGACAGGTCAGCGCCAGCAGTTCGATCGCCGTCTCGGCGGATCCACAGCGCGCGCTCGAGGCCATGGCGGATTATGAGACGGTGCGTCCGCGCATCCTCTCCTCGCACTACAGCGACTACAAGGTCATCGAGGGCGGCAAGGGCGCCGGCACCGTGGCCGAGTGGACGTTGAAGGCCACCGAGAAGCGCACCCGCCATGTGCACGCCGTCGTCACGGTGTCGGATTCGATGGTGACCGAGCGTGATTCGAACTCGACGATGGTGAACACCTGGACGGTGACGCCCGACGGCTCTGGTTCGCAGATCACAGTGCGCACCTCGTGGAAGGGTGCGGGCGGCGTCGCGGGCATCTTCGAGGGGATCTTCGCACCCCTGGGACTGAAGAAGATTCAGGCCGAGGTGCTCGACAACCTGAAGCGCGAACTGGCCTGACACAACGCTCCGAGGCCCCTGCGAAAGCCGGGGCTTCGGTGTCGGTGGATCAGGCCGCGCCGATATCGAAGAGGTTGCCCTCCGGATCTGCCAGCGTCGCCCACTTCGCGCCGAACTCGTCGAAGTCGCCGATGCGCTCGGCGCCGAGGTCGATGGCCCGATCGATCTGCTCGCGCCAGTCGGCGGCGTGTAAGTCGAGATGGATCACATTCTTGCCCGGCGTCTTGTCCGGCACCTGGATGAACATCAGTACCGGCGACAGGCCGGAGCCTCTGCCGATCGTCGCGAACTGCGTGCTCGCCTCCGGATCCACCGGCTTGCCGAGTAATTCGGACCAGAAGGCCGCAAGTGCGGCGGCATCATGACAGTCGAAGGTGATGTGTCCGAGTGCGAGTGTCATCGACATTCTCCTGTAGCTAGAGCAGGCCGATAGGCCAGCAGACTTCGGTTCGATAGGCCTTGGGATCGTCGATCTGGTCGGGGCCGAGCACGTACAACTCACGGACGGGTTCGGCCAGTGCGTTGTCGTGCTCGGCGACATAGCTGCCCAGCGCGCCGTAGGTGCGGTCGAAATCATCGAACGATCCGTTGTGCACGGCGATCGCGAACCGGCGGGCGGGCAGTTCGATGAGTGCGAGTTCCTCGGGCAGCGTCATCCGCGTGCCTGCCGGGACAGGAACGAACGCGACGACCTCGCCCACCTCTTCGGCGAAGAACTCCATCGAGTAGGTGGCGCCGGCGACACCGGCGGGTGCCACCTTCGCCACCGCCAGCGTCTCGTAGAGCAGTGGAAAGGCCGATTCGCACCATGGGCCGACCGCGGACCTGGTGACCGTGTCGACGAACGCCAGCACCGGCACCGCTGCCATAGAACGGTATTCGACGACGAGCGGCGCGGCGGGTGTCAGCAGCGACCGCAATGAGGCGACCACGTCCTTGGTGCGCTGCAGTTCGGCCTCCATCCGCGCCAGGTGCGCGCGCAGCGCGGCGTTCCTCGTGTCCTGGTCGGAGGCGATGAGCACGGCCTTGATCTCGGGCAGCGGCATATCCAATTCGCGCAGCCGCCTGATCAAATGCGCCTGCGCGACCTGATCGGTCGAGTATCGCCGGTACCCGGAACCGGGATCGACCGCGACGGGCTCGATCAGCTCGATGTCGTGGTAGTACCTCAGCGTTTTCACGCTGAGGTACGTCAGCCGGGCGAACTCCCCGATGGAGACGGTCGCTGTCATGCCCTTCAGCGAACACCCTCCAGTGAAGGGAGAGTCAAGCGGCCCGGATCACCGCACCGGGTCGGGCATCGGCGCAGTGATGGTGGTGAGGTATTGGACGGCGGCCAGAATCGCGATCGGAGCGGAGACGAGCAATTGCCCGGCGACCGCGCCCAGCGCGCCGATCGCTACGACACCGCCGAGGCAGCCGGCGGCGGCGGCCGGGAGGAACGCGCCGAACAGCCCGATAACTGTCGCCGCCGCGACGGTGCCGGCCGCGACAGCACCGAGGACACAGCCGACTGCCGCGCCGCCGATGCTGCCCGCCATCGTGCCGACCATGGTTCCGGTAGCGATCGTGGTGATCATGCGGTTCCACGCCGCTTGTTCGCGCTGGTAGGGGGTCCGGAAGTCGGCGGTGTCGTCGAATGGGAGTGCGACAGGCCGGTAGACGGCCTTGTCCATGTCGAGGCGCGGGGTGAGGGTGGCGGTGTGGCCGTCGATCCGCGCGTCGATCGGGAAGACGAAATCATCTATACGGAAAGATAATTCGGCACCTGTGAGCACAGTTCGATCGGGCGCTCGAATGGTGAACAAACCCTCCTGCGCCGACATCTCGGCGTCGGTTTCCACGATGGCCGCGCCGTCGGCGACTCGAGCGGTGAAACCTAGTGGGCTGCCGGTGGTGTGATCGTCGGCGGTAGCTGCCGCCGGGATGCCCAGCAGCACGCTGGAGGCCACCGTGAGGGCGAGAACGGCATTCTTGAGTGTCATGGGTCGGTCCGTTCGGATGCTGAGGAACTGGGAAAGGGTGCTCGACAGCTCAGGTGAGGTCCGCGAGCGCGGCGACGACAGCAGCGGTGACCTGCTGCTGGCCCAGCTCGGTCAGATGGACACCGTCCTCGAGGTGGGTGTCGGGCGTCGGGGTTGTGCAGGAGAGCACATCGATCGTCGGCTCGGGCCGCTCGATGAGTAGCTGTGCGGTTGTCTCGAGATCCATGGCGGACCAGCTGATCTGCGCTCGTTCGAAGTGGGGAAAAGCGGAAACGCGCGCCTCGTCCACCGCCGTCGGGGTGAGCCAGATCCATTCGGCGGAAGTCAGCTGGGAGACGCGTTCGTACAGCCAGCCGAAGTTGCGTTCGGTTTCGGCGATGCTGACCAGTCGTGGTCCTTCCGGGCCGCCGATGCGCTGGGCGTCGTTGGCGCCGAGCTGGCACAGCACCCAGTCCGGCTTGTGAAATCCCAGTCCCGGTAGAGAACTCAGCGCCTGTGTCGTCGTGGATCCGGATACCGCCAGGTTCGTCAACCTGATCGCGTCGTTCGGCCGCCGGATCGCAAGCAGCTGCCGCAGGATCTCGAACCACGACAGCCGATCCGCCGTGCTGCTTTCGCCGATGGCGACTACGTGCTGTCCAGCGGTGAAGGGCAGTTGGTCGACCTGGGTCGCGATCGCGGGGTTTTCCAGCAGCGTCGCAGCGGTTCGGTGGGTGCGCGCGGTGAAATCGGCAGCGCGAGCCTGGTACGCGCCGACATCGAGGGTGAACAATCCGGCGATCTGCTCATCGCTGAGGCCGTTCAAATAGGGCAGCGACTTCGCGGGCTGTTGGAAACGCAGCAGTTTTTCGAGCATGTTGAGGTTCATGGGTGATTCTCCTATCGAATTCAGTTGCTGGACAAGGGATTAGGGCGACGGCCGATCAGGAAGCCGACTGCGATCAGCCAGGCCAGTCCGGTGAAACGAGAGATGGGCAGCAGGAAAGCGGCGACGGAGAAGGTCAGGACGAGCGTGCTCAGCAGTGAAGCCACCGCGATGGCCAGCCCGATCCGGATCATCCATGGGGCGAAAAGTCTTGCGGGCAGGGCTGTTAGCGCGATGCCCGCGATGAGCAGGCCGGTCGAAACCACGGTGCCGGGCCCGCCGACCAGGAAAGCGAGGTTGTGCAGCGCGCGGACCAATGCGGGTTCCGCGGTGACCCCTCGTACGGTCAGGACCCAGGTGACCAGGCCGGAAGATGCGAGGAAAGCCACCGCGAGCACTCCGCCCGCCAGCGCGAGGGTGACGCCGGGGGCTTGCCTGCCCAGCGCGCGCAGTCGGGCCGTGACCGTCGCGACATAGATCGTCAACGGGATCGTGCAGGCGAATTGCAATACCGCTCCGGTGCGCACCGCGTCCGGATAGGTGCGGAAGTACGTCAGTGCGTCGTCGGGCGAGCTGAACGGCGACGGGAACGGGTTTCCCGCCGCGCGCAACGTGCTGATGAGTAGCCCGGCGATGAACAACGCGGCGGTCATGGAGCCGAGCAGGCCGAGGGGCGGCTCGATCTCCCGCGGTGGTCGCAACGGTGAGTTGGTGGTGTGTGGTGCGGACACAGCTATCAATTCTCCTTGGTGAATCATTCAGTCGAGTGAACGATATCGGCATGGGTACGATAGCCCCGTGACCGAAGGTGAGCAAGTGCGGAGCGAGGACGGCGTGCGACGGCCGATGCGCGCGGTGTCGTTTCAGCTCGCTCAGCTCGGAGCGCATGCCACGCAGCGATTCGCCGAACGGATCGCCGACCTCGGGCTCACACCGCCGGATGTCGGACTACTGCGAATGATCGCCAGTGAACCGGGTCGCAGCCAGCGATCGCTGGCCGCGGAACTCGGGGTCGTGCCGAGCCGGGTGGTCACGCTGATCGACCAATTGGACGAGAAGGGCCTGGTCGAGCGGCGGCGCAGCGCGAAGGATCGCCGCAATCACGAGCTGTACCTCACCGGGGATGCCGAGCGGTTGCTCGGTCGCATGGCGCAACTGGCCATCGCGCACGAGGACGATCTGTGCGGCGTGCTCGACGACGACGAATACGAGCAACTCGCCACTCTGCTCAGGCGCATCGCCGGTCGGCAGGGATTGGCACCCGGCGTGCATCCCGGTTACAAAACCATGTCCGGCGGCGCGTCGGGCGGATGAGCGCCGAGGCGGGCCGAGCCGGATCTGCTCAGGGGGTAGCGAGGGCGAAGGTCAGCAGCAGTGTGGGCTGCGGGCCGCCGCGCCACCAGGAGTAGCCGAACCAGACGCCGGGGGTGACCTCGCGGATCTCGTCGTAGACGGGCGGGGTCGGGGACGGGGTGTAGTTCAACGCCCAGGTCGGCATTCCATCGGCAATGGCGGGCGCGGTGTACACGTCCGCGCGCCAGCCTTCGGTGCCCGCGCCGGCGATCCTGTTCATCAGGTAGTCGCCTCCGGGGGCGGTGTAAAAGGTCTTGCCGATCCAGATCGCGGGGACGATCGACTGGGCGTAGACAGGCTGCAGTACCCAGCCGTTCTTCATGCCCGCCGGGGCTTCCCCCGGGGCTGCGTCACGGAAAATGGCGTTCTGCTGGGCGAGCCCGCAGCGCGAACGCAGTGAAGCGATGGTTGCGGCGCGGTTGTCCGGATGGAGGACGCAGCCACCGCCGTAGTCTCGTGCCGCCACGACCGTGGAATCGTCGGTGCTGCCGAAGTCTGCCGAGGCGATGGGGGCGTGGGCTCCCAGGAAGGGGCTCGGAAGTCCGAGCGACAGCGTCAGTGCGCTCAGCAGCGCTCGGCTCGTATTCATCGTTATCTCCAGAACTCACCGCATCAGGTCTCCACCCCGTGTTCGAGGGTATGGCGGCGCTGCCAGTCGGTAACTGGGAACACCGGCAGTAGTGTCCAAGTCGAGATCTGCCGGTCGGTAGCTGTTCACGGAGTCGTGAGAGCGAAGGACAGCATCATTTCCGGCGGTGCGTCTTCGCGCCACCAGGAGTAGCCGAACCAGACGCCGGGTGTGATCTCGCGGATTTCGTCGTAGACCTGCGGTGTCGGCGACGGGGCGTAGTTCAGCGCCCAGGTCGGCTTGCCATCCAGAATCGCGGGCGCGGTGTAGACCTCGGCGCGCCAGACTTCGATGCCCGCGTTGGTGAGTCTGTTCATCAAGTAGCCGCCGTCGGGGCCGGTGTAGAAGGTCTTACCGACCCAGATGGCGGGCGCCCACGACCTGATACTCATCGGGCGGATCACCCAGCCGTTCGTCACACCCATGGGGACCGCGCCGCGTGGCGCGTCGCCGAAGATCGCATCCTGCTGTTCGGGGGAGCAGCGAAATCGCAGCGAATCTATCGTCGCCGCACGGTTCCCCGGATCGAGCAAGCATCCTGCGCCATAGTCGGAAACGCCATCTGCTCCGGAGTCCGCCGCTGCCGAGGAAATGCCCAACAAGCTGGCAAAACCCAGGAAAAGCGTGAGAACGCGGCGGGTGAGCGCTCGGTTTGTGTCCATGCTGACTCCGGACCTGTGACACCGGTTTCGGCTCACTTCGATGGTAGGCCGGTGACGATCTGCTGCCGATGGTCGGCAATCAATCCGTGACCAATCTTTGGTCGGTCGGGTTCGGGGCTGCCGATCATTCGCCGATGCCGATCGGGGGAATGATCGAATCGAGGCTAGGCTGGACGGCGATACTTTCCGCAGAGAGGAACAGCCGTGCAGCCCGGTGGTCAGTTCGACATGCAGCAATTACTCGCCCAGGCGCAGCAGATGCAGCAGGCGGTGATGGAGGCTCAGGCCGAGATCGCGGCGACCGAAGTCGAGGGTCAGGCGGGTGGTGGTCTGGTCACGGTGACGATCAAGGCCACCGGCGAGGTGCTTTCGCTGACCATCGACCCGAAGGTTGTCGACCCCGACGATGTCGAGGGATTGCAGGACCTGGTGATCGGTGCGGTCAACGACGCGATGGCCAACGCCCAGCAGATGGCCTCGCAGCGTCTGGGTCCGCTGGCGAGTGGCGGATCGCTGCCCGGTCTGCCGGACTTCTGATTCGGGGACGGAGCAGTTGTACGAGGGTCCGGTTCAGGATCTGATCGATGAGCTCGGCAAGCTGCCGGGCATCGGTCCTAAAAGCGCGCAGCGCATAGCCTTTCACTTTCTGCAGGTGGAGCCGCCGGAGATCGACCGGTTGCAGGCCGCCCTGCAGAAGGTGCGCGACGGCGTGCAGTTCTGCGTGGTCTGCGGCACGGTTTCCGACAACGAGATGTGCCGCATCTGCGCCGATCCGCGCCGCGACCGCACCATGATCTGCGTGGTGGAGGAGCCGAAGGACGTGCAGGCTATCGAGCGCACCCGCGAGTTCCGCGGCCGCTATCACGTGCTCGGTGGCGCACTCGATCCGCTCAGCGGCATCGGCCCCGACCAGCTGCGGATTCGGGAGCTGTTGGCGCGCATCGGAAACCAGGAGGACGGCATCGATGTCACCGAGGTGATCATCGCGACCGATCCGAACACCGAGGGCGAAGCGACGGCCACCTATCTGGTGCGGATGCTGCGCGATTTCCCCGGCCTCAGCGTGACCCGCCTCGCCTCCGGGCTGCCGATGGGCGGCGATCTGGAATTCGCGGACGAGTTGACGCTCGGTCGCGCGCTGTCGGGTCGTCGCGCGCTGTAGCCGATCGATTCGCGCGGGTTTTCGGGGGTTGCGCTGCGCCGGAGGCGGGTTACTGTGTCGGGGATGAGCATCGAATTTCTGCTGACCACGCTCGTCATCGTCGCCACTCCCGGCACCGGCGCGCTCTTCACGCTGGCCGCCGGGCTCTCTCGTGGCGCGCGGGCCAGTGCGATCGCGGCCTTCGGATGCACGCTCGGCATCATCCCGCACATGATCGCCGCGGTCACCGGTCTTGCCGCGCTGCTCAACGCCAGCGCGGTCGCGTTCCAGACGTTGAAATATCTCGGCGTCGCCTACCTGCTGTACATGGCGTGGAACACCTTCCGTGACAAGGGCGCACTCGCCGTGCCGGAGGACACGGCGAGTGCGCGCACCGCGCCGTCGGCACGTCGGGTGATCACCTCGGCGGTACTGATGAACATCCTCAATCCGAAGCTGACGATCTTCTTCTTCGCTTTTCTGCCCCAGTTCGTGCCGACCGGAGCACCGAATGCGCTGGTGCGCATGCTCGAACTGAGCGGCATCTTCATGCTCGCGACGTTCGTCGTATTCGCCGTGTACGGCGCGTGCGCCGCAGCCGTGCGCAACCACGTCATCTCCCGTCCGATCGTGGTCACCTGGATGCGGCGTGTCTTCGGCGCTTCCTTCATCGCTCTCGCGGGCCGCCTTGCCGTCCAAAATCAGTGAACCGCACGCCCCGCCACAACGGCGCTGATCGGGATCAGAGGTCGACTCGGGTCCAGGGCAGGGTGCGCAGGCGAGTGCGGTCGTCGGTGGCCCACTCCCAGATCAAGTCGGCGACGGTCGAGGCATCGGTGAGCGTGGTGCCGAAATGCTTGTTGGGCGCGCCGTCTCGGTACTCGACGGTGAACGTGCCCGATTCGTCGCGATAGGTCTGCATGTAGACCTGGTCGGCGCGTTCCACGATCAGGTAGGGGTTCGGCGGGGCGAGCTCGGAGACCCACAGCTGCGCGGTTGCTTTCGTGAGATACGGGAATTCGCCCGCACCGCCGTGGGTGACAGCGGCGGGAACGCTGCCCGCCGGATCGATCAGCCAGGCGAGTTGGGGGTCGTAGACCGCGTAGTTCAGCGGTGTCGCGAGCGCGAACAGCAACTGGCGGACATAGCCGATGGCGTCATAGGGGCAGGGCACGTGCAGCACCGCACCGGTGTCCGCGCCACCGACCGAGTCCGCGCCGAGGAAGTGGTCGTCCTCGGGTAGCTCGGCGTCGCGCCTGTTCAGCTCCGCCGCCAGCCGCGCGACCACATCCGTCTCGGCGAGACCCTGCTGGGTGGACAGGTAGGTGTCCACTTCTGCGAGCGTCGAAGCAGCACCGGACGGCAACAAGACGTGGTCGTAGTTCACCCGGACAGGGTACGGGGCGGCGATCACGGCCCAACCGCGCGTTCAGGCGGTGCGGCTGCCGGGGGTGGCCGGGTCGGTGCAGGCACAGCCCCCCGCGATATCGGCGCAGTCGACGACGAACGCGTGCCGGGCGTGGTCGAGATCGAAGCAGTCTTCGTCGGTGCATTCGGCGATCCGGGCAAGGTGGACGACGAGGGTGCCGTGGCAGTGGTCGACGGCGGATTCGCAGGACCGACAGGTGGGCGTACGCATGTGACCTCCAGACGAGATCGATTCGTCATTCGGTCATATCACCCGGGCAGGTGCGCCGGTGGGAGGTCGGCCGTGTGTCGCGCCACGGCATCGAGGACGCGACGCTGCGGACACTGGTGATGTCCCGCCAGATGCGCGCCACGGTGTGGTGAACTTGCTGCATGGGCATCAAGGTGTCACTCGAACACCGGACCGTCTACACCTTCGACCGGCTTGTGGAGATTCATCCCCACGTGGTTCGGCTGCGGCCCGCACCGCACTCCAGGACCAGAATCGACGCCTACTCGATGCGGGTGACGCCCGCCGACCACTTCTGCAACTGGCAGCAGGATGCCTTCGGTAATTTCCTTGCCAGGCTGGTTTTTCCGAATCCGGCCCTCGAGCTGTCGATCACCGTCGGGCTGATCGCCGATCTCGAGGTGATCAACCCGTTCGATTTCTTCATCGAGGACTACGCCGAGCACTTTCCGTTCGGCTACAGCAGGGAACTGGTTGCGGATCTGGAGCCGTACCTGCGACCGGTGGACGAGGCGGGACCGGACTCGGGGCCCGGCGAGTTGGTCCGCGACTGGGTGCGCACCCATGCGCCGAGCGATCAGCCTCGCACCATCGACTTCCTTGTCGCGATCAATCAGGCGCTGCGTCAGGACGTCGGCTACACGATCCGGATGGCACCGGGGGTGCAGTCACCCGACCACACGCTGCGCGCCGCGATCGGGTCGTGCCGCGATTCGGCCTGGCTACTGGTGTCCATCCTGCGCGAGCTCGGCCTGGCCGCTCGATTCGTCTCCGGATATCTGGTGCAGCTGGCCCAGGATGTCCCCGCACTCGACGGGCCGTCGGGCCCGCCCGCCGACTTCACCGACCTGCATGCGTGGACCGAGGCGTATCTGCCCGGCGCCGGCTGGGTCGGGCTCGACCCGACCTCGGGTCTTTTCGCAGGCGAAGGGCACATTCCGCTGGCCGCGACACCGCATCCGACTTCCTCGGCCGCGATCACCGGTGCGACCGGCCGGACCGAGGCGACCATGGATTTCGCCAATACCGTCCGGCGTGTCCATGAGGATCCCCGAGTCACGTTGCCCTACAACGGATCCCAGTGGGAGCGCATCACCGCCTCCGGTGCCGCGGTCGACGCGCGGATGACCGCGGGCAAGGTCGGGCTGACCATCGGCGGCGAGCCGACCTTCGTCTCGATCGATGACCAGACCAGCCCCGAATGGACCACCGATGCCGACGGCACGCACAAGCGCGAACGTGCGATCGATCTGGCCGATCGGCTGCGCCGGATCTATGCCCCGACCGGTCTCCTCCAGCACCGGCTCGGCAAGTGGTACCCCGGAGAACCGTTGCCCCGCTGGGAGATTGCCATCGCCTGGCGCGCCGACGGCGAGCCGGTGTGGACCCGCCCGGACCTGCTCATCGACCCGTGGTCGCCGCCGCGCGTGCTCGACTGGTCGCCCGAGGGCGCCGCGTCGGGCGTCGAGCCGATGGCCGAACACGCTGCACTGCACGATCATTCGGTCCGAATAGTCGACACTCCATCGGTGTTCGATGCGGGGCGGCCGGGTCGGTCCGCCGACCGCGCGGCAGTTCGGCGCACGCAGCGGCCGGTACCCGCCGCTCGAGATGCGGCACGTGCGCTGATCGCACATGTCGCCGCGAGCATCGGGCTGCCCGACACGCAGGTCCGGCCCGCCTTCGAGGATCCGCTGGCGCGGCTGGCCGGCACGCTCAGCGCGCCGGCCGGCGACCCGGTGGCGCAGGCCGAGGACATCGAACCGGATGCGGATTCGGCACCGGCGCGGCGCGCACTGCTCGCGAAACTCGATGCGTCGGTGACCGAACCCGCCGCGTACGTGCTGTCGCTGTATCGGCGCGAGGACGGCTCCGGATGGGCCAGCGCCGACTGGCGGTTGCGGCGCGGCGCGACGTCGAGGCGCCCCGAGGGGCGAATTGTATTGATCGACGGCGATTCTCCGGCCGGACTGCGGCTACCGCTGGATTCCATTTCCTGGCGCACACCACGGACGCCACCGGACCGCGACCCCCTGTTCGTCGGACCGCTGCGTCCCTCGCGAACCGAACCGCCCGCAGTGGTCGAAGATCCGGACTGGGAGCCGACCACCGCACTGGTCGGCGAGGTGCGCGACGGCAAGCTGCACGTATTCCTGCCGCCGCTGGAGGAACTCGACGACTTTCTCGATCTGGTGCGCCGGGTGGAGACGGCCGCGGCGGCGCTGGGCCCGTCCGGTCAGCCGGTGGTGCTGGAGGGTTACCCACCGCCGGTTGATGCGCGGCTGCGCACCCTGTCGGTGACTCCCGACCCCGGGGTGATCGAAGTGAACGTCCAGCCCACGGCGTCGTTCGCCGAGCAGTGCGCGCTGTTGTCGACGCTGTATGAGCAGGCGCGACTGGCGCGGCTGAGCACAGAATCGTTCGATGTCGACGGCAGCCACGGTGGTACCGGCGGCGGGAACCACATCACTCTCGGCGGCGTGACGCCCGCGCAGTCTCCACTGCTGCGCCGCCCCGACCTGTTGGTTTCCATGCTCACCTACTGGCAGCGGCATCCGGCGTTGTCATATCTGTTCGCGGGCCGGTTCGTCGGGCCGACCTCACAGGCTCCGCGGGTGGACGAGGGTCGCGAGGACGCGCTGTACGAGCTGGAGATCGCCTTTGCCGAAATAGCCAGGCTGAGTGGGGATTCCGCGCCGAAAGATATCTCCCCGTGGTACATCGATCGCGCGCTGCGTCATCTGCTCACCGACCTGACCGGCAACACCCACCGCGCCGAATTCTGCATCGACAAGCTCTACAGTCCTGAAACCGCAAGGGGCAGACTCGGATTGGTGGAGCTGCGCGGCTTCGAGATGCCGCCGCACTTTCAGATGGCGATGGTGCAATCGCTGTTGGTGCGCGGCCTGGTCGCCCGATTCTGGTCGCGGCCCTTGCATGCCGCGCTGATTCGGCACGGCGCGAATCTGCACGGCCGCTATCTGCTTCCGCATTTCTTGATGGCCGATATCGCCGAGGTCGCCGCGGACCTGCGTGCGCACGGCATCGATTTCGACACCAGCTGGCTGGACCCGTTCACCGAGTTCCGTTTCCCGCGCATCGGCACCGTGGTGCTCGGTGCGGTCGAGATCGAACTGCGCGGCGCGATCGAACCGTGGAACACCCTCGGCGAGCAGACCGCCGAGACCGGCACCGCCCGTTACGTCGACTCCTCGGTGGAGCGGCTGCAGGTGCGGGTGGTCGGTGCCGATCGCGGCCGTTTCGTGTTGACCTGCAACGGCATGCCGGTGCCTTTGCTCGCCACCGACAAGGCCGATGTGCAGGTGGCCGGTGTGCGCTACCGAGCATGGCAGCCGCCGAATGCGTTGCACCCCTCGATCACCGTCGACGCGCCGCTTTTTTTCGACCTGATCGATGCCGAGACCGGACTTTCGCGCGGCGGCTGCACCTACCACGTGGCACACCCGGGGGGCATGGCCTACGACGACCCTCCGGTGAATGCGGTGGCCGCGCAATCGCGCCGCAATCGGCGCTTCGAGGCGGCCGGGCACACAACCGCTCGGGTCGATCCGGGGGAGCTACGTGCGAAGATGACAGCGCAGTCCACTGATATCGGTGCGCCGGGCATTCTCGACCTACGCCGGGCCAGGACGGTATGGCGACTGGTCAGCGATCGGTAGGTCGACGGCGCGTCCATCCGGCGCGCCACGGCAACCTCTGGCAGCGGAAGTGAGGTCGGCGCGGTGACAATGCGCGACGAAGCTCAGCGTGCGCAGGACCACGGGGGTCCCGCTCGACCGGAGCAGCCGCCGTACGATGACGTCGGGCCGGATGTGCGCGAACAGTTCGCCGAACAGTTCGCCCGCTATCGCGCCGAGGGTGTGGACAGTGCGGCCTACGACGAATGCGGCCGCCCGGTGGACGGCTACTACGACGAGCTGGTCGACGGCGACGGCCGGGTGCGGCGCATGTGGTCGGAGCTCTCCGCCGACTTCGTCGAGCTCGGCACCACCGGGCTCGGCAGGCTCGACAGCCGGGTCCGCAGGCTGATCGACGACGACGGCATCTACTACACCGAGGTCATCTCGCCGCAAGATCCGGCGCTCCCGACCCCGTGGCGGCTCGACCCCATTCCATTGTTGGTTTCCGCCGATGACTGGACCCGGCTGGAAGCCGGCCTCGTGCAGCGGTCACGGGTGCTCGACGAGGTGCTGACCGACATCTACGGTGCGCGTCGCACTATTACTTCGGGCCTACTTCCGCCGGAGGTGGTGTTCGGTAGCAACGGCTACGTTCGGGCCGCGCACGGCATCACGGTGCCCGGGCGGCATCAGCTGTTCCTGCATGCCTGCGATATCAGCAGATGGAGTGACGGACAGTTCCGCGCCATCGCAGACTGGGCACAGGCCCCGTCGGGCGCGGGCTATGCGCTGGCGGATCGACACGTGGTGTCCACGGCGATCCCGGAGGCGTTCGAGCACTCCAATCCGCGACCGCTCACCCCCTTCGCGCGGGCGATGCGGCTGATGCTGATCGAATCCGCGCCGAACGCCGACGACGATCCCGTCGTGGTGGTGCTGAGTCCGGGTGTGCGCTCCGAAACCGCTTTCGATCAGGCCTATCTCGCATCGAACTTGGGTTTTCCGCTGGTCGAGAGCGCGGATCTGGTGGTGCGCGACGGTGCGCTGTGGATGCGCTCGCTCGGCACGCTGAAGCGAGTCGATGTGGTGTTGCGCCGCGTGGACGCCGAATTCTCCGATCCGCTCGATCTGCGCCCGGATTCCCGACTCGGTGTGGTGGGTCTGGTGGAAGTGCTGCGGCGCGGCGCGGTGACCGTGGTGAACACCCTCGGCAGTGGGCTGCTGGAGAATCCCGCGCTGCCCGGATTCCTGCCGCAGATCTCGCGAGCACTACTCGGCGAGGAGTTGGTGCTCGAGAGTGCACCCACGTATTGGGGTGGCGACGACGCCGAACGGTCGCACTTGCTCGCGAATCTCGACCGCCTCATCATTCGGTCGACCGTCGACGGCTCGACGAAATTCGGTCCCGATTTGTCCGCGGAGCAACGTTTGGAACTCGCGGCGCGGATCGAGGCTCGTGGTTGGCAATGGGTCGGTCAGGATCCGGCCCAGTTTTCGGTGGCTCCTGCCGTCCAGGGCTACGGGGGTCTCGCCGCGTCGCCGGTCGGGATGCGGTTGTTCTCGCTGGCCCGCCGCGGTGGTTATACGGCGATGGCGGGCGGTCTCGGTCAACTGCGTCAGCGCGTGCAGCCGGAACGGGTGGTCATCAAGGTTGCCGCCAAGGACATTTGGGTGCGCGCCGCGCCCACCGCGGTCGCGGCCATCGCCACCGAGCCGGTGCACGAAGAACGCGAGCGCCGCGGTCCCGCCCTCGAAGCCGTCAGCTCGCCGCGCGTCCTCAACGATCTGTTCTGGATGGGCCGCTACAGCGAACGAGCAGAATCGGTGGTGCGCCTGCTCATCGCGACCCACGACCAGTACCAGGACTTCCGCTACCGCCCGTGGCTCGAAGGCGCGGACGCGGTCACGGCACTGATGTCGGCCCTGGCGCGAATGACCGGAACCCTCGCCCCGGTGGATGACAGTCCACCGGTCGATTCGACCGATGACCGACAAGACGCGGGCGATGTCGAGGAGGCGTCGAGCGAGGCCGGCAGTTCTGCGCAGCAACAACAGTCGACCTCGGCGAGCTTCGCGGAGCAGGCCGCGCGTGACGGTCGGCCACCGGTCGCGGGGGCCTCGCGCGAAGGATACGAATATCTGGTGCAGCTGACCGCCGATCGGGGCACACCGGGTTCGCTGGCCTTCGCCATCGATCGGTATGAGGCGGCGGCGCGCGCGGTGCGTGATCAATTGTCCGCCGACACCTGGATGATTCTGAGTGCGGTAGATCGAGCGTTGATCGAGTATTGCGGCTCCGAGAGCGACCAGGAGGCCGCGTTGTCGGCCGTGCATTCGCTGTCTCTTGCCGCGCTGCTGTCGCTGTCGGGGATCGGCGCCGAATCGCTGGTGCGTGACACCGGGTGGTACGTCATGGATATCGGTAAACGCATCGAACGTGGGATCGCGCTGACCGCGCTGTTGTCGGCGGCGCTGACCGCGACCTATCCGGCGGAGGCCGAACGGGTGGTGACCGAGGCGGTGTTGCGCGCCACCGAGTCGTCGGTGAGTTACCGTCGGCGGCACCGGGATTCGGTGCGGGTCTCCGCGGTCGCCGGGCTGTTGTTGTTCGACGCGGCCAATCCGCGATCGCTGGCCTATCAACTCGAGCAACTCGAGGCGGACTTCCGGGCGCTGCCCGCGGCTTCCGGATCGTCACGGCCACAACGATTGCTGGCCGACGCGCAACGGATGCTGCGCCGCGTCGACCCCGATGACCTGGACGTCATCGACGCCGACGGCAGACGTAGCGAGTTGGCGGAGCTCCTGGAGGGTGTGCACTTGCGGCTGCGGAAAATTTCCGAATCGTTCGAAACCACGAGATTGGCGCTGCCAGTGGGTATTCAGCCGCTGTGGGGCAGCACGCGGGTGGTCGGATGATCGGCCGCGATGATTCCGCGCGTCGCTATCGGGTCGCGCATCGAACCACCTACTCGTACTCCGATGAGGTGAGCAGCTCCTACGGGCGCGCCTATCTCACGCCTCGGCAATTCCCCGGGCAGCGGCTGCTCT
This sequence comes from Nocardia sp. NPDC051463, assembly GCF_040681975.1. Classification (NCBI taxonomy): domain Bacteria; kingdom Bacillati; phylum Actinomycetota; class Actinomycetes; order Mycobacteriales; family Nocardiaceae; genus Nocardia; species Nocardia sp. NPDC051463. The sequence goes on from NZ_JBFBAB010000022.1 coordinate 59,760, forward strand.
CGCATGAGATCGACATCGATCCGGTGCCGTCGGATCGGTCGATCGGCACGGATGTCTACGGCAACACCACCTCCTACTTCCATGTCACGGCCGACCATCGGAAGCTCGTCGTCACCGGCGCATCCGAGGTCGAGGTCGACACACCGGACCACACCGATATCGGTCCGGCCGCCGCACCATGGGAGAACGCCCGACCGACCGCTACCACCGGACCGCTGGCGGTGGAGTTCACCCTGGACCTGCAGCCGCCCGAGATCACTCCCGAAGTCACCGCCTATGCGGCCGAATCCTTGACTCCGCGGCGACCGCTGCTGGAGGCGGTGCGCGAGTTGAACACTCGAATCTATGCCGACTTCACCTACAAGTCGGGCTCTACCACCGTCTCCACCAAGGTCGCCGATGTGTTCGCCGCGCGCGCGGGCGTCTGTCAGGACTTCGCCAGGATCGGTGTCGCCTGCCTGCGCTCACACGGCCTCGCCGCCCGATATGTCTCGGGCTATCTCGCCACCGACCCGCCACCGGGCAAGGAACGGATGATCGGCGCCGATGCCACCCACGCCTGGTCGGCGGTGTGGCTGCCGGGCGAGGCCGCGCACGACCGGACCGGTCGTTGGATCGCCTTCGACCCCACCAACGATCAGTTGGCCGACGAGCGCTACGTCACCGTCGCGTGGGGTCGCGACTATGCCGACGTGCCACCGCTGCGCGGCATTATCTACACCGACGCCAAGGAGAGCTCTATTACCGTCTCGGTCGATGTCGCACCGGTAGCGGGGTAGCGGCATGCGCGATTTCACCTGTCCGAATTGCGGCCAGCAGTTGGCTTTCGAGAACTCCGTTTGCCTGTCGTGTTCCAGTCCACTGGGTTTCAGCCTTGCCGATCGCGCATTGCTGGTGATCTCCGATGCCGCCACCGCGGGGCCCGACGGACGTCCGGATGGCGCGGTGGACGGGCGCAGGTTCCGGCTGTGCGACAACCTACATGTCGCGCAGTGCAATTGGATGGTGCACGTCCCCGATGGCACACCCGTTTCCGGCGGTCCGATGCTCTGCGAGTCCTGCCGTCTGACCCGCACCCGCCCGCACGACTATGACGCCGCGGGCCTACAGGCCTTCGCCGAGGCCGAAGCGGCCAAGCGACGGCTGATCATGGAATTGGCGGAGCTCGGACTGCCGATCATCGGCCGCGACCGGAACCCGGAAGCCGGTCTCGCGTTCGATCTGCTCTCCAGTGCGACCGACAAGGTCACCACCGGGCACAAGAACGGCGTGATCACGCTGGATCTCGCCGAGGCGCACGACCCGCATCGCGAGCAGCTGCGCATAGAAATGGATGAGCCCTACCGCACCTTGCTCGGCCACTTCCGCCACGAAATCGGGCACTACTACTTCGCCGTGCTCGTCGCCGATGATGAGGCACTGCAGCGTTTTCGGGGTCTTTTCGGCGATCCGTTCGCCGACTATCAGGCCGCGCTGGATCATCACTATTCCGAGGGCGCCCCGCCCGGCTGGGACGGCAGCTTCGTCTCCTCCTACGCCACCATGCACGCCGCCGAGGACTGGGCCGAGACCTTCGCCCACTATTTGCATATCCGCGACACCCTCGACACCGCGGCGGCTTTCGGCTTCGCACCGGCGGGCGCCACCCTCGACCGTCCGCAAGTGGGCCGTGCCGGCTTCGACAAGATCATCGACCTCTGGTTGCCCCTGGCCTGGGCCCTCAACATGGTCAACCGCTCCATGGGCCACCCCGACCTCTACCCCTTTGTCCTGCCCGACCCGGTCCTGGAGAAGATGCGCCTGGTCCACGAGTTGTGTGGCGCCGCGGCCTGCTGAACGATCCGGTCCAACGCAGCGGAACAATTCAATATCCACGAGGCCAAGACAAACCTGTCGAGAATTATCGAGCGGGTCGAACGCGGTGAGGAAATTGTCATCAGCCGTGCCGGCCACCCCGTTGCCAAGGTCGTGCCGCTGGTCCGCCGGGCCGAGCGCACCGGCCGTGGGTCGCTGCGCGGCCGACTGGTGCTCGCGCCGGATTGGGACTCCGAGGAGACCAACGCGGCAATCGCCGACGACTTCGGTCTGCGGCCATGAGCTTGCTGTTGGACACCCCTGTGGTGTTGTGGTGGTTGAACGACGATCCTGGGCTGTCGGATGATCTGAAGGGACGGCTCGACCATGATCCGGATGTCTATCTGAGCTCCGCGACAATATGGGAAGTTGCGATCAAGCACGCAAGTGGAAAGCTGCAGGGCCCCGCGGATCTGCCCGAACGTGTCCGCGACAGCGGATTCGTTCCGCTGCCGATCAACCACGATCACGCCATCGCGGCCGGACGCCTCCCATTGATCCATCGGGATCCGTTCGACCGCATGTTGGTGGCTCAAGCGAAGAGCGAAGGTCTCACACTCGTCACGCGAGATCCCTACTGCCAGAAATATGAGGTCGCGATTCTGGCAATCTAGCGTCAGGCTCGCAGGCGTTCGCGCCGGAGTTGTTCGACCTCGGGAAGGTCGAGTGGTGCCAGCTCGGATACGCCCAGGGCGCGGGTGAGCAGCAGGTCGGCGAGTTCGGGGTTGCGGGCCAAGGCCGGGCCGTGCATGTAGGTGCCGAGGGTGGAGCCCTGCACGACGCCTTCCAACCCGTCACCGACTCCGTTGCCGACACCACGGGTGACGCGGGCGAGGCCGGTCGCGTCGGGGCCGAGTGTGGTTCCGCCGCGGTGGTTTTCGAAACCGGTGAGCGGTGCGGTGAGACCGGCGAGCATGGGTGTGGTTGTCACCTCACCGATGGCGCGCTTGTGCTGGGGTGCGGTGGTGACATCGATGAGCCCGACACCGTCGACGCGTTCGCCCGAGGAGGTCTCATACCAGTTGCCGAGCACCTGGATGGCGGCGCAGATGGCAAGTACCGGCGCGCCTTTCGCCGCGGCCTGCTGCAGGCCCGGGTAGCGCCGCAGGTGCCGGGTGGCCAGGCGCTGTGCCGAATCCTCCGCGCCGCCGAGGGTGTAGATGTCCAGCGAGTCGGGAACCGGTTCGGCCAGAGTGATTTCGACGATCTCCGCGTCGTATCCGCGCATCCGCAACCGCTGTCGCAACACGAGTGCATTGCCGCCGTCACCGTAGGTGCCCATGACATCGGGCAGTACCAGCCCGATCCGCACTGTCGATTCTGTCATGCCGTCCGCCCCTCCAGGTCGCGGTTGAGATCGCGGAACGCGGTGTAGTTCGCCAGCACCTCGACTCGGCCTGCGGGGCAGGAGGCGATGGCGCGCAATGGATCTGCCACCGTGGTGTGTTCGACTCCGGCGTAGGTGAGGCGCACCGCCAGATCGGTCGCGCGCTCGCCCGCGGCAACCACCTGCACCCCCTCGAAGTGTTCGAAGCGCACGTCCCACAGCCAGGACAGATCCTCACCGTCGGGCACCTGTCCGTTCACCGCGATCACCAGCCCGGCCGCGGTGGGCTCGATCATCGACAGCGCTTCTTGCCAGCCTGCCGGATTCTTCGCGAGCAGCAGGCGCGCGGTGTGCTTGCCGACCTGCACGGTCCGGTAGCGGCCCGCGATCTCCTGCACCGTTCCGGTCGCGGTCGCCGCCGCTGCCGGGTCGGCGCCGAGCGCGACCGCCGCGGCCACCGCCTGGGCGGCATTGCCGCGATTGGCGCGGCCGGGCAGGGCCAGCCGTAGCGGCAATCGCAAACCCTCTGGGCCACAGAGCTTTTCGCCGTCGAGCCACCAATCCGGTTCCGGGCGTTGGAAATCTGTACCGGTGCTACGCCAATGCGTGCCCTCCCAGACGATCGGCTCGCCGCTGCGCGGACAGCTGGTCGCGTCCATCGCCCAGCCGCTGCCCGCGGCTACCCAGACCACGTTCGGATGGTCGTAGGCGATGGAGGTCACCAGCACGTCGTCGCAATTGGCGATCACCACGGCGTCGGGGTGCGCCGCCAGTCCGGCCCGCAGTTTGCGCTCGATCATGTTGATCTCGCCGACCCGATCCAGCTGGTCGCGGCTGAGGTTCAGCAGCACGATGGCGGTCGGATTCAGCGCGTCGGTCACGTGCGGCAGGTGCAGCTCGTCCACCTCGATCGCGGCCAGCGGCGTGCCCAGATGGGTGCTCAGCGCGGCGACGATCCCGGCGTCCATGTTGGCGCCGTCGGCCTGCGTGGCCACCGGACCGAGGCTGCTGAGCGCGGCCGTGGTCATCCGCGTCGTGGTCGACTTGCCGTTGGTGCCGGTCACCAGCACCGTGCGTTTGCCGCGGCCGAGCTGCGCCATCACCGTCGGATCGATCTTCAGCGCGATCAATCCGCCGATCATCGAGCCTTTGCCGCGTCCGGCCTTTTGCGAAGCCCAGGACGCCGCGGCCGCCGCTCGCAGTGCAAGCCGCCCACGCACCGAAATATCTGCCACGCCGCGAGTCTATGTGGTGGCTTCGGGACCCGCGTTGCTCAGTCGCGGTAGAGCTTGGCGTTGTAGTTCTCCGGCGAGTAGTAGCGCTCTAGCTCTTCGATCGACTCGGTGATATCGCTGTGGACCTCTTTGACCAGGCAGGCGGGGCTCGGCAGGGTATCGACGGGCCACTGCTGTGGCTCCCATAGATGGCTGCGAATGAACGCCTTGGCGCAGTGCAGGAATATCTGCTCGATCTCGACCTCGACCGCGAGGATGGGGCGATGGCCCTTGACCACCATGTCGTCGAAGTAGGGTGCATCGCGCACCAGGCGGGCGCGACCGTTGATGCGCAGAGTCTCGCGGCGGCCCGGGATCAGGAACAGCAGGCCGATGTGGGGGTTGGCGAGGATATTGAGGTAACCGTCGGCGCGGCGGTTGCCGGGACGTTCGGGTATCGCGAGGGTCCGATCGTCGAGCACCCGCACGAAGCCGGCCGGATCGCCCTTGGGCGAGGCGTCACAATTGCCGTCGGCGTCGCTGGTGCTCATGATCAGGAACGGCGAGTTCGCGATCCATTCGCGGTCCCTCGGGTGCAGCGTGGTGCGTTCCTTGTTCGCGGCGCGCGGCATGACGTCGCCGAGCAGCTGCCTGAGTTCGGTGGGGCCGGTGATCTCGTCGGTGCCGATGCTCTCGCGCATCATTCGATTGAACACCCGTAGCAGTGGCGGCGCGATCGAATTCTGTTCCGATGCGGCGAGATCGATCACACTTGTGCGCGGCTCAGTGCTGGAGGTCGAACAGGTTCGGTTGTCCCGCGGCATAGCGATCCGCGTCGATGCGACGGAACGGCTCCAATTCGGCGGTGCGATACAACGTGTACATCCGGCACCGCTCGGCATTCGAGCCCGCCACGTCGAGTAGCGCGTTCACCGCGGCCCGCGCGGATTCGTTGGCGCCCTCCATGGTCGCGAGGTCGACATTGGTACGCACGTAATCGCCTGCCAGGAAAAGGTTTTCCAGCGCACCGTGCGGCTGCGGCCGACACTCCCATGATCCCGCGGTGTTGATGAGCAGCGGATCGGCGTTGGCGTTGTGCTGCTGGTCGGCCTGCCAGGTGATGCCGGGATCGAGGAACCACGAATGCAGGTCGGCGTCGCGCAGCACCGCACCGCGGTCGTTGAGGTGCGCGCTCATCTGCGCCCACACCTCGCGCGCGATCTCCTCGCGAGTGCACTCCTTAGCCGGCTTGCCGTACAGCAGGCCCGGGGTATTCCAGTCCGAGATGTCGACCGAGAGGCAATCCTGCACGGTCCCGTCACCGAATTCGGTGAGCTTGCTGGTCCATAGCTGATTCTGGGTGATCGCGGTGAGCGACCACGGCGCATCGATGAAGGCAGTGTGCCCGCGTGAGATATCGGCGGGTGTACGCAGGTAGAACTGGATGCCGTTCATCCAGTCGACGAACAATCCGTCCATCGCGGACAGATCGGGCCGGACCGCGAGCACGTCCGGCGACCACAGCGCCCGGGCCCGTTCGGCCGACAGTGCCACCACGAAGTAGTCGGCGTCGATGGTGCGCTGCCCGCCGTTCTCGTCCACGACGCGAGCCCCGGCGATCCGGCGATCGCGCATATCCAGCCCGCGTACCTCGGTGCCGAGCGCGAATTGCACACCGAGCTCACGTAGCCGCCGCACCCACGGGTCGATCCATGCCGCATTCGTCGGTCCGTTCAGCACGCGGTCGAGCGCGCCGTCATTGCCGATCTCGAAGGGATTGCCGAGGAACTGTTCGCCCATATTGCCGATGGTGCGGACGCTGGCGACTTCCTCCTTGGCCGCGACCATGATGCTGGTCAGGGTGCGGGAGAGCAGCGCGCGGAACTCGTGAGAGCGCTGGTGGCCACCGACGTAGTCACGCCAGGACATGTGCTCCCACTGCCCCAATCGGCGGGCCTCGCAGCTGGAGTTGAAGACGAGCAGGCGATCGGCGAAGTACAGACCTTCGACCGTAGGCATTTTCAGTGCGGTGCTGATGGTCGCGCCGACGGTCTCCCGGAACATCTCCGGAGTGAACGCGGTGCGGGCCCGGGGTCCGAGCGGGAGCCGGAAATCGTCGCCGTCGCGCCGGGCGAACCGTGCCTCCGGTACCCCGATCAGGTTGTTCCAGACACCGTTCGGATTGCCGGGGAAAGGGATCCGCCGCATGGTGTCCGGAATATGTTGATAGAAGCCGGGAAAGAAACGGAACCCGTGTTCGCCGGGGAGATCCGGCCGACCCGCCGATCCGGTGCCCGGCACCGGAATGCTGCGCGCCTTGCCGCCGAGCGCTCGACGCTCGTAGACGGTGACCTGAAAACCACGCTCGGCCAGCTCGTGCGCCGCGGTCAACCCGGCGACCCCGCCACCGAACACCGCGACCCGCTTGCCGCTCGGACTTCCGGAGGCGGGCGCGGGTCGTAACCCGCCCGCTGTCAATGCCCCCGCTGTGGCCGCTCCCGCCGCGACGGTGCCACGAAGCATCGCTCTTCGCGACACGGTCCATCGCTGTTCTGCCATGCGCAACTCTGCTGCCCAGCCTTTTCGGGACTACTAACACGCACTGCACACTGTAAGGCGGCCTATCCCGGGCCCAGCTACCCCACCCTGGTTAACCGCCGCCTGATGGTAAACCTCGGGGCTCTCGGCCGGGTGCGAATGCACGAACAAGCACGGCCTCCGACAACGGATCGTGGGCGCCGATCGCCCGGGCCGGCGGTTGCGACCGTTGCCTCAGGCCTGCGTGAGGCGCGATCGGCCGGCGAGTGTCGGCACGGGTGCGACCTCGCTGGAGCACGCACTAGTCGGGACCGGCTCCGGTGCCGGGTTGTTCGTACCGATACGGCTGCCCGTGGTCGTTGCCGCGAAGGCTCCGGCGATCACGATCAGCCCGCCGAGCACCGACAACACCGAGGGAGTCTCGCCGAGCGCGACCCAGGCGGCGACGATGCCGACCACCGGGACGAGCAGCGACATCGGCGCGACCGTGCTCGCCGGGTAACGGCTCATCAGGTATGTCCACAGTCCCGAGCCGACGACCGTGCCGAGTACGACGATGTAAGCGAGACCGAGCAGCGCGGGCCAACCGGTGGGGGAGCCGATATCGGTCATGGCATCCAGACCCGTGGTCGGTCCCTCGATCAGCGCGGACAGCGCGAACATCGGGATCGGGGACACCACGGTCATCCACAGGGTGAGATGCAGCGGGTTGACCTCGCCGGAGGTCATGGCAAGCCGCGAGCCGATATTGCCGAAGGCCCAGCCGAGCCCGCCCGCCAGCGTGAGCAGCAATGGCAGCAGCGGGGCATGCTGCGCGCGGTCGAGGCCGATCACCGCGATGCCCGCCACCGCGACGGCGATGCCGAGCACCTGGACCGGCCGCAGCCGCTCCCGCAACAACAGCGCACCGAGGACGACAGTGAACGGCGCCGAGGATTGCAACACCAGTGAGGCAAGCCCCGTCGGCATGCCGGCTCGCATCGCGGTGAACAGGAAGGCGAATTGCAGGATGCCGAACCCGGTGCCGTACAACAGCAACCAGCGCAGCGGCACCTTCGGGCGCGGAATGAAGAACAGGACCGGCACCGCGATGACCGCGAAGCGCAGTGCGGCGAAGAAGAAGGGCGGGAAGTGGTCGAGCCCGACCCGGATGGCGATGAAGTTCAGCCCCCAGAGCAGGACGACGGTAAGGCCGAGCAGGCGGTCACGGTTGGTCACGCGTTCTATCGTGAACAGCTCAACTCATAAGAACAATCGAATTAATATGCAGCATTTATGTAGCATTACTGAATGATTACTCCGGACGGTGCCTCGGCGGGGCCGCCCATGGCCCTCGAACGCCTGCGAGTATTGCGCGAATTCGCCGACCGCGGCACTATCGCGGCCGTCGCGTCGGCGCTGTCGATGACGCCGTCCGCGGTGTCGCAGCAGCTGAAGGTGCTGGCCAGGGAGGCGGGTGTCGCACTGCTCGAGCCCGACGGCCGCCGGGTTCGGCTCACCGACGCGGGGCAGGCCCTCGTACTGCGGGCCGACGAGGTGCTTGCGGCCATGGACCGGGCCGTCGCCGAGATGGCGCATTATCGAGGCTCGCCGCGCGGGCGGGTCCGCGTGGCACTGTTCCCGTCGGGCGCCGCACTGCTGTTGCCCTACGTGCTTCCCGCGATGGCCGACAGCGGCGTCGAGGTAGTGGCCGGTGACGTAGACCTGCCGCCATCGGAGGTGTCGCGTTTGCTCGCGGACTACGACATCGTCCTCACTCATCGCGACGAGCGCGCCTCCTCGATCGCCGGTCCACGGGTCATCACCAGGGTGCTCATGCGGGAACCCACCGATGTCGTTGTCGCACCGACACATCCGCTCGCCGGTCGCACCGAGGTGACTCCCACCGAGCTCGCCGACGAGACCTGGCTGAGCGTGCGCGGCGGCTTCCCCGTCGACGATGTGCTCCGCTCGATCGCGACCATGACCGGTGTCGAGCCGCGTATCGCGCAGCGCCTCAACGACTTCCGGGTAATCGAGACTCTCGTCGCGGCGAACTACGCGGTAGCGCTCATGCCCCGCTTCGCGGTAGCCCACCCCGATCTCGCGGTGCTACGCCTGTCCGGCGTCCGCGCCGCCCGCCTCTACGAACTGGCCACCCGCCCGCACGCCGAGCAGCGTCCCGCCATCGCCGCCGTGCTGGCGGCCTTCGAAGCCGCGGCCCGTCGGGTGACGGCGCGATAGTGTCGCGACAAACAGCGCGGCCCCGCCCAAGCGCCGGGCCGCTGCGGTTTCGAACTGCTAGTGCCGTCCGGGCTGGCCGCCTCGGTACTGCTGTGCGCCGATGTAACCGAAATCGTCGGCCACCATGGCGGCGAGCTCCAGCAGTGCGCGCCGGGTCGGCTTGCTCACCAATTCCAGGTCGATTTCCGCGCCCTCGGCGAGATGGTCGTCGAAGGGCACCACCTGCACCGCGCGGGTGCGATCGAGGAACAGCTTGCGCAGTTGGTCGAGGTCGACCGTCGAGGCGCCGCGGCGCGAGGCGTTCACCACCACGACGGTGCGCTCGACGAGCTTGCTGTACCCGTGGTGGTCCAACCAGTCCAGCGTGGCCGATGCGCTGCGCGCGCCGTCGATGGCGGGCGAGGTGACAAGCACCAGCGAACTGGCCATATCCAGCACGCCGGCCATCGCCGAGTGCATCAGACCGGTGCCGCAGTCGGTGAGGATGATGTTGTAGAACGACTGCAGAATGCCGATGGCCTGGCGGTAGTCGGCCTCGCTGAAGGCCTCCGAGACCGCCGGGTCCTGTTCACTGGCAAGCACTTCCAGTCGGCTCGGCGCCTGCGAGGTGTGCGCGCGGACATCCGAGTACCTGGTGATGTGCTCGTCTTCGAGCAGGTTGCGCACGGTGGAGCGGGTCTGGCGCGGCACCCGGTGGCCGAGCGTGCCGAGGTCTGGGTTGGCGTCGATCGCGATCACGCGATCACCGCGCAGCGTCGAGAATGTCGATCCGAGCCCGACCGTGGTCGTGGTCTTACCAACGCCGCCCTTGAGCGAGAGGATCGCGATCCGGTAGTCACCGCGCACCGGCTGATTCACCCGGTCCACGAGATCGCGGTAGACCACATCGGCCGCGGATTCGCCCGGATTGACCACACCGCCGGTGGCCTTGTGCACCGCCCGGCGCCAGCCACTGCGCGGCGCCTTGCGCGCGCGCTTGAGCAGGTTCAGGTCGTTGACCGAATGCCCGGGCTGTCCCGGCTGCGGCATGTGCTGCGGCTGGAAGGGCTGCTGCGGTTGATGAGGATTGTGTTCGCCCGGCCAGCCGGGAGGCGGCACTTGGCCCATCGGTCCGGGCGGCGGCCCGAGGGGCGGCTGACCCATGGGCGGCTGACCCATGGGCGGGCCGGGCTGCTGGTACATCTGCTGCTGCGGCGGCGCGGGTGGTTGCATCGGCGGGGGCGGCGGCGCCCAGCTGTAGATGGGCCCGCTGCTCTGATCGGCTTGCGGCTGGTCCTGCGGCACCCGCCGGACGAGTCCGTCGGGACCGATCTCCTGCCGGTACTCGCTGTAGTTCTGCTGCTCGGGCGCGGGTTGCACCGGATGGCTGCCGTTCTCGGTCGGACCGACAGGCCCACCGGGCTGATAGGGACCCGGCTGATACGGCCCGGGCTGATAGGGCTCCGCGTGCGGAACCGGCTGCGGAAACTGGCTGGTGTTGTACGGCGCGAACTGTTCCGGCGCACCGGGCGGCGCGAATCCGTCGGGCGGACCGTAGGATTGCGGCGGCGCGGCCTGCGCGTACGAGGTGGTCTGGTCCATCGGACCCACACCCGGTGGGAAACCGGCGAGCTGCGGCTCCGGTTCCGGCTGCGGCGGTGCGGCCGCGTCTGGTAGCTCGGCAGCAGGCAGATCCGCCGAATCCGTTGCGGATTCTTGCGCTTCGGCGTCGCCGGACGACTCGGGCGTGACCTCGGCGGCCGACGGTTCGGCCCCCTCGTCAGGCGCCGCGTGGTGTCCGTCGGCCTCGGTGGTGACGTCGGCCGTATCTACCGAATGACTCTGCAGCCAGGGCGGAGAAGTCGGGTTGTGGTCGTTTGTAGTCACAGTTCCCCCATCTGCTCGGGAATTCGAGCAGAGAGCTCGGCGCTTGAGTGCGGAACCAACGCTAGCACGGGGTTCGGTGACCCGCCCCCAGTGTCGACAGCAGCCGCGCCATGCGGACATGCCGCTGATATGGCCCGATTGTCGGTCTCTGCCAACAGGATCGAAAGACGGACGCCCCGGACGGCGACTATGTCGCTTACCAGGACGTCCGGCTTCAACCGTACTAGCCGACCGAGATCAGTGGGCCCGGTTCACCGCGGAGACCACCGCGCGCAGTGACGCGGTGGTGATCGACGTGGCGATACCGACACCCCAGACCACCTTGTCGCCGATCGCGCACTCGACGTAGGCGGCGGCCTGCGCGTCATCGCCCGCGGACATCGCGTGCTCCGAATAGTCCAGCACGCGCACGTCGTAACCGATAGTTGCCAGTGCATCCACGAACGCGGCGAGCGGTCCGTTGCCGTTGCCGTTGATCTCCTGCTCGACGCCGTCGACCTTGACGATCGCGGAAATGGCATCGACGCCGCCATCGGTTTCCGACGCGGTCACCTTCTGTCGCATCCGCTCCAGCGGCAGGATGGGGCTCAGGTACTCCTCGGAGAAGACGTCCCACATCACCTTCGGGGTGACCTCGCCGCCCTCGCCGTCGGTGATCTTCTGCACCGCTTGGGAGAACTCGATCTGCAGCCGGCGTGGCAGCGCCAGGCCGTGATCGGTCTTCATGATGTAGGCGACGCCGCCCTTGCCCGACTGGGAGTTGACCCGGATGACGGCCTCATAGGTGCGGCCGACATCCTTCGGGTCGATCGGCAGATACGGGACCTCCCAGACGATGTCGTCCACGTCGGAGTCGGCCGCGTCGGCCGTGGCCTTCATCGCGTCCAGGCCCTTGTTGATGGCGTCCTGATGGCTGCCGGAGAACGCGGTGTACACCAGGTCGCCGCCGTACGGGTGGCGCTCGTGCACCGGCAGCTGGTTGCAGTACTCGACGGTGCGACGGATCTCATCGATGTCGGAGAAGTTGATCTGCGGGTCCACGCCACGGGAGAACAGGTTCATCCCCAGGGTGACCAGGCACACATTGCCGGTGCGCTCGCCGTTGCCGAACAGGCAGCCCTCGATGCGGTCCGCGCCTGCCTGGTAGCCCAGCTCGGCGGCGGCGACGGCGGTGCCGCGATCATTGTGCGGGTGCAGCGACAGCACGATCGAGTCGCGGCGAGCCAGGTTGCGGCTCATCCACTCGATCGAGTCGGCGTAGACGTTCGGAGTCGTCATCTCGACGGTCGCGGGCAGGTTGATGATCATCGGCTTGGCCGGGGTCGGCGCGATGATCTCGGTGACCGCGTCGCAGACCTCTTTGGCGTAGGACAGCTCGGTGCCGGTGTAGGACTCGGGGCTGTACTCGTAGCGCCAGTTGGTGTCCGGGTACCGCTTCTCGATCTCCAGGCACAGCTTCGCGGCGTCGGTGGCGATCTTCTTCACCGCGGCCTGGTCCGCGCGGAACACCACACGCCGCTGCAGGACCGAGGTCGAGTTGTAGAAGTGCACGATCACGTTCGTCGCGCCCGCGCACGCCTCGAAGGTGCGCTCGATCAGCTCGGCACGGCACTGGGTCAACACCTGGATGGTCACGTCGTCGGGGATCGCGCCGTCTTCGATGATCTCGCGAACGAAGTCGAAGTCGGTCTGGCTCGCCGAAGGGAAGCCGACCTCGATCTCCTTGTAACCCATTCGCACCAGCAGGTCGAACATGCGGCGCTTGCGAGCGGGGCTCATCGGGTCGATGAGCGCCTGGTTACCGTCGCGCAGGTCGACCGCGCACCAGCCGGGCGCCCGATCGATGATCTTGTCCGGCCAGATGCGGTCGGGCACCGCGATCGGCTCGACCTCCTCGGCGAAGGGCCGGTACCGGAAGGTCGGCATCGAGGAGTTCTTCTGGGTGTTCCAGCCGGGCTGGTCGGCCGGGGCGGGCTTCGACGGGGCGGCGATGGTGCGCGAGCCGGATACGAAGACATCAGCGGGGGACATGCGGTTTCTCCGAGTGGGTGTGGTGGTTCCCATATAAAAGGGTCGACCGGCGCGGCAGAACCCCGCGACGGGAGGCCGGTCCGATCAGACCCCGTCGCGGCGGCCGAGAAGAAGTGCCCGCTGCATGATGTCCGGAAGTTTACCGTGTCGCGATGCGGGCCCGAAAGCCCGGTCCTGTCAGCCGGTCATCCGATGTTGCCGATAGCGTTCCCACCGGGCATACACGCTTGTACGGACTCGGTCCGACGGGACGTCGAAGGAACGCAGATGACTTGGCTGGAGCAACTGGCCGTTTTCGGCGCGGGTATCGCGGCGGGCGGCATCAACACGATTGTGGGATCGGGCACTCTGATCACCTTCCCGGTGCTGCTGGCATTCGGATTGCCGCCGGTGACGGCAAACGTGTCGAACACGATCGGCCTGGTCCCCGGCGGGGTAAGCGGCGCGATCGGGTATCGGCGCGAGCTCGAAGGCCAGCGGGCCAGGCTGCTGCGCCTGGGCACCGCGTCGCTGCTGGGCGGCACCACCGGCGCCGTGCTGCTGCTGACGCTGCCCGCCTCGGCTTTCAAGGCGATCGTGCCGGTGCTGATCATCGCCGCGCTCGTGCTCGTCATGGTGCAGCCGAGGTTGGCGCGCTGGGTGAAGCAGCGCCGAGACAACGACACCGGCCCGGAACCCGAGCACGGCGGCTTGATCTTGTTCGTCGCGGTTTTCGCCGCGGGCATTTACGGTGGCTACTTCGGCGCGGCCCAGGGTGTGCTGTTGATCGGGTTGCTGGGCGTGTTCGTGCACGAGGACATCCAGCGCCTCAACGGGGTCAAGAATGTGCTCGGACTGCTGGTGAACGCCGTGTCCGCGGTCGTATTCACGATGGTCGCGGATGTCGATTGGCGAGTGGTCGCGCTGATCGCGGTCGGATCGGTCATCGGCGGTCAGATCGGTGCCAAGATGGGCAGGCGGTTGCCGCCGAACGTGCTGCGTGGGGTGATCGTCGTCGTCGGGCTCATTGCGGTCGTCCGGCTGTTGACGGCATAGGTCCGGGCGCAAAGATTTACCGTGGAAAGTGACGACGGAGGTAGCAGCATGGCACTCGAGATGCGCACGGTGTGCGAGCGCTGCGATGTCGGCCTGACCGCGGACGGTCCGGCCCGAATCTGTTCCTACGAGTGCACGTTCTGCGAATCGTGCGGTCGGGCCATGAACGGCGTGTGCCCGAACTGCGGCGGTGAACTGGTGGCCAGGCCCAGGCGAGTGGTCACCGCCTGACCGGACCTCGTCCAACGCTGCGGCACAGCCGATCTCGTCACAAAGGAGGACGACGCGGGCATGGTGTGGGCAGAGGATGAGCGCTGTGGGTAGGTCGAGGATCGCCGTATGCGGTGTGTTGATCGCGCTGTTGCCCGCATTGGGTGGCTGCGGTGCATCGGCCGAGCGGGAGTCGAAGCACCAGCAGTCGAGGGCGGTCGAACTGGTCGCGCAGGCCGATGCCGCGCCGACGCCGCGGTTGGACTGGGCGCCGTGTGCGGAGCCCGTATCGAGCAGGTACCAGTGTGCGGTCGCGGCCGTTCCGCTCGACTATGCGCAACCGAACGGGGCGACCATCCCGCTCGCGGTCCTCCGTCAGCCCGCGGGCGACCCGGTCGGTCGCATCGGCACGCTGGTCACCGCGGCCGGTGGGCCGGGCGGATCGGGATTCGACCGGGCAGCCCGCGGTGAACTCTTTCCCGGCGAGGTGAGCCGTCGATTCGATGTGATCATCTTCGATCAGCGCGGGGTCGGCCGCAGCTCACAGGTGCGCTGCTTCGCCGATCACCGAGCGCAGCAAAGGTTCTGGGCGAATTCCCCGCAGCCGCCCGCCAATGTCGAGCAGGAGCGCGCCGCCGAGCGCGGCAGTCGCGAGCTTGCGGCCGGTTGCGCGGAGCACAGCGCCGCGTTGCTGCCGCATCTCACCACGGTCGACGCCGCGCGCGACATCGACCTGCTGCGTCGCGCGGTCGGCGACGCGAAGCTCACCTACACCGGCGCCTCCTACGCGAGCTATCTCGGTGAGGTCTACGGCGCGTTGTTCGGGGACCGAGTCCGCGCACTGCAACTCGCCGCGATGATCGATCCGGACGCGTATACGAACAACGCGGCTGCCGCAGTCGCCGACAGCGCGATCGGCACCGAGGAAGTGTTCGGCGAGTTCGTCCGGTTGTGCACCCAGGCAGGCCAGCCGAAGTGCGCGTTCGCCGGCGAGGATGCGCGCGCCCGCGATCGCGCGTTGCTGGACCGGTTGCGGCAGGGCGCGGTCGAGGTCGGGCGCGGCGAGACCGCGGTGCGGGTGAGCTACGGCGAGGTCCTCCAGGCGCAGGCGTTGTTGCTCTACGACTCGCAGCAGGGCTGGTCCGCGCTTGCCGAACTGCTCGCGGAATTGGAGCGTGGTGCCGAGGGCAACCCCGGCATCGTGCGGAAAGCGCTTGCCGCAGAGCCTGTCTCGTTGAATTTCCTCGACTCCTTCACTGCGATCACGTGTGCGGACGGTCACTTTCCCGAACGACCGGACCAGTGGCCCGAGCTGGCGCGGGAATTCTCCGGCAACGCCCCGACTTATGCCGCGTTCTGGCTGTACCTCCGACAGCCGTGTGCCTCGTGGTCGGCGCCGCGGGACGGCTATCCACAGCGGTATACGGGCCCGTGGACGTTGCGCTCGGAGGTCCCTGCGCTGCTGTTCAACAATCGTTTCGACCCGGTCACCCCGCTGGCGTTCGCCAGGCGGGCGCAACAGGAGCTCGGCAATGCGCGGCTGGTCGTCGTCGACGGCTACGGGCACGAGCCGGCCGGTGACTGCACCCGCCGGCTACAGGAGCGCTATCTGATCGACCTGCGACTCCCGGATCCCACCGCCTCCTGTACGGCCGATCGGGCGCCCTTCGGCGGGTGACGCGACGGCCATTGCCATGTAATCTGCGCTCGGCCATGCGTGATGAGGGAGGTGGCCTGGGTGCAGAGACGTGCCTTTTTCAGGGCGGCTGGTGCCGCTGCGTTGCTGGGTGCCGCAGGCACGGCGCTGAACCCCCGGACTGCCGTGGCGGATCCGGTCTGGCATTCGTTGTTCCGCACCTGGGTGCCGGAAATCTTTGCGCCACTTCCTGATCCGCCCGCGCACTCGCCCGCAATCGTGATCGGCTCCGGGTTCGGAGCTGCGGTCACCGCGTTGCGCCTCGCCGAAGCCGGGATCGTGAACACGGTGCTCGAGCGCGGCTCGCGCTGGCCGAACGATCCTTGGCGGGAGATCTTCACCGGCGACGACCTACCCGACGGCCGCGGCTTCTGGCATCGCAACACCTTCACCGGTGTCACCAAGGTGCCGATGCAGTTCGCCAGATTCGGCGGTGTGCTCGACTGCACCGAGTACCCGGGCATCGATGTGTGGCGGGCGGCGGCCGTCGGCGGCGGTTCGGTGATCTTCACCGGCGCGATGGTCGCACCCGAACGTCGGTTCTTCGACCATGTCTTCGGTGGCACCGTCGACTACGGCGAGATGGACCGCGTCTACTACCCGCGGGTCCGAGAGATGTTGCGGCTCAACCCGGTTCCCGCGGACCTATACGGCTCCGCGCCCTTCACCCATTCCCGCTCCTGGGACGACCAGGTGCGCAGGGCCGGCTACCAGCCGATACCCAACGACTCGATTTTCAACTGGAACATCCTGCGCGGCGAACTCGCGGGCGGCACCCGCCCGTCGGCCATCGCGGCCCGCAGTAATCTCGGCAACTCCAACGGCGCAAAGTTCGACCTCAACCAGAACTACCTGCGGTACGCGCAGGACACCGGCAAGTCCGCGGTATTCCCCGGCCACCGGGTCGAGGCCATCGCCCAGGAGCCGGGCGGCCGGTATTCGGTCGTCGTCGCCAAACTCGCCCCGACCGGCGAAGTGCTCGGTACCCGCACCCTCACCTGTGATCGGCTGTTTCTCGGCGCGGGCTCCATCGGCACCTCGGAGCTGCTGGTTCGGGCTCAGGCCACCGGGACACTGCCGAATCTCAACGAACACATCGGCGACGGCTGGGGCAACAACGGCGACGTTGTGCTCGCCCGTGGCGCAAGCGAACTGGCGGGGCTCGGTCAGGCGGTGCCGAGCGCCAGCCGGATCTTCGACGAATCGGCTGTGCCGCTGACTCTCGAAAATTGGTACGTCCCCGGCATTCCATTCGAGACCGGCGCGCTGGCCTCACTCGGCATGGTGCTCGATCCGACGCGCACTCGATTCGGTTACGACCGGGCGAGCAACCGCGTCGGGTTGTCCTGGCCGATCCGGATTCGGGACGAGACGGCCGCCGCCGCTCGCGCGGTCGACCAGCGCATCGCCGAACGATCCAATGCGCTGGTCCAATTCGGCGCCCTCGGGTACGACGCGAACGCGAATTTCACCGCCCACCCGCTGGGCGGCGCGGTGCTCGGCCTGGCCACCGACCGCAATGGCCGGGTGCACGGCCACCCCGGCCTGTATGTGATGGACGGTGCCGCCATTCCCGGCAGCACGGGAACGGTCAACCCGTCGCTCACCATCGCGGCGTTAGCCGAACGGAACATCGAAGCGATCGTGCGCGCCGGGAAATAGTCGCCGCTACCGGCGGGTCTGCGCCGAGATGGTGATCAAGCCGTTGCACATGTGGGAAGTGCGCTCTGCCGATGCCGATTACTCTCGGCCGGGATCGTTCGGCGTCGAAGGGATTCCTCACGTGGCAGCTCCGACCACCGTCTCGGGTATCGACGAAGCGCCGGAGCCGGATCGCTTCTTCCGCAGGCCGCCCGCCCTGTGGAGTGACCTGGTGATGCTGGCGCTTGCCGTCGTCTCGGTGGTGTTGGTCGCCTGGGTCACCTTTTTCCCGGTCGCCGCACACACCCACCGGGTGATCGTGATCATCGACTACACGGTGTGCGCGATCTTCGCCGCGGAATTCCTGTGGCGCTGGCGCCGGGCGGGTTGGCCGTGGACCTACCCGTTCATCTATTGGTACGAGGTACTGGGCATGATCCCGGTGACCAGCCCGTTCCTCCGCGGGTTCCGGTTGCTGCGAATCGTGGCGATCGCGGTCCGCGTCGGTCGCGTCGCGGACCGGGCGCTCGGTGAGCGGGTGACCGCCGCGGTGGTGAACCGGTTCGTGAAGACCATCGTCGAGGTCATCAAACGGCCGATGACCATCGCCGTCCTGGACGAGGTCGCACATGTGCTGCGTTCGGGTCACTACACCCGCAATATCGCGGCGGCGCTGCAAGAGAACCGCGTCGAAATGGACGAGATGATCCTCGAACTCATCAAGAAGGACCCGCAGGCCGGGCGGGTCCGCTACATCCCGTTCCACGACGACATCATCCGGCTGATCGCCGACACCACATTCCGGATCGTGTTCCAGGTGCTGGAGGATCCGCGGACCGACGAGCTGGTCTCGGACATGCTGCGCGAGAACATCGACCAGATCAGGGCGGCCGTACACAACGGTGTGCGGGTCGAGCCGTCGGCCTACGGCCCGTCACACCCCGAGGCGTCGGTCCGCCATCACCTCAGTCGTGTACCGCGTGCCTGATCTCGTGGCGCGGCTGTGCGTACCTGGCGGTCTCCCAGAGGATCAGTGCAACGAGCACCGCGCACAGAATCGACAGTGACGCGAGCGCGGGCAATGCGGCCGCCAGTGGGATCAGTGCGAGCAGGGCCACCGCGGCCACCACACGCACGACCGTGACTTTGCCCGTCGCATAGTGCTTGAACCCGACCAGCGCGCACAGATACAGCACCACGCCGCCGTACAGGCAGAACAGTGGGACTCCGTACAACGCGTCCTTCAGGGTGTGGTGCGATGCGTCGCCCACGTAGTACAGGACTTTCTTCAAACCGAGCGACAACGCGATGATTCCCGCGATCATCGGGAAATGCCAGAACGTATAGCAATTCCGGGCGATCTTGATCTGGCGTTCGCCCTCGGCCTCGGCGAGCGCGTGTTCCACCGACAGCGCGGCGACATCGAAATAGGCCCACCACAGCAGTCCCGAGATCCCGAGGCCGAGTAGCGCGCCGACCGCGATCGGCCACGAGATGGGCAGCCCGGCCACGCCGATACCGATGGAGACGATCGATTCGCCGAGCGCGACGATGATGATCAGCCCATACCGCTCGGAGAAATGACTGGCCGAATTCACCCGCCAGTCTTCACCGGCCAGGAACGTCCACAGCATGTCGCCCGCGATCGCGGCGATCCACAGCCCGATCTGTACGGTGCCCGAGGTCGTCGCGGCGATCACCAACAGGGTGGTGCCGATCGTGATCGAACCTGCCCCCCATTTCATCGCTTGCCTGCGCAGTTGCGGATCTTCCGCGCTGGCCAGCCAGAACATGACCAGGTGCACCAGCCGCACGACCAGGTACGCGATCGCGAAAACCAGCGGGCCATACCAGCCGCCCGACAGATCTTGGAACGCCTCCGGAATGGTGAGCGCCGCGAGGAACACCCCGCCCATAGCGACGAACATGGCCACCCGGGTGATGCCCTCGTCGGCGCGCAGGACGTTGCCGAGCCAGGAGTAGGCGATCCAGACCCACCACATCACCGCGAGAACCAGCAACGCGCGCAGCAGGTTCTTCGCGCTGGTCTCCCCGGCGGCCAGGTCGGTCACCATGGTGAAGGCGAAGACGAGAACGAGGTCGTAGAACAACTCGAGCTGAGTTACCGAATCACCTTCGGAAACCTGCCGCAGCCGAATCCTTTTGGAACCGATCATGCTGCACATGTTCGCACCTCTGTGCGACAGGTGCGCGCCGGATCTGCGGCGCGGGGCTACGGGCTACCCGGCCTCGATCGGTTCGGTCTCCCGAAATCGCTCGGCGAAATCAATGAAGTTCGCCACCACCTCTTCGTACGAACGTCGCAGTGTCCGACTGACGAGCAGTCCGGGCACCGGGATCGGCAGGTACAGCTCGACGTGATACCAGACGTCCGTGCCGTCTTTGCCGTCGGAGATTTCGAACCAGCCCCCACCCTTCACACCACGCGTGCTGTCGGTGACCTCCCACGCGGCCCGATTGTCGGTCCAGCCGTATTCCAGCACCTGCAGATCCGAGCCGCCGATCAATTCCGCCTTGACGAACACCCGTCGCGGCCGGCCCTGGTCATCCCGGGACGCGACCCGTGCATCGAGGTAGGAGTTCGACCATTCGGGGAGCAATTCGACCGCGGCCAGAGCATCCATCACCTGATCAGGGTCGGCATCGACGACGAATCGGATATCGGTTTTTGTGCGCATCCATACCTCCGCCCCCGCCCATTTACATCGGCGATTGTGCCCAGCGACACATAGCGTCGTCAACTGTGTGGTCAGTGGCTAAGACCACCTGTAGACGCGGCGGTATCGGACATCACACCGATGTCGACCGAACGCGAACGGTGCGAACGGATTCCGAATTCGCAGGTGCGCCGAAGGCGAATTCACCGGTCCAGCGGACTTGTCATCCGTGGGATCGGTGCGTGTGGTGGGGCATGGCCGATCGCTGTCCGGCCGGGCCGCAGGTGGTCGGGTCGGCTACTTCGACTCGATCACCGCATCCGGCCCCGGGTAGACGAGCGACTCGTGCCCGTCGGTGAAACGCACCAGGTAGGGCGGTCCGCCTTCGGGTCCGCGGACTTCGATGATCTCGCCGTGGCGGTCACCTTGACCCACAACGTGCCCGTGTACCAGCAGTTGGTCTCCGACATTCGCCATCATTGCTCCATTATCGAATGCAAGTGATGCGCGTCACAAGCGCCGAGGTCAGTCCCGGTCTCCGATGATGGGGAGCTGCGACTGGAGGCCACCAGGCGACCGGAACTGCGCGCCGTGCGCACCGCGCGAGTCCGCGCGGATATCGAATTCAACGGGACCCTGCCCACCCATGCGCGCCCGCACCTGGGGTTGGTCGTGGATGAACCCGATCACAAGTTCGACACCCTCGTGCTGGGTCGCGGGCACGTACGAGCCCAGCCTTGCCATCGGTGTGACCAGCCCGTACGCCCACATGCGGCAGTACGTGGTGTCGAGCACGCTCGGTCGGATCGATGACCCGAAGGTGGAGTTGGTCGAGAGCGACCCGATCGGCCTGGTTCGCACGCTGAAGCAAGCCGACGGCATAGACATCTGGCTCGCGGGCGAGTTCCGTCCGGCGCTGTTCACGCCGACGCGTGGTCAGCGGCAATGGAACGCAGGTCACGTGGTTGAGCCGGGCCTGATCGGCCGACAGCGGCACGGTCGGCAAGCTGGTCGCGACGTGCGCTCCTGAGCTCAGTCGTCGGTGAGGAAGGACAGGCGAACCTGGCGGTCCGGATTGTCGACATTGAGATCGACGAGGGCGATCGACTGCCAGGTACCCAGCGTCAGCGCGCCGCCGATGACCGGGATGGTGGCGTAGGGCGGGATCAGCGCGGGCATGACGTGGGAGCGGCCGTGGCCGCGGGATCCGTGCGCATGCCGCCAGCGGTCGTCGGCGGGTAGCAGCTCGCGCAATGCGGCGAGCAGATCGTGGTCACTGCCCGCGCCGAGTTCGAGCACCGCGATTCCCGCGGTGGCATGCGGGACGAAGACGTGCAGCAGACCGTCACCGCCCGCCTCCCTGGCGAACTGCGTGCACTGCGGGGTGAGGTCGTAGACGACTTCACTGTGCCCCGTTGTCACCTCGAACACCGTGCTCTTCATGGTTCCATCGTGCGGGTAGCCGCGGTGTCGCTCGCCACCGGAGCCCCGGATATGGCGGTCGTGCACGGCCAAGGCGCGGTGGTGAAGGGGCGCAAGCGGCGCAACTGCCGCAACACCAAAGTCCAGACGACCGTGTTCGTTCGGCGGGACGGTGAGTGGCTGATCGCGGCGCTCGGAGAACACCGAGAATCGCTGGTTGCTGGAAACCCTTTCGGCCGAGTTCGATTCGCGAATGGCCCCTTCGATCCGCGTGAGCTGAGGAGGTACCGACAAATCCACTGGACCCGAGTCGGTAGTCTTGGTGGCTGTCAGCAGCTGATTGTCGATCTTGGAGGACCCTCTCGTGGCTCTCGTGGTTCAGAAGTACGGAGGATCCTCGGTGGCAACCGCCGAGCGTATCCGGCGCGTCGCTGAACGGATCGTGGAGACGAAGAAGCAGGGCCACGATGTGGTGGTCGTCTGCTCGGCCATGGGTGACACCACCGACGAACTGCTGGACCTGGCACAGCAGGTGGCGCCCGCGCCGCCTGCCCGTGAAATGGACATGCTGCTCACCTCCGGTGAGCGGATCTCCAACGCGCTCGTCGCCATGGCCATCCATTCCCTCGGCGCCGAGGCCCGCTCGTTCACCGGCTCGCAGGCCGGCGTGATCACCACGGGCGCGCACGGCAACGCCAAAATCATCGACGTCACCCCGAGTCGGCTGCGCAGCGCGCTCGACGAAGGGCTCGTCGTGCTCGTCGCGGGCTTCCAAGGCGTCAGCCAGGACAGCAAGGACGTCACCACGCTCGGCCGCGGCGGCTCCGACACCACCGCGGTCGCGCTTGCCGCGGCGCTGGAGGCCGACGTCTGTGAGATCTACACCGATGTGGACGGCGTCTTCACCGCCGACCCCCGGATCGTGCCGGACGCCCAGCAACTCGAGCAGGTCTCCTACGAGGAGATGCTGGAGCTCGCGGCCTGCGGCGCCAAAGTGCTGATGCTGCGCTGCGTCGAGTACGCGCGCCGCTACAACGTTCCGGTGCATGTGCGCTCGTCCTACACCGACAAGCCGGGCACCTACGTTTACGGATCGATGGAGGACATCCCCTTGGAGAAAGCAATCCTCACGGGCGTCGCGCACGACCGCAGCGAGGCCAAGGTGACCGTGGTCGGACTGCCGGATGAACCGGGCTACGCGGCCAAGGTCTTCCGCGCCATCGCCGATGCCGAGATCAACATCGACATGGTGCTGCAGAACATTTCCAAGATCGATACGGGCAAGACCGACATCACCTTCACGCTGCCGAAGACCGACGGTGCGCGTGCGGTGGAGATGCTGACCAAGCGTCAGGACGAAATCGGGTTCTCCCAGGTGCTGTACGACGATCACATCGGCAAGGTGTCGCTGGTCGGCGCGGGTATGAAGAGCCACCCCGGCGTGACGGCCACCTTCTGTGAGGCGCTGGCGCACGCGGGTGTGAACATCGACCTGATCTCCACCTCGGAGATCAGGATCTCGGTGCTCGTCCGGGACAGCGAATTGGACGAAGCCGTCAAGGTGCTGCACCGGGCCTTCGACCTCGGCGGCGACGAGGTCGCCGTTGTCCACGCGGGAACGGGGCGATAGGCCATGGGAGTTCGGGTAGGCGTTGTCGGCGCGACCGGTCAGGTCGGCGCTGTCATGCGAAAACTGCTGGAGGAGCGCAACTTTCCGGCCGACGAAATCCGGTTCTTCGCCTCGTCGCGCTCGGCGGGTAAGACGCTGCCGTGGCGTGGTGGCGAGATCGTTGTCGAGGACACCGAGACCGCCGACCCCTCCGGCCTCGATATCGCACTGTTCTCCGCGGGCGCGACCATGTCCCGCGTGCAGGCGCCGCGTTTCGCGGCGGCCGGTGTGACGGTCATCGACAATTCCTCGGCCTGGCGCAAGGATCCCGAGGTCCCGCTGGTCGTCAGCGAGGTGAACCCGGAGCAGACGCGCAATCTGGTCAAGGGCATCATCGCCAACCCGAACTGCACGACCATGGCGGCGATGCCGGTGCTCAAGCCGCTACACGATGTGGCAGGGCTGCAGCGCCTGATCGTCTCCAGCTACCAGGCGGTGTCCGGCAGCGGGCTCGCCGGGGTCGAGGAGCTGGCATCCCAGGTGCGTGCCGTGGTCGGCGACGCCGAAAAGCTGGTGCACGACGGTAGTTCGGTGCAGTTCCCCGCGCCGAACAAGTACGTCGCGCCGATCGCCTTCGATGTGATCCCGCTCGCGGGCGCGCTCGTCGAGGACGGCTCCGGTGAGACCGACGAAGATCAGAAGCTGCGCAACGAGAGCCGCAAGATCCTCGGCCTGCCCGAGTTGCTCGTCAGCGGCACCTGTGTGCGTGTCCCGGTCTTCACCGGCCACTCGCTGTCGATCAATGCCGAATTCGCGGAACCGATTTCGGTGGAGCGTGCCAAGGAACTGCTGGCCAAGGCGCCGGGCGTCAGGCTCGTCGAGGTGCCGACCCCGTTGCAGGCTGCCGGCATCGACGAGTCCCTCGTCGGCCGCATCCGCCAGGATCCCGGTGTGCCGAACGGTCGCGGTCTCGCCTTGTTCATCTCGGGCGACAACCTGCGAAAGGGTGCTGCTCTCAACACCATTCAGATCGCCGAGGTCTTACTCGCCGACCGCTGAGTCCGGCGGGGCGAATCGAATCACCGAACGGCGCGGTGGTCCACAATGGGTGGATCACCGCGCCGTTCGACGTTACGTGCCGCACTCGGTGCGCTTCAGCGCCGCCGTAGGCCGTCGAACATGACCATGAAGCTGCGTCGCCGCTGATCGTTGGTCACGCCGGTGCCCTGCGCGGCGATGAAGGTGCCCTTGATGATTCGCATCAGGTCGTCGATATCTATATCGGTCCGGACCGCGCCGGATTGCTGGGCGCGCCGGAGCAACTCGCCGATCGCGCGGTTCATTTCGGCTACGGGCGCGAGGTGCTCGGGGGGGAGTTGTCCGCCGACGGCGTCGGCCAGGTCGCGTTTCAGCCCACCGTCGGTCGCCATCACGTCGAGGAAGTCGAAGAAGGCCCGGCCGGAGTCCTCGGCGGTGGACAGTTCGCGCGCGTGCGATGCCATGCGCTCGATGCGTTCCACGATCGCGGCTTCGAACAGCGCCTCCTTGGTGGGGAAGTGCCGGTAGACGGTGCCCGCGCCGACGCCGGCCCGGCGTGCGATCTCGTCTAGAGGGACCGAAAGACCTTCGGCGGCGAAAGCCTCCTGGGCGGCAGCAAGCACGCGATCGCGGTTGCGGCGCGCGTCGGCGCGCAGCGTGCGCGGTTCCTGTTTCGGTGGATCGGTCACGAACGACGAGTTTACTGCGCTCATTGACAAACGGGGCGATCGTTCCGGATCATAAACGGGGTATACGTTCCGCTTATTGACGAGGTGTTTCATGGTGAAGTCTTCGGTGGATAGCCCGCGCGAGCTGGTCGAACGCCTATTCGCGATCCTGCCTGTGCGTGATGCCGAGGCGTTCGTGCAACTGCTCGCTCCCGATGTGGTGTTCGAAATACCCTTCGTCCTGCCCGGCATGCCGACTCGATATGTCGGTCGCGATGAGGTCCGGGCCCACCTCACCCAGCGTTGGTCGAACCTCCCTGGCATCGAGGTGCACGACATCTATCCCGAGGTGTACGAGACCACCGATCCCGAGCTGGTGCTGGTGGAGACAGAGGTCGACATGACGGTGCCCGGCGCGCGGCGGGCTCGGGTCCGTACTTCTGTCAACGTTGTCCGGGTGCGTGACGGAAAGGTCGTGCTGTTCCGTGATTACATGGATACGGCTCGACTCGCCCGGCACGCCGAGCGCTGATCGGGCGGGCACGCCGAAAATCGGCTCGCCCGCACGCCGTTTCGATTGCTAGCCTCCGGCGATGACGAACCCGCATGCCTACGTGTACTTCGGCGACCGGATCGTTGCCGCTGACTCGGCATCGGTCAATGTCGCGTCCTCGGCAGTTCTCTACGGTCTGAGCGTCTACACCGTGTTCCCGGTGCATGTGGATGGATCGGCGCGCACCGCTTTCCGGTTGGACGATCACTTCCGGCGGCTGGAGGAGTCCTGCAAGATCATCGGCATCGATCGTTTCGCCGCCGAGTGGGATTTCACCAAGTTTCGGGCCGCCGTTGTCGAACTGATCGAACGGAACGCACCTGTCACCGATGTATTCGTGCGGGCGACAGTGCATGTCGTCGAGTCGATCCCCGGCACCAGGGTTCGTGGCTGCGCGATTCAGGTGAGTATGTTCGTCTATGACGCGGTGCCGATCGTCCCGCAGGACGGCATGCGATTGAAATCCAGTCCGTGGCGGCGTATTCCGGACAACGCGATTCCTTCGCGCGCGAAGGTCAACGGCGCTTACGTGAATTCGGTGCTCGCCAAGCAGGATGCC
Organism: Nocardia sp. NPDC051463; assembly: GCF_040681975.1. Classification (NCBI taxonomy): domain Bacteria; kingdom Bacillati; phylum Actinomycetota; class Actinomycetes; order Mycobacteriales; family Nocardiaceae; genus Nocardia; species Nocardia sp. NPDC051463. The sequence goes on from NZ_JBFBAB010000022.1 coordinate 85,922, forward strand.
ATCGATAGCGGCTACGACGACTGCATCTTCCTCGATGGCAACGGCCATGTCTGCGAACTCAGTGCGGCCAACATTTTCCTGGTCCGCAATGGCACCCTCATCACCCCCGACGTGTCCTGTGACATCCTCGACGGCATCAACCGCCGCACCATCCTCACCCTCGCCGCCGAGGGTGGCATTCCGTTCGTCGAACGGACGGTAGATCTGACCGAGCTGTACATCGCCGACGAGGTTTTCGTCTCCGGCACGTCCGCGGGTGCGGCTCCCGTCACCGAGGTCGACGGTCGACTGATCGCCGATGGCCGCCATGGGCCGATCTCCCAGGCATTGCGTAAACGCCATGCAGCCGCACTGCGCACCGATGAGCTGCACGGTTGGGTCACGAATCTGACCGGGTCGCCGGCCTAGCCGAAAGGCATGGGCGGCGCGGCAGGCGCAATTCCGGGACCTGTTGCCGCAGGCGAAATGCCCTTCTTCGGTGTGAAATTCGGTGATGGCACGCGATTCAGCGGATCCCGGGCGTGCGTGGATCGGGGCCGAGGCATACCAGAACGACGCAGCCGGGCGCGGTGTCCGCGAATGGTGGGGCCAGCGGGTAGTTCAGGCAGGCGAACACATTGCAGCCCGGGTATGCCGACGGCCCGATTCCGAAGACCGCGAGCAGGATGTTGGCATCGACGTATCGGCTCGGATCCAGTCGCAACGGCGGCTCGATGTAGGGACCCGGGTCCGGGAGTGGCCTTTCGTCGAACGCGGCGAACAGCCTGCGGAAGAATTCGTGCGGCAGTTCCGCGGTGTTCTGCACGATTCCGGACAGGCCCTGGCGGCTGACATTGCCGTAGACCCCGGTCCAGACCACGGTCAGGTCCAGGCTGGGGATGATGAATACGTCCTGCATACCGAGCCCGGCCATCGTATACACGTCGGGGGGCAGCGAAGCGGCGATCTCCAAGCACCCGGGTCCGATCCAGAAGAGGTACCCATAGCAACTGTTCGCCGCCGAGGGCTGCCGCGCCTGCCGCAGATACTCCTGCGACACGAGTTGCTGTGTGCCCCAGCGCCCGTTGTTGCTCACCAGCAGGCCCAGCTTCGCGAAATCGTTCGGCGGGATCATCAAGTGTGCGTACCCGTAGGTGTGTCCGGCGCGATCGCGCGCCCAATAATAGTCGCCGCGAGCGATGCCGAGCGGATCGAACAGCTCCCGCTGCGCGAACTGTTGCAGTGGTTCGCCGATCGCTGATTCGATGACATACGCGAGCAGGTCGACATTGCGCTGGCTGTAGCTGAACACCGTGCCGGGCGGGTTATCCAGTGGCACACCGAGTGCCTGCACCGCGCTGTTCGGGTCGAGTGGAATCACTCCTGTAATGCCTTCGGTGAGCACTCCGACGCGCATCCCCGAGGTCTCGGTGAGCAGATTTTCCACCGTGATCGACCGATGTATTTCGTCACCGAGCCCCGGCGGTAGGTATCGATCGATCGGCGCATCGATATCGAGTTTGCCGTGGTCCCATGCCATTCCGGCGAGTACCGAGACGACACTTTTGGTCGCGCTCCAGATATTCCACGCGACATTTCCGGTTTGGTCGTTCGTCGGCCCTTCGCCGATCAGGCAGTTGTGCCGGAAGACCTGCACATTCAACCGATTCCGCCCACCAGCGAAGGCCAGTGCTTCGGCCAGCCGCTGCGAATTCAGCCCCACTTGCTCCGGCGCCGCCCGCTGCGGTTCCCGCCCGGAGGACACCCCGCACGCCATCTGGTCGTTCGAGGTCGCCTGCGCATTCCCGGCGAACACACTCCCCGCCACCAGCGATACCGCCGCGATTCCTGCCAGGAATCCGTAGAAACGCCCCATGGCCAAAGGCTATCGCGTCGGCACCCGGTGCACTGGGCAACAGGCTGAGCATCGGCCGGGCAAAAATTCGGCGCTATGCGGAGGCCGAATTTCGGGGATATCCGAGGGCGCACGACAGTTCCGCCGCCGCCGGCACTCGATGTGGTCCGAACCGTTGCCGCCGAATGCGTTCCGGCTCCGTCAACGCCCGCAACCGATACCGGCACCCTGGCGGTGCCGTGCCGAACATGTGCGCCGAGAGCTCGGACTTGTGGTCATTGACCGTGATGATGGCGATGACAGCCACGACCGCGATGGCTGCCAAGGCGGCATTCTCGACCACCGCGTCGCCGACCACGAATCAGTGCTCCGAATCGGAGCGTCACGAATATGTGAAACGCCGCCAGATCGTCAGACCTGGCGGCGCTGAGCCGCCGGACGCCACGCCAGCGTCACGGCTCGGTGCCGACGTCCCACAAGCGCCTCTCGGCGAGTGGTCGCTCGAAGCGACAAAAAGGGGTGAGGCCCGGGGCTGTCCGGACGCCGACAGAGGTGGTCAACCGTGCCGCATCGCGATCTATTCCGCGTTGCCGAATGTGACCCACACAACGTGCGGCTGCACGCTCTCGGCTCGCGGGGAGCAGTGACCTTATAGATTCTATTTCTTGACTAATTCCAGAAAAGAAGCGACCATCGTTGGCATGCACACCGACGCCACCGATCCGCGCACACAGTTGCGTGCGGCAGGCCTGCGGGTTACCGCCCCGCGGGTCGCGGTGCTGAATGCGGTCGCGGCCCGACCGCATTCGGACGCCGATCGGCTGGCCGCCACGGTCAGGCAAGCATTGGGTTCGGTATCCACGCAGGCCGTCTACGACGTGCTTCGGGCCTGCGTACACGCCGGAATCCTGCGCCGTATCGAGCCGGCCGGTTCGGCCGCGCGCTACGAGACCCGGACCGGAGACAACCATCATCACCTGGTGTGCCGAAGCTGCGACGCGGTCGTGGACGTGGACTGTGTTGTGGGCAGCGCCCCCTGCCTGGAACCCGTGGACCACCACGGATTCACGATCGATGAGGCAGAGGTCGTCTTCTGGGGTCTGTGCCCTACCTGTCGTTCGCAAGAGCGGTAGTCACCCCGACAGCCGGGGACAGCCGATCCCCGGGACGTTGTTCCCATCAGCCGAGGAGGCTTCGACATGACCAAGCCGACAACCACCAACACCGGTACCCCGGTACCGAGCGACAACGAATCACTCACCGCGGGCGTCCAGGGGCCCATCCTGCTGCACGACCATTACCTCATCGAGAAGCTCGCTCAGTTCAACCGTGAGCGGGTGCCGGAGCGGATCGTGCACGCCAAGGGTGCGGGTGCCTATGGTGAGCTGGTTGTGACCAACGATGTCAGCCGATACACCAAGGCCAAGCTGTTCCAGCCGGGTGTGCGAACCGAGTCGCTGGTGCGTTTCTCCACGGTGGCCGGTGAGCAGGGCAGTCCCGACACTTGGCGCGACCCACGCGGTTTCGCGGTGAAGTTCTACACCGAAGACGGTAACTACGACCTCGTCGGCAACAACACTCCGGTCTTCTTCATCACCGACCCGATCAAGTTCCCCGACTTCATCCGGTCCCAGAAGCGCCTGCCCGGCAACGGATTACGCGATCACACCATGCAGTGGGACTTCTGGACCCTGCGCCCGGAGACCGCGCACCAGGTGGCCTGGCTGATGGGTGACCGTGGGATCCCTAAGACCTACCGCCACATGAACGGCTACGGTTCGCACACCTACCAGTGGATCAATGCTGCGGGCGAGCGATTCTGGGTGAAGTACCACTTCAAGACCGACCAGGGTATCGACTACCTGACCCAGGCCGACGCCGACCGGATCGCCGGGGAGAACGCCGACTATCACCGCAAGGACCTCTGGGACGCGATCGAGCGCGGCGAGTTCCCGAGTTGGACGGTGCACGTGCAGGTCATGCCGGTCGCCGAGGCCGAGGGCTACCGATTCAACCCGTTCGACCTGACCAAGGTGTGGTCGCACCAGGATTACCCGCTGATCGAGGTCGGCAAGTGGACCCTGAACCGCAACCCGGGCAACTACTTCGTCGACATCGAGCAGGCCGCCTTCGAGCCATCGAATATCGTTCCCGGCATTGGTTTCTCGCCGGACAAGATGCTCCTGGGTCGGGTGTTCGCCTATGCGGACGCGCACCGCTACCGGATCGGCACCAACTACGCGCAGTTGCCGCCGAACCGCGCGAAGGCCGCCGAGGTGAACTCCTACTCCAAGGAGGGCTCCATGCGCTACGAATACAACGACGCGAGTGTGCCGGTGTACGCGCCGAATTCCTTCGGCGGCCCGCATGCCGACCCGCAGCGGGCGCCGGATGGCGGCATCTGGGAGTTCGATCCCACCGTCGTGCGCGCGGGCTACATCGAGCACGCCGAGGATGGCGACTTCACCCAGGCGGGCACCTTGGTCCGTGAGGTCCTCGACGATGACCAGCGAGATCGCTTGGTGAACAACATCGTCGGCCACGTACTCGGTGGGGTGCGGGAGCCGGTGCTGAGCCGGGTCTTCGAGTACTGGAAGAACGTCGACGCCGATCTCGGCAAGCGGGTCGAGGAAGGCGTGCGTGCAGGACTGAACGGCACATCGGCGTAGCGACTCGCAACGTCGGGCAGGTGCTCACCTCCCTAGGTGTGCACCTGCCGTGCCCTGAGCGCTCTACATTCAGCGCGTTCTCCTGCCATATTTCCCGAAGACGTGCTCGGTTCGCCGGCGGCGAGGAAGTTCCCGGGCTCGCTGAGTGCTGTCGCACCGGCTATCAGGGCCGAGGCCCGTTTGTTCGGCTACCCGACCGCCTGACACAGTGAGGGGCATGTTTCGGCTGACACGTAACAATCGGGTAGTCATCGCCGCCGCGCTCGCGCTGCCACTGCTCGCTGCCTGCGGCACCGATTCGCAAGCGGCGCAAGAGCTTCCGAGCACCGCCGCGCCGGTGCGGGCCGCCGCTCGGATCGCGGACCTGGAGATGCGCTACGAATCCCGAATCGGTCTGTTCGCCGTGGACACCGGCACCGACAAAACCGTGTCGAACAGCGCCAACCAGCGTTTCCCGTTGCTGTCCACATTCAAGACGCTCGCCGTGGCGGCCTTGCTGAAGGCGCATCCACTCGACACCGGATATTTCGACCGCGTCATCCAGTTCACCGAGGCCGACCTTGTCGCGAACTCGCCCGTGACCAGCACGAAGATCGCCACTGGAATGTCGGTCGCCGAACTGTCCGAAGCGACGATCACCCGCAGCGACAACACTGCCGCCAACCTGCTGCTGCGCGAACTCGGCGGCCCTGCGGAGGTGACGGCGTTCCTGCGCACACTCGGCGACCAGGTAAGCAGGCTGGATCGCTGGGAACCCGAACTCAACTCCGCCGTCCCCGGCGATCCGCAGGACACCACCACCCCCGCCGCGCTCGCTGCGGACTATCGCGCCTTGGTCCTCGGCGACGCGCTCAGCACCCCGGAGCGCGATCGACTGATTTCCTGGTTGAAGGCGAATACCACTGGCAGCAAGCGAATTCGCGCAGGCGTCCCCGCCGACTGGACAACCGGCGACAAGACCGGCACCGGAGCCTACGGTTGCCTGAACGACGTCGCGATCACCTGGCCCGACGGCGGCCGAGCGCCGATCGTCATCGCCGTGCTCACCTGCAAAGGCACCGCGGACGCCACAGGAGACGACGCGGTAATCGTCGACGCCACCAAGCTCGCGACCGAATCCCTGCGCTGATCCTCGACAAGATCACCCTCGACCCCACCGGCGAGACCAAGGTTGCCGTTCGAGTTCGGAACGGTCGATTTCGAGCGAGTCCGGTTCGCTGAGCAACCCGAGCGACGTAGCTTGACCCCATGGCTGCCGACGACGACACCGTATCGCCGAACATGCACCAGGAGCCTGTCGGTCCGCCCGAACCGCCTGCTTCGGCGGTGTCGTCGTCGGACCTGGCGGCCCTCCAGCGCCAACTGGAACTTGCGAAGCGCAGCGGGCGGTACGCGCTGATCACCGCGGTTGTCGCGGCTGTGATTTCGGCCGCCGCGTCGGCATGGTCATCCATCCACGTGAGCAGCCGCCTTGCTGCTCCATCCACCGGATTTCGTGTCTCTGCTCCACCCCTGACTTTCCAGCCAGGGGTGGAGCGGATTTCGAGTGCTTGTCACAGGCTGCGGCTACACCGCACTACAGCAGGCCCCACCAATACAGCAGGGTAGCCAGTATCCACACGACCACGGTTTCCATCGCCGCTCCCATCTCCTTGGCGCCCTCATTTCCATCATCCGCCGTTTTGGGCTCACGTGGTGGCAACTCGACTGGTTCCCGCTGATATCGATGGCTCTACCTGCGGTCTTGTGCCTACAAGATCTTCTTAAGGGCGCGCCAAGCCCCGGACTGCATTGTTTGTGTCACCACCGGAACACACCGGAAAACAAAGACCCGGACCCGACAAGGACAGACGATGATCGGCAAGCTGACCACCGCCCTCGCCCTCGCTCTCACGACCACCGCAGGCGCCCTGGTGTTCGGCGCGGGCGCCGCGATCGCGGACACCACCGGCCACCCCGGCGCCGCGCTCACCGGTCAGGCCACCTGCACCCACAAGAGTGATCGCATCGAGATCGAGATCGCCGCCCCGATCGTTTACGCGCAGCCGGGCCACCGGCCCGGCGAATACCAATTGATCCGGTACCGCACCGTCGTCTATGACGCCGCCAAGGGCACCCTGGCAGTGGCGAGCGAGTGGGAGAAGGGGAAAGCCACCGACACCAAGGCCGCCGACATGGACGATGCGGAGCTGAAGGTGCTGCGCAACGACCCGAACGCCTACAAGGTCATCCAGCAGGTCGAGTGGCTGGCACCGGATGGGGAGAACCCGGTCGCAAGCACAGATCTCTACGCCACCGGCTACCAGATCAAGGACGGCCGCACCGTCCTCGGCACCTTCGAGTACTGCCAGTAGGCAGCGCCAGGGGAAAAACCACCACCGGGAGGTGGAAACCGGGCGCGACCTGTCTTCGAGGGGTTGACAGGTCGCGACCAGGGAAAAGGCCAGCCGGACCGGTCCACGAGGGGTGACCGGTCCGGCCGGCTTTCGTTAGAGCGCAGACACTTTCGGATGGCTCTTCCAGGAGCTGACCGGCAACCGCCACTGCCGAAGGTAACCATTCGGTGCACGCCGACGATCCCACCCAGGTATGGGTCGGGCCGGTTCACGAGGGGTGACCGGCCCGGCCGCTTTTCCACCGAACGTGGTCGGTGTCACCGGCCGTTCTCGTGCACGCACGACGCGGGCCGCTCTCGGATCGCCTCGGCTACTTCACCCACCTTGCCAACGGGCTGCACCGTCGCCTGGTCCGGCGGCTCCCGGCGATGTGGGCGGGGGCAAATTCCTGACCGTAAGCGACGCCGATCTGCTGTCGCATTCTCGATGTGGATGTCGACGCGCTCATTGCCGATGCGGCGATAGCGGCCGCGTTCGTCGAGCTGGCACGTCGGCTCCTCGACGTGGGGACATGGGAATCGTTCGCACGCGGGTTGCCCGGTTCCGGACTTCCGAGATCTGGTAGACAGATTGCTGAATCTGTCTTACGGTCGCTACATGTTGCTCCAAGAGTATCGTGATGCTCCGAGGTTCGAACTACGGTCGGGTGCGACCTGGAAGTCTCCGTGGGGGATGTATGCCGCGCTGCGTGCGCAGGATCCGGTGCATCATGTGGTGCCGGAGGAGCGGCCCGCGCATGACTACTGGGTGCTCACTCGGCATGCGGATGTGTATGCGGCAGTGAGGGATACAGCGACATTCTCCTCCAGCGACGGGCTGACGGTGGAGTACGGGGAGCTCGAGCAGATCGGGCTGACCGACAATCCGCCGCTGGTGATGCAGGATCCGCCGGTGCACACCGAATTTCGGCGACTGGTTGCGCGCGGGTTCACACCGCGGCAGGTCGTCGACGTCGAGCCGGTGGTGCGCGGTTTCGTCAGGCAGCGCCTGGATCAGCTGGCCGAGCAGGGTGGGGGCGATATCGTCGAGCAACTGTTCAAGCCGCTGCCGAGCATGGTTGTCGCGCACTATCTCGGGGTGCCGCCGGAGGATCACGGGCGCTTCGACGGGTGGACCGATGCGGTGGTTGCCGGGAGTATCGACGCGCGCAACACCCATGCGCAGCAGGCTTCGATGGAGATGCTCGGCTACTTCGCCGAGCTGATCAAACGGCGTCGGACCGACCCGGGCGAGGACACCGTATCGCTCTTGGTGCAGGCGGGCATGGCCGCGGACGACGACGATGTGCGCGGCCTCGTCCAGATCCTCGCCTACACCTGGACGATGGTCGCGGGTGGCAATGACACGACCACCGGATTGCTCGGTGGTGCAGTGCAATTGCTGCAACAGCACCCGGAGCAACGCGCGGCGCTCGTGGCCGATCGAGACCGCGTCGAGGTCGCGATCGAGGAACTCGCCCGGCTGACCTCGCCCGTGCAGGGACTGGCCAGGACAACGACCCGAGAGGTGGAGTTGCACGGCACGACGGTGCCCGCGGGACGCAAGGTGCTCCTGGTCTACGGCGCGGCCAACCGCGACGATCGGGTCTACGGTGCCGACGCCGAGGAACTGGACATCGACCGGAACCCGCAGCGGATCCTGACCTTCGGCCACGGCCCGCATCATTGTCTCGGTGCGGCGGCGGCGCGGATGCAGGCCCGAGTTGCCTTGGCGGAGTTGCTGGAGCGCTTTCCCGACTATGTCGTCGACATCGATGCGGTCCAGTATGCGCCCGGCCCTTATGTGCGCAGGCCGACCACGATCCCGTTCCGGTGCACGGCATGAACGGTGACTGGTTGGCCGACGGCCGGGCCGAACTGGCCTCCGAACGCATCCTCGACGCGGTGCGCACGCTGTTCTTGGAGAAGGGTGTCAGCGGAATCGGTATGGCCGAAGTCGCCGACGCCGCAGGCTGTTCCAGGGCGACGCTCTACCGCTACTTCGACAATCGTCAAGCGCTGTATGTGGCCTTCGCGGGTCGTGAGGCGCGGCAATTGGTGGAGCGGGTATGGCGTGATCGACCCGACGATGCGAGCGCCGACCGTGCCGAGCAGCTGCTCGACGGCGTTGCCGCGGTGCTCGCCGAGGTACGCAAGACACCGCACCTGGCCGTGTGGTTCGAGCCTGCGAACTCGGGAATCGTTGCCCAGCTGTCGAATTCGTCGCACGTGATCGATGCGATCGGCACCGGTTTCGTCGCGGGCCATCGTCCGCGATTATCCGCGGCCGCGGCGCGGATGCTCGGGCAGTGGGTGGTGCGGGTGGTCGTTTCGATGCTGACGCTGCCCGGCGCGGGGGAGGACGAGGAGCGGGCGATGCTGCGAAATTTCCTGCTGCCGTTCCTGCTCGACGAGCGGACCGTCATCGAATGACGAGGACCGGCGCCGTGGTGGACGGCGCCGGTCATGGTCGGTTTCTCCAGCGGGCGATTACCCGATGGTCTGCGCCGAGTAGTCGGGCAGGTCGTAGGCGTCGGTCCCGCTGAGCATCTTCATCATCAGCGGCTTCATGACCTTGGCGGTCATCAGCTTGCTGACCATATGACCCGCGCGAATCCCGAAGCGGGTCTTCGGGGTCATCGCCTTCAGGCCGCCCGGCGGCAGCTCCTGCGCCTTGGCGACGAACGGCCGCAGCACCTCTTCGTAGCGGGCCAGCGCTTGCTCCGGATCACCTGCGTGCGCGACGATTTCGCCGGCCAGCACATACGCGCCGACCAAGGCCATCGCGGTGCCCTGACCGGTGAGCGGCGAGCCGCAGTAACCTGCGTCACCGAGCAGCACGACGCGGCCCTTCGAGTAGGTCGGCATGTCGATGCGCGCCAGCTCGTCGAAGTAGAAGTCTCCTGCCTCGCCCATGGCATCGTTGACCGTGTTCGCGATAGTGCCGCCGCCTGCCAGCCGCTCGCGGATCAGCTGCTGCTGCGCGGGGATGTCGCGACGCAGGGCGGGATCGGCGTCGGTGCGCATCGTGATGATCGCCTTGCAGGTGGTCGGGTCGTAGTCGGGACGGAGACCGACGTTGGTCGCGCCGACCAGCGAGTTCATCGTGAACCAATTGTCTTCGGTGCCTGCCGGGGTCGGCAGTGTGAAGAAGGACATGTACCCGCCGAGGTAGGTCGAGAACTCCTCTTCGGGGCCGAACACCAGTCGCCGGGTGGCGGAGTGCAGTCCATCCGCGCCGATCACGATGTCGAAGCGTTCGGTGCTGCCGGAGGCGAAGGTGACATCGATGCCGGTGTCGTCCTGGTTGATGTCGGTGATCCATGCGCCGTAGCGGTAGTCGACGCCGCCCGCTTCGGCGAGCGCGTCGAGTAGTACTTGATTGAGGTCACCACGGGTGAGCTCGATTTCGGCCACCGCGCCCTTGCCGTCGAACATCTCGGCGGGCATGCGCAGCAGCTCCTTGCCTTCGCTGTCCACCATGACAATGCCGCGCTCGTCGAGCTGGACCTTCCGGATGCCGGGCATCAGGCCCATCCGCTCCGCGACCTCGCTGCTCGGCCCGCGCAGGTCGACGGCCTGACCGCCCGGGCGGGGCGCGTCGGCGCGCTCGACCACGGTGGCCCGGATGCCGGCCCGGAGTAGCTGCAGGGCAACGGCATTGCCGCCGATACCACCGCCGGAAACGAGGACGCGAGGCTGGTCGGCGGAGTTGGCGTTCATGTTGGGACCCCTTGCTTTGACTCGAATGTCTTAGACATATGTTTAACAGAGGCTTGCACGTTTGTCTAGTACAAATGTGTAAGACGGACGTACAGTGAGAGCATGGGAAACAGAGAAGAACTGCTCACGGCAGCGCGGACCTGCCTCTACCAGCGCGGATTCGCGGCGACCACAGCGCGCGATATCGCCGATTCCGCCGGGGTGAGCCTGGCGGCGATCGGGTACCACTTCGGATCGAAGGACCAATTGATCAGCGAGGCGATCACCGAAGCCATCGGCGACGGCATCGACGCTGAACTGGAAAACTTGATCAGGACCGCGGGCGCGGGCCGTTCGCTCGCCGAGTCGTTCGCCGCGACATGGGCAGGCATCGGCGCGATCTTCCTTCGCAACAGGGAAGGCATTGTCGCGTCTACAGAGAACATCGTCCGGGTCCATCGATCGTCGGATGGGCAACGGTACACGGAGAAGGCCGGTGCGCAAGCCGTCAGTGAAATCGCGGCAATCCTCGGCAAGGTGTACCCGGAGCTGTCGCGGGTACAGGCCGATGCGGTCGGCCGGTTGTACTACACGCTGCTGAATGGTCTTGCGATCCAGTGGATCAGCAATCCGGATGGTGCGCTGCCGACCGGTGACGACTTCGCGGTCGCCCTCGCCGCACTCGCCCCGCAACCGCCAGCGCCCGCGGGTGTCCCGGGCGCTGCCGGTACGGAGCCGGCCTAACGCTGGAGATACGCCTTCCAGCCGCCGCACTGCGTGATATCGGACGCTGCCTCGGCGGCGTCATACGTGCAGGCGAAACCGATAGCCGAACGCCCATCGGACAATTCGATGCTGGTCGACGCCATCGGCGCGGGCAGCGCGGCCGGGCGGATCACACGACGAATGCGATCCGCACCGAGCTTTTCGGCTCAGGTTCGCCGTTGGTCTCTCAGTCGATACCGAATGGTGCTGCGTAGCGGACAGTTCCGCGTGGCAGCGGCCGTGTCTCATCGAGCGTCAGCGCCATCAGGGCCTCATCGGGCACGTCGATGCTCAGTCCGATTCCGTGCTCGCTGGCCCGGGTGAAGCCGAAGCGCGGGTAGTACGCCGGATGCCCGAGGACGATCACGAAGGCTTCGCCGAGCTGTCGGGCCGCGTCCAGTGCGGCGCGGATCGCCGCGGAACCCGCACCGGTCCGCTGGTACTCCGGCAGCGTGGCGCACGGTGCCAGGCACAACGCCGGGGTGGCGTCGACGTGGCAGCGGGTCAGCAGCGCGTACCCGGCGAGCGGGCCGCCCGGTAGCCCGGCGACGAAGGAAAGGCGATCGATCCACGACGGATCATCGCGCAACGCGTCGACGAGATCGGCTTCCTCCGCGGTCTCGAAAGCCGCGAGGTTGATGTTTCGGACCGCGGGGATATCGGCGTCGGTCTCGACGCGGGTGATCCAGTCGGTGCGAGTGCGCATGGCAGATTCTCCGTATTCGTGAGAGGGGGTGGCCTCGGTCGAAGCGGGCACCACCGTCACGCGAGCCGGATGGCGCGCGGCACGAACGCCGGACGAAAGTCGGTCAGGCCGGGACCTGGGATCGGGCGGTCCGGGTGTCGTGCGAGACGGTGGTCTTCGGCACGGTCATCTGCCCACCTCCTGCGGCTGATCGAATACGGGCAAGCGACGCTAACACGGCACGCGAGCGGCCTGCCATCGGATTTTCGAGCGAACATCGGGTGGACAAATATTCACAGCGTCGACCATGCGACCAGGAGGACAAGGCAACACCTGGCAACACCATTGCGCGATCGCAGGACACATTGGCGCAGAAGACTATTGGATAGCCCCGGCGCCGGGTCGATGCCGCCCCTAGCGGTGGCACACCGACCGACTCCAGCCGCCGGCCGGTGGCAACAGCCCCCCGGCGCCGGGCGCCACGAAAAAGTTCGGTCCGCCGGTTGGCTGCACGACGTACCGGAAGTGCCGTTGACCGTTATCGAAGCGGGCCGGGTACTCCTGCGCCATCGCCGATGCCATATCGACCGCTGCGCCAGAAAGTTTGCGGCCTTCCGGATTCTGCTTGCAGACTTCGAGTGCCCTGACACAGCTCGCCCCGGCGGTGCTGGGACCGGAACGGCTTCCGAGCTGATCCCTCAGGGCGGAAGCCGTTCCTGCCGCGGACGGAAACCCGGCTCCGCATCCAACACAGGTGACGGCGTGCGCTGCGGCGCGACCCAACACCTCCCGCGCCGGTCAGGCGCGCTTCGGCTCCAGGTGCAACGCGGTGATCCCGCACTCGAAGGGTGTGGCGGCGACCGTGCTGAACTGCTGGTTGGCACCCGGGTTGCCGAAGACCGGCAGGCCCGCGCCGATCGCAGTCGGGTTGACGAACAGGTGCAGCTCGTCGATCAGGCCCCCGGCGATCAGGTTCGAGACGAGGGTGCCGCCGCCGTAGACGATGATGTCGCCACCGGGCTGTGACTTCAGCTTGTTGATGATCTCGGCGAGGTCACCGCCCGCGACGACAGTGTTGTCCCACGGTGACTCGGCGAGGCTGTTGGAGATCACGACCTTGGGCGTGTTGTTCATCTGGTCGATGGCCTCCTGGGGCTCGCCCGCGGGGTTGGAGGCCCAGTGCGGGATGAATCCTTCGGCAAGCTTGCGGCCGAGCACGATGGTGTCGACCTGAGCGGTGAGCGCACCGATGTAGGCGCCGATGTCGTCGGTCCACGGGAACGTCATCCAGTCCATCTCGCCGTTCGGGCCGGACATGTAGCCGTCGACGGTCATCTGGACCTGGAGCTTCAGCTTGCGCATGAGGTTGTTCCCTTCGGTTGAGCGGGCCCGTCCGGCCCGCTGTTTTCTGTGCCTTCAGCTTGGACGAACCGGTTTACGGATTGTTTACGGTTTTCCGTCGGCACCACTCGACTACCGCAGGGCACCCGCATACGAGTAAGGCCCCCGACCGCCGAAGCGGTCAGGGGCCTTACTGTCGTCTCAACCAACGAGTCGGGGTGACAGGATTTGAACCTGCGACCTCTTCGTCCCGAACGAAGCGCGCTACCAAGCTGCGCCACACCCCGTTGTTGAACCTGAGGTAGCTTACAACAGCGAGGGTCGAGACGTTAAACCGGCAGGTCAATTAGCCTTCGTGCGCGCGGACGCTGGAGAAGATCTGCTTGGCTGTGGCGACGTCGACAGCCTTGGGCACGCCGGTGTCGGCGGCGATCACCATGACAAAACTGCCGTTCTCGGTGGGCGTCGCGAAGGTGTACACCGAGTATTCGGTGGCGCAGCCCGGTTTGGCCTGGGGAACGGTGCCCTTTGTCTCGACGAACATGCCGTGCTGGCTGCCGTCGAGCGAGCTGAGCGGTTCGCCGCCGCTCGGCGTCGCCGGCGCATCGTGATAGGCCAGTTGTGCGGTCTTGGTACCGACTTCCGTTGCCGCACCTGCCGAATCGGAATCCTTGGAGCCGGTCAGGAACGAGACGGTGCGGGTGGACCCTGGGCAGTAGCTCTTGCCTTCGCTGGCGTAGCCCTTGCCGCCGATGGCGTTCGGCGGTTCGCCGAAACCGCCGAAGGTGCCCTCTGAAGCGACTGTCCAGTCGGCGGGCACGTCATAGGCCGCGCCGCGGTCCGGCGCGACGACCACCTGATAGCCGGGCACGACCGAGGGTTCGTTGCGGGTGCCGGTCCCGGTCGGGGCCGGCTTGGAGCCGGTCGGCTTCGCCGCCGACGGCTGCGCCCCCGCCGTGGGCGTCAGGGCACTCACCATCGACGGTGGCGTGTCCTGTGCGCGAGTGTCGTCCGACCCACGATCGGCGACGACCACCGCGGCGATCGCACCACCCGCGACCACGATCGCCGCTACCGCGGCGGCGAGCCACGCCTTGCCGCGACCGCCGCTCGGCCTACCATGCGGACCGTAGCCCGGCGGGAGGTGCTGGACCGGCGCACCGTAGGCCTGCTGCACGGCACCGTACTGGTTCGCGGGGAACTGCTCGATCGGGGGACCCTCGCCGTACCGGGCGGGTTGCGCGGGTGTGGCGGGCTGCCAGTGCAACGTGGGCTCCGGCTGGGCCCGCGCTCCGGAGCTCGGTTGCCATTGCGGGGTGGGATCCGGTTGCGCAGTACCGGCGGGCTGCCATTGCAGGGTGGCTTCGGGCTGGGCCGACCCGGTCGAGCTCGGGGCCCATTGCGGGTTCTGCTCGCCCGCGCTGGAACCCCACTGCGGGTTCTGCGCGCCGGGTGCGGGCTGCCACTGATAGGTCGGTTCGGGTGGGGCGGACCCACTCGGAGTGGGAGTCCATTGCTGGTTCTGTGGTGTCTGTTCGCCCGCGCCGGGACCGAACTGCTGGGTTTGTGCACCAGGCGCGGGCTGTCGTAGGAGGGTGGGTTCGAATTGTGCCGACCCGGGAGCCCAGTGGGTCTGTGGCGTCGACCCCTCCGAGACGGGTTGCCATTGCCGGTCCGGCGGTGGCTGTTGGTCGCTGCCGGATTCCCATTGCTGATTCAGCGGCGGCTGCGCGCCGGGCTGCCATTGCAGTGTGGGGTCGGGCTGCGGCGGCGGCGCGGGCTGCCACTGGAGTGTCGGCTCGGGGTGCGCCCCGCTGGGCGGGGGAGCCCAGTCCTGGTTCGGGGGTGTCGGCCCTCCGTCGTCTCGTTCGGGGCCGAATTGCCCTGGCCCATACGGTTGTTGCTGATGCGCCGCACCGGGCTGTCCCAGGACCGTCGGGTCATTGCGCCGGTCGTCGAATCCATTCACCGCTGTCCCCTGCCTGACATCCAAGTCTCGGCAAGCGACCCTAGCGGGCGATGGCCTCCGAAGCCGAAACGCCCTGCCCGCTATCGGAAAGTGGCCGCTTCGGTGGTGCGGCGACCAATGTCACCAGCGTCGCCTCCGGTCGGCAGCAGAAGCGGTACGGCGCCCACGGCGAGGTGCCGAGACCGGCGGAGACGTACAGCTGGGTGTGGTCGCCCCACTTCGACGCGCCCTTCACCCGGGAGCGATCGATGCCGCAATTGGTCACCAGCGCACCGTATCCGGGCAGACATAGCTGGCCACCGTGCGTGTGTCCGGCCATCACCAGGTCGTAGCCGTCCTCGGCGAAACGATCCAGCACCCGCGGCTCCGGCGAGTGGGTCAGACCGATGCTCAGCTGGGCCAGTGGATTCGGGGCGCCTGCGACGGTGTCGTAGCGGTCGCGCTGCAGGTGCGGATCGTCGACACCGGCGGTGGCGATGCGGATGCCGGCCACCTCGACATCGCGGCGTACATGGGTCAGGTCCAGCCAACCACGCTCGGTGAACGCCGCGCGCAGGTCCTTCCACGGCAGCGGCGCGCCGTACACGCGGCGATGGTCCTTCTTGAAGTACTTCATCGGGTTCTTGGGCACCGGCGCGAAGTAGTCATTGCTGCCGAAAACGAAAAGGCCCGGGCGGGAAAGCAATCCGCCGAGGGCCTGGACCACCGCGGGCACCGACTTCTGGTGCGACAGGTTGTCACCGGTATTGACGACCAGGTCCGGCTCCAGTCGATCGAGCTCACGCAGCCACTGCTGCTTGAGCTTCTGCCCGGGCATCATGTGCAGATCGCTGATGTGCAGCACCCGTAGGGATGCCGAACCCGGCTGCAGCACCGGCATGGTCGCCTCGCGCAGCACGAAGGCGTTTCGTTCGATCAACGAGGCGTAGCCGACACCGGCCACCGCGGCCCCGGCGGCTCCCAACGCGGTTCGTCGGATGGCGGAGGTCGAGATTACGGGCATTTGCCCAGCATAGGTGACCCCGCGGAGGATCGCTGAGTGTGTTTACGCACAAGCGTCCGGATGCGGGGCCCGAAACCGGACCGCACGGCAAATGTAGTGGGCCGGACCCGAGCGAGCGGCTACCGTGTGGCACATGTCGGAACTCAAATCGCAGCTGCGTGCGGATATGACCGCCGCGATGAAAGCAAAGGACAAGCTGCGCCTCGCCACCTTGCGGATGCTGCTGGCCGCCGTCCAGAACGCGGAGGTCGCGGGCTCGGAGGCGCGCGAGCTCTCCGACGCCGAGGTCATCGCCGTGCTGCAGAAAGAGGCGAAGAAGCGCAGCGAGTCGGCCGAGGTCTACGCCCAGGCGGGGCGCGGCGAGCTGGCCGCCAACGAACACGCCGAGGCGCGGATCATCGACGAGTACCTGCCGACCCAACTGTCGGACGCGGAGGTCGCGGATGTCGCCGACACCGCGATCGCGCAGGTTGCCGAGCAGCTGGGGGAGCGGCCCGGCATGCGTCAGATGGGCCAGGTGATGAAAGCCGCGACCGCGATCGCCAAGGGCAAGGCCGATGGTTCGCGTCTCTCCGCGGCCGTCAAGGCGCGCTTGTAGCCATAGCGTTACCGAAAACACCGCCGACCCGGCGCGCTGCGTCCGGGTCGGCGGTGTTCTTTATCTGGGGAAGCCGGGGATCGGGATCGGAATCGGGATCGGTGGCAACCGCGGTGGCGGCGGCAGGCCGGGGACGCCCGGCGGCGGACCCGGTGGTGGTGCGGCCCGTTCGGTGCCGTCACTGATGTAGATGGTGATCACCGAGCCGGGAATCGCCGAACCGTTCGGTGCGGTCCCCATCACGGTGCCCTTGGGCTGCGATCCGACGCCGTTCACCGCCGAAACCTGGAAGCCCGCGGCCACCAGCTTCCCGGTCGCCTCGCCCTGCGGCATGCCTGCGACATCGGGGACCTGCGCGCCGTTCGACCCGCGGACGTACTTGTCGTCCAGCGGGGGCAGCGCAGGCGGCGGGAAGTTCTGCACCACCGGCTTGATCGCGTTGAACCAGGTGCGCGCCGGTTCGTTACCACCGAACAGGTTGCCGTCGCCGCAGCCGTGCAGCGGAAACGAGCAGATCTCGCCGGGTGTCGGGCTGTCGCCATAGACGTAGGCCGCCGCGGCGAGGGAGTTGGTGAAGCCGACGAAGGCCGAGGACCGGTGGCTTTCGGTCGTTCCCGTCTTGGCGGACAGCGGGAGGTTCCAGCCGGTCGACTTGGCCGCGCCCGCCGCGGTGCCGCTGGTGTCGTCCTTGCTCATGGCGTTGGCGAGGGTGTTCGCCAGGCCGGGCTCGACGACCTGCTCGCAGGCCTGCTGGGTCAGCGGCACCACCTTGCCGTAGCGGTCGATCACTTCCTTGATCGGTGAGGCGGGGCACCACCGGCCGCCGGAGCCGAGCGTCGCGGCGACGTTCGACAGCTCCAGCGGGTTGATCGCGACCGGGCCGAGGGTGAACGAGCCGAGGTTCTGGTCCTTGATCATGTCCGCGAGGCTCTGGTTGCCGTGCCCGGAGCTGCCCGGTTCGGTGTAGGAGCGCATGCCGAGCCGCACCGCCATATCGACGGTCGGGGTGACACCGACCGCCTGAATCAGCTTGACGAACGCGGTGTTCGGCGAGGTCGCCAGCGCCTCGGTCACCGACATCGGCGACTTGTATCGGCCCGCGTTCTCGACGCAATAGGTGGCGGCCGGGCAGCCGCGCGCGCCACCGTTACCCATGCCTCGTGCCTCGAACCGGCCCGGCACGTCGAGCTGGGCGTCGATGCCGAGGCCCTTCTCCATGGCCGCGGCGGTGGTGAAGAGCTTGAAAATCGAGCCCGCGCCGTCACCGACCATCGAATACGGCTGCGGCTGCACGGTTTCGTTGGCGTCCCGGTTCAGGCCGTAGGTGCGACTGCTCGCCATCGCCAGCAGCGGATGCGAATCCTGGCCGGGCCCGACCACCGACATGACCTGAGCAATGTCGTCGAGGTTCGGGTTGGCGGCCTCGGATACCGACCGCTTCACCGAGTCCTGCAATGCGGGATCGAGGCTGGTCTTGATCAGGTAACCGCCCTTGTCGATCTGTTCGCGGCTGATGCCCGCGTTGGCCAGGTATTGCAGCGCGTAGTCGCAGAAGAAGCCCCGATCGTTGGCCGCGATGCAGCCGCGCGGCAGGCCCATGGGTTCGGGCAGCACGCCGAGAGGTTCTTCTTTGGCTTTGCGGAATTCCTCGGCGCGGCTGGGGATGTTCTGGATCATCGTGTCCAGCACGGTGTTGCGCCGAACGGTCACCCCGTCGGGATTGGTGTAGGGGTTCAGCTTCGAGCTGCTCTGCACCATGCCTGCGAGCATCGCTGACTGTGGCACGTTCAAGTCCGCGGCGTCGATGCCGAAATAGGTATGCGCCGCGTCCTGGATCCCGTAGGAGGCGTTGCCGAAGGGGACCAGGTTCAGATACCTGGTGAGGATTTCGTCCTTGGTCAGCTCCGAGTCCAGGGTGAGCGCCATCCGGATCTCGCGAATCTTGCGCGCGGGAGAGGTCTCGATGGCGGCACGGCGTTCGGCGTCGGTCTTGGCGACGACGAGGAGCTGGAAGTTCTTCACATACTGCTGGTCGAGCGTCGATGCGCCCTGCTGGACCTCGCCGCTGGTCGTGTTGGTGAGGAAGGCGCGCATCGTGCCCTGCCAGTCCACCCCCGCATGCTCGGCGAAGCGCCGGTCCTCGATGGAGACGATCGCCAACTTCATGTTGTTGGAGATCTTGTCGCTGGGAACCTCGAAGCGGCGCTGCTCGTAAAGCCAGGCGATCGGTGTTCCGCTCGCGTCGACCATGGTGGAGACGGCGGGGACAGTGCCCTCGACCAACTCCGCTGACACGTTGTCGACTGCGTCGGCGGCGCGGTTGGACACGAACCCGAAGCCGCCTGCGAGGGGGAACAGCATCCCCGCGATGAGCACCGCGGCGAGCGCGCAGCTGCCGGCCAGCCTCGCGAGCGTTTGTGTGATCGGCACGATCATCAGCCTACGGGGTGGTGTTCTGACCGGATCTCGCGGTTCGTGAGGCCGTACGGGCGTGTCGTCAGACGGGTTTCGGCGTGTCGCAAAAGGGCCAACTGCGTGTCGAGTCGACCGCCCGGTTCTCTATCACGTTTGGAGGGACGGACGTACCAAAAAGTCTCAGAACGGTCTTGCGCTCGGGGCATACCTTTACCTAGATTGAGAACCCAGTGTGATAGAGCTAACACTCAAATGTGGAATGTGGTGCAGTTCGCAGCGGGGATTGGGTTGCTGCGAGGCTGACACGCGATTCTGGAGCGCCGTTTACCGGTGTTCGGACTGCAAAGGGGCACACCAAATGCACATGACAACCCCCATCGCTCGATTGGACGTAGAGCAGGCCGAAGCAAGGATCGCCTGGGTGGCCCAGGCGCGATGCAAGGAAGTAGATCCCGATCAACTGTTCGTCCGTGGCGCTGCCCAGCGCAAAGCTGCGACTATCTGCAGGCACTGCCCGGTGCTGATGCAGTGTGGGGCCGACGCACTCGACAATCGTGTCGAGTTCGGTGTGTGGGGAGGAATGACCGAGCGGCAGCGGCGCGCGCTGCTCAAGCAACACCCTGAGGTGACGTCCTGGTCGGACTTCTTCCAGGCGCAGCGCCAGCATCAGGTGGCGATCTAGTCCCTGGCCGAAATACCGCCGAGCCCGCGAAAGCGGGCTCGGTCGGCGTTGAGCGGCCTATATCAATCGGATATCACGACCGGCTCGGGAGCAGGGGCCCCCGTGAGCTGATCTCCGACCGCTTGCAGCGCTTCCAGGTCGGAAACTTCGAAAGGCAGCGCGGTCACCGAGACGATCGGAACCCGCGGATGTGCACCCGTAAAACGGTGCAGCAGATGCTGTTCGCGTTTTGCGGTGGCAACCCGCTGAGCATGGATGCGCAGCATCGACGAGGTGATCGGATCGGTCTCGGCCAATTGGTCGGCGGCGGTCAAGGCGTGATCGGCAGACAGCGTGCTCAACACCGGATGCGTCCGGTTCAGCACCAGTCCGGCCAACGGCATATGTTCGGTCGAGAGCCGGTCGACGAAGAACGAAGCCTCGCGCAGCGCATCGGGCTCGGCGGCCGCGACCACCAGGAAGTGCGTGCCCGGTTGGGACAGCATCGCGTAGGTCCGGTCGGCGCGATCCTGGAATCCGCCGAACAGCGACTCCAGTGACTGCAGGAAATTCGACGCGTCCTTGAGCATCTGGCCGCCGACGATGGTGGACACACCGCGCACCGCCAGGCTCATCGCGCCGGTCACCAGTCGGGTGACGCCGCGGCCGGGGGCCATGATGACCCGGATCATCCTGCCGTTGAGGAAGTTTCCGAGCCGCTTGGGCGCGTCCAGGAAGTCGAGGGCGTTGCGCGACGGTGGCGTGTCGACCACGATCAGGTCCCACTCCTTGCGCCCCGCCAGCTGCCCGAGCTTCTCCATCGCCATGTACTCCTGCGTTCCGCCGAAGGAGGAGGCGACGGTTTGGTAGAACGGGTTGGCGAAAATCTGCTCGGCCTTGTCCGGGCTGGTGTGCTCGAGCACCATGTCGTCGAAGGTGCGGCGCATGTTGAGCATCATCGCGTGCAGTTCGCCTTTGGCATCGGGGCCCAGCGGCACCCGCTGTGGGGCGTTGTCCAGATCGGCGACGCCGAGTGACTGGGCCAGTCGGCGGGCCGGGTCGATGGTCAACACCACAACCTTGCGGCCCAGTTCGGCCGCGCGCAGCCCGATCGCCGCCGCCGTGGTGGTCTTGCCGACGCCTCCGGAACCGCAGCAGACGACGATCCGAGCGGTCGGGTCCGCGATGATCTTTGAAACATCCAGTGGCACAGCCACATTCGGCGTGCTCATCGGACTCCCTGCGTGCTCAGATGTTCGGCCAATTCATACAGGCCACCGAGGTCGATGCCGTCCGCGAGGGCCGGCAGATACAGGCGCGACACGTCGACCTTGGCGAGCTCGGCAGCGCTGTCGTCCTGCGCCTGCAGGGTGGCCGAATGCTCGACGGTTTCGGTGATCAGACCCTGGAAGTCCTGGTCGGACAACGAGATACCGGCCTTCATGAGCCCGGCCCTGATGGCGTCACCATCGATGTCACCCTGCGCGGCCTTGCCGCGCACCTCGGCGGGCAGCAGGCCTTTGCTCGCCCGGTTCACGATCACCGCGCCGATCCGCAGATCGGCGGCGGTGAGCTCGGCGATCGCGTCGGCGGTCTCCTGCACCGGCAGTGCTTCGAGCAGGGTGACCAGGTGAATCATTGTTTGATCGGAGTGCAGCAGTTTCGAAACACCCTCGGATTGCGAGGCGATCGGGCCACCCTTGGCCACCTCGGCCATGGCCTGGGTGACGTCGAGGAAGCCGGCGATCCGGCCGGTCGGCGGCGCGTCCACCACGATTTCGTCGTAGGCGAGCCGGCCGGACTTGTCCGTGCGGACCACGCACTCCTTGATTTTGCCGGTCAGGATGACGTCGCGCAGGCCGGGTGCGATCGTGGTGACGAACTCGATGGCGCCCATGCGCCGCATCGCCCGTCCGGCGAAGCCGAGGTTGTAGAACATATCCAGGTATTCGAGGAAGGCATGCTCGATATCGAGTGCGAGCGCGACCACCTCGCCGCCGCCGTCGGCGGTGGCGATCCTGGTTTCGGTCGGCGGCAGCGGTGGCAGATCGAACAGCTGGGCAATGGACTGCCTGCTCTCCACCTCGACAAGCAGTACCCGCCGCCCACCCGCGGCGAGGGCCAGTGCGAGTGCCGCGGCGACCGTGGACTTCCCGGTTCCCCCTTTTCCCGACACGTAGTGCAAGCGGGCTTTTTCCGCGCGCGCCGGCCAACCCGTTTCTAGCCCCGGCTCCGCCGAAATGGGCACTGCTGTTGGTACTCCCACGATCGCGAGCCTATAACCCGTGCTGAGATCGCGCCCGAGGGATAGGGTTACTGGTCGGTTTGACGCCCGTTCTGTACCAGACAGTGAGACGTCATGATGCGCGAGGCCGGTACAGACACCGTGCCGCAGGCGCGGCGGGTCACGCGCATCTATACGCTCAGCGCTATGAGTGATGTGAGAGATGTGACTGTGTGGGAGTACGCGACCGTTCCGCTGTTGACGCACGCGACCAAGCAGATCCTGGACCAGTGGGGTGAAACGGGCTGGGAGCTTGTCACTGTGCTGCCCGGCCCGACCGGCGAGCAGCACGTCGCCTACCTCAAGCGCCCGAAGTAGAGAAGGGGAAAGACCAGTGACCCAGTGGGAGAAGAACCTCGCCCGACTCGGACTGACTCTGCCCCCGGTGGCAGCTCCGGTTGCGGCCTATATCCCGGCGGTCCGCACCGGTTCGCTCGTCTACACCTCCGGTCAGCTGCCGTTCGTCGACGGGAAACTGTCGATAACCGGCAAGGTCGGCGCTGAGGTTTCGGTCGAGGATGCCAAGGCCGCGGCGCAGCAGTGTGCGCTGAACGCACTCGCGGCGGTGCACGCCCTGGTCGGCTTGGACGCGGTAGTGCGGGTTGTGAAGGTAGTCGGATTCGTGGCGTCCGCGCCCGGATTCGGGGGCCAGCCTGCGGTGATCAACGGTGCCTCCGAGCTTTTCGGTGAGGTGTTCGGTGACGCGGGCGTGCACGCACGTTCTGCGGTGGGCGTTTCCGATTTGCCCATGGACACCCCGGTCGAGGTCGAGATCATCGTCGAGGTGCGTTAAACAGGTTCTCGGAACACCAATTTCGATCGACTGGGGTAATCCGATGACGACGCTGACTCATCCCGCGTACGGGCAGCTGCGGCAGGTCACGCCGACCGCGGCGGTCCTGTTGGCGGACAATCCTGGGCAGATGACCCTGGAGGGCACCAACACCTGGATTCTGCGCGCACCGGGTGAGTCGGGTTATGTGGTGGTCGACCCGGGGCCGAAGGACACAGCGCACAGCGAGGCCATCGCCCGGGTCACCGAGGGCAATATCGTCCTCACGCTGATCACCCACCGTCATCACGATCACACCGGTGGCGTCGACCGTCTTGTCGAGCTCACCGGTACTCCGGTGCGGGCCAGGACGGCCGAGTTCCTGCACGACTCCGAGGCACCGCTGGTCGACGGCGAGGTGATCGAGGCGGCCGGACTGCGCATCACCGTCCTCGCCACCCCGGGACACACCCTCGATTCGGTGAGTTTCATCCTCGACGATGCGGTGCTGACGGGTGACACCATTCTCGGCAGCGGCACCACCGTGCTCGATTCCAGCGACGGCACGCTGGCCGACTATCTGAACTCACTGGATCGGCTGGTAGAAGTGGGTGCGGGGCGCGCACTGCTGCCCGCGCACGGACCGGATCATCCGGATCTGGAGCCGGTTGCCAGGTACTACATCGCGCATCGGCACGAACGACTCGAGCAGGTGCGCGAGGCGCTGCGCGTGCTCGGACCGGACGCGGGTGCGATGGCGGTGGTGCGGAAGGTATACGCCGATGTCGACAAGCGACTGTGGCTTGCCGCCCGCAGCTCGGTGCAGGCGCAGCTGGAGTATTTGCGCAGTCAGCACGCCTGAGAACGTCACCCGGGCGAACGCCGGGATCCAGTCGCAACACCTAGAGCAGGTGTTACGACTCGATCCCAGCGTTCGCCGGGACGACGTAGGAAGCTGCCCGAAGGGGCGGCTCAGCGTGCGCGTCGGGCCAGTCGCTCGGAGTCGGAGATGAGCACGCTCTTGCCCTCCAGCCGCAGCCAACCACGGTGCGCGAAGTCGGCGAGCGCCTTGTTCACGGTTTCGCGGGAAGCGCCGACCAGCTGGGCGATCTCCTCCTGAGTGAGGTCATGGGTGACCCGCAGCGCGCCCGCCTCCTGGGTGCCGAAGCGCTGAGCCAGCTGCAGCAGCGCCTTGGCAACCCGGCCGGGAACATCGGTGAAGATGAGGTCGGCGAGGTTGTTGTTGGTGCGACGCAGACGCCGGGCGAGAACCCGAAGCAGCTGCTCGGCGATCTCCGGCCGCTGGTCGATCCAGGACTTGAGTGCCTCACGGTCCATGGTGACCGCGCGGACTTCGGTCACGGTGGTTGCGGTCGAGGTGCGCGGGCCGGGGTCGAAGATCGACAGCTCACCGAACATGTCGGACGGACCCATGATGGTCAGCAGGTTTTCCCTGCCGTCCGGGGAACGTCGTCCGATCTTCACCTTGCCGGACGTGATGATGTACAACCGGTCGCCGGGTTCGCCCTCGTTGAAAATGACGTGGCCGCGCGGAAAATCCACGGGCTGCAGTTGTTTGGCGAGAGCCGCTACCGCGGTGGGCTCTACGCCTTGGAAGATGCCTGCTCTGGCGAGGGCCTCGTCCACGAATGTGCTCCTTATGGGAAATGGCTCTGTCCTGGACCGAAGCGATTCGGCCAACAGCGCAGTCTACGCGGCATCGGGGCAGCGCAGTGACAGACACCACGTAACGAGTGGATTGCGCGCCGCGCCGGTAGGGGTTCGGTCCCCTGCTCAGCTAGCGCGAGCGATGTCCATTTCTTCTCCACGGGACCGGCGCTTGCGCATCCGTGCCACCGCGGTCGGCAGTCCGAGCTTCGTCAGCTCCTTCACCTCAGGGTTGCTGGCCTTATCTAGGTACTGCTGAACCTCTTCGTCGGGTTCGAGAAGCTTTCGGAGCCGATTCTCGACCCGCTCCATGCCCAGTGCGAACAGCATCAACAGCACTGGGAAGAGCACCACAGCGAGTCCTTGCATATCGAGCAGTAAACACGGCCGAGGTCTCAGATGGAACACGGCAGCTGATCTGATCGGGCACCGTTGTGGGGTGGTTCCGTATGGTGGACGGGTGCGTGTCTCCCCCTCCACCGCCGCCATGAGCGGGCCTACGCCTGCCGCCGCGGCAACCGATGCGCAGCCGGTCACGGTCGCGGTTGCGAAACGGAAAAACCGGGCTCGACAAGCGGAAACTCAGCTCGGCCTTGTCCGAAGGGCCCGTCGGATGTACCGCACTCTCACGGTCGCATTTCCGGATGCTCATTGTGAGCTGGACTTCACGACACCGCTCGAATTGGCCGTGGCCACAATACTTTCCGCGCAGTGCACCGATGAGCGCGTGAACCTGACCACACCCGCGCTGTTCGCGAAGTATCCAGACGCGCGCGCTTATGCCGAGGCAAACCGCGCGGAGCTGGAGGAATACATCCGCCCGACGGGGTTCTTCCGTAACAAGACGAGCTCGCTGATCGGCCTGGGGCAGGCGCTGGTCGAACGGTACGACGGTGAATTGCCTCACACTCTCGACGAACTTGTGAAGTTGCCCGGCATCGGTCGCAAGACCGCGAACGTCATTCTCGGCAATGCTTTCGACGTGCCGGGAATCACTGTCGACACCCATTTCGGCCGTTTGGTACGGCGCTGGGGATGGACCGCCGAGGAAGATCCGGTGAAGGTCGAGCACATCATCGGTGCGCTGATCGAGCGCAAGGATTGGACGATGCTGTCGCACCGGGTGATCTTCCATGGACGCCGGGTGTGCCATGCCCGCAAGCCGGCCTGCGGCGTGTGCGTGCTCGCGAAAGACTGCCCCGCGTTCGGGGCCGGGCCGACCGACCCGGAGGCCGCGGCGAAGCTCGTGAAGGGGCCGGAGGCGGAGCACTTGCTCGAGCTGGTGGGCCGGTGAGACAGGTCCCTGTCGCGGCACGCTTGGCATTGGCCGGATTGATCACCGCGGTGGCACTCACCGTCGCGCTGTGGCCGCGCGGCGACGACACGTCGATCGACGGCGCGCGGGTCCCTCCGAGCGCACCGGTGCCCGAACAGTTGCGGGCCGCCGCCGGACTGGCACCGTGCCCACCGCCCGCGGCGGACGCGGTCGGGCACGGCCCGCTTGCCGGGATTACGCTGAGCTGCCTTGCCGACGGCAAACCTGTCGACGTGGCCGCTGCACTGGCGGGCAAGCCCGCACTGTTGAATCTGTGGGCGTATTGGTGTGGGCCGTGCGCCGAAGAGTTGCCGTTTCTGCAGGAGTACGCCGAACGAGCGGGGAACGCTATTACCGTGCTGACCGTGCACAGCGATCCGGATGAGGCAAGAGGGCTTGCACTGTTGGCGGATCTGAAGGTGACACTGCCTGGAGTGCTCGACGCGAGCACCAGAGTGCGTAACGCCGTCGGAGTGCCCGCAGTGTTGCCGGTATCGGTGTTGCTACGCGCCGACGGGTCGGTTGCGAAGGCGATCGTGCGCCCGTTCGATGGCGTCGAGGACATCGCCGACACCGTCGCGACCGAACTGGGAGTCGCGGCATGACAACTCCCACACCGGAAAACATTCCGACCTGGCTGCGCAAGGCGACCGAGCCGACTACCGATGCCACCGACACGCTGTCGTTGGCGCGTGCGATGCGCAGGGCCATGACCATCACCAGCGCGCCGCGTCAGGCGGCGGTGCTCGTGTTGTTCAGCGGCTCACCGGAACCGGATCCCACTGCACCGGGCGGGTTGCCCGCCGACGCAGACGTGCTGCTCACCCAGCGCGCCTCCACCATGCGCCAGCATCGCGGGCAGGTCGCCTTCCCCGGCGGCGAGGTCGAGGCAGGTGACGACGGACCGATCGACACCGCCCTGCGCGAGGCGTGTGAAGAGACCGGACTGGAGCGCGAAGGTGTGGAACCTCTTGCGGTGCTACCGAAGCTGTTCGTGCCGCCGTCCCGATTCGACGTGACCCCGGTTGTCGCCTACTGGCGCACACCGCGCGCGGTCGGCGTGGTGAACGAGACCGAGACCGAACGGGTGGTGCGGGTGCCGCTCGCCGAGCTGCTCGATCCAGCCAACCGCTTTCTGGTGCGCGGCAGTCTCGGCTACCAGAGCCCCGCGTTCCAGGTGGACGGGCTGCTGGTGTGGGGCCTGACCGGCGGTATTCTCGCCGGCCTGTTCAAAGCCGCGGGCTGGGAGCGGGATTGGGATCGAAACGACGTGCGTGACCTCGAAACTTCGCTGGCTGCAGTGGGGATGACCTTATGAGTTCATCGGCCTGGCTCGACATCGCCGTCGTGCTGCTCGCATTGTTGTGCGCATCGTCGGGCTGGCGATCGGGCGCGGTCGCGTCCGCGCTCGCCTTCCTCGGCGTCGTGCTCGGCGCGGTCGCGGGCATTCTGATCGCGCCGCACATCCTGATCCACGTCGACGAGGGCCGCGCCAGAGTGCTCACCGGCGTTTTGCTGATCGTGGTGCTGGTGATCGTCGGCGAGGTCGCGGGCATGGTGCTCGGCCGGGCCGCGCGCGCCGGTATGCGGCATCCGTTCGCCCGCAGCCTCGACAGCGTGGTGGGTGCGATGCTGCAGGCAGTGGCGGTGCTGGTCACCGCCTGGCTGCTGGCCCTGCCACTGGCCACCTCCTCACAGCCGGCCATCGCGACCGCGATCAATGGTTCGCGGGTGCTCGCCGACGTCAACGACGTCGCGCCGAGTTGGTTGCGCAAGTTGCCGAACGAATTCTCCCAGCTGTTGAACACTTCCGGGCTGCCGGACGTGATCGGGCCGTTCGGCCGCGCACCGATCAGGGCTGTCGAACCTCCGGATCCCAGCCTGATCTCCAGCCCGGTCGCTGCCACGCTGCAGCAGAGCGTCCTGCGCATCCACGGCATCGCGCCCAGCTGCCAGCGGGCGCTGGAGGGCTCCGGGTTCGTGATCGCGCCTGAACGGATCATGACCAACGCGCACGTGGTCGCCGGAACGAGCAGTATCAGCGTGGACTCCGCCGGTAGCAGCCTCGACGCCAGAGTCGTGCTCTTCGACCCGGTCAAGGATGTCGCGGTCCTCGCCGTCCCCGGTCTGACCGCTCCGGTGGTCCCACAGGCGCCCGCATCCGCGCACGCGGGAGACAGCGCCATCGTGCTCGGTTATCCCGGGGGTGGTCGCTATACCGCCAGCATCGCCCGGGTGCGCGAAACCCTGGATCTGACCGGACCGACCATCTATCGCAACGGCACCGTCGAACGGGAGGTCTACACGATCCGAGGGCGTGTGCAGGCGGGCAACTCCGGTGGGCCGCTGGTGGATACCGAGGGGCGGGTGCTCGGAGTGGTATTCGGCGCTGCTGTCACCGATGACGACACCGGCTATGTGCTCACCCTTGCCGAGGTCCGCCCCGATTTGGATATCGCCACCGGCGCGACCGCCGCGGTCGATACCGGAGCCTGCGTGCTCAGCTGATCAATTGCGTTGAACAAGCGCGGCACTCGGATAGTCCCTGGACACGGCTGATCAGGCGAGAAATTTGGCCAATTCCGCCGTGACCGCGTCCGGGTTCTCCTGATGCGCGAAGTGCGCTGCATCCGGCACGGTGACCAGGCGCCGTTGCGGCGACCATTGCTGCCCGCGCTGAACGGTGCTGTGCAGCAGATAATTGTCCAGTTCGCCGTGCAGGGCGAGCACCGGGATGTCGATGGCTTCGCGCATGGTTGCCATGAAGCGCCTGCCGTCGGGACGCCACTGGCTGCGGAAGGCCCAGCGCTGGTATTCCAGCGCGCAGTGCGCCGCACCGGGGATCTGGATGGCCGAGCGTATCCGGCGAGCGGTGTCGACGAACTCGGCGGTGCCCGACCATGATCCGCTGACGCGCTGGCGTAGCAGCCGCTCGACCTCGAAGCCGTCCCGGGCGGTCAACCGGCCCTCGGGATACCTGGGCAGCTGATAGCGCAGGAAGTTCGGCAGCCAGGCTCTGCGCTGGCGGCCGTCCCGCAGCACCGCGCTCTTGAGCGCCGCCGGATGTGGCGAGCTCACCAGTGCGATCGAACGCACCAGCCGTGGGTGCAGCACCGCGGTCGTCCAGCACACCAGCCCGCCCTCGGCGTGGCCGACGAGGGTGGCCTCGGTGTAGCCGAGTGCACGGATGAGCCCGGCGACATCACCCGCGAGCGTCCAGCCGTCATAGCCGCGCGGTGGTTTATCGCTATCGCCGTAGCCGCGCAGGTCTACCGCCACCGCCCGGTAGCCGAGTTCGGTGAGTCCGGTCAGCTGGTGCCGCCAGGACCACCAGAAGTCCGCGAAGCCGTGCAGCAGCACGACCAACGGCGCATCCGCGCGGTCGGGACTGGCCTCTACGACATGGAATCGAATGCCGTTGGCATGAACGTCCCGATGCGTCCATGGTCCGTCGAAACGGACGCTGGACGGATCCGGAAATGGGTTCGACGACACGCCGATCGAGCCTAGTGGTCGGCGTGCGGTAGCGCCTAGTCGGCGCGGCCGGATGGAGGCTCGTCGACCTCCGTGCCGGGCCGAGCATCGCCTGGTCTGCGGGTCCGGCGGTCGCCTCAGTCGCGAGGCTTGTCGAGGGAGAGCTGTTGCTCGTGCGCACTGGAGCCGAAGCCGCTCGGCAAAACCGTGCGGGCCTGTTTCAGCGAATCGATCGTCTTTTCCGGTGCGCGCAGCTTCTTCACTCGCAGATAGCCGAGTCCGGCCAGGCCCGCCGTCGCGGCGACCATCAGCAGGAACACGATCAGGAACGCCGCCCACCGTGCCAGCCAGACATCGAGCAGCTCGCCGAGGAAGAAGAAAAAGAAGAAGGTGCTGAACAGCAGCACGGTGAGCGCGAGGATGAAGTAGACGCTGCCCTGCAGCCCCTTCTTGATCTCGCCGGTAACCTCGGCCTTGGCCAGCTCTACCTCGGCGCGCACCAGTGTCGACATCTGTTCGGTCGCGTCGCGGACCAGGCTGCCGAAGGTGGCCGACCCGTTGGGGTTGGCGTCGGTGAGCGGAATCGAGGTGACCGTGCGGTCGCGCCTTGCGTCGGTTCCGTTACCGCCGTCTGTGAAACTCACTTGGTCGACCCTTCTCCCTGTCCCGACACTGCCTCGGCCTCACTCTTCTGGTTGTCGCGCGCGTGCGTCACGACGCGCTTGGTGGACACGCCCACGCCGCAACAGTAGCGCCGAACCGGTGAGCGACGCCGCCATTGATGTCACCAACACCGCTGCCTTCGCCAATTCGACGGCGGAGCCGTCTCCGACGGAGGCCAACGCGAGCTCTGCCACAAGAAGGCTAACCGTGAAGCCGATCGCGCCGAGCACCGACAGTGCGAACATGTCGCGGTAGTCGAGATCGGCCGGGCGTTCGGCGACGCCGAACCGGATTGCCAGGCAGCTGATCCCGAAGATGCCGATGGTCTTGCCGAGCAGTAGCCCGAGAATGATGGCAAGAGACAGCCTGTTGGTGAACAACTGCCCGAAGATCTTGCCGTCCAGGGGAACCCCGGAGGCGAACAGCGCGAACAGCGGTACACACAGCCCGGCCGAGATGGGCTGGATCAGATGCTCTAGCCGGGTGGCAGGTGCTTGCTGCTCGCCCTTGTCGAGCCGGACGCGGGTCAGCAGGCCGAGCCCGACACCTGCCAGGGTCGGATGGATGCCCGCCTCGTGCAGCGCGTACCAGGCGACCAACGCCAGTGGTAGGTAGACGAGCGGCGAACTGATCCGCCGGTGCTGGGCCAGCGCCCAGCCGCCGAAACAGGCCGCGGCGGCCAGTAGCCACAGCATCGCGACGGAGCTGGTGAACAGCACCGCGATGAGCAGGATGGCGAGCAGATCGTCGACCACCGCGAGACTGAGCAGGAACACCCGAGCGCTGGCCGGAATGCGGGAACCGGTCATCGCGAGCACGGCCAGCGCGAAGGCGATATCGGTGGCCACCGGAATGGCCCAGCCGCGATCCATCCCCTCGGCGCCGAAGCCGACCAGGAACGCGATCAGCGCGGGAGTGACAACACCACCGAACGCCGCGATGATCGGCAGCGCGGCCCGTTTGGGATCGGCGAGCTCACCGACGACGAGCTCGCGTTTGAGCTCCAGTCCCGCGACGAAGAAGAACACGGTGAGCAGACCGTCCTTGGTCCAGTCGGCCAGTGTCAGATCCAGGTGCAGCGGCGGGATGGACAGCACCGTCTCGGTCATCGTTGCGTAGCCCGCACCCCACGGCGAGTTCACCCACAACAATGCGGTGGCGGCCGCGATCAGAAGTATTGCGCCGCCGACGGTTTCGGTACGCAGATACCGCGTCAATTCCGAGCGCACTTGGGTGATCACGGGAAACCTTCCGGCAGGGTGGTCAAGGCTGCGGGCGCACAATCCCACCGAATCGGCGTCGGGGTACGCGACCGCATGCCGACCAGACTTCCCGGCACACCTTACGCAATCCTAACGGATAGGGCCGGTGACGAAGATCGTCACCGGCCCTATCATGCGCTGTTCTGCCCGAAACGGATCAGGCGCGACTGGACCGGATCGCCTCGAAAACGTTCGGATCGACCAGGGTCGAGGTGTCGCCGAGTTCGCGGCCCTCCGCGACGTCGCGCAGCAGTCTGCGCATGATCTTGCCGCTGCGGGTTTTGGGCAACTCGGGGACGACGTGGATCTCCCGCGGCCGCGCGATCGGGCTGATCTCGCGCGACACCTCTGCCTTGAGCTCGTCGACCAGCGCGGCGCCGGTGTCCTCGGCCTCGGCGGTCAGGATGACGAACGCGACGATGCCCTGACCGGTGGTGTCGTCGCTGGCGCCGACGACGGCGGCCTCGGCGACTCCGGAGTGTCCGACGAGGGCGGATTCGACCTCGGCGGTGGAGATGCGGTGACCGGACACATTCATCACGTCGTCGACCCGGCCGAGCACCCACAGGTCGCCGTCGGCGTCGAGCTTGGCGCCGTCACCGGCGAAGTACCAGCCCTGCTCGGCGTAGCGCTCCCAGTAGGTGGCCCGGTACCGCTCCATGTCGCCCCAGATGCCGCGCAGCATCGACGGCCACGGCTGGTCGAGCACCAGGTAGCCGTTGGCCTCGGACTCACCGAGTTGCACCGGCTTACCTTCTTCGTCGACGACGGTTGCCGAAATACCGGGCAGCGGTGTCATGGCTGCGCCCGGTTTGGCGGCGGTGACGCCGGGTAGCGGGGAGATCATGATGGCGCCGGTCTCGGTCTGCCACCAGGTGTCCACGATCGGGGCCGAGCCCGCGCCGATCACCTCGCGGTACCAGCGCCAGGCTTCCGGGTTGATCGGCTCACCCACCGAACCGAGCAGCCGGATGCTCGACAGGTCGTGCGTGGCCGGGATCTCCTTACCCCACTTCATGAACGTCCGGACCAGGGTAGGAGCGGTGTAATAGATGGTGACGCCGTACTTTTCGATGATGTCGAAGTGTCGGTGCTCGTCGGG
>NZ_JBFBAB010000023.1:0-118022 GCF_040681975.1 Nocardia sp. NPDC051463
ATCCCGCCGGGACCATGGTGGGCCGAGAGATCCTCCGAACCTGGCATGGATGCCCTGATGGAGCCAAATCCTCATCAATCGTCAGGTATCGGTGACGAACTGCGGGTAGGAGTTCAGCTTGGCCTCCAGCGCCCGCCAGTCGAAACTGTCGAGCCAGTATTCGGCGAGGGCGCGCACCCGCCCGTTCGGAACGCCATAGGAGTCGGCGACGCCGCGCAGCTCGTTGGGCCAGATGGTCCGCTGCAGCCGGTTGGCCAGGTCGTTGAGCCGGGACTGCGGGATGTCGATGGTGAAGGGGCGGATGGCGGTCATGACGATCTCCTTTTGAAACGGAATGCTTTGTTCTGTTTAGACCATAGCAGAACGGATCATTCCGTTTCAAGTGCTACGCTGAAGGCATGCCGAAAACATCCGAGACCCCAGCTCCGAAGGCTCTGCCCGGCCGCAAGGCCCAGGCCGCCCGCAACGACGGGCTGATCATGGCGGCCGCGCGGGCGGTCTTCCTCGCCGACCCCAACGCCCCGATCGCCGCCGTAGCCGAGCGCGCCGGAGTCGGGATCAGCGCGCTCTATCGCCGCTATCCGAGCAAGGAAGACCTCTTGCGCACCCTGTGCCACCAGGGCCTGCGTCGCTACAACGTGGAAGCCGATGCCGCGCTGGAGGACCCCGACGGCTGGCAGGGCTTCGTCGGATTCCTGGAGCGGGTAGTCGACGCCGACGTGCACTCGCTGACGGTGCATCTGGCGGGCACCTTCACGCCGGAGGAATCGATGTTGCCCGACGTGTTGCACGCGGGCGAGGTGGCCGAGGAGTTGGTGCGCCGCGCCCACGCCTCCGGGCGACTGCGTCCTGACGTCACCAGCCAGGATCTCGGCCTCGTCCTGGAAGCGTGCGCCGCTATCTCGATGCCCGACGCGAAGCGCACCGCCGAGCTGCGGCGTCGCGTTCTCGCGCTGCTCATCGCGGGCCTGACAGTCGAGGGCGAACTGCCGGGGCCGCCGCCGGAGGCCGGTGAATTCGCGTGGCGTTGGCAGCGGCGTCCGTGACCGACGGCTCGACCGACGCAGCCGTGCGCGAACGCTGGTCCGACTTCGACCCGAGGAAGCCCCCGAAAGCGGGTCCCGTGGCTCATGGACCACCCAGACGTGGCCTGCGGTCCCCGCCGACCAGGCCCACCGCCGCCATCGACCGATGGCTCCGAGCCAACTGAGAGCAGGCCACAACCCGCCCTCAACCCACTTCGGAACACGGCCTGGCCGAGGATCCGTGCCCACCTGAGGGTGGCGCGGGCCGAGCGCCGCACCCGTCAGGTGCCACTCGACGCTTTCCGCGAGGCGAGGAGCAGGGCCTGGGTGCTGCGGCCGAGAGGGCCTTTCTCGTCGAAGAGGGCGGATTCGGCCAGGCCGATGCCGTGTGGTTGGGGGTAAGTGGCGGCGTCGAGGCAGATCCATTCGCCAACGGGCATGCGGTGCAGGGTGACGGTGAGGTCGGTGTTGATGAACAGGTAGCGCGACCAGTCCAGCACCGAGCTCACGCCGTTACCGGAGTCGGCGGCCGCCAGGGTGCGCTCCAGCGGGCTCGGGGTGGTGCCTGCCACGATCGGATACTTCAGCCGGATCCAGCAGATCGCGGGGCCGGGTTCGGCGAATGATCCTGTGATGAAACGGTATTCGATACCGGTGTGGAAACCGACCGGCTGACTGGCCGGAAACGCCGACGGAATCGTCTGCTCGGGCCCCGGCCGGACACCGGAGGGGATGATCTGCGCGGGCAGATCCAGTTCGGGGTCGGCCAGTGCGAAGCGCCAGGCGTTGGCCGTCATGACCGGTCCGCGATCGGTCGAGAGCGTCGCCTCGATGAGCTCGACGCTGCGGCCGGGCCGTGTGATGCGCGCCGTGACAGTCAGCGGCTCGAGCGGAACCGGGCCGAGAATCTCGACTGCGACCCTGCCGACCTGGAAACCCTCCCGCGGTGCACAGCGTTCGATCGCGTAGCCGAGCAGCGCGGACGGTGGCCCGGCGTGCTGGGCGTCCGGCGACCACGGACCGCGGGTGAGCTCGGTCGAGATGAACCGATCAGGGTCCGCGGGATCGGGTAGGTAGAAGGCGTCGGCCACGTCGTTGTCCGTCCCATCGGGCCGGCGGCATTGCCGGTCGGCGAGGCAATTGTCGGTTGACGATTCCTTTTCGGACGGTACTCCGGCGGTCGTAGGTGCCGGCTCTAGGCCCGGCCGAAGGCGAGGGTGACGTTGTGGCCGCCGAAGCCGAACGAGTTGTTGAGCGCGTAGTCGATCCGTTGTCCGCGTGGCGCGCCCGCGACGATATCGAGGTCGATATCGGGGTCGCGGTGATCGAGATTCAGTGTGGGCGGCACGATCTGGTCGCGCAGGGTCAGCATGGTCAGGATGGATTCGAGCGCGCCGACCGCGCCGATCGAGTGTCCCAGTGCGGATTTCGGTGCGTAGACCGAGGCGTCGGGTACCACGGCCGCGATCGCGTTGGCCTCCGATGCGTCACCGATCGAGGTCGACGTAGCGTGTGCGTTGACATGGTGGATGTCCGAAACCTGTAGTCCCGCGGTGCTGATCGCCTTGCGCATGGCACGCGCCGCGCCGATGCCGCCGGGATCCGATGCGACGATGTGGTAGGCGTCCGAAGTGATTCCCGCGCCGAGCACCCTGCCGTGGATCTGTGCGCCCCGAGCCCGCGCATGGCGCTCGGACTCGAGCACGAGCAGG
Organism: Nocardia sp. NPDC051463; assembly: GCF_040681975.1. Taxonomy (NCBI): domain Bacteria; kingdom Bacillati; phylum Actinomycetota; class Actinomycetes; order Mycobacteriales; family Nocardiaceae; genus Nocardia; species Nocardia sp. NPDC051463. Next base: position 2,738 of record NZ_JBFBAB010000023.1, read on the forward strand.
GCCCCGGCCTCGCCGAAGACGAAGCCGTCACGATCCCGGTCGAACGGCCGCGACGCGCGCTGCGGTTCATCGTTGCGCGTGCTCATCGCGCGCATCATGGCGAAGCTCGCGATGGGTACCGCGTGGATGTGGCCTTCGACGCCGCCCGCGACGACCATGTCGGCCTCGCCGGCGCGGATCAGCCGCCAGGCATGCGCGATCGCCTCCGAGCCCGATGAACATGCCGAGACCGGCGCGAAAACGCCTGCCTGGGCACCAATTTCGAGGCCGACGGTAGCGGCGGGCCCATTGGGCATCACCATCGGCACCGACATCGGCGACACCTTCCGGTAGCCGCCCTCGCGCATGGCGTCCACCGCGTTGATGAGCGCGTCGCCGCCGCCGAGGCCGGTGCCGATCGCGACGGCCAGCCGTTCACGATCCACCGCAGGCGCGCCCGCGTTGCTCCACGCACGGCGGCCGAGCACCAGCGCCATCTGCTCGACATAGGACAGCCGCCGCTGCTCGATCCGAGTCAACTGTTCGCCGGGTTGTGATTTCAGCTTGCCGCCGATCCACACCGGCAGATCGTATTCGGTGACGAAATCGTCCTCGAGCATCCCGATGCCGCTGTGGCAGGCCAGCAGCTCGGACCAGGTGGTGTCGGCGTCGTCGGCGAGCGAGGTGGTCGCGGCGTAGGCGGTGACCACGACAGAGTCGCGAGCCGTACCGAGAGTTTCTGAAGCGCTTGTTACAGTCACGAGGTCATGAATACCTGTACCACTCGCTACAGTCAACTCATGGCTCGCCCACTCGACCAAGCAAAACGCGCCGAACTCCTCGCCGACGTGGTGCAATACATCGCCGATCACGGCCTGGCGGACTTGTCGCTGCGCCCGCTCGCGGCCGAACTCGGCACCAGCTCTCGCATGCTGATCTACTACTTCGACACCAAAGAGGAGATGCTCGTCCAGGCGCTCACCACCCAGCGCCCCGACATCGCGGCACTGTTCGCGGACGTCGGCGACGCCGCCGAACTCCGGCAGCGACTGAGTGGTTTCTATACGGCGAGCCTGTCGGGCGCGGGTGCGACCAGCGTGCGCGTCCTGTTGCAGGTGCTCGGCACGGCCTGTGCCCCGCGCAGCCCGTACGCCGCCTACGCCAATGCCGCGATCGCCACCTTCGTCGCGGCCCTCACCGACGCCCTCCGTCGAATCGCATCGATCGAAGACCCGGAAGCCGTTGCCACGCTATTGATTTCCGGCCTGCGCGGCGTCATCCAAGACCGCCTGATCACCGGCGACATCGACCGCGCCGACCGTGCGGCCCACCGCTTGATCGAGCAGAATCTGCGTTGACCGTTCATCGGCAGGGTTTGCTCCAGCGGTGTGGACATTGTTGCTGTGCTTTCGGTTTCCGGCCCGGAACGTCGAAGTTGCACGTGGGAACGTCGATTGGCTCGGTGTGAAATCGCCTGTGCGACAGCACATTGCTGCCCGGACTCTAGACTCTGGCTTCTTGTTGCGGATTCGGATCGCTGACGAATCGCACCTCGTCGAGCGGAACTGGGCCGGCGGCCACCTGGGCTGGTTGCTATAGCGAACGAGTGTGAGCCGTGCACCCGATAGAGGTTGCACGGCTCACGCGTAGGTGTGGTCGAGATGCTGTCATGCAAGGGCGATGGCGGCGCACAGGGCGGCGATGGCGGCGAACTGCAGGGCGACGCGACCATTGACGACGCTGTCCCACTTCTCCTGCAGGGCACGGGCATTCGGCGGGATGATCCCGGTCTGCGCGGCGGTGGTCTGCACGGCATTGATCGGCTTGGCGACCCGCACATAGATGCCGAGCCACGACACCAGGGCCAGCACGGCGATCCCGGCTGCGATGGCGGCCGCGAAATGTCCGCCGATGGCCGCGATGAGGGTGGTCGCCACCGCGGTCACTACGCCGCTGATACCGACAATCGGCATTCGCTTGTCGGCGTAGTAGTGGCCCCATCCCGCCGTGATGGTCATGGTGCGGTCATCCAGTTCGGCGTGGACCGACCGCATGACCATAGCGGCGAGGGTGTCGGTGCCGTAGACGATCGCGTTGGCGAGGACCGCGACGATGGCGAGGAGCTGGATGACCGTGGTGAGCATGGTGACTTTCCGTTCTCTTGTTATAGCTGTGATAGAGAATCTAGCACAGCTAGATTCAGAAGCAAGTGGAAGATTCGACAAGGTCGCGCGCGTGGCTTGCTACTTGCGCGTGGGCGGCGGATGTCGGCTGTGGCTCGTTCGGCCAAACAAGGGAGCACGACTGCTGTGGAGGGGCGCCGCGACGGCTTGCCGGCCGGACGCTTCGGGTGGGCGTCCGCCTGCCGGCTGAACGGGCCGGTCGTACCGGTGACGGTAGCGATCGGCAGTTGGCTGCTACCGGAATATCGAGCGCCGCAGTCCGGCTCGCTCGACTGGTTGGTAGAGCACTGCTCGCAATCGGCGCGGCGCTATTGCTGATCTCGCTGCGGCGGCAATGCGTCCATGGCTACTCGCCCACGCAAGCGGTCTTCACACCGCCTTCGGCTGTTGCGCTGCTGGCGGCATCGTTGGCGACGCCGCCAGCATGGTATCGGCGGTGTGGTTGGTGCCGAGCGGTTTCGGGTGGCGGGTAGTTACCGAGCGCTGCCCCAGCCATGTTCGAGAAGGTCGAAGAGCTCGCGCAGGGCGCGCGGCGGGTCCTCGCGGTCGCCGGCGATTTGGGTGCTCTCCAGGGCGAAATGGGCCAGCCCGGCGGCGGCGAGGTCGTCTTCGGGTGCGCCGGTCGCCTCGGCGATCGCGGCGGCAAGCGCGGTCTCGTGCCGTAGCCACATTCGGTGCGCGTACTCGCGCAGTGCGGGTGTCGAGTTCACCAGGTCGTGGAAGGCCGCGATGTCGGGGTCGGTACCGGATCTGGTGCGGTTGAGCACCAAATAGTCGCGGATGGCGTGCAGCACCGACTGGCCCGGTGCGCGGTCGCGGACCGCGGCAACCACGGCGGTCTCCAGTTCCTCGTCCAGATCGAAGACCAGCGCCTCTTTGCTGGGAAAGTGCTTGAACAGCGTGCTGAGCGAGACGTCCGCTGCTTCGGCGACGTCGCGGACGCCGACGTTGTCGTAGCCGTGCTCCAGGAACAGTCGCGTCGCGGCGTCCGCGAGCGTCTGCCGGGTCTGGGCCTTCTTGCGCTCGCGGCGCCCTGTCGTCGCGGTCATGTCGGCGACTTTACTCCGATTAGCTATCGACTTCAAAGTCAAATCAGTTGTACTTTTGTAGTCGATATGTTTTTCTGGTCGTGTTCGAAAATCGAGGAGGTGAGCGGCCATGTCCGCAATAAAGATCGAGACGCAGACCGCGCCGCAGCGGTCGATCCGGCTGGTCCTGGCCGGAGTGATGCTCGCGATGCTGTTGGCAATGCTCGACAACGCGATCGTCGGCACCGCGATGCCGACGATCGTCGGTGAACTCGGCGGCCTGAGCCAGGTCGCCTGGGTGGTGACCGCCTATGCGCTGCTGTCGGCGATATCGACACCCGTGTGGGCGAAGCTCGGCGACCTGTTCAGCCGCAAGCGGGTGTTCCTGACGGCCATCGGGGTGTTCATCGTCGGGTCGGTGCTCGCGGGCGCAGCCTGGTCGATGCCCGCGCTGATCGGGTTCCGTGCGCTACAGGGCCTTGGTGCGGGCGGTATCGCGGTCAGCGCCCTCGCGCTCATCGGCGCGTTGGTCCCGCCGCGCGAACGCGGCAAATACCAGGGTATGACCGCGACAACCATGGCGATCGGCACCATCGGCGGACCACTGCTCGGTGGTGTGATCACCGACGGGCTCGACTGGCGATGGGCGTTCTACCTCAACATTCCACTCGGCCTGCTGGCCTTCGCCTGGTCGTACTGGCTGCTCGACCTCCCTGTCGCCCGCAAGAAGGTCACCATCGACTACGCGGGCATCCTCGCCCTCGCGACCGCTATCGCCGCCCTGGTGCTGGTCGCGACGTGGGGTGGCGTCGAGTACTCCTGGCTCTCGGTGCCGATCCTCGGACTTATCGCACTGGCCGTCGCGGCGGTGAGTGCTTTTCTCGGCATCGAACGGAAAGCTGTCGATCCGGTGATTCCCTTGGAGATCTTCCGCAGCCGCAATCTCGTCGTCTCCGCGCTGACGGCACTGGTCGGCGGTGTGGTGATGTTCGGAGCAATCCTCTATCTGCCGCTGTTCCAGCAGACGGTCCAAGGCGCTTCCGCCGCGAATTCCGGCTTGTTGTTGCTGCCGATGATGATTCCGCTGCTGATCGTTTCCCAGATCGTCGGCAAGCGGATGAGCACCACCGGTAGATACAAGATCTACTTCATCCTCGGCAGCGGATTTCTCACCGCGGGGACGGCGCTGCTGACCATCGTGGATGCCGGAACAGGACATTTGGCAACAGGTTTCGCGATGGCGTCGATCGGTGCCGGACTCGGTTTCGCGATGCAGCTGTCCACCGCGATCGCCCAGAACAGCGTGGATATGAAGCATATCGGCGCTGCTTCCGGCGCAACCACTCTGTTCCGCACCCTCGGTGGTTCTCTCGGTGTGGCCGCCTTCGGTTCGCTGTTCACCAGGGCGTTGTATGGGCATGTGCCCGCCGACGGTGATGGCTACCTCGAGGCGTTCGCTGGGGGCACCGGCGACATATTCCTGGCCGCGACCATCGTCTGCGCCTTGGGATTGGTTGTCTCGTGGTTCATCGAGGAGGTCCCGCTGCGCGGCAAAGCGCCCGAACCGGCCGTGCGGGCGGGAACTACCGCTGAGGCGGAGCCCGAGACCACATCCTGATTCGATTCGAGGCGGCCGGAGTGGAATCTCACTCCGGCCGTTCGTGTGGCGTCGATCGGCACGACCATGCTTCTCGGACAATGCTTCTGATATCGGAATTTGTTGCAGTCCAGCAGAGTTCACGCCGCGCCCGGTCACTGTCGCTGACGAGTCGTGGTGGTTGCGCGACCGCCGGACGGTGTTCGATCGGGATGTCGCGCCCCGTCACCTGCGAGACGACGTCGATCAATTGCCGCACGCTGATGCCGACTCCGCTGCCGATGTTGTAGCGCACGCACTTTCCCGGTTCCGGCATGCACGAGATTGCGGTGCTGAAAGCACTTGCGGCATCGGTGATATGCACGTAGTCGCGGATGGAGCTGCCGTCGCCGTGCACGGTCAGGGCGCTCCTACCCGCGGCTGCTGAGAGGATGCGCGGCAGGATTCGGCTGCTGTCCGGGTCCGGCCCGCCCGCGACGTTGAACAGTCGCAAGATGACTGCGGCGAGTTTTCCACGGTCGGCCTCGGCTTCGATGCTCTGCTCGGCGGCCCGCTTACTCGCGGCGTATGGATGCGGCGGGTTGTCGGGTAGGTCTTCGGCCATCGGCTGCTGCTCCGGTGCGCCGTAGATCGCGGCGGTAGACGCGAAAACCATCGCGGCGACACCCGCCGACTCCATGGCACGCAGCAATGCGGCTGTCCCTACCGCATTGACATCGAAGTAGCGCTCGGGATCGGTGTAGGACTCACGAACGCGGGTGAGCCCGGCGAGATGGCACACCACATCGATGTCTTGCACCGCCGCACGCAGCGAGCGCGGGTCCAGGAGATCGGCGCACCGAACCGGCACGCCGTCGGGCACCCGTGAACGATCGTTGTGGATAAGTCCGACAACGTCATATCCGCTTTCGCGCAATACGTCCGCGACGGCAGCGCCGAGGTAGCCGTTCGCTCCTGTCACCAGAACCCGCACGGCTGACCTCCCTCGGCCGGTGACTGGCGGCCCTCGGTCACAGGTCCCGCTGTGGCCTGCCGGGTCCGCAGTCGGACCCGGCAGACGAGGCGGAGGCGGCTAGGAGACGACCGGCAAGTAGACCTTGCCGCCCGCATCGGCGAACTCTGCGGACTTCTCCGCCATGCCCGCCTCCAATGCCGCGGCTTCGTCGAGCCCCTGACGCGCCGCGTACTCCCTGACATCTGCCGAGATCCGCATGGAGCAGAACTTCGGCCCACACATCGAGCAGAAGTGCGCGGTCTTGGCAGGTTCGGCGGGCAGGGTTTCGTCGTGGTACTCGCGGGCGGTATCGGGGTCCAGCGAGAGGGCGAACTGGTCGCGCCAGCGGAATTCGAAACGGGCCTTGGACAATTCGTTGTCCCGGTCCTGGGCGTGCGGGTGGCCCTTGGCGAGATCGGCGGCGTGGGCGGCGATCTTGTAGGTGATCACGCCGACCTTGACGTCGTCACGGTTGGGCAGACCGAGGTGCTCCTTGGGGGTCACGTAGCAGAGCATCGCGGTGCCCGCCTGCGCGATGATCGCGGCGCCGATGGCCGAGGTGATGTGGTCATAGGCAGGCGCGATATCGGTGGCGAGCGGGCCGAGGGTGTAGAACGGCGCCTCCTCGCACAGCTCCTCTTCGAGCTTCACGTTCTCCACGATCTTGTGCATCGGCACATGGCCCGGGCCCTCGATCATCACCTGCACGCCATAGGATTTCGCGATCTTCGTCAGTTCGCCGAGGGTGCGCAGCTCGGCGAACTGGGCCTCGTCATTCGCGTCGGCGATGGAGCCGGGCCGCAGACCGTCGCCGAGGGAGAAGGTGACGTCGTAGCGCGCCAGGATCTCGCAGAGCTCGGCAAAGTTGGTGTACAGGAATGATTCCTGGTGGTGAGCCAGACACCAGGCGGCCATGATGGAACCGCCACGCGAGACAATGCCGGTGACTCGCTTGGCGGTCAGCGGCACATAACGCAGCAGCACGCCCGCGTGCACGGTCATGTAGTCGACGCCCTGCTCGCACTGCTCGATCACGGTGTCGCGGTAGATCTCCCAGGTGAGCGCGGTCGGGTCGCCGTTCACCTTTTCCAGCGCCTGGTAGATCGGGACGGTACCGACCGGGACCGGGGAATTGCGTAGGATCCACTCGCGGGTCTCGTGGATGTTCTTGCCTGTGGACAGATCCATGATGGTGTCGGCGCCCCAGCGGGTGGCCCACACCATCTTCTCGACTTCCTCCGCGATGGAAGAGGACACGGCCGAGTTGCCGATATTCGCGTTGATCTTCACCAGGAACTTCTTGCCGATGATCGTCGGCTCCAGTTCCGGGTGCTGGTGGTTGGCCGGGATTACCGCGCGGCCCGCGGCCACCTCGTCGCGCACCAGTTCGGGCGCCACGCCCTCGCGGGCCGCGATGAATCGCATTTCCGGGGTGACGATGCCCTGGCGCGCCCACGCGAGCTGGGTGGGCGGACCGGCGACGTCCGGCTTGGTCCAGCCGTCGCGCAACTTCGGTAGACCGGCCTCGACGTCGATGGTGGCCGCGTCATCGGTATACGGGCCCGAGGTGTCGTAGACGTCGAAATGTTCGCCGTTGGTCAGGTTGATGCGACGCACCGGAATGCGCAGGTCGTCGACCTCGTGGTAATGCTTGACGCTGCCCTCGATCGGACCTGTTGTCACGGTCTCGACAGGTGTTGTCGTCATAGAATTCCTCCCTACGCCGGCATTATCCGGTCAGGTTCATACGGTCGACAGCCCTGACGCCCGAATGGGCTAGCTGTCCTCTCAGCCCGCTGGTGCGAGCCCCCGTTGGCGATGTGAATTTTTCCCCGGCCGACCATACACCCCGATGTCCGGCGTGCTGATCGGACGAACCTCCAAACATCCCGTCGTCGACGCTGGACGACTCGCGAATTCCCGGGCGGCCGCAGCCGACACCCGTGGATCTCCGCACCGATGGCGGGCCGGAGTGAGCGTGCGCCCGGCACGCCGCGACGCCTTCCCGGAGGCGGGAAGGCTTGTCGCGGAGATTATTTAGCCTGAGTCCGTGGCGGTAATGAAAGGTCGGGCCGGTGCTATCGAGGCTTGATAGCCACCAAGTCGGGTGAGCGGGAGACGCGTGTGGTCTGCAAGGGTATCTCGGGGTTGCGGCGGTGAGTGGAGGCGGCCCTGCCCGTGAATTCAAGGGAATCGTCGAGCGCCTGACGGGCGGCCTCCTGCGTGGCACGAAGTCACTGCATGATAAATCGGACGGCCTGACAAGCGAAGCGGCGGACACACGCAAAGCGCTCGCGGTCCAGAACATTCACATTGCCGATGAACTGCGAGCCGACCGCGACGCTCCTTCGATGTATGCGACACGGCTGGAGCAGGATGCGCCGACCAGTCGAACATATCTGACGAGTATTTACGGTGACCGGTTCCATACGAATGATTCGGAACCGGCCCGGAAATATGCCGACTCATTGACCCTGGTTCCGGAGCAAATGCACCTTCTCGTGGCGGCGCATATGAACGGCAGAAAATCGGGTGGGATATGGCTCGGAGACACCGCTGTTACGGAATTCGGGCACCCAACGATCAAGTTCAAAGGCACGCCCGAAGGATGGCATGAAGGTCAAACATGGAGTGATGTCCCGGCTGTGTACAGCCACATGGATAGGGCTCTCTTGGTAGGCAAAACCGATCAACGATTCAAGGAAGAAGCCGCGCTGCACGAATTTGGTCATGCCGTCGATCATGCACTCGGCAGCCCGAGTCATAAGAGGGGATTCAGCAGAATTTACGCCCAGGTCATGCCGATCATCGATGCATTGGATCCGGACGGAGCCAGATATTTTGGTCCGAGCAACCCTGGCGGCAAAGACGAACTATTCGCCTCGGGGTTGGCCTGGTTCTACCACAACCCGGATGCTGCGGAATTTTCCAACTCATCCGACGTCGCCAGGCATTTGAAGAATTATTTCCGGGATATGCATGCGCACGCCGGGATTTCGCTCCCGCCGTAGCAGCCAGAGGTAGCTCGAGTTGCCCGCTGAGATGCGGGCGCGGCCAGGAAGCCGAGGTGCCGACTGCGCAGTGCCGTCGGCCAGGTGATCATCGGTCGTACCCCCGGGCCATCGTGGCACAGGTAGATTCGCCAGCGTGAAATTCACCCTGGAAGTGGACCTGGATGCCCTGCCCGACGGCCTGCCGGCACCTGCCGACCTGGCCGAGGAGCTGGGCCGCATCCTGCGCTACTGGGGCGGAAACTTGAGGCATTACCAAATGGTCGAAGGCGAATCCTCTGACATCTACAACTCCGCCTACCGCCTCGTCGGGGCCTGGCGCATCGACTGATCACCCGAGATCAACGGCATCGCGCGGGCAGCCGCGCGACCAGGTCCCGTTGATCTCGTTCGCCTGCCGCGGGTGGGCGGCTGCCTCGCCTTCGCTCGGCCCGGCGCGGTAGCGGCTGCCTCGCCTTCGCTCGGCCCGGCGCGGTAGCGGCTGCCTGGCCTTCGCTCGGCCCGGCGCGGTAGCGGCTGCCTGGCCTTCGCTCGGCCCGGCGCGGTAGCGGCTGCCTCGCTGTCGGCGGACTGCGTTCGACAATCCCTCAGGTAGCTGGGGTGTTGTAGGCGTCGCGCATTGCTTGGAGATCTATCTTTTTCATGCCGAGCATGGCGGCTACCGCGCGGTTGACTGCGGCGGGGTCGGAGCCGGTCAGGAGTTGGTCGGCTTCCGAAGGCCAGATCTGCCATGGGACGCCGTATTTGTCGTTGAGCCAACCGCATTCGATTTCGTGGCCGCCGTCGGCGAGCAGTGCGGTCCAGAGGCGGTCGACCTCTGCTTGGCTGTCGCAATTGACCAGCAGCGACATGGCGTGGGTGTAGTGGTAGTCGCCGCCGCCGTTGATGGCGGTGAATTTCTGGCCGTTGAGCTCGAAGTCGACGAGCATCGTCGTGCCCGCCTCGCGCGGACCCGCCTCGGTGTAGGGCACGACATTGGTGATCTTCGAGTCCTCGAACAGTGAACAGTAGAACTCGGCTGCCTGCTCGGCCTCGGTGTCGTACCAGAGGTTGGTGACGATTTTCTGCATGGCGATCCTCCCGAGTGAAGTTGCGTGCATCAATGCAGACGGTACGGGGGACAGGAACTCATCGTGGACAGACGACAAAGCTCGCCCCCGACCGGTCCGGTATCCGGTCGAAGGTGAGCGTCAGGAAGAGTCGATCAGCGCTCGCGCGGGCCGATAGGGTACCCGAGGGCGCCGAAGGTGGCATTGAGATTGATCTCGATCTGGGACAGCAGCGCATTGGTGTCGGCCAGCATGGACACGACGTTGTCGGTTCGGCAGCCGACCTGCTCGGGGGCATTCGGCGCGAGCCGCGACTTCAGCCAGTTGAAGGTCTGTCCCATGCCCAGCGTCGGCAGTGTCAGATGCTCGCTGAGATGATCGCGCGTGTAGATGACCGACGCGCCCCCCGCACAGTACTGCCGTGCCAGCCGGTCATTGGTCCACCACGGCACCGCCTCGTCGAAGACGCCCTGGTAGAGGAAGATCGGCGCGGTGGGGATATTGCGGCCCAGCACCGTGGCGTCGAAGACCTCCTTGATTTCCGGAACCGCGAGGAAATCCGCGATCGGAATTGTCAGTAGCCGCTGGTAGTCGATGAACATCATGGTCAGTGCGTTACGTGGCAGGCACTGACGCTCGGTCCGGTCCATCAGCGCCCGGCCTTCGGGGGTCAGGTACCGGTCGGCGGCTTCCTTGAAGCTCGGGTACGCCTTGCGCAGCGAGGAGATGCCGATGCCGATGAGGCTGGCGAACATCGACCCGTTGACGTGCAGCAGCGAGACCACATCGGAGGTCGGCGCACCGAGCGCGACACCTTTGACGTTCAGCTCCGGCGCGTAGCCCGGCTGCATTTCGGCCGCCCACCCGCTGCCCATACCGCCGCCCGAGTAACCCCACATGGCTACCGGCGTGTCCGTGCCGTCCAGGCCGAGCGGCTCGAATCGTTCCGCGGCGCGAATCCCGTCGAGGGTCATATATCCGGGTTCTTCGGCCACGGCGAGATGGCCGTCGAGGCCCTCGTAGTCCGGGATCGAGATCGCCCAACCCTGGCTGATCAGCGCCGCCAGCGCGATCAGCTCGCTCTGCGAATGGATGCCCTCGGCGCCCGCGCGTCCGCCGCCCTGTCGCAGCACGAACGACGGTGCGCAGTCGGGACTCGCGCTGTCGTAGTAGAACTGCAGCGAGACCAGCGGTCGGGCCCGGTTCGGATCGGCGCCCGCGGGCAGTACCACCGTCGTGACGGCCGCGGTGGGCTTCCCGAACAGGTCGGTGGTGCGATACAGCAGCTGCCACGAGCGCACATTCAGCGGGAGCAGGGTCAGCACAGACAGCTGCACCTCCCGCGACCGCAAGAGGGTGCCCGGTTCCTGCGATTCGAATCCCTCGGTCGGTTGATAGAACGAATCATGGTGCGGCAGTGGCGGCGCCGCAGCTGCCGGGGTGGCGGTGAGGCCGCCGGCCAGTAGTGCGCTTGTCAGCACGACGGCCAAGGTCACTGCCATCGCCACAACGCGTGCCGCGGTCCGATCTCCATTGATCACTGACACGTCAGTCCTTCCCCTCATCGACGTGCAAGTGATTACAACATGAACTCTAATTACCAACAAGACCTCTTGTTGAAATTGCTCCGGCTATGGTCGAGAGATGACCCGCAGCACCTCTGCCGCGCGGCCCGAACCGGAATCGGTGCGGCGTCGGATCCGCGGCCTCGATGCCGAACAACGCAGCACGCAGCGACGCAATCAGTTGCTCGACGCCGCCACCGAACTGTTTGCTGTGCAGAGCTTTTCGGGGACATCGATCGAACAGATCTGCCAGCACGCCTATGTCGGAACAAAGGGCTTCTACGATCATTTCGACAGCAAGGAAGCCTGCTACGTCGCACTGCTGGTGAAGCTCACCGAGCAGATCCAGCAACGGGTCATCGCGGGCGCCGCCGCGGCCGCCGGACTGGACTGGCCGCAGCGCGGCGCCGCTGTCATCGCCGCGTTCGTGCATGCGATCGCCGATGATCCGCGGCTGGCGCGGGTGACCTTCGGCGAGTCCGGCGGCATATCGACGGTCGTCGAGAAGCAGCGGCGGATCAATCGGCGCTGGGCCGCGGCCTTCCTCGACGACCAATGGTCGACGAAGGCCGCCGTGGACGCCGCCGACGAACATCGTCGACTCGCGCTGGCGCTTGCCACCATCGGCGGCATGTTCGAGTTGGTCACGGACTGGCTGCATCATCACGACGATGGCGGTGTACCGGACGCAGTAGAGAGTTTGGCCGGTGACCTGACGGCATTCCTCGCCGTTGTCGACGCGGGCCGGACGGCCGTCGGCTAGGTCGGACTGCACGGCGGCCGTGGATATTTCGTGAGCGGATCAGCTCAGGACCCAGCCGGCGCCCACCTCGTCCGCGAGCGGGGATGGGCGCCGGTCGGCATGATGGCGAATTCGCCTACTTGGTCCCGCCGTTCGCCGAACCGGTGGACAGCGCGCTGAGCAAGCCGATGATCACGCCAACCACCGGCGAACTGCACGTCGGGGGCTGGCTGGAGGTGCATCCGCCGGATCCGGAATCCGCAACCGCGGTAGGCGCACTCGCGGCGGAGGCCGAGGCTGCGGAGACCAGTTGGCCGGGAACGAGCAAAGCTGCGGCGACGACGACTCCGGCAATAGAACGCTTCATCAAGTCCTTCTCTTCTATGTACCCCGGCGGATGCCTCCTCCGGTCCACACGCTACCGACCGGAATTGCCGCGCCGTAGCCCTCGATTCCAGGGGCTAACGCTGCGCGGCAGGCAGGATGCGGCCCCGGACCTCGCCGAGTCCGAGGCGAGTGCCCGCTGGTCCAGGGGCGGTCGCGGTGATGACCACCTCGTCGCCGTCTTCCAGGAAGGTGCGCAGTTGCCCGTTGATCGACACCGGTTCGGCACCGCCCCAGGACAATTCGATGAACGAGCCGCGCTGTTGCTGTGCTGGTCCGGAAATGGTCCCCGACGCGTAGAGGTCGCCCGTGCGGGTGGCGGCGCCGTTCGCCGTGAGGTGGGCCAGCATCTGCGCCGGAGACCAGTACATGCGGCTGTAGGGCGGGTAGGAGACCGGCGTGCCGTTCCAGGTGACCGTGAGATCGATATCGAGGCCCCACTTCTCGGTCTCCCGGAGGTAGGGCAGTGGCTCGGGGGTTTGTTCGGGCAGTGGGATGCGGGCGGACTCCAGCGCCGCCAGTGGAGTCACCCAGGGTGAGAGCGAGGTGGCGAACGATTTACCGAGGAACGGGCCCAGCGGCTGATACTCCCAGGCCTGGATATCGCGGGCGGACCAATCGTTGACGAGGGCAACGCCGAAGACGTGGTCGGCGAACTCGGTGGTCTCGATCGATGCGCCGAGTTCGGAGCCGACGCCGACCACGAAGCCGAGCTCGGCTTCGATATCCAGCCGCCTTGTCGGGCCGAAATCTGCTGTGCCCGAATCGGTTCGACGCTGACCGCGGGGGCGGGCGATGCCGGTTCCAGACGCGACGACGGTGCCGGATCTGCCGTGGTATCCGACCGGTAGGTGCCGCCAATTGGGCAGCAGCGGTTCGGAATCCGGACGGAACAGTCGACCGAGGTTGCTGGCGTGATCGATGCTGGCGTAGAAGTCGACGTAGTCGCCGATCTGTACCGGCAGCGCCAAGGTGACATCGGCCAGCAGATATACCGCCTCGGCGCGGATTTCGCCATCGACCAACGTGCGGAGCTGGTCGCGCGCCTCGCGCCAGCGCCGCGGGCCCTGCGCCATGAACGCATTGAGACTCGGCTGTGCGAAGACCGGATCATCGAGTGCCACGGCGAGATCGATGACCGAATCGGCCAGTCGAGCGCCGACGCGATAATCGCCCTCGGCGGGCGCGAACACACAATAGGGCAGGTTGTCGGGTCCGTAGAGCGAGCGAGGGCGGACCTCGATGCGCTTGTTCACTGCTGTGGACCTCGATTCGACCACGTCCAGGCGTATCCGGGATCCTCACACGCCAGCGCCCCCTCGCCGAGTTCCAGTGGCCGGAAGGTGTCGACCATGACGGCCAATTCGTCGAAGAAGTCGAGGCCGATACTGCGCTCATAGGCTCCGGGCTGCGGTCCGTGCGCGTAACCGCCGGGATGCACCGACACCGAGCCCTGGCCGATGCCGGAACCCTTTCGTGCCTCGTAGTTTCCGCCGCAGTAGAACATGATCTCGTCGGAGTCGACATTCGAGTGGTAGTACGGCACCGGGATCGACAGCGGGTGGTAGTCGACCTTGCGCGGCACGAAATTGCACACCACGAAGTTGATGCCCTCGAACGCCTGATGGGCGGGTGGCGGCTGGTGCACGCGTCCGGTGATCGGCTCGAAGTCGGCGATGTTGAAGGTGAGCGGGTAGAGGCAGCCGTCCCAGCCGACCACGTCGAACGGGTGCGTCGCGTAGATCATCCTGGTGCCGACGACGCGGCCGCCCGGCCGGTGCTTCACCAAGACCTCGATCTCGGTACCCGTCGCGGTCAACGGCTCCGTCGGTCCGTGTAGATCGCGCTCGCAGTACGGCGAATGTTCCAGCAGCTGGCCGAATTTCGACAAGTAGCGCTTGGGTGGCGTGATGTGACCGGACGCCTCGATCACGTACGCGCGCAGCGGATCGGGCCCGCTGGGCAGCCAGCGGTGCGTTGTCGCCCTCGGAATGAGCACCTGATCGCCCTGTCGCGCGGCGATCGCGCCGAAGACCGTCTCCAGCACTGCGGCACCGGATTCCACGTACACCAATTCGTCACCGATGGCATTGCGGTACAGCGGCGAGCCGCCCTTGGCGACCACGTAGGAGATGCGGACATCGGCGTTCCCGAGCAGCAGCCGCCGGCCGGTGACGGGATCGGTCTCGGCGGGCGAATCACCGGGGAAGAGGGTGTGCAGACGTAAGTGTCGATGGCGCAGTGGATGATTCGGTGTCGTGGACTGGTCGGGCAGTTCCCAGACCGTGGAGTCGACGATCGCAGGCGGCAGGCCGCGGTGATAGAGCAATGACGAGTCGCCGGAGAAGCCCTCCTCACCCATCAGCTCCTCGTAATAGAGTCGCCCGCTCTCGTCCCGGTGCTGGGTGTGCCGCTTCGGCGGCACCGATCCCACCTGCCGATAGAACGCCATGACCGCACCTCCGGCCGCTGGTCCGATATTTACCACCCATGGTAGTGAGCGGTGTTGCCCAACGGTGGCAAAATTGGCCCGATTGGTGCGCATTCTGTCGGGACATCACCGTGTAGCCGAGCATTTAGCCTAGCGATGCCGCTTACCTGCTGAACAATTGTTGAGCCGCGCAGTGGCCGGCGGCGGCAGGGGTGTGCGGCGGGAGCGGGCCGCGATGCGCCTCAGGCGTTGCGCAGCGCGCGATACACCGCGGCGCCGACGAAGGTGCCGAGGCTCTGCGGATCCCAGCCGCCCTCGCCCGTGAGCAAGGTGCGTACCGCGCCCTCGCCCGCCGACACCCACAGCTCCACCAGGGCAGCCAGCTTCCGGTCGGCGTCCTCGGTGCCCCAGGCGCGCAGCGTGGGGCGCAGCAGGGTGGTGCAGCGCTCGACCGCGAGCTTGCGGCCACGTCCGAACGAATCCGCAACGGCGGGATCCGGATTGCCGTACAGCAGCCGCCACGCATCGGGGCGATCGGCCGCCTGCTCGAGCAGTGCGCGGAAGCCTTCGATGAACACGGTCTCGCCCGCATCGACATCGCGCGCCGGCAGTACCTCGAGCAGTCCGTCGACGAGATAACTCTCCTCCCGTTGGATGAGGGCCTCGATCAGTTCGACGCGATCGGCGAAGCATGCGTAGACCACGGGCCTCGTCACATTCATGCGCTCGGCGATGGCGGCCATGGTGACCGCCGCGATGCCGTTGTCCACGGCGATCGCCAGCGCGGTGTCCAGCACTTGAGGGCGGCGCCGCTCGGGGCCCAAATGCTGTGCCCGCTGCCGTCGCTGAACGGCCGACTCGCTACCCATGAAGAGCAACGATATCAGTGCGATTGCCACGGTTATCCCTGGTCTTGCGCGTAAAATCAGGTTCCTACGTTGACGAACAATAATGCTACAGTCGCGAATGAAATCGCCGACCACGCCGAGGAGTCATCGATGACCACAACCCTGTTCAATCCGAAGACCAGCGAGTTCGCCGAGTTCGACGCGCAGACCCGCAGGCTGTTGCGCGCCACGGTCGATTGGTTCGAATCCCGCGGCAAGGCAGCGCTCAAGAGCGATGATCGGGATCGGATCTGGTACGCCGACTTCCTCGATTTCGTCAAGCGCGAGCGAGTGTTCGCCACCTTCCTCACGCCCGCCGCCGAGGCGAACGGTGATCCGAACAAGCGCTGGGACACCGCACGGATCGCGATGCTGAGCAAGATCCTCGGCTTCTATGGCATGTCCTACTGGTACGTCTGGCAGGTCACCATCCTCGGGCTCGGCCCGATCTGGCAGAGCGACAACACAGCGGCCAAGCGGAAGGCCGCCGCACTGCTGGATTCCGGCGAGATTTTCGCCTTCGGTCTGTCGGAGAAGGAGCACGGCGCCGACGTCTACTCCACCGACACGGTGTTGGAGCCTCACCCCGGCGGCGGATACACCGCCACCGGCAGCAAGCACTACATCGGCAATGGCAACCTGGCTGCCATGGTGTCGGTGTTCGGCCGCCGCGCGGACAAACCGATCATCGACAGCGCCAAGGCGCTCGACAGCAAGCCGACGCAGGAAGATTACGAGGGGTATCTGTTCTTCGTTGCCGACAGCAAGCACAAGAACTACAAGCTGCGCCGCAATGTCGTCGACAGTCAGATGTATGTCGCCGCCTTCGATCTGGAGCAGTATCCGGTCGCCGAGGAGGACATCCTGCACCGCGGTGAGGACGCGTTCCATGCCGCGATGAACACCGTGAACGTCGGCAAGTTCAACCTCGGCTTCGGCGCGGTAGGCGCGTGCGAACATGCCTACTACGAGGCGATTACGCATGCGGAGGACCGAATACTGTTCGGTCACCGGGTAACCGAGTTCCCGCAGGTGCGGTCGTTGCTGACCGACTCCTACGCGCGACTGATCGGCATGAAGCTCTACAGCGAGCGGGCCATCGATTACCTGCGCTGCGCCGCGCCGGAGGACCGCCGCTACCTGTTGTTCAACGCGATCGAGAAGATGACCGTCACCCGCCAGGGTCAGCGGATCGTCGAGGACCTCGCGGATGTGATCGCCGCCCGTGGTTTCGAGAACGACATGTACTTCCCGATGGCGATGCTCGGCCTCTTCGGGCTACCACGTCTCGAGGGCACGGTGCATGTGAACATGGCGTTGTCGCTGAAGTTCATGGCCAACTACATGTTCCATCCCATCGATGCCGGGCTGGCCGCGCTGCGCTTGCTGCCCGGCGCGGGGGTGGTGCCCAAGAGTACGGTGCGCGCGGTCTCCACGGCGTTGAGCTGGTCGAGCAGGCAGCTCGCGCCGCGTGCTGCAGCGGCGGTGCCGAAGCTGCGCACGGAGCTCGCAGGCGCGAGCTACCCGACGGTGCCGACGCGGCGCGACGCGGCCGACGACGAGTTCCTGTTCCGGCAGGGGCCGAGCAGCGGCCTCGGCCGTATCCGATTCCGTGATTGGCGTCCGGTCTTCGAAAAGTTCACGCACATACCGAATGTCGCGGTCTTCTTCGACCAGGCCCTCGCCTTCCAGACCCTGCTCGCCGCCGCCGCGCCGACCGCCGCACAACAGCGCGACGTCGACTTCCTCTTCGCGCTCGGCGAACTGTTCACCGCGGTGCCCTACGCGCAGCTGATCCTGGAGCAAGCCGAGATCGAGGGCACCGGTGCGGATGTGCTGGACCAGATCTTCGACGGTTTCGTGCGCGAATTCTCCAGAAACGCACTGACGCTGCACACCAAGCCCGCCGCGACCAAGGCCCAGCAGACGCGCGCGCTCGACCTCATCCGTCGTCCCGTCGCCGATCGGGCGCGGTTCGAGCAGGTACTCGGCCAGGCTCGGGCGCACGCCGGGGTTTATGTCATGAACCGGTAGTTCACCGCCGTCGGGACGTGCGCCTTTGTGGTCCAGGATCGGGTTCCCCAGTATGTGGCGCTGGGTGATTCATGGGCGGCGGATGCGACGCTGAACCGGTGCGGCCGATTCAGGGCGCCCCAAGGTAATGCATCATTGCTATGATTTGGCCGCGCCGTTCAGTAGGCGGCGTCGGCAGGCTGAGGCTCGCCGGATCGCCGTTCGGAGCCCGACTCGCCGCTCCGGCGGCGATATCCTGACGCTGTCCTGCGCTGATCGGCCTTTGATCGATTGCGCCCCGTATCGTTAGGACATGACCGCCGTGCACGAGTCATTCATGACGACCGAGGAGTTCGAAGAACTCGCCCGGGCTGCCGATCGTATTGCAGAGGGTGTGCGACTCGAGTTCATCGACGGACAACTGGGGGCCAAGGCAATGCCGGATGGGGATCACGGCCGGATCATGCAGTGGTTGATCCGAACATTCATGATGTTCCGTCCCGAACTGTTTCTGACCCCGGAGCAAGGACTGCGGGTCGACCGCTACCGGAAAGGCCGCGCTCGGCCGGACGGTGCACTCGCTGCAGCCGATGCCTTTGTCGGGCAAGGGGAGTGGGCCGATCCGGGCCCGGTTCTGCTTGTTGTCGAAGTGACATCCGATGACCAGGGCACCGACCGGCGCGATCGGCAGGAAAAGCCGCTGGCTTACGCGGACACCGGCATACCTGTGTATCTACTGATCGATCGAGATTCGTGTGAGGTGACCGTCCATAGTGAGCCGCGCGGCAGCCGGTACGAACGGATTCTTACCGTGCCTTTCGGGGCCACCGTCAGGTTGCCCGAACCGGTGGATGTGGAGCTGAACACCGAACCATTGAAGGACTGGGTGCGCTGAACGCGCCCATATCTCAGGCGGTGAATTCGGCGATGACGGGGGCGTGGTCGCTGGCGCCCTTGCCTTTTCGTTCCTCACGGTCGACTACAGCGTCCGTGGTGCGGGCGGCGAGGGTGGGAGAGGCGAGGATGAAGTCGATGCGCATGCCCTCTTTACGGGGGAAGCGCAGCTGGGTGTAGTCCCAGTAGGTGTAGACGCCGGGGCCGGGGGCGAAAGGGCGCATGACGTCGGTGAAGCCGGTGTCGAGGACGGCGGTGAAGGCGTCGCGTTCGGGCTGGGAGATATGGGTCTTGTCGGCGAAGTATTCGACCGACCAGACGTCGTCGTCGGTCGGGGCGATATTCCAGTCGCCGACCAGGGCGATCTGGGCCTCGGGGTCGTCGGTGAGCCACTTGGCGCCGTTGTCACGCAGGGCGGCGAGCCATTCCAGCTTGTAGGTGTAATGCGGGTCGGTCAGGGTGCGGCCGTTGGGGACGTACAGGCTCCAGACCCGCACGCCGCCGCAGGTGGCGCCGAGCGCGCGCGATTCCACCACCGGGGTGCTGATCAGTGATTCGCCCGCGTCCTTGTCGAAGCCGGGCTGGGAGGGGAAGGCGAGTTCCACGTTTTCCAGACCGACCCGGGAGGCGATCGCGACACCGTTCCACTGGTTCACGCCGAGGTGGGCCACCTCATAGCCGAGTTCGTCGAAGCGCTCGAACGGGAACTGGTCGTCGCGACACTTGGTTTCCTGCATCGCGAGCACGTCGATGTCCTGGCGGTCGAGGAAATCCGCGACCCGATCGAGACGGGAGCGGATCGAATTGACGTTCCAGGTCGCGAGACGCACGGATGCCTTCCTTACGCAGTGGGTTGTAGGACCGTTCTACCGCAGGCCGCGCGGTTCAGCGAGTGCCCTCCGGCGCGGCGTATCGGTACGCGTGGTGCTCGACGAAGCCCATATCGCGGTACATCGCCATGGCCGCGGCATTGTCGGCTTCGACCTGAATGTAGGCATGGGTGGCGCCACGTGTGTGTCCCCAGCGGATCAGCTCGGCGCACACCAGCGAACCGAGCCCGTGCCTGCGATGCGCTGCGGCGACCGCGACACAGGTCAGCCCCACCCAGCGACGCCCGTCCGGCGCGGTGGTGAGCGCGACGCGGCCGATCGCGATCGGTTGCGGCAGACCGAGTGACGCGAACCCGACCTCGCCGTCCTGCACCGCGGTCAGCACGTCGAGCTCCGGCGTCGGCCGCGAATAACCCTGTGCCGCGGGGTCTTCACCCTTGAACCGGTGCAGGTCCAACCAGGCAGGGTCGGGCGTGGGCGCAACTCGGACCATCGAAGGCCCCTGTGGCAGTACGAGGGTGTCGATGTCGATGCCGAGCACCAAGGTCTCGTTCCAGGTGCGCCAACCCGGCGGCACGGGAGCGAGGCGATCGGGCAGCTGGAGTTGCAACGGCAGTCCGTGCCCGGTGAACCATTCGCCGATTCGGTGTAGCGTTTCCGCGCCCAGTTCCGCCGGCCCCGCGGAATTGCCCAGCGGCACTGCCGAATTGGCGCGACCGGTGTATCCGCGTCCGGCGCGCACCAACCAGCCGTCGATCCAGGCGTGCTCGATTCCCGGCCATCCGTTGGCCGCGGCGGCCTCCAGCGCTCGGATCTCTTTGGTGCGAATAGGGCGCGGCCCCAACGCTTTCAGTGCGACGACCCGGTCCGGCGCCACCGCGATCAGCTGTCCGTCCGTGGCGCGCACCGTCGGCGGATCCAGTGAGACGAGTTCGCCGATCACATCGGTCAGTGATTGTGGATAACCGGTGGGCAGCCGATAGCGAAATACCACGCGCCTGCCCAGCGGAATATCGGGCAGCGCAGCGTCAGTCATCGTGGCCGAACGGATCGGGCACGGTGCCAGGAATCCAGCTCGCCCCGGGCGCGCCCCAGCCGTTGCGCTTGATCGCCTTCTTCGCGGCGCGGGCGTTACGCCCGATCAGCACATCGACGTACAGGAACCCGTCGAGATGACCGACCTCATGCTGCAGCATGCGTGCGAAGAAACCCTTGCCCTCGATGTCGACAGGTGCACCGTGCTCATCGATGCCGGTGACCCGAGCCCACTCGGCCCGACCGGTGGGGAATTGCTCGCCGGGCACCGAGAGGCAGCCCTCTTCGTCGTCATCGGGGTCGGGCATGACCTCGGGGATCTCCGAGGTCTCCAGCACCGGGTTGATGACCGCCCCCTTGCGCCGTGTCGTCTTGCCGTCGGCGCCGATATCCGGGCAGTCGTAGATGAACAGCCGCAGCGGCACGCCCACCTGATTGGCGGCCAGGCCGACGCCGTTGGCGGCGTCCAGCGTCTCGTACATGTCCGCGATCAGCTCCGCGAGCTCCTCCGGTGTCTGGGTGACCCGTTCGGTCGGGTTGTGCAGAACGGGGTCGCCGACGATCACGATGGGGAGGATTGCCATGGGGCAATTATTGCGGGGGCGGCCCAGCGGTGCGCCGTGAGGGTGCGAACACCCGAGTGACGCGCGTTACCGGGGAGTAGCGAACACGCCGCGACGAGGATGCGGCATTCCCAGCGGCCCGTGGTTGAATGATCCGCGACGTACAAGCATCATTTTTCGTCTGGTGGTTACTCGGCGAGGGAGCGAGATGGACGGCGCAGCGGCACGGAATCTTTCCGCGATCCAGGACGGCCCTTCTGTGAGCGATGATGTCCTGGTTGAGGTCTCGACACAGGCCGACGGCGGTGACAGCGACGGTTTGAGCCGTCGTGAGCGCGACATTCTGGACTTCGAACGTAAATGGTGGAAGTACGCGGGCGCCAAGGAAGAGGCTATCCGCGAACTGTTCGGTATGTCGCCGACCAGGTACTACCAGGTCCTCAACGCGGTCGTGGACCGTCAGGAGGCGCTCGCCGCCGACCCGATGCTGGTGAAGCGCCTGCGCAGGCTGCGGGCGAGCAGGCAGAAGGCCAGGGCCGCACGGCGGCTCGGCTTCCAGGTATGACCCGTTGCTGTGAATTGCGACTAGGGTCGAGCAGGTGAGCTACCCGAATCCCACCTCCGGGGGACCGCCGTTGCGCGCGCTGGCGATGGTGTTGATCGCGCTGGCCATTGTTTTCGCAGGTCTCGGTGCGATGTCGCTGTCGAGTTCCGACTCCGACACCGCGAGCGCGGACGAATCGGAGGCCGTATCGCCCGCGTCACAGGTTCAGGCGACTTCCGTCGTCGTTCGCACCACGGCCGCGATATCGACGTCGGAGGCGGCCACCACCACCGCGACGCCGACTACGACCACCCCACCGGCCACGACCACCCCACCGGCCACGACCACCCCGCCGACGACCACCCCGCCGACCACGACCCCCGCCGCGAGTCGCGCGGTGCCGGTGCGGGTTCTGAACAACAGCCTGATACCCGGATTGGCCGCACGCACCGCGACCCAACTCGGCGCCAGTGGCTGGAACGTTGCCGAAGTCGGTAACTATCCCGGTGAGAATGTCTCGAAAACGACTGTGTTCTATGGCAATACGCCGGGCGAGAGAGAAGCGGCCACGGCGATCGCCGCGGAAATCGGCGCCACCGCAGTACCGCGTGGTACCGGAGCCGGTGATTCGGGTTCGGGCGTGACCGTCGTCGTCACCGGTAGCTGAGGTCCGAGGCCCGCCGCGACACGGCCCGGTCACTTCCGCGACACGGCGGGCGTGGCATCATCTTGTCCGGTAACGAACGTGTCCACCCAGCTTTACTCGTAAACTCGGTACTCGTAAAGGAGTTCCCCGATGGCCCCGTCCACAACTCGTCGCCCGTCCTGGCGGACTGTGACCCCGGTGCTTGCGGTCGCGGTCTTCGGCCTCGCTGCCTGTTCCAACAGCCAGGAGTCGAGTGATGTCAAGGGCACGACGCCTCCGGTGTGGACCGGTGCGTCCGCTCCGGCCGCCGAATCCGGCACCGAGCACGGCAACGCCGACGCCAACGGTGGCGTGAAGGTTGAGCTCAAGGACCCCGCGGGCGCCTCCGTCGGCACCGCGAACTTCGTCAAGGACGGCAAACACCTGCAGGTCACGGTCGAGGGCCACGGCCTCAAGCCCGGATTCCACGGGCTGCACATCCACCAGGTCGGCAAGTGCGAGGCCAACTCGGTCGCGCCCACCGGCGGCCCGGCAGGCGCCTTCCTCTCGGCGGGCGGCCACCTGCAGGTCGGCAGCGCGAACGCGCACCCGGCCAGCGGCGATCTGACCTCGCTCGAGGTCCGCGAAGACGGTATGGCGAAGCTGGTCACGACCACCGATGCGGTGACCCTGGAAGAGATCAAGGGCAAGGCCCTGATCGTCCACGCCGACGCCGATAACTTCGGCAACATCCCCAACCGATATGTTCGAGCCGACGGCGTTGCCGGCCCGGACGACACCAGTCTGGCAACCGGCGACGCGGGTGGCCGTGTTGCCTGTGGTGTCATCCAGTAGCAAGGTTCGATATGGTCGGGGCAGGAATCGAGCAAGTTCCCTTCCAAGGTTCGCCCCGGCCGACGATCGGCGTCGAGTGGGAGATCGCGCTGGTCGACAAGGTCACTCGAGATCTGTCGAATACGGCTGCGGAAGTGTTCGATTCGGTGGGCGACCTGCGTGCGCACGACGGCACCCCACAGGTCACCAAGGAGTTGCTGCGCAATACCGTCGAGTTGGTCACCGGGGTGCACAACACTGTCGCTGAGGCCGTCGACGATCTGAGTGGCACCATGGAATCCGTGCGCCGGGTCGCCGACCCGTTGGGTGTCGACCTGTTCTGCGCGGGCACCCATCCGTTCGCCCAGTGGTCGGCACAGCAGCTCACCCGTTCGGCGCACTACGACGAGCTGATCGAGCGCACCCAGTGGTGGGGCCGCCAGATGATGATCTGGGGCGTGCACGTGCACGTCGGGGTTTCCCACCGCGACAAGGTCTTTCCGATTCTGAACTCGATGCTGCTGTCGTATCCGCATCTGCTCGCGCTGTCGGCCTCTTCGCCGATGTGGGCCGGTTCGGACACCGGATACGCGAGCAATCGGACGCTGATGTTCCAGCAGCTGCCCACCGCAGGGTTGCCGTTCCAGTTCGAAAACTGGACGGAGTTCGAGCATTTCGTGCACGACCAGATGAAAACCGGGGTGTTCGAGCAGCTCGGCGGCATGCACTGGGATATCAGGCCCGCGCCCAAGTGGGGCACGATCGAGGTGCGTATCTGCGACGGCATCTCCACGCGCGCGGAGCTATCGGCGCTGGCCGCGTTCATCCACTGCTTGATCGTGGATCTCGACCAGCGAGTCGAGAACGGCGAACAGTTGCCGACGCTGCCGCCGTGGCATGTGCAGGAGAACAAGTGGCGGGCCGCCCGCTACGGCCTCGACGCGATCGTCATCGTGGATGCCGCCAGCAACGAGCGGTTGGTCACCGACGATCTGATGGATGTGCTGAACCGGTTGGAGCCGACGGCCAAGCGGCTCGGATGTGCCGACGAACTGCGATCGGTCGCCGAGATTCCGGAGCGTGGCGCGTCGTATCAGCGGCAACGCAAAGTCGCCGCGGCTGCCCAGGGTGATCTGATCGCGGTGGTCGACTCGCTGGTCAAAGAGCTGGACCAGTAGGTCTGCTCACTGTTTCGGTCGACTGACGTTCAGTCGGCCAGTGGGGTGGCGTTCATCCCCCGTTTACTATGGTCGACGTGCTTGTCGAAGATCCGGGTTCCAGAGTGGGAAGTGCGGCTGCGCGGGTGCGCACGCCGTATGCCCGGGTGTGGGTGGCGGCCGCTGTCGCCGCCGTGCCGATCCTGCTGATCGCCCTGCAGATCGTGGCCGTCACGCAGGGCTTCGAGGGTCCGCTGGAAAGCGTGTGGCACGACTATGTCGGCACACCTAAATCCATGTCGGTGCCGTGGGCCGGGCTGGTGCTCGCTCTCGTCGGTGTATCGATGCGGCGTCGGGTCGTCGCGCTCGGCGCGGCCGTCGCCATCGACCTGATGGGTGCGGGCTGGCGTCTGCTCGCAGGCGACCCGGTGACCGTCGGCAACGGGCCGGTGATCGTGCTCACCGGGCTGGCCGTGCTCGCGTGGCTGCGTTGGCGAGGTGTCGAACGGCGCAATGCGCTGCGGGCCGCGGCGTTGGGCGCCTTGCTCATCGTGGCGACCAAGGTCGGCGATGTGTGGCTGCACGTCACGGTGATCACCCGGCCGACGGTGCTCGATGAGTACGTCATGCTGGCCGACCATGCCCTCGGCGACCCGTCGTGGGTGATGGGCCGGGTCCTCGACACACTCGGCCCCGCGGTCTACGCGGTACTGCACTGGGTGTACATCGAATTGCCGATCGCGGCGATCGTCGTTGCGGTGTGGCAGCTGCGCCGGGTGGTCCCCACCGGGCAGTGGCCGAGCCACTATCTGGTGCGGACGTTCCTGGTGCTCGGCCTGCTCGGTCCGGTCATCTACGTGATCTTCCCGGTCGTCGGCCCGATGTTCGCGTTCGGTTCGGACGGTCACGGGCTGCAGGTCGGCAATTTCTGGCCGGGCGTGCTGCCGCCGATCGACCACAGTCCCGCGCCTTTGCCGTTCGATGCCGCGACCCCGCGCAACTGCATGCCGTCCATGCACACGGCGTGGGCGCTGTCGGTGTTCCTGCACACTCGTCGCGATACCAACGGTGCCCGCGCGCCGCTCTGGCTGCGCTGGGGCGGCACGTTCTGGTTGCTCGCCACCCTGACCGCGACACTCGGCTTCGGCTACCACTACGGCGTCGACCTGGTCGCGGGCGCGGTGCTCTGTCTGACGGTGGAGTCGGTGCTGCGTGAACCCGAACGTGGCTGGGGTCTGTTCCGCGTCCGGGTGGTCGCCTTCGGCGCGGCAATCCTGACGACGCTGTTGGTCTCCTACCGTTACCTCGCGGTCCCGATGGCCGAATACCCGGTGTTGGCAGGCACAGTCGTGCTTGCGTTGCTCGCGGCAATGGCCGCTGCCTTCCACGCCACCTGGTTCGCTCGCCGTCCCGGATTCGCGGCGAAGGATCAGGCGCTCACCGCGCCGTCCATCGCGTGATTTCCCGGCGAGGCCGGGGGCCCAGCACGATAAGCGCTCGCTGGAGAGCGCGGCTACGACGTCCGCGAGGCACTCGACCTCATCCAGGCGGCAGGCGCAGGCGTCCCGGTGTATCCGGAGCCGTCAGGGCGCGTCGATGTCGTCGCCGAGCTCGTTGACCCGGAACAAGCCGTCGCGGTGGCGCTGTTCGCGATAGGCGGTGCGGCCGATCAGGTGGGCGATGACCGGTGCGGTGAGCAGGGTGAACAAGCCGACGAGGACGAGCAGCCAGACGTTGCCGCGGCCGCGCAGTGGGATCGCTGCGCCTTCCAGCACCAGGATCAGCCCGATTACCTGCGGTTTGGTGGCGGCGTGCATGCGCGTCATGGTGTCGGGGAAGCGCACGATCGCGATCGCGGCGGTCAGTGCGAGCACGGCCCCGGACAGGATCAGGACGGCGGAAATCCAGTGCCACAGTGTCATCGGTCGTCCTCGCCGCGCGTCACTGGTCGTCCCTGACCCGGAATCGGGCGACGGCCGCCGAGCCGAGGAACCCGACGAGCGCCAGCGCGACGATTGCGGGGAGCACTGTGGTGTCGTCGCTGTAGGCCGCCCAGACCGCGAGCCCCGAGGCGGCGATCGCCATCAGTGAGTCGATGCCGACGACTCGGTCCAGGGTGCTCGGTCCGGCGAGGACACGGTAGCTGGTGATCACGGCCGCTGCCGTCAAAAGCGCCGCGGCGACAATGGCGACGACGGTCATCTATTGACCTCCGGTGGTTCGGTGAGATGCCATTCGGCGGGGCGCTCGAACGAGGCGATCAGCAGTCGTTCCAGCCGCCGGGTGGTCCGATGGAACTTGTCGACGGCCGCGTCGCTGCCCACGTCGAGCACGTGCACGAAGACGACGCGGCGTTCTTTCTCGATCTCGAGCAGCATGGTTCCCGGAATCAGATTGAGCAGGTCCGCGCACAATGCGAGGACCAGATCGGATTTGATCTCCATGCGCAGTCGCAGCACACCGGAGACCGGTGGCGGTGCGGGCCGGATCGCGAACCAGGCGACCTGGAGGCTGGATTCGAGGGCGTAGTACACACTCACCACGATGAGTTCGGCCAGCGACAGCGGGTGCAGTCGTCCGGCGACCGGCACCCGGGGCAGCGGCAGTGTCACCATGATCAGTGCGGCGACGGCGAGCCCGGCCAGCAGATTGGCGACGCTCAGGTCACCCCATAGGGCCATGTAGACGGCGGTCAGCCACCCCAGAATGCCGACGCGGACGGCCCGTTCCCGGTTGATCGCCGCGCTACCGAGGCTCATCGGACTGCTCCCGGCGCTGCCAGCTGCGAATTGCCCAGCACCGCACGGATATACACCGCGGGATCACGCAGATCCGTTGCGGCGCGCTCGGCGATGCCGAGGATGGGTCCGGCGAGCACGGTGAGGCTGAGGCCGACCGCGACAAGCGCCGTCGTCGACAGCACCATCAGTGCCGGCATGCGGCCGGGGTCGGTCCGTTCGTCGTAGAGCACATCGGTCGAATCCTCGATCAGCGTCGGCGGTTTGGCGGCCGTGAGATGGCCCTCAGGAGCCTCCGACCGCGGCCGCCAGAAGGCTTTGCTCCACACTCGTGCGACGACATAGAGCGTCAGCAGGCTGGTGACCACCGACCCCGCCACCAGCACCCAGGCCAGCACGCTGCCGTCGGCCGCACCCGCCTGCAGCAGCGTGACCTTGCCGATGAACCCTGAGAACGGGGGTATCCCGGCGAGGTTGAGTGCCGGGACCAGGAACAGCACGGCAAGTAGTGGACTCGCCGCAGCCAGGCCGCCGAGCCTGCGCAGCGTCACCGAACCGGCCTGTCGCTCGATCAGACCGACCACCAGGAACAGCGTGGTCTGCACCAGGATGTGGTGCGCCACGTAGAAAACCGCGCCCGTCAGCCCGGCCGTGGTGGCGAGCCCGACACCGAACACCATGTAGCCGATATGGCTGACCAGCGTGAACGACAGCAGGCGGCGAATATCGTTCTGGGCGATCGCGCCGAAGATGCCGACCAGCATCGTGAGCAGACCGCAGATCAGCAGCACCGAATCGAAACCACCGTCGGGAAACAGCAAGGTGTGCGTCCGAATGATCGCGTACACACCGACTTTCGTGAGCAGTCCAGCGAAAACCGCGGTCACCGGTGCGGGTGCGGTGGGGTAGGAGTCCGGCAGCCAGTTCGACAGGGGAAAGACCGCCGCCTTGATGCCGAACGCCACCAGCAGCACCGCGTAGATGGCGGTGCGTGTGCCATGGGGCACCTCGCCCATCCGGACGGCCAGCTGTGCCAGGTTCAGTGTTCCGGTGGCCGCATAGGCCAGTCCGATGCCGGTCAGGAATATCACCGACGAGAGCATCGAGACCATCACATACGCGACGCCCGCGCGGATCCGGTCCGCGGTCGCGCCGACGGTCAGCAGCACGAACGAGGCGGCGAGCAAGATCTCGAAGCCGACGAACAGATTGAACAGGTCGCCGGCGAGGAATGCCGCCGAGACACCCGCGGTCAGCACCAGATAGGTGGGCCGGTAGATCGAGGTCGGCTGCCGGTCGTCGCCGTCGCGAATGTTCTGGCCCGCACCGTAGAGCGAGACGACGAGCAGCACGATGGACGAGACCAGCAGCATTACCGCGGAGAGCCGGTCCACCACCAGGGTGATGCCGATCGGGGTTTCCCAGCCGCCGACCTGGACCGCGGAGGTACCGCTCCGGTCTGCCAGATACAACAGCAGTCCGCAGATCACGACGACCGACGCCAGCGCGAGCACCATGATCGAACGCTGGATGCTCGGCTTGCGGCCGAACACCAAAGTCGCCGCGGCACCGAGCAGCGGGACCAGCACCGGCAGCGGCGCTAGAGCGGGCAACAGATCCGGTGACAGGCTCAATCCTCTGGGTCCTCTCGCTCGCGGCGCGCGGCGATGTCGAGATCTTCCCGGTCGTTCTGGACGTCCTCTGTGGTGGTGAGGCTGTAGGACCGGTAGGCGAGCGCGAGGACGAATGCCGCGAGGCCCATGGTGATCACGATGGCGGTGAGCACCATAGCCTGGGACAGCGGGTCGGCCATCTGTTCGTGCGCGTTGTCGGCCGCTTGGTCGGTATCGCCGCGAATCGGTGGCCTGCCACCGGGGCCGCCGACAGTGAGGATCAGCAGATTCACCGCGTTGCCGAACAGGATCATGCCCAGCAGCATTTTCGACACGGCGCGTTCGAGGATCAGGTACACCCCGCAGGCGACAAGCACCCCGATGAGGACCAGCAGCGTCAGGTTTGCCGTCATGACGGGACGCCACCCTCCGTCGAGCCGGTTTTGTCGGATGCCAACTCGTAGTCCAGGCGCGCGCCGAGACTGCGCAGCACGTCGAGGACAAGCCCGACCACGATCAGATAGACGCCGAGATCGAAGAACAGGGCGGTGACCAGCTTGATGTGCCCGAGCACCGGCAGCGTCACCTCGAGGATCGCCGAGGACAGCGGCGGTGCGCCGAGCAGTAGTGAGCCTGCCGCCGTCCCGGCGGCCAGTGCCAGCCCGGCGCCGAGCACGTGGCCCGCGTCGAGGGGGAGCGCCTCGCCGAGTTCGTATCGCCCGCCCGCGAGATAGCGCAGCGTCAGCGCGAGTCCGGCGGTGAGCCCGCCTGCGAAACCGCCGCCGGGCGCATTGTGGCCGGAGAAGAAGAAGTACACCGACAGCACCATGATGGTCGGGAAGACCAGGCGGGTGGTGATCTGCAGGACCATCGATCGGTCCCGTCGCGCGACGAGGCGGCCCGCGGGCAACCAGCTCACCAGGTCCGGGTCGTAGTTCGGTGCGTCGGTGGCGCGCGGCGCGCTGCCGAAACGCCTGCTGCGGAATACCAGTGAGGCCACCCCGGTCGCGGCGACGACGAGTACCGAGATCTCGCCGAGGGTGTCCCACGCGCGGATGTCCACGAGCAGGACGTTGACCGCGTTCTTGCCGCCGCCGAATGTGTAGGCGGCATCGGGAATCAGGTGCCAGATCGGTTCGGTGCCGCGGGCCGCGGTGGCGAAGGCCGCGAGCGTCGCGACCGTGGCGCCGACTCCGGTGGCGAGCACCGCCCTGCGCATCTTGAAGGCGGCCGTGCGGCTGTCCTCGATCTCGGCGGGGAAGGCGCGCAACACCAACACGAAGATCACCAAAGTGAGTGTCTCGACGAGGAATTGGGTGAGGGCGAGATCCGGAGCGGCGTGCAGCGCGAAGATCACGCCACATCCATAGCCGGTGACGCCGACGACCAGGACACTGGCCAATCGGTTGCGCAGCAGCGTCGCGCTCAGCGCCATCGCGGCCATGATCGCTCCGATGGCCAGTTGCGACGGCGAATCCCACAGGCGCAGTTCGACTCCCGTGCGAGTGCCGCTCGCGAGCAATACCGTCGGCAGGATGATCAGGGTGCCGAGGATGGTCGCCTGGCTCAACGGCAGTGAACCGCGCTGCACGGCCGCGGTCATCCGTAACGACAGCCGATCCATAGCCGCGAGGGTGGCGTCGTAGGCCCGGTCGGCGTTGCCGAGCCTGGGGTGTGGGGATTCGCCGATGCGGGCGCGCAGTCGGAACAGCGCGATGCCTACCGCAATGATCAGAATGGTCAGCGCGAGGGGGTCATTGAATCCGTGCCACAGCGCCAGATGCGAATCGAGGCGCCCCGGTAGGGTTTTCGCGTAAGGACTCAGCAGCTCGTCGAGCCAGGGGGCGGCGACTCCAGCGGCCAAGCTCGCCACGGCCAGCACCGCGGGAGCGGTGAGGAACAACGCACCCGGCGCATGCCAGTGCTCCTGCGCCGCACCAGGCGTGCTCCGATCCGGCCTGCTTCGCCACTGGCTGTCCTCCACGTCGGTCGAGCGCCCCGGCTTGTCCGCGAACGCGCCCCACACGAAGCGGATGCTGTAGCCGACCGTTAGCATCGACCCGAGCACCACGCCGGTGGCAACGGCGGCCTTGGCGGGCCCGGCGAGTGTATCGGTGTCCAGGATGGCGGCCAGCGCGCTTTCCTTGCCGACAAAGCCGAGCAGCGGCGCAATCCCGGCCATACTGAGCGCGGCGAGCACCGCGACCGCGCACAGCGCGGGTGCACGGCGGCCGAGGCCCGAGAGCCGCCGCAGATCCCGGGTGCCTGCCCCGTGGTCGATGATGCCGACCACCATGAACAGGCAGCCCTTGAAGAACGCGTGCGCGACGATCAGCGTGACACCGGCCAGCGCCGCGTCCGCAGTACCGAGGCCGACCATCAGGATCAGGAAGCCGAGCTGGCTCACCGTGCCGAACGCCAGCAGTAGTTTGAGGTCGTGTACCTGGATCGACCGCAATCCGGCCAGCAACATAGAGGCCACCCCGAGGGTCAGGATCAACGGGTGCCACGGTGGGCTGCTCGCGAACACCGGCGCAAGCCGAGCTACCAGATAGACACCCGCTTTCACCATGGCGGCGGCGTGCAGGTACGCGCTGACCGGAGTCGGCGCGGCCATCGCACCGGGCAGCCAGAAGTGCAGCGGCACGATCGCCGACTTGCTCAACGCCCCGACGAGCAACAGCACCACAGCGACATTCACCGCGGTGCCCGCAGGCGGGTCCGCCCGCGCCAGCAGGTCCGACAGCAGGTAACTGCCGCTCGCTTCGCCGAGGATGATGATGCCGACGAGCATCGCGAGCCCGCCCGCGCCGGTCACCAGCAGCGCCTGGATCGCCGCCCGCCGGCTGACCGCCTGCTCCGCGTTGTGCCCGACCAGCAGGAACGACAA
Organism: Nocardia sp. NPDC051463; assembly: GCF_040681975.1. Taxonomy (NCBI): domain Bacteria; kingdom Bacillati; phylum Actinomycetota; class Actinomycetes; order Mycobacteriales; family Nocardiaceae; genus Nocardia; species Nocardia sp. NPDC051463. Next base: position 34,324 of record NZ_JBFBAB010000023.1, read on the forward strand.
CACCGTGGTCGTTTCCCAGAATACGAAGAGCAGCAGCATGTTGTCGCTGGTGACCAGCCCGAACATGGCCCCGGCAAAGCCGACCATCTCGGCCGCGAACACTCCGAGCCGCGGCTCGTCGTTCTCGAAATATCTGGCGCAGTAGGTCAGGATCAGCGTGCCGATGCCGAGGACGAGCGCCGACATGACGGCGGCGAGCGAATCGAAACGCAGATCGATGTTCATCTCGATACTCGGTGCCCACGCGACCCGAACCTGCTGTGTGCTCCCCCAATTCGCGATCACCCAGCCGAGGCCGCCGAACGGGACCAGGGCAAGGACATAGAACGCATCGCGGCCCAACCCCCGCACGCACAATGGTGCCGCGAGCGCGGCGATGGCATGCGCGAGCAGGATTGCGAGCAAACTGCACTCCGTCGGGTCGGGGCGGCGGCGTAATGCGGGTAAATCCTACGCGGAGCGCGTGTTTTCGGTTGTCGGAGCCAGTATGGCGTCGGCCATGTCGGAGCGGATCGGCTATATGTCCGCTACTGTTTCGCCCTCGGCCGCTTTGTCCGGTTGCGGCCGGCCGCGCGGCCGGAAGAAGTACAGCACCGCCACTCCGACGGCCGAACAGGCCGCGATCGCGAGTGCGGTCACGCCCGGTGTGGATGTCTTGGTCGCGCCATCGGGTCGGATTTCTACCGCGGTGATGATCGATGGCAGGTAGAGGGCCGCGATCGCCAGCACGCCGCTCGGGGCGTAGCGGGGGCGGGCGGTGCCACAGCAATAGCCTGCCGTCAATGCGAGGCCGGCGCTTCCTGCCGCATCCACCACGTTGACCTCGCTGCTTCCGGCGTACATGGCGAAAACGGCGAGTCCGGCGATCATCGTGATCGCGATGAACGCCGACGGCAGTCGTATCCCGACGAACAGTCCGGCGGCGGTTATCGCCAGCAGCGCAAGCACGCCCCAGCCCGGCCGCGGGGCGTAACCGAGGGCAGTGAAGACCGGAACCAGACTGACCGCCAGATACACGCCGACGCCGTCGCGCCCCGGCAGCAGCATCGCCGCCGCCAAGGCGGCGAGCGCGGTCGCGGTGACCGCGAGTCCGATATCGACCGCATGAGTGACGTCGGGCGCGTCCTGGTATTGGCGGTTCAACCATTCGGTGACCATCAGGATGACAAGGGCCAGCACCATAGCCGCAAGAATCGGCGTCACCGGAAGTTCGACGGTCAACCGCGGTGACCGCTCGGTCATCGGCCGTAACCGGTTGCGGTAAGTGCTGAGTATCAGGAAACACGCCGCCGCCGCGATCAACCACCGTGGCGGTGTTTCCAAAATCTTCAGGGGGTCGTGACCGGCGATATGCAGTAGTTCGCCGAGGTCGCCGGCGACGAAGGCGCCCGCGCCGCCCAGCGCGAATCCGATCGCGGGACCCGGTCTGCGCAGCACTGCCGCGCCGAGAGCGCCGAGCAGGACCCCCGCGCACACCGAGTCCAGATAGTTCTGTGTGGTCAGCATGTCGGGTGAGGAAACGTGGCGTCCGGCAAAGTGATTGACGAACATGCCGAGCGCGCCGCCGAGCGCTGTCGCCCAGGCCGTCACCGGACGGGTGAAGGTGGTCACCAGCACGGCGACGGCGACGGCGACGATGACACCGATCGCGGCGCCGCGCGGCACGCTGTTGATGAGACTGGTCAGCCGGTACTGCGTGCTCTGGCCCGTCCAGGTGAAGGTGATCGGTAGCAGTATCGCGACACCGGCGACCGCGGCCCCCAGGAAAGCCGTGATCGTGTCGACCGCATTGCCGATCCTTCGCACGATGCGAACATACCTGTGCGTGAGGGTTGACCTGGCAATTACTGACACATTGCCAGGTCGGATGCAACATGGCGAAAGGCCGGTAAGGCCCGGATTGCGGTATGTTTGCCCCGGTGGCTGCGTTGGCTAACCGCGGGTGTCGGCGTAGCGACGCAGCGACTCGACCTGATCGGGATCGAGGGAGGGCCGCACCACAGTCCGTGCCGCCGTGACGTCCTCGGCCGTGACGTCGGCCGCGTCCATATCCCGCCGCATGGCCGTCAACGCTGCCTCACGCAGCAGCGCCGCGCAATCCGCGGCGGAGTACCCATCCAGGTCGGCGGCGAGTGCGGCGAGGTCGACGTCGTCGGCCAGCGGCACCGACCGGCCCGCGGTGCGCAGAATCTCCAGCCTGGCGTCAGCGTCCGGCGGTGGCACGAACACCAGGCGCTCGAGCCTGCCCGGGCGCAGCAGCGCGGGATCGATCAGCTCAGGGCGGTTGGTCGCGCCGAGCACCACCACATCGCGCAGTGGCTCGACACCGTCGAGTTCGGTGAGCAGCGCGGCGACCACCCGGTCGCCGACGCCGGAGTCGCCGCTCTGACCGCGTCGTGGCGCGAGTGCGTCCACCTCGTCGAGGAAGATCAGCGAGGGCGCGGAATCGCGGGCGCGCTGGAATAATTCGCGCACCGCCCGTTCGGAGGCCCCGACCCACTTGTCCATCAGCTCAGCACCCTTCACCGCGTGCACGCTGAGCTGGCCGGTGCCTGCCAGCGCGCGCACCAGGAAGGTCTTGCCACAGCCGGGGGGACCGTAGAGCAGTAGCCCGCGCGGCGGATGGATGCCCAAGCGGGCGAAGGAATCCGGGTGGCGCAGCGGCCAGAGCACGGTCTCGGTGAGCGCCTGCTTGGTCTCGACCATGTCGCCGACGTCGTCGAGGCCGAGGCTGCCGATCGCGAGTTCGTCTACGCCGGAACGCGAGAGCGGCCGGATTACCTCCAGTGCGCCGAGGAGATCGATCTGGGTCAGCACTGGGTCCGAGTGTTGTTTGCTCGCACGGGATGCCGCGCGCAAGGCCGCCTCCCGGCACAGGGCCGCCAGGTCCGACACCACGAATCCCGGTGTCCGCGTGGCGATGTCGTCCAACTTCAGTTCGTCCGTCGGCACCTTGCGCAGCAGTTGTTCCAGCAGCGCTTTGCGCACCGCGGCCGTCGGCAGCGCGAGGGCGAGTTCGCGATCGCACAGATCGGGAGCGCGCAGGCGCGGGTCGATATCGGCGGGATGTGCGGTGGTCGCGAGGAACGCGACGCTGGGTTCGGCGACCGCGGCCCGCAACTGGTCGAGGATAAGGGTGGCGACCGGTTCGGCCTGCGCGGGCAGCAGTGCGTCGATGTCGGTGATGAGCAGGATGCCGCCCCGACCGGAGCCGGTCTCCGCGACCGCGGCGGCGACCTCACGCAACCGGGTGCCGCTCTCGGCTGCCCCGACGGTCGGGCCGTCCAGTTCGATGATGCGTCGCGGCGCGGTCACCGAACGAGCCAGGGTCGCCTTCCCGACACCGGCGGGGCCGGTGATCAGTACGCCGAGATGTGGTGTGGCACCAAGGGTTTTGAGCAACTCCGGTTCGTCGAGCGCGAGGCTGAGCCACTCGCCGAGCTTCGCGGCCTGGCCGTGCACGCCCGCCAGCTCCTCGACGGGGATCGCGGCGCTACCGCTCCCGGTAACCCAGCCTGCTACCTCGCCATTCGTCGCGGCGATGGCCGCCAGCTCGCCCGCCGCGGCCGCCGCCTGCGATTGCTCACCCACCGGGATCGGCGCCCCGGCCGCCGCGCGGTCGGCGGCCTCGCGTGCGGCGACCACGCCCGCACCCCAGAAGACGGCGGTGTTCGGCTGCACGCTGACCGGGCCGCGCCCGGGATCGATCGCGGTCACTGTGAGCAGCTCGGTGGTCCACGCGATGCCGAATGTGCGGGACAGCGCCTGCGTGGCTGCCGAAGAACTGATGTCGGGGCCGAGGTCGCGCGGCAGCAGCGAGACCGCGTCACCGACGGTCACGACCTTGCCGAGCAGGGCCTGCCGCAAGGTCGCCGCGGGAATCGTCCTGGTGGCATGCACCGACCCGCTGACCGAGATCTGTTTTGCGCCGTAGACCGTCGCGGGGGCGGCGACCACGGTCGCGTCCTCGCGCAGGCCCGCATTCGACAGTGTGACGTCGTCGAGCAGTGCAACTCCCGCCGGCGTATCCGCGGGCGCCACCCCGACGACGGCCGCGGTTCGCCGCGACCCGACCAGCGCGATGCCGTCCCACTCACGCAGCCCGAGCGCGGTGAGCGCCTCCGGGTGCAGCCGCACCACACCACGGCGGGCATCGGCGGCGGACGGGTTCAAGCGAGCGGTGAGAGCCAGTTCTGCCACTGTGCCATTCTGCCCGGGTGCGGGCGCGTTCGCCGAAAAACACCGTCGTGAGCGCCTCGTTCTGCTATTCGCAGCCCGCAAACATAATTGTGAGTGTTTTCACGGAACCGGATGCGGCCGGGTTTCGTCGTCGACGGCATCGTGGCCGCGCACCGACCCTCGCCCGCCGACCCACTCGGGTCGGGCCGTCGTCGCAGCAATCAATGAACGGCGGTGTTCCACGCGGTCGCGCATATATCTATTTCACTGTTCGTAATGACAATTTTGTGGTTGCCGGGCACCGGCGTGGTGCGAGAACTCCATTTCAGTTATGTTCCGGCGAACCAGATATTTCGATGGAGAACAACCAGGGGAGTCCGCAGACGTCGGCGCTAATCCCTTGTGTGCCAGTCACTTGCGGACGCGGTAACGTCGCCGTCGGTCGATCCGATCGGACGGCCGTCTTTTGGAGGGGATTCAAACAATGAAGTTCGGAAAGTTCAGCGCGACCGCATTTCTGGCCATCGCAGCGGTGGGAATCACCGCAGGCGCAGCGAACGCGCAGCCGGTGGCCGCCGAGCAAGCCGTGTCCACCTCGGGCATCGAGCAGGGAATCGGCTACAACACAGCGCTTTCCCGTGATTCGAAGATGGTGACCACCACGCTCGACGCGGGCAAATTCGCGCTCAGCGGGAACGGCGCGGCGGTGGCGGTACAGGCCGACAACGGCGCGGTCGTCGCCGAGGTGCCGTTGACGTTCGAGGTCGCCGGGCACGCTATTCCGGTCGCCTACAAGATCGACGACAACGGCCGAAGCCTCACACTCACACCGGACGTGAGCCCGAAGGACATCGCCGATCTGAAGGACATCAGCGCCTTCGACAACTTCGTGCAGCAAGCGAGCCAGAACATTGTCGGCATGATTCTCGGCGGCATGCTCGGTGGATTCATCGGTGGCCTGCTCGGCTTCGGCATCTTCAGCCTCATCACCGGGCCGACCGGGATCGTCGTCGGCGCGCTCGCGGGCGGTGCGGCCATGGGCGGTCAGCCGTTCATCGACGCTCTGACGGCGCTCGCCACCGGCCAGCCCTGAGCAGTGACGGTATGAAAACGCGCGCGTGCGTAGCCACTGGGCTGCGCACGCGCGCTCTCGCAGCGAGACCTACTTGACGATCCCGGCGGCCGTGGCGACCGGGGTATCGGCGTTGCTCGAAGCGAGGCAGACCAGCTTCGCGGTACCGAGCGCGACGTTCGGACTGCCTGCGAAGGGGCTGTCCGGGTTCTCCGCCAGTATCTGCTCGATCAGCGCCTTCTCGGCAGTGCTGTCGAGCGCTTTGAATTCACCACAGGTGGTGCGCGACGCCGGGCCGAGCGATGGGTCGACTGTCTTGGCGGGGGTTGTCGCAGCGTTGCCACCGGTGGTCGGCGGGTTGCTGGTGTCGACGCTGGTGCCGGTCGGCTGCGGTACCGACGAACTGGTGCCGGTCGTGCCCTTACGCAGGCCGTTGGCCTCGGCGGATTCATCCGATCCGCCGCAGCCTGCCAGTAGTGCGACCACCGCCCCTGCGGCGAGGGCGATGGCGGAAGTTCGCTTCATCACGTGCTTTTCCCGGTGACTAGAGGCGCCGGAGCCTCCGGCGCGTTCGGTGCAGCGTACCGGGTGCGATCGGGTCGTCGTCATGGGAGGCTCCGCAGCGGATCGGGCGCCGGGTCTGGCTCCGGCACTGTCGCTCCACTGTGCGGTGGGCAACTTATGATCGCCCCATCGATCACTGAATGTCAGTGAATGCGCTGTTGCCAATCGGCAGGAACACGCCCGTGCGGGCCCGGCACGGGCTGGTCGACCGGATGACTGGTCGGCGCGGCCAGCTCTGGTCCGCCGCTGTACATCTCCTCGGTGCGGAAGTTCCAGAACCAGTCCTCGCCCGGCTCGAAGCTCTGGATGAATGGGTGGCCGGTTTCCTCGGCGTGCTTGGACGCGTGCTGCGCGGGCGAGGTGTCACAACAGCCGACGTGGCCGCATTGGGCGCAGCGGCGCAGATGCACCCACCAGCCCTGTGCCGCATCGCAGTCGACGCAGCCGGTTCCGCTCGGTGCGACGCTCGGGTCGATTCCCTCCAGGTCTTGCTTCGTCATCGTTGACCTCCTGCGTTGAATTCCGGTTTGCCCTGATTGTCGTCGGCAGGGTTCGCTTCGGCCGGGTTTTCCTCGGCACGGTGCAGCGGCAACCAGACGGTGAAGCGGGTATTACCCGGCGCGGAATCGAGCTGGATATCGCCGTTGTGTTTGTTGACCACGATCCGGAAGGAGATGTCCAGGCCGAGGCCGGTACCCTCGCCGACCGGTTTGGTGGTGAAGAACGGTTCGAAGATTCGGCTGCGTACCTCGGCGGGGACACCGGGGCCGGTATCGCCGATTTCGACTACGGCACAGTCATTTTCGTGCTTGGTGCGAATCGTCAGGGTGCCCTGGCCGTTCATCGCATACACCGCGTTGTCGATCAGGTTGGTCCACACCTGATTCAATTCCGCTGCGTAGCAGGGCACTTGCGGCAAAGTGCGGTCGTACTCCTTGACCACCTGCACCCCGTCGCCGATTTTGCGACTGAGCATGACCAGCGTGCTGTCGAGCAGCTCGTGGATGTCGATGACCTGGAACGGCGCCCGGTCCATCTGCGAATACTGTTTGGCCGCACCGACCAGCGAAGAGATTCGCGTGGTCGAGTCGGCGATCTCGTTCATCAGCAGCTCGGTCTCGATGGTGTAGTTCAACCACCGGATCGCGCCCTGGAACACCTGGTCGGGGCAGCCATTGAGGGTCGCGGCCACGCGCTCGAGCCAATCGACGTCGAAGCCCGCCTGGACGAAATTCGGCGCGAGATTCCAGGCGTCGCCGATGCCGTGGTCCTCCAGCCATTCGCCGAGCAGGTCCTCGCGATCGGCGGCTTCCATCGGCGTCAACTCCGGAGCTTTGGCGACCTGTGCGGCGGCCTCTTCCTGTAGACGCACCAGCGAGACGAGCGATTCCGTGTCGAACTTGCCTTCGGCCAGCATCGCCAGCTTGTGCCGCATCCCGGCGATCCGTTCCCGCAGCCCCGAGGTGGCGCGGACCGCGGCGGCCGCGGGGTTGTTCAGCTCATGGGTCAGGCCCGCCGACAGCGACCCGAGCGCGAGCAGCCGCTCCCGCTGAGCGATGCGTTCATTGGAGTTGCGGTTGCCGAAGAACGCGCCCTCCAACATGTGCACCGCCATCGGGAACCACTCGTGCATCATCCTCGCGAAGGTGCCCGCGTCGAGCACGAAGAACCGCGACGGCCGCGGCACCGACATCGAGCCGTTGTAAATCTGGTCGACTTTGTCGCCCATGTAGGCCATCCAGGCGCCCGCATACGCGCCCTTGTGATCGGTGCGGACCATTTCGATCTCGGTGCCGCTGGAGAGCTTGGTGAGGACCACCTCGCCGTCCATCAGTATATAGAAGCAGGTCGCCGGATCGCCCTCGCGGAAAACCACACCGGGTTCGATGGTTTCCACCCGCCCGTCCGCGCACAGCCATTCGAGCTGTTCGTCGTCGAGCTTCTCGAAGAGAAAAAGAGTGCGCAATTCCGCGGGATCACAGACCAGGCGGCTGCTGCGCGCGGCGGTATCTTTCGAATTCATGTCAGCCTCCTGCTTACGCGAGATACCGGTGCACGAGCATGACAGCCATAGCACCCTCACCGACTGCGGAAGCCACGCGTTTGGCCGAGTCGGCATGCACATCACCGGCCACGAAGACGCCGGGCACACTTGTTTCCAAGTGGTGTGGGGGCCGCGGTAATTCCCAACCGGCCGGTTTGGCCCCATCGACGAGCAGATCGGGTCCGGCCAGCACGTATCCGGCCTGATCTCGCTTGATCACTCCGTCGAGCCAATCGGTCTGCGGCGCCGCGCCGATGAACAGGAACAGCCGCTCGGCCACGGCCTTCTCTTCGGCGCCGGTTTCGTTATTACGCAGCACGATCTGTTGCAGGTGGTCGTCGCCGTCGGCGGAGATCACCTCGGTGCGGGTGTGCACCTTGATGTTCGATATCTGCCCGATCTGCTGGATCAGATAGTGCGACATGGACTTCTCCAGCGAGTCCGCACGGATGACCAGGTGCACGGTGCGGGCGTTGCGGGACAGGAAGACCGCGGCCTGGCCCGCCGAATTCGCCCCGCCGACGATGTAGACGTCGTGATCGGAGCATTCGGATGCCTCGGTCATCGCCGAGCCGTAGTAGACACCCCGCCCGGTGAAGTCGTCGACGCCGGGAGCGGTGTGGCGGCGATAGTCGACGCCGGTCGCGATGATCACTGTGTGCGCACAGAGCTGTCCGCCGTCGGCGAACCGCACGGTGCGCGCGGACCCGTTCACCTCGAGACCGACCACCTCCCGGGTGGTGATCACCTCGGCGCCGAACTTGGCCGCCTGCCGCCGGGCCCGATCCGCGAGCTGTGATCCGGACACGCCATCCGGGAAGCCGAGATAGTTCTCGATGCGCGAACTCTGTCCGGCCTGGCCGCCGGTTGCCGTGCGCTCGACCAGCACCGTGCGCAGACCCTCGGAGGCGCCGTAGACCGCCGCGCCCAGACCGGCGGGGCCGCCACCTACCACGATGAGGTCGTAGAAGTCGCCGGTCGGATTCGTGCTCAACCCGACGCTCTGGGCCAACTCCCCGTCGCTCGGCTGTACCAGCGTCCGGCCGGCTTCGGTGATGACCACCGGACATCGCTCAGGATCGGCGCCGGCCGCCTCCAGCAGCCGCGCGCCTTCGGGTTCGTCGGCGAGGTACCAGCGGTAGGGCAATTGGTTGCGGGCGAGGAACTCACGCACCTCCGACGACCGTGGCGACCAGCGGTTGCCGACCACTTTGGTTTCGGTCACCGGTCGCTGCTCGCTGCTGCGCCAGGCTTCCAACAGTCCGTCGAGCACCGGGTACAACTTCTCCTCCGGCGGATCCCACGGCTTGAGCAGATAGTGGTCGAGATCGACGACATTGATCGCGTCGATTGCGGCGCTGGTGTCGGCGTAGGCCGTCAGCAGCACGCGGCGGGCATAGGGGTGCAGGTCCATCGCCTGCTCGAGGAATTCGATGCCGTCCATGCCCGGCATCCGGTAGTCGGCGATCAGTACCGCGACGGGCTGGCCGCGCAGTTTCATTTCACGAAGCGCGTCGAGCGCGGTGGCGCCCGATTCCGCGCGCAGAATCCGGTACTCGGCGCCATAGCGGCGGCGCAGGTCGCGTACGACCGCGCGGGAGACCCCTGGATCGTCGTCGACGCTGAGGATGGCCGGCTTCGTAGCAGCGGGTGAAGTCACCTTACGAGTATGGATCCTCGCCGGGGCCGCTGTCGTCGGCGTTTGCCCGTCGTCACACCCGGTGCTCGCGCACCATATCGAGTTCGACCGGTGTAAGCAGGCGCTCGAGCAGTTCCTCCTGAGCGAACTTGCGGGCCGCGCGTGAAGGCGGTGAGCCGCGAGCCGCGGATCCGTCGGTGGGTTCCACAGCGGGTAGCAGCGGAAGCTGTTCCGCGTGCCGACGGTGCAAAAGCGAGCGCAGTTTCACGGCCGATCACCTCACGCTGGACGGAAAAGTTGGTGGCAGTGTCTGATGCTTCGTCTATCCGTCATTGTGCGCTGGCCATTACATGAGCCGGTCAACAAATCTCGAAAATGTGACGTGTTTGTCTTCCAACTGCCGCCTTCCGTGCGGCTGCCTCGCCTGCGCTCGGCCCGGCGCGGTTATTGCCGGACTTCGTCCGACTGCGCGTATTAGGCGGCTGCCTCGCCTGCGCTCGGCCCGGCGCGGTTATTGCCGGACTTCGTCCGACTGCGCATATTAAGATGCGAGGTAATCGTCAAATCGTGCCGGCCGGAACCGAAATAGGTCCGGTCGCCGCAGTTCTCCCGGAGGCAGTGTTGCCGAAAAACCTCGAAGTCACGATCGATATCTCCGCACCCCCGGAACAGGTGTGGGCCGTTATCGGCGACCTGAAGCGGATGCCGGAGTTCAGCCCGCAGTGCGTGCGGATGCTCGCGCTCGGCACGCCGAAGGCGGGCACCTGGACGTTCAACCTCAATCGTGACGGCAAGAAGTACTGGCCGACCACCGCGCGGATCGTGCGCTACGAACCCAACCAGGCTTTCGCGTTCCGGATCAACGAGAACCGCAGCATCTGGAGCTACACGCTCGAGCCGACCGCGACCGGCACCAGGCTGATCGAACGTCGCGATGTCCCTAACGGCACCACGTGGTTCTCCCGCAGAGCCATCAACGCCGCGCTCGGAGGCGAGCAGCCGTTCGAAGAGGAACTCGTGCGCGGTATGAACGAGACGCTCGGCAAGATCAAGACAGCGGTCGAGGCGCAGGCGTAACTTTCGTCGTATGCGACGAAACACGCGCGTTACCGCGGCTATTGCGGCTGCGGCGGGGACGGCTGTGCTGCTGTCCGGTTGTGGCAGATCCGATTCGGGACCCGACCGCGAGGTCACCGTGGTCGGGTCCGGTCAGGTGCGCGGCGCCCCGGACACCCTGAATGCCGATCTCGGGGTGGAGGTCAACGCCGACAACGTGTCCGCGGCGATCGGCGGTGCCAACGACAAAGCCAAGGCGATGACCGACACCATGGTGGCCGCAGGCCTGCCCCGCGAGGACGCGCGCACCACCGAGGTCTCCATCCAACCGCAATATGCGGGCGGCCCGAACGGCAACCAGACCATCGTCGGCTACCGGGCGACCAACTCCCTGCACATTGTGGTCCGCGACCTGTCGAAGGCCTCGGCGATCCTGGACAGCGGGGTCAAGGCGGGCGGCAACGAAACCCGACTGCGCGGAGTCTCTTTCGCACTCGACGACGATTCGCGATTGCTCGCCGACGCGCGCTCGCGCGCCTTCGACGACGCGAAGTCTCGGGCCGAACACTATGCGGTGCTTGCCGGGTTGAAACTGACGGACGTCATCACCATCACCGAGGCAAGCAGCCGTGACGACAACCCGAAGGCCCTGCGCGACGGCGCCGCGGAGTCCTTCGCCTTGGAGCCGGGCACCCAGACGGTGACTTTCACGGTGAAAGTCACCTGGGGCCTCGGCTGAACTACCCGGTGACTACTGCCATTTCGGCAGTGTGACCACCTGTGCCGCGTAGGAAAGCCCCGCGCCGAAGGCGATGAGAAGCGCGGTATCGCCCGGCTTCGACTCACCGGTGCGCAGCAGTGCCTCCATAGCGAGCGGGATCGAGGCCGCCGAGGTATTCCCGGTCTCTTCGATGTCGTTGGCCAGCGCGCAATTCTCCGGCAATTTCAGCACGCGGGCCATGATCTCGATGATTCGGCCGTTGGCCTGGTGGGGAATCATCGCGTCCAGATCGTCGGTGGACAGCCCCGCCCGATCGATGGCGTCACGGCAGACCTTCTCCAAGGAATGCGCCGCCCAGCGGAATACCGCGGTGCCTTCCATCGCCATGTAGGGCCGGACCGCGTCCAGCCCCTTCTCCTCGATCTCGGCGAAGAACTCCATCCAGTCCTTGTCCTGCCGGATCGCGTGATGCTGGGTGCCGTCCGAACCCCACACCGTCGGACCGATCCCGACGGTGTCCGACGGTCCGACCACCACGGCGCCCGCACCGTCGGCGAACAGGAATGCGGTGGAGCGGTCGGTCGGATTGACAGTGTTGGTCAGTTTCTCGACACCGATCACCAGCACGTGGTTCGCGGTGCCGCCGCGCACCAGATCCGAGGCGAGCGCCAGCGCGTGACAGAACCCCGCACAACCGGCGGAGACGTCGAAGGCCGCCGCGCCGTTCATGCCGAGCTCGGTAGCGATGCGTGGCGCGGCCGCCGGGGTGAGCAGCAGATGGGTGGACGTAGCAACGATCACGCAGTCGACATGGTCGACCGCGACCCCTGCGGATTCGAGCGCGTCGCGGGCAGCCGCGACGCTCATGCTCTGGATCGTTTCCGTTTCCGAAGCGAACCGTCGGGTCTTGATGCCCGACCTGGTCCTGATCCACTCGTCGCTGGAGTCGATCGGACCCGCTACCTCATCGTTTGTGACGATCCTGGCCGGGCGGTATACGCCGAGCCCGAGGATCGCCGTGTGCTCTGCCCCGGTGTACTGGGCGATTCGAGCAGCCATTATGCGTCTCCTATGTACCTGCGGCGGCGCCGCCGGGTTGTACCCCGAAGCATGTAAATGAGTTCCTCATCAGCAAACTACCTACGTGCCCGTAGACATGAGGCCCCCTCATATTAGCCCTAGGATCGCTACGCGCTAGTGCGTATTCTCACATTCGGCGGGTATACCCTCGGAGCACGCCTTTTGCTGTTGGCGGCATGCCCCAACTAGTGATTCGAGGACAACATGCTGGGACTCGGGATTATCGGCTGGATCATCATCGGCGGACTCGCCGGCTGGATCGCCAGCAAGATCATGAAGACGGATGAACAGCAGGGCATCCTCCTCAACATCGTGGTCGGTGTCGTGGGAGGGCTACTGGGCGGATTCCTGCTGAAGCTGCTCGGTGTCGACGTCGAGGGCGGCGGCCTCTGGTTCAGCTTCTTCACCTGCCTCGGCGGTGCGGCCATTCTGTTGTTCTTGGTGAAGCTGGTCACCGGCCGTCGGGCCTGAATCCGGCAACACCTGCCACAGGCTCCTATGCTCGGAAGTGTCTCGTCTTCGCTGGGCCCGGTGCGGGCTGTGGCCGGACGTTGTCCGGCTACGTCGATTAGGGTGTGATCGCTTGCGCTCGACCTATTGTTGAGGGGCGCATTCCATCTGTATCGAGCACGAAAGAGGAGCCTGTGGCCCGCCGCCCCACCCCGCCCGGCACGCCCGAAACCACCGGAGTCGGCCATGTCGTCGATCTGGTTCGGGCCGCGATTCCCCCGCTGCACCCCGCCGGCCTGCCGTTTGTGGCCGCGCCGCTCGCGGTGGCGCTCCTCGGTGGGCGTCGCAAATGGGTGCGCCGGAGCGGACTATTCGCCGCGGCGGCCTGCGCCACATTCTTCCGGCACCCGAACCGGGTGCCGCCGAATCGGGCGGGCGTCGTCGTCGCGCCCGCCGACGGTGAGGTCGCGCTCGTCGACACCGCTGCTCCGCCACCGGAGTTGGGCCTCGGCGACCAGCCGCTGCCCCGGGTGAGCATCTTCCTCTCGGTGCTCGACGTGCATGTGCAGCGCACGCCGGTCTCCGGCATCGTCCGCGCGGTTTCGCATCAGCCCGGTCAGTTCCGCTCGGCCGATCTGCCAGAGGCCAGCTCGGTGAACGAGCGCAACAGCATGGTCCTGGAGACCTCGGACGGCAGGCAGGTCGTCGTCGTGCAGATCGCCGGCCTGCTCGCCCGCCGCATCGTGTGCGATGCGAAGGTCGGTGACGTGCTGACCATCGGCGACACCTACGGGCTGATCCGCTTCGGCTCGCGCGTCGACACCTACTTCCCGGCGGGCACCGAGTTACTTGTCGAGCCGGGACAGCGCACCATCGGGGCTGAGACCGTCCTGGCGGTGTTGGGCTCATCAGTCGCCGAGTCATGATGGAGCACGCCGTGGTCAAACCTCGGCGTAGCCGCTCGATCCGGCTGCTGCCGAGTATTGTGACGATCCTGGCGCTGTGCGCCGGATTGTCCGCGGTGAAATTCGCCTTGGACGGCAAGCTCAGCACCTCGCTCGCCATGGTCGGCGCCGCGGCGGTGCTCGACACTCTCGACGGGCGGCTGGCCCGCATGCTCGACGCCACCAGCAAGATGGGCGCGGAGCTCGATTCGCTGTCGGACGCCATCTCTTTCGGCGTCGCGCCCGCCCTGGTGCTGTACATCGCGCTACTGGACAGCAACAGCGCAGGCTGGATCGTCGCGCTGATGTACGCGGTGAGCATCGTGCTGCGGCTGGCCCGGTTCAACACCCTGATGGACGACGACACTCGCCCGGATTGGTCGCGCGAATACTTCGTCGGCGTGCCCGCGCCCGCGGGCGCGCTCATCGCGCTGGTGCCGATCGCGTTGTTCGTGCAGTTCGGTGACGGCTGGTGGGTCGGCTTCTACGAGGTCGCGCTGTGGACCCTGTGCGCTGCCGCGCTGTCGGTCAGCACGATCCCGACGTTGGCGATGAAGTCGGTGTCGGTGGCGCCGCAGGCCGCCGCGGGCCTGCTGGTGTTGGTCGCGGTCGCCGCGGCGGCGCTGGTCACCTATCCGATCGTGCTGCTGCTGGTGTTGGTCGCGCTGTACCTCGGTCATATCCCGTTCGCCTGGCACTCGCAGCGCTGGGTCGCCGCACGACCGGAGACCTGGGAGCACAAGCCCGCCGAACGCCGTGCTCAGCGCCGTGCTCAGCGGCGCATGCCCGCGATCCGCCGTCCGGCTATCCGGGTGTCCAGCGCCCGCTTGCGCCTGCGCAGGCCGGGCGGCAGGCAGCGGCACGACGACATGCCACGCTGATCTGATCGTTCCGGCGGTCCGCGGGTTTCCCGCCAGGATTTCTCCAGCCTCGGCGAGCAGGTTGCCGAGGTATGAGCACGCACGCTGCCCACCGGCAACCACGCTCGGCCCGTGCGTTCCCGGCGGCGCTCACCCACCACTGGCGGTGAGCGTTCTCGGGTCCGGTCGAGCGCAAGCGGTAGCGTCTTCCCCGGGCGGCAGAGCGCGGAAGAAGGTGTGGTGGAACCGGATGGATTGCGCCGATTCCAGGCGCATCGACCGCGGCTGTTCGCGCTCGCCTATCGGATGCTCGGATCGGCGAGTGAGGCCGAGGACGCGGTGCAGGAGATATACCTGCGCTGGGATGGCACCGACCGCGGCGTCATTCGGTCCGCGGAAGCCTGGCTGACCACCGCGGTCGTGAATCTGTGTCGCAGCTGGCTGCTTTCGGCGCGAGCGCGCAGGGAGAGCTATGTCGGGCCGTGGCTGCCCGAGCCGGTGCCGACCGCGGCCGGTGAGCTGGGTCCGCTGGAGTCGGTCGAGGAGCGCGAGCTGGTTTCGCTGGCGTTGTTGACCGCAATGGAGCGGTTGAGCCCGGTCGAGCGGGCGGTCTTCGTACTGCGCGAGGCGTTCGGCTATGCCCACCGGGAGATCGCCGACATGCTCACGCTGACCGAGGCCAATTCGCAGCAGATCTTCCGTCGGGCCGGCCTGCGGGTGCGGGAAGGGCGATCGCGCTTCGATGTGCCCTCCGATCATGCCCGCGAGCTGATCGAGCGATTCCTGAAGGCCGCGCGCAACGGCGATGTAGCGGCGCTGGAGCGGATGCTCGCCACCGATGCCACCTCGACGGCCGACGGCGGCGGTCTCGTCAACACCGCGCGGCGTCCGATCGTCGGCGCGAACAATGTCGCGCGCTACCTGGTCGGTCTGTTCCGCTGGGAGGTGCCCGGTGTGGAGATCGTGGTGCGAGAGCTCAACGGTTCGCCCGCGGTTGTCGCCTGGGTGGCGGGCAATCCGCTGCTCGTCGTCGACATGGACACCGCGGGCGATACGGTGACCGCGCTGCGGTTGATCGTGAATCCCGAGAAACTGGCCTACCTCGGTCGCGTCGGTGGTTGAGCCTCGCGAGCCAGGGACAATGTCGGTGTGATGCGGCTCTTGCCCGGCAACTGTCATGGAGCGGTAGCCGGTTTGGTCTGAAGGGTGTCGGCCTGTCGAAAAGGAGCCACATCATGACCGGACAGCATCGAATTGTCGTACTCGGCGCCGGATACGCGGGGTTGGCCGCGGCCCGCCGCTTCGCGAGCACAGCGCGGGACGCGCGGATCACCGTCGTCGACCGACGCGCCAGTTATGTCGAGCGAGTACGACTGCATCAGCAAGCCGCCGGGCAGCGAATTCCGGAATGGGATCTGCGAGAGTTGTTGGCCGCCAAGGGGATACAATTCGTTCAGGGTTGGGTGATGGCGATCGACGCCGACGCGCGGCGGGTGATCTCGGACGGCGCGCCCGCTCTCGACTACGACACGCTCGTCTACGCGCGCGGCAGCAAGGCCGACGCGGCTGGTGTGCCAGGTGTCGCCGAATATGCCTTCTCGGTAGGCACTCCGGAGGACGCGATCCAGCTGTTCCAGCAGGCCGATACGGCGCGGATGATCGTGGTCGGCGGCGGCGCGACCGGTATCGAGCTGGCCGCGGAAGTGGTGGAGTCCGAACCGGATTCGCGCGTGCTGCTCCTCAGCTCGGAGGAACCCGGTGCGTGGATGTCGCAGCGCGCGCGGGCCCATGTGCGGCGGGTGCTCGAGCGGCTCGGGGTCGAAATCCGGTCGAATGCCAAGGTGATCGAGGTATCGGCCGAGGGAGTCCGGTTGGCCGATGGTGAGTTGATCGAGTCCACGGCGACGGTGTGGACCACCGGGTTCGGTATGCCGGATCTCGCGCGAAGTTCCGGCATCGCGGTAGCCGCCGATGGTCGAATTCTGACCGACCCGACCCTGCGCTCGGTCTCACATCCTGATGTCTATGCGGCAGGTGACAGCGCGGTTGTCGGCGGCCCCGGCGATCGGGAGCTGCGAATGGCCTGCGCGACCGCATTGCCGACCGGCAAGTACGCGGCGGATACCGTCGTCGCGCGGATGCGGGGTCGCGACCCGCGAAAACTGCGGTTCCGGTATGTGTTCCAGTGCCTCAGCCTCGGCCGCCACGACGGACTCATCCAGTTCCTGCACGCCGACGACACTCCGGGACGCACCATGCTGACAGGTCGTGCGGCCGCGTGGTTCAAGGAACAGGTCGTGCGTGGCGCCGGACGAGCCGCTCGCCCCTGAGTGTCGGCACGGCCGCCGCAAGGTGGTCGAGCCGGAGCGGCTCCGATAAGACATCATCGGGAGAACATGTCCTGTCTACCAAGGTCTTTCGACTGTGCTGAGCGGGTGCTCGTGGTCAGACGTGGCAGTGCACGTTGACCAGGAGCGTATCGCCAGGCAAGGCTGTCAGGTAGCGGTCGATGTGGTCGTAGCCGGCGGTCAGCTCCGGCTTGTGCGGGCAGTCGGCAGGGCTGTGACAGGCGCCGTGGATCCCCGAATATCCGTCCTCGTACCACCAGCCCTCCAACGACAGGAGGTTGCGCGAGGGGAGGGCATCTTCCACCGCGCTCGCGACGAATTCCTCCCGGCCGAGGGACCCGACAGTGACGATGGGGTCTGTACGCAAGAACGCCCACGAGTAGCGGTCGGTAGGCAGCGTCTGCCGGTAGTCCTCGAAAGCTCGAACAAGAGGCTGGCCGTAGTAGTCCGCTGATGCCTGCTCCGACGAATATGTCCCCGGATCAACCTGTTGGCGAGCGTGGTAGAACTCCGATCGTCGGGGCGCCGGCAGTTCCGCGGCCAGTTTTCGCCACTGTCGCCAGGCCGCTTCCGCCAACTCGGCTGCTTCTTCCTGCGACGCCGAGAAATCGAGAAGCTCGCGGGGCCCGCCCGCGCACCATCCGAAGGCGTTGGGAGTCGTCGTGGAGTCGGTCAGCCAACGGCTCGGAAACTCATGGATCAGCCTGGAGTCTCGTTCATGGCCGGGCAGAACGTTGAACCCGCCGCCGTGCACGGTGCCGCCCGTGATGCGCCAAGCATCCCAAATGTCGAGCTCGTCGCCACGCGTGTAGTCGATCTCGAAGGGTGCCATCGCGTCAGCAACCGCCGCCTCCACCCGCACGGCCTCATGCGCTGGGAGACACACCGTGATACTCATACCGGCCATGGCGACATTCGATCACTTCACCGGCACTGCAGCACAATGAATTTCAGCCCGCAGCTCAGGAAGCGAACCCGAGCTGGGCGCACGCGTGTCCGGACCCGACCAAACGCACAGTGGTGCCGCACCTCGCGCGTCCTATAGCACTACCTAGGACCCGGTGTCACCCCCCTCAATTCGGCCTGCTCGTATGCCTCCGACGTTATGGATGTGTGGATGACGGACGCGCTCGGAGGGCAGCGTAGTTGGCCAGTCGATTTTTTCAGATCCGAGTAGAGCGTCGCCTGAGTCGACTCGAAATATGTTGTTGTACAGGCCATTAGGTCAGTCTCGTTGAATTTTCGGCGCGTTGCCTGTCCCGCGAGTTCGTCACCGCGATGTCGGGGCTCTCGTCACAGCCTGCCAGTGTCGGTCATCGGCCCGGTGAAGCTGGGAGGGACTTTTACGTCACTGGACCACACCTGCCGTATCGGTGGCGCGCGCGAGATGTTCCGGTACGGCGTGGGCGTGTCACCCACCGGACAACATCGTCAACGAAGGGTTGACGATCCTCATTCGTCAACCTATGGTTGACGAATGGCGAACAACATACGGCTCGACGATCTGATCGAGGGCATCAAGAAGGCGCGGCCCGACGACGTGCTGGAACAACTCTCCGACGCGGTGGTCACCGCGGGACACCTCGGCGAAGTGGCCGATCACCTGATCGGCCACTTCGTAGACCAAGCCCGTCGCTCCGGCGCGTCGTGGACCGATATCGGCGCCAGCATGGGCGTCACCAAGCAGGCCGCCCAGAAGCGGTTCGTGCCCAAGGCGCCCGGTGCGGCGGAGGACGCTGCCGGCATGGACCCCAGCGCCGGCTTCGCCAGATTCACCCCGCGGGCGCGGGCGGTGGTGGTGGGCTCGCAGGAAGCCGCACGCGCGGCGGGCAATGACCAGATCGGCATCGAACACCTGATTCTCGGGCTGCTGTCGGAACCCGAGGGGCTCGGTGCGAAGGAGATCCTTGTGCACGGCGGTTCGCTGGAGACCGTCCGCGAGGCCGCGACGGCGGGCCTACCGGCTCGGGTGGACGAGGTGCCCGTGCTGATCCCATTCGGCCCGGACGCGAAGAAGGTGCTCGAACTGACCTTCCGTGAGGCACTCCGGCTCGGCCACAACTACGTCGGCACCGAGCACATCCTGCTCGCACTGCTGGAGCAGGAGAACGGCCTCGGCCTGCTCGCCGGTGTCGGCGTCTATAAGCCCCAGGTGGAAACCCATCTGGTCGAACTGCTTTCGGTGATCGCCACCGAGCAGCCATGACAAGGGGATGGGCGGACATCCACGGTGACCGGATGACCGTCCGTCCGGTGCGGGTTCGGTCTCGCAGCCGAATCAGCCAGGTGCTGACGGGATTCCGTGCGGCCTTCGGCGCCCGTGCCGGGCAGGCACGGGTCCGGCGTAAGTCGTCGGCTCGGCGTCGTCGAGTGGCCGCCGGGCACGAGCTATCGCGGCGAGGGCGGGCGAACGGTCTCCCGGACGTCCCTCGGGGCAACACCGCGGGTACATATCTGCGGGCCGGCTGAAGTTATCAGCGGTCGGGCACGTTGCGGGCGAGTTCGTCGAGCCAGGCGGCGGCCGAGGCATCGCTGGGAGCGCGCCAGTCACCGCGCGGGGACAATGAGCCGCCCGAACCGACCTTGGGGGCGTTCGGCAGCGTCGAGCGTTTGAACTGGCTGGTCTGGATGAAGCGGCGCAGGAATTCCGCGAGCCAGTGTTTGATGGTCGGCAGGTCGTAGGCGTTGCGCTGGTCGGCGGGGATGAGATCGGGCCAGCTGCCGCGAGCGGTGTCCGACCAGGCCTGCCACGCCAGGTAGGCGATGCGGCTCGGGCGGTAGCCGAAGCGCAGCAGGTTGTAGAGGTGGAGGTCCTGCAATTCGTACGGGCCGACGGTGGCCTCGGAACTCTGACCGGGCCCGGTCGCGTCGGAATCGGTGGTGGGAATCAATTCCGGCGAGATCTCGGTCTGCAGGATCGATGCGAGCACCTCGCCCGCTTCGGCACCGAACTGATCGGTGTCCACCGACCAGGCGATCAGGTATTTGATCAGCGTCTTGGGCACCGAGGCGTTCACGCTGTAGTGCGCCATATGATCGCCGACGCCGAAAGTGCACCAGCCCAGCGCGAGCTCGCTGAGATCGCCGGTGCCGACAACGAGCGCGTTGTGCTGATTGGCCAGGCGGAACAGATGTGCGGTCCGCTCGCCTGCCTGCACGTTCTCATAGGTGATGTCGTACTGCGGAACGCCTTCGGCGGCAGGGTGATTGAGGTCGCGCAGCATCTGGGTGGCCGAGGGCCGGATGTCGATCTCCTGCGCGCTCACCCCGAGTGCGCGCATCAGCCGGTGTGCGTCGTTGCGCGTGCGTGCCCCGGTGGCGAAGCCGGGCATGGTGTAGGCGAGCACATTGGTCCGCGGCAACCCGAGTCGGTCCATGGTCTTGGCCGCCACGATCAGCGCCTGAGTGGAGTCGAGTCCGCCGGAGACCCCGATGACGACACGCTGAATTCCGGTGGCCCGCAAGCGGGTGCTCAGACCCTCCACCTGGATGTGGTGCACCTCGGCGCAGCGCTCGTTGCGTGCGGTCGGGTCGGCGGGAACGTAGGGGAAGCGTGGAATTTCGCGTCGCAGCTCGACGGCGGTGGTGGGCACCGGCACCTCGATTTCGATGCGCCGTAGCCGAACCAGCTGGTCGCGATGGTCGTGCACATTGTCGGCGAAACTGGTGGTGCGCAATCGATCCGCAGTGAGCCGCGGTAGGTCGAGGTCGGCGGTGATCAACTGCGGATGGTCGGCGAACCGCTCACCTTCGGCAAGCAGATCGCCGTTCTCGCACACCAGTGCCTGTCCGTCCCACGCCATATCGGTTGTCGATTCGCCGTGTCCCGCAGCCGAATACAGGTAGGCGGCCAGATAGCGCGCCGAGTGCGAGGTACACAGCGCTCGCCGATAGTCCGCCTTGCCGATGACGATATTGCTGGCCGAGAGGTTGACGAGCACAGTCGCACCCGCCAGTGCCGCGAACCCGCTCGGCGGCAGCGGCACCCAGCCGTCCTCGCAGATCTCCAGATGAAAGACGAACCCGTCGAGGTTGGTCGCGGCGAACAGTAGATCGGCTCCGAACGGCACCCGCCGACCCGCGATCGTGATCTGGTCTGCCAAGTTCTCCCGCGCCGCCGCGAACTGTCGCTTCTCGTAGAACTCGCGATAGTTCGGCAGATAACTCTTGGGTGCCGCGCCGAGCACAACACCCCCGCTCACCGCGATCGCGCAGTTGAACAGCCTGCCCTGGGTCCGGACCGGTGCCCCGACCACCAGTACCGTGTCGATGTCCGCGCTCGCCGCGATCAGGCGAGCCAGCGCGGTGTCCACCGCATCGGTCAGCGCATCCTGATGGAACAGGTCGTCGCAGGTATAGGAGGACAGTCCGAGCTCGGGAAACACCGTCAGCACCGCGCCTGTGTCAGCTGCTCGGCGCGCGAGCAGCAGCGTCTCGTCGACGTTGTAGGCAGGGTCGGCGACCCGCACTCGCGGCACCGCGACCGCCACCCGCGCGAACCCGTGTCGGTAGAGCGATTCGAACGCCAGATCGGGCATCGCGTCCCCCTTCGGGGTCGAGTCGAACGTGATCATGCTCCGCCGCGAAATCTACCCCCGGCCGCGGCTACTGCCTGCCGCGCAGCCCGCCGCCCCAACGCGGCCAGTCCACCTTCGGCGGCGGTTCGGTGATCAGCGGTTCGCGTTCGATATCGGTGACGAACAGCGGCAGCCGCGGCTCTAGCTCGGCAAGCAGGGTGAGCAGGTTCCCGCCCTGCGCGGCCCGGTACTCGGGCATGGTCAGCCCTACGATCTGTAGGAACTGGAGCCTGCCGTTCGGGGTGTCGATGCCGCCGAGTTCCGGGTCGACGGCGAATCCGACGGCGTGCACGGTCGAGTCCGTGCGGTCTGCGGCAATGGGCCCGTTCGACTTGATGGTGTGGCCGGTCTCGAACCACTTGCCCGACTGGAAGACGTAGCGGGCGAGGTTCTGCATGAAGTCGCCGGGCCACACCGGTGGCGCGGTATCGGTGGGCAGGCGTACCAGCCGGAAGGTGAATTCGAATCCCCAGCCCGATTCGGCGGGGTTGTCCCACTCCTTCTCGTACAGCTCGCTCATGCCATAGCTGAGGTAGTGCCAGTGTGGGACCGGGTCGGTGCGCGGATACACGCTGATGCCGTCGAGCGGATCGGGACCGCCGAGCGACCAGGGCAGTTCCGACGCCCAATGGGCGGGTTCGGCGCCGTCGTACAACTGTGCGAGGGCGCCGTCGATGGCGTCCCAGCCCGGTGCTTCACTCACCTCGCCACTCTAGTTCCGCGTCGTCCACCCGGCGCGTCGCGCGCAATCGGAAGGCGTTGGTGGCCAGCGGTTTGCGGTCGGCTTCGGACAGTGGGCCGGGCGACCTGGGCTTTCTTGCGCGCGCCTTGCCTCGGGCACGGCGCGCCGACGCACGATCGGGACGGCGGTCAAGATCGACGGCCGCTAAGCTATAGCAATGGCGGATGACACGGATTCCGACCTAGTGGCAGGGGAGCGGCGCGCTGACCTGATACATGCGCTGTCCTACGTGTCCACCGAGTCGGGGCCGGACGGCGAGTACATCGTCAACGGCGATCTTCCCCCGGAGGTGGCACCGCCATTCATCCGAGCTGTCATGCGGGTCGAGGCAGAGTTGTTGTTGCACGATGCCGAGCTCGTCACGGTCGAGGGCGGGGAGCCGCGCACGCCCGAGGAGCGTCGCACCGACGCCTTCGTGGCATTGGTGCTGCGCGTCGACGACCGGGACTGAGCGGGGCGCTGTCGCCGTACCTTGCACTCGACACCCCTGAGTGCTAAAAAGGGCTTTGGCACTCTCTACCTGTGAGTGCCAGGTCGGGACGGTGAGACCGGGTTCCATCGACACCCCCGGTCGTCCGTCGCGGGCACCGAACCTGGCCAGCGTAAATGGGGCGATCCGACAAGCGGTCGCCCTGCGTGTCAGCCTCATTACTTGGAGGATCACTTCGCAATGGCCAAGATGATTGCGTTCGACGAAGAGGCCCGCCGCGGTCTCGAGCGGGGCCTCAACGCCCTCGCCGACGCGGTAAAGGTGACGCTCGGCCCCAAGGGTCGCAACGTCGTTCTGGAGAAGAAGTGGGGCGCCCCCACGATCACCAACGATGGTGTTTCCATCGCCAAGGAGATCGAGCTGGAGGACCCGTACGAGAAGATCGGCGCCGAGCTGGTCAAGGAAGTCGCCAAGAAGACCGATGACGTCGCAGGCGACGGCACCACCACCGCCACCGTGCTCGCCCAGGCGCTGGTGCGCGAGGGCCTGCGCAACGTCGCGGCCGGTGCCAACCCGCTCGGCCTGAAGCGTGGCATCGAGAAGGCCGTCGAGGCCGTCACCGTGCGCCTGCTCGACACCGCCAAGGAGATCGACACCAAGGAGCAGATCGCTGCGACCGCTGGTATCTCCGCAGGCGACTCGTCCATCGGTGAGCTGATCGCCGAGGCCATGGACAAGGTCGGCAAGGAAGGCGTCATCACCGTCGAGGAGAGCAACACCTTCGGTCTCCAGCTGGAGCTCACCGAGGGCATGCGCTTCGACAAGGGCTACATCTCGGGTTACTTCGTCACCGACCCGGAGCGTCAGGAAGCGGTCCTCGAGGATCCGTACCTCCTGCTCGTCGGCTCGAAGATCTCGACCGTCAAGGACCTGCTGCCGCTGCTGGAGAAGGTCATCCAGGCCGGCAAGCCGCTGCTGATCATCGCCGAGGATGTCGAGGGCGAAGCCCTCTCGACCCTGGTGGTCAACAAGATCCGCGGCACCTTCAAGTCCGTCGCCGTCAAGGCGCCCGGCTTCGGTGACCGTCGCAAGGCTCAGCTCGCCGACATCGCCATCCTCACCGGTGGCGAGGTCATCAGCGAAGAGGTCGGCCTCTCGCTGGAGACCGCGGGCATCGAGCTGCTCGGCCAGGCCCGCAAGGTCGTCATCACCAAGGACGAGACCACCATCGTCGAGGGCGCGGGCGACGCGGAGGCCATCAAGGGCCGCGTTGCGCAGATCCGCACCGAGATCGAGAACTCGGACTCGGACTACGACCGTGAGAAGCTGCAGGAACGTCTGGCCAAGCTGGCCGGCGGTGTTGCGGTCATCAAGGCCGGTGCCGCGACCGAGGTCGAGCTCAAGGAGCGCAAGCACCGCATCGAAGACGCCGTGCGCAACGCCAAGGCTGCTGTCGAAGAGGGCATCGTCGCCGGTGGTGGCGTGGCTCTGCTGCAGTCGGCTCCTGCTCTCGACGACCTGAAGCTCGACGGCGACGAGGCGACCGGTGCGAACATCGTGCGTGTCGCGCTGTCGGCGCCGCTGAAGCAGATCGCCTTCAACGCGGGCCTCGAGCCCGGCGTTGTCGCCGAGAAGGTCTCCAACCTGCCCGCAGGCCATGGCCTCAACGCCGACTCCGGCGTGTACGAGGACCTGCTTGCCGCCGGTGTCGCCGACCCGGTGAAGGTCACCCGCTCCGCGCTGCAGAACGCGGCGTCCATCGCGGCTCTGTTCCTCACCACCGAGGCCGTCGTCGCCGACAAGCCGGAGAAGGCCGCCGCTCCCGCCGGCGACCCGACCGGTGGCATGGGCGGCATGGACTTCTGAGTCCAGCCTCCCGGCAACACCTTCAGAAACCGGAAGCCGGCCACCCTCGGGTGGCCGGCTTCCGGCGTTTCGGCATCGGTCGGTGTAGCGATCGGGTGTGCGTTACTTGGACGCGGTGCTCAGGTCTACCGGGTCCCGGTCGTCGCGCGCGGTGCCTGCCGCGGGCTTATTCTTCGAGCCCTTGTTCGGATTGCGCACCGCGCCGGTGGCATCGGGCTCTGCATCGTCGGAGACATCCGGAGTGTGGGATGGTTCCTGCTCGGCAATCGGCGCGGCATCGGTCGCTTCGACTGTCGCGGCAGTGGGCGGGTCGACTTGTGCGGCTGTGGCCTCCGCGCTCGGAGCCGCGGCGGCGGCCGGTTCCACAGTGATCGATCCGGTTGCCGCTAATTCGTCGGCGGCGGCCTGGCGCAGCCGTTCGGCGAGTTCGTTGAAGATGTAGAAGTTCGGGATCTTGCCGACGGGAGTGAGCGATACCCAGTTGCCGTCGACCTTCATACGGACCAATCCGCTACGGGCGTCGATCAATTGGATCTGCTCCCACGCGAAGATCTTGTCGCGGAAGATGAGTGCCCCCAGGTGCAGGCTGATCTCGCCGAAATTCACCGTCGCACCGTCGTCGATGGCGATGACCGCGCGGGGCAATTGGGTTGCGGTGATTGCGGACTGGATCGCCTTGGCCCATTCGCGCGCGTCACCGAACAGCCCGTCGTCGAATGCGGCCATGGTGTTGCCGGGGCCGGTCATCTCGAACGAGTAGTCCGAGGGCGCGGTGCTCTGGAACGGAATCACCTGCTGGCGTACTTCGGCGCTGTCCCAGCGGAATCCGGCGATCTGCTCGCCGGAGCGATACACGGTCATGCCGGAGTCGAAAAGGTCCAGGCGCGCGGCGCGGTTGTGCCGGTTGCGCCTGCCCCAGGCGAATGCCATCGACGCGGGGACGAGGGCAAGCATGCCGACCGCGATGCTGCCCGGGTACGCGCCGACCACCGCGCAGATGGCGCCGACCGTGACGAAGCCGCCCGCCACGATCCCGCAGCCGCGCACGAAGTTGTCTCTTGCAGGCGCCGCCGGTCGAAATGTCTGGCGGTGCGTGCCGAGCTTTTGGTATTCGGCCATCAAGTGGATCAGCTGCGTCAGTGGAACCTTTTGCACCGCGCTGGTTCCGGCTTCGCCTTGATTCACCGTGCTCGGAGTGGTCAATTGTCCCTCCATGACGCGTTTCCTCCGCGGCGAAGCGTATGTCACTCGACCAGAGGTCGCCACCCCAGTTTTGCTTGCCTGCGATCGGCCGAGCTTACGCCACCGGCGCGCCGCCGGCACGGAGGGTGCGGGCGTTTCGTCGGGTTCGTCGTTTGACCAGCCAGGTGGAGGTACCGGTGAGGGCGAGGGCCGCCGGCGTCAGGCCGAGCAGCAGCCAGATAATGCGCCACCAGCCGTTGACCAGCCACCCGAAGTGGGCGGGTCGGAAGATTTTGTCGTAGAACGTATTGGCCACCGGTCGGTCGTGACTGGAATCGACCACCTTGATGTCAGCACCGTCTCTGGCGTTGATGTAGACGAGGACATCGCCGCTGTAGAAGGCGCGGTGTTCGTAGGGTGAATAGGCGCCTGCTATCGAGGCCCGGTAGTAGTCGCCCTTTGCGCCGGGCAGCGTCAGGTAGGCGAGTCGGCCCGGTACCTGCTGGAGTGCGATGGTGCTCGCCTCGCCGATGGATACCGGTGGGCGCTGTGGTGCGGTCGGCCGCGGAGTGAAGGCGTCGTTGGGCATCTCGGTGACGGTGTCGCCGCCGGTGACGGCGAGCCAGGCCTTTTCCGCGGCGGGAAATTCGAAGGCGATACCGGTGATTGCCCACATGAGTAGGAAGGGGACGCCGAGGATGCCGATGACATTGTGCAGGTCGCGATCCCTGGCGAAGCGGCCTTTGTCGGTCCGGACGCGGAAACCGTGGCGCAAGCGCTTCAGTGAAGGCCACCACACGACAGCGCCGGACACCGCGAGCAGCACGAGCAGTACTCCGAGTACGCCGAGAATCAGGTAGGCCCACGTCACGTCGAGAATCGGCGCCTTGCCGTTCATGGCAGGGACCGCCCCCACGTAGCGGAGGCAGCCGAATGCGCAGTCGTGCAGGTTGACCAGCCAGCCGAGTACGCCGTCGGTGAGCCCGGCGCGTGCGTTGATCCGGCCGGTGCCGGGGTCCACCGCGTAGGCGGTGGTGAAGCCGCGGTCGCCGACGGCGATCACACCGCCGTCGGAGCCGACCCAGCCGATGTCGAAGTCCGGGTCGGCGGCGCGTATGAGGTCGACGGCCTGTTCGGTCGTGACAATCGGCGGGGCATCGGTCCGTTGATAGAACGACTCATGGCTCGCTCGAAAGAGTTCGCCGTGGTAGAGCAGGACCGCCCCGGTCGTGCATTGGATAACCAGCAGTAGGCCGAGCGTCAGTGCGGACCAACGATGGGTGCGGATCAGCATTCGCCGAATCGGCTTCCGGTTATGCCGACGCGGTCGGTTCGTGAGCGCGACCCGGGCGGCGGACTTCGAATGATCGCCGGTTGCCTCGAGGGCACTCGCGCGGCGCGAATCCACTCCTGTCATCAGGGCAGGCTAACCTAAATTCTTGTGCTGGGTAACCGTCGGTGTTCCTGGCGTTGGTGAACGTGCGACGGGCGAGAAACGACCGAAGACCGGCCGGTGCGATAGCGGACCGGCCCTCGGCGGGTGGTGATCAGATTCCGTCGACGGTCAGGACGGCGAACGGGGTAACGGGGGTGCCTGGACCCATCGGCCCGCCCTTGTCGAATTGTGAGGCGACGACCAGGGTCTGGTTACCCGCACGAACCAGGGTGGTGGGGATGCGCAGGGATTCGTCGGTGACGGAGTGCTCCAGGGTGGCGGTAGCGCCGTCGTCGGTGATCTTCCATCGGGTGATGGTGTTGGTGGTGTTCTGTGCGGCCCACATGGTGTCGCCGTGCAGTTCCAGGCCGTCGCCGTGCTTCAGATCGCCGCCGCGCATGGCGACTTTGCGGATCGGGTCGGGTGAATTCGGTGCTGTTGCGATGCGGTACAGGTCGCCTGCGGTCATATCGACGACCAGCAGGTAGCGACCGGAGTCGTCGGACACGATGCCGTTGAGGGTGATGGAGCCGGCGTTGTGTGATGCGATGCTGGAATTCATCTCGAATTGTGTTGTCAGGTCGGCTTTTCCGCCGTGTGCCGCAGCGTCGGCCAGTTGGGATTCGGTGACGCGGTAGACGACGGCGGACAGGCTGTCGGTCAGGTAGGCGGTGCCGTCCTGGGCGATCGCTACATCGTTGACCAGGTGCGAGCTGGGGGCGGTGACGTCGAAGCGGGCGATCAGGGCGCGGGTTCCGGTGTCGTAGACCGTGACGCCCATGGTCGAGTCGATTACCCACAGTCGTCCGGCTCGATCGACCTTCAAGCCATTGGCGGTCTTGCGGCCGTCGGTGCCCTCGGCCAGGAAGGTCTCGGCCCGGCGGGCGCCCGGTGCGGCGCGGTAGATCGCGCCGTTGGTGTACGAGCCGACATAGGTGTCGCCGTTGCGGGTGTCGATCGCGATGCCCTCGGGATATGCGCGATCGCTCGGCAATTCATAGGCGGTGCTGATTCGGGAGGCGGTGGCCTGGTCGGTGGCTTTCGCGGCATCGGTGGTCGTGCCGCAGGCGGCGACGGCGGTGAGTGCTATGGCGGTGGCGACGGTCGAAAAGTGGTGGCGGCGGATCGTGCGGGACATGGTCGTGCCTCTCATCGGTTCTATCAATCAGATGTATCCGCATCTGAGAATGAGCACGAATGTATATTAGAACTCTAATGATCGTCAAGACGCTAATGGCAGAACGGGCGGATATCATGCAGCCATGACGTCTATGCCCGCATCGGAGCGCATCGGATCCCCGATCAAGCGGGCTGAGCAGGCGCTCAGCGCGGCCAAGAACGCGGCATTGAAGCCCGCGGGCGTGACTGTGCCGCAGTACGCGGCCCTACTGTTCCTGGCGGAGAATCCCGGAATCTCGGCTGCCGCGCTCGCCCGCCTCTGTGGCGTCACCCCGCCGACCATGAATACGGTGCTGACCAACTTGCAGGACCGCGGCCTCGTGGAGCGGACACCACACGAATGGCACAAGAACGTGCTCGAGACTCGCCTCACCGAGAAGGGCGCGGCGGTCATGCGGGATGCCGACCTCAGGGCGGTGCGAGTCGAGCGCGCGCTGGCCGCGGGCTTCACGACGCAAGAGCGGGCAACCCTGATGGAGTTGCTCGATCGCTGCGCGGACCTGCTCGATTCGATACGACCGGAATAGCCGGACCCGCCGCCGAGCGGGCCCGGCTGCCTATCCCTGTTGTGGCGCAGCGCGCAGCAGCACAGTCGGATCGATCGTGATCAGTCGGCCGATCATGAATTGTGGTGCGTGGATACCGATCTCGCGCCGGTCGAGGGTCGTCTCGGCGATCGGCCGGACGCTGTCGCCGGCGCCCAGGACCAATCGCGTCACCGTCCAGACGGGACGAACCTGTCGCCCGCGCACCTCGGCGATGCCGGCGACGCGCCACTCACCATCGGTGCCGGTGATGTCGTCGGCGTCGAAGCTCATCCGCGGATGCCGATCCAGATCGGGCAGTCGTGGCTTGCGCAGATCCTTGTCGCGGCGTGCGTCGGCGGTGTCGATGTCACCGAGATCGACAGTGTCCGTGATCTTTTCGGCTGACCATCCGAACCGACGAGCAGCAAGCAGAGTGGTGGCCGATGCAGCGTCGGTGGTGGATCGGCCGATCGGATGTGGGCAGTTCAGACCGTTGCGGGGGCCCCGGCTTTTGTCGGTCCGGGCGTGCGGTCTGCGACAGTCATCGCCAACGCGGCACACGCGATGAGCGCGGAGACGAACGGCAGCCAGGACGCGCCGAACGAATCCAGTATCGCGCCACCGACAATGGAGCCGATCCCGCTGCCGAGGTAGATGGCGGAGCCGTTGAGGCCGAGGGCGACGGTGGGCGCGTCGGCGGCGATGCCGAAGAGACGAGTTTGCTGGGGAACCATGATGGTGGCACCGAACAGGCCGATGATGGCCAGGACCGTGAAGACGGTCCAGGCGGTGCTGATGGCGGGACCGAACAGGACCAAACCGACCGCTGTGCCGACGATGCCGACGATCAGCGTGCGCGACGGCCCGTAGCGGTCGACGGCACGGCCGGCCTGTGCGTTGCCGATGACCTGCCCGATGCCCATGGTGAGCAGTAGCCACGCGAGCAACTGCTGGGATACCGACGGCGCGACCACGACAGGCAGATAGACGAACGTAGTGAACGTTGCCGTCATGGCAGCCGTGGTGACCATCAGTACCCGCAGTACCGGTCGGCGCACGAGCACACTGATCCGTTCTCGCAGACCGGTTTTCGGGAGCGTGACCCGCCGCAGCAACAACACGAGCACTGCCGCGACGGCGCCCGCGGCGGCGATCGCCCACAGCACGCCACGCCAGCCGATCCAGCGTTCGACGAAGATGCCGATCGGTACGCCCGCGACACTGGACAGGGTGAGCCCGGTGGCGACCACCGACAGTGCTTTACCGCGGTTGGTGTCATCGGCGACCACGCCTGCGACGGCGAAGGCGTTGGCCTGGAATGCCGCCGCGCCCAACGCGGCCACGATGCGCGCCACCGCCATGATCGCGAACGTCTCGCCTGCGGCTTGGCCGATCATGCCGAGCACGAAAAGTACTGCGCCGCCGCCCAATAGCCAGCGTCGATCCCAGGATCCGGTGGCGGCCGCGATGAGTGGCGATGCGATGGCGTAGGTCCAGGAGAACATCGTGGTCAGCTGGCCCGCGGTGGCGACGGAGACGTTCAGGTCGGCGGCGATGAGCGGCAGCATGCCGTTGAGCACGAACAGGTCGGTCCCGAGCACGAAGGTACCGATGGCGAGTGGAATCAGAGACCGAACAATATTGTTCGATGATTGTCGAAGCATCTTAGTATGCTCAGATATGATTCGATTGTTGTCAAACGATCGGAGAATGGATTTGCGCCAGCTACCGCAGCCGAGCACCGCCGACCTGGACCTGGTCCGGGTGCTGAGCGCGCTCGCCGATCCGGTGCGGCTGGAGCTGGTCCGGGCACTCGCGGGAGTGCGTGAACCGCTCAGCTGTAGCGTCGACAAGTTCGATGTCGAGATCACCGCCGCGACGATGTCGCATCACTGGAAGGTGCTGCGGGACTCGGGCGTCACAACGACCTTCGTGTCCGGGCGCAACCGACTCGTCGAACTCCGGCGCGACGACCTCGCGGAGCGCTTCCCTGGGCTGTTGGACGCCGTACTCGCCGATACGGCCCGCTGAGACGGACATTTGTCCGACGAGAACGACATTCACGATCGCCCTCGGCTGACATCCGGATGGGAATGGCCGATGCCCTGCGCCACTGACATCCCGTGGGGCCGCGGCGCCGATCGGCGCCGAGACGGCGCGCTGTCAGCTGCGCGAGGTGCTGGATCGAGTGGGCGACAAATGGAGCGTGCTCGTGATGGCACTGCTCATCGACGGACCGAAGCGCTACTCCCAATTGCAGCGTTCGATCGAGGGCATCTCGCAGCGGATGCTCACCCTCACGCTGCGCAGCCTCGAACGCGACGGCATGTTCGAGCGAACAGTGACCCCCACCTCGCCACCTCGGGTGGACTATGCGCTGACTCCCGTCGGCGCCACGCTCTCCAAGCAGGTCGACGCGCTCATCGAGTGGTCAGAGAGGCACCGCGAGTACATGGCGGCCGCCTGCCTCCGATATGACGCGGCAATCGCGCAGGGGCATGACACTCCGAGCGCGGAAGCGCAGGCACGCGGATAGCATGAGGTGCGTGTCCAATGAGCAACGACAACAACTCAATCGGGAAATCATCGCGGAATTCCGCGCCAATGGCGGTGTCGTCGGCGGGCAGTTCGCGAACTTGAGTTTGCTACTGCTGACCACGACCGGCGCGCGCACCGGCGAGCAGCACATCTCACCGCTGGGCTATCTGCGCGACGGCGACCGGGTGGTGGTTTTCGCAGCCAACGGCGGTCGGCAGAACCGGCCGGGCTGGTATCACAATCTCGTGGCGAACCCCGAGGCCACCGTCGAGGTCGGCACTGAATCCTGGCGGGTGGTCGCGTCGATCGTCGAGGGCGCGGAGCGGAAGCGGTTGTGGGACAGCGAATTGGAGGTGGCGCCATTCCTCGCCGACTTCCAGAACGCGGTGCCGTGGGAGGTTCCGGTCTTGGCGCTCACCCCGGCCAACGGCAGTGCGGCAGGCTAACGATCGCGCAGCCACTTCTCGATCTGATCAACCGTACTGCGGCACTGACGAATCCAGCCGTTATGCCCCAGTGACTCCGGCTGATGCCAGGTCGTCACCTCGGCCTTGGGCATCTTCTCCAACAGGTGCGCGGCCGAGCTCGGCGGCGCGAGGTCATCGCCGGTCATTGTGATGGACAGGATCGGCAGCTTCAGTCTGCCGATCCGCTCCTCGTAATCGATATCCGCGCCGACCGGAACGAAGCGGCCCGTGCGCGACAGTCGGGCCCAGTCGGAGATCAGCACCTTCGACTGCCTGCCGAAGCCTCCGACCGAGATCCGGTCGCCCGGCCAGAAGCCCGCGATGTTGGCGGTCAACGAGATCGCGGTGGTGCCCATGAGCATCCCGGGCCCCGAAAGTCCACGGAAGCCACGGTGATACGGAGATCCGGAGGCGACCAGGATCAGCCCGCCGAGCCTGCCGCGGATCCGCGCGGCGTACAGCACCGCGAGCTGGCCACCCATGCTGTGACCGAGCAGGTACGGGGTGCTGGCAGGGAAGCGGTCGCGCACAACCTCGAAGATCGCCGGAAAATCGACGGAAGCCAGCTCGTGATAGCCGTAGGCGCTCGCGGAGCTCGGTCGCGGCCTGCTGTCGCCCTGGCCGCGCATTTCCCCGATCGCCACGTCGAACCCCCGCTCGGCCAATCCGGCGGCGAACAGTTCGTAATACCCGGCCGGGACGCCGAGCCCCGGGACCATCACCACGACCGGACGCGGCGCATCCGGGGTCACCGGATGGCTGTGCGCACCGCTCGCCGGGATCAGCCGCACCGGAACGACGCTGCCGTCCGGCATCTGGATGGGAACTGTCTCCATGCCGCGACGCTACCGCGCCGGGGCCGCATCGGGCGGCTCCGGCAAGGCGCTACGCGCCGACCGCCCCCATGATCACCCGGCTGAGCACCCTGATCACGTCGTCGAGCGGTGGCCGCGGATCCGCGCCGCTCCAGGAGTCGACCACGTAGTTGACCGCGCCGATGATCGCCAGCACGCGCATCTCGTAATCGCCCGTGGGGATTTCGCCGTGCATGGCGGCGTCCTCCGCGGCACTGGCCAGCAGCGCACCCCAGACCCGGCGCAATTCGAGCCGATACTTTTCCACCTTCGGCCCCGCGCCGACCACTTCGACCAGCGCCACGCGCGCTTTGCGCGGATCGGAACCGATGGCCTCGACGTAGGCGCGGACGGACGCGTCGATGATCTCGAGCGCGGTCGCGTCGGCCTTCTTGTCCAGTGCGGCGGTGACCGCGTCGCGCGACTCCTTATCGATCTGCTGGTAGAGCTCGAGTAGTAGGGATTCGCGACCGGTGAACTCCTCGTAGAACTGCCGCGACGATAGTCCGGCGTCCTTACAGATAGCGCCGACCGAACTATTGGCGTAGCCGTCGCGCGCAAAGACCGTCAGGCCCGATTCCAGAAAACGCGCACGCCGCTGACGCTGCCGGTCCTCTACGGGTTGCCCGGCATACATTCGTCCCGTATTCGCATCCTGTGACATTGGGGCAGACAATACCTAAAGGCCCGATCCCCTCGTCATGGATCGGGCCCTTCTGGAAAACCTACGCGCGTCCGCGCGTTAGCCGAAAGTTGGCGGCTCGGTTACTAATGCGCCGACAGGCTCGCCGACCCCGTGGCAATCAGCTGCAGAAGAGGGCCAAAGACTGCGTTGGATAGAAGAAGGGTCAAGGTATTGCTCCGATCTCACCGATGTGACCACTCGGTCACTAGCTGTTTGCCGCAAAGGACGATACAGAGCGTGCTGCACCAGCGGAAGTGTTTTGCAGGAATTTTCTAGAATATTTTCCGG
Source organism: Nocardia sp. NPDC051463 (assembly GCF_040681975.1). Classification (NCBI taxonomy): domain Bacteria; kingdom Bacillati; phylum Actinomycetota; class Actinomycetes; order Mycobacteriales; family Nocardiaceae; genus Nocardia; species Nocardia sp. NPDC051463. Next base: position 68,051 of record NZ_JBFBAB010000023.1, read on the forward strand.
CGGTTCGCTGCCGGATCTTTGCGCCCGGGCCGGCGCTCTCCGCGGCGACTGATTCGCCTGCCAAACCTCACATGGACGAAGCCGACTCGCAACCCGAACGGCGTCGAAGGCGCGGGCCTGGACTGTCGGCCGTGGCGCAATTCCGCGCCACGGCGACCACAGCGCGAAATACGTTCGGCCCGAACAATATCGACGCGCGTGCCGGAAAAGCTGTCGAAACGTATCTTTCGCGGTTGCTTCGATGTCGCGTCAGCTGCCGCCGCGACTGCATCCACCACCGTCGCCACAGCCTGCCGCCGCAGCCGGAACCGCCGCTGTCACCTCCGGTGCCGCCCGCACTCCAGGAGACCGGTCAATCGAGGTGTTTGCCGAATCCGTCGAGCATGGCGGACAGGCCGATCTCGAAATGATCGGTGGTCGTGACCGCCTCGACAGCCGCGATGCGCGCGTGTTGGCCGTCGGAATCCGTTGCGGGGGTGCGACTGCGCTGCGCCGCCACAGTGGCCACCGTTTGGCTGAGGATGTGGCCGATCACGTACTCGCGCAGGCATCGGGCCAACTGTAGGGCGATGGCCGCCGGAAAGCCGACGCCCTGCAGGCGCTCCAGCATCCAATTGCCGGTCTCGACGGACGTAGCGCTGCGGACCGGCCGAGTCGCGAAGATGGGCACCGCATTCGGGTGCCGTCGCAACGTTGAGCGGAGCCGATACGCATAGGTGCGCATCAGCTCCGGCCAATCCTCTTGCCAGGGCAGGGTTTCCATCTCCAATTCGGCGAACATCGCCGCGGCGATGGCGTCGAACAGGTCCTGCTGGTCGGTGAAGTGGCGGTAAGCGGCCATCGGGTCCGCGCCGAGTGCGGCTCCCAGTTTCCGCATGGTGAAACCGTCGAGGCCCGCCTCATCGATGACGGTCAGTGCGACCGCGGCGATGTAGTCGCGATTCAACGTGGTCCGGGCGCTCGGCGCAGGGGGTTTCCTGGCGCTCATGCACCCGGCCCGTTGCCGACATCCAGCAGTCCGGCCGCAGACTGCGATCGGTGGGTCACGCCTGCTCCTCTGCTCATCGAGAAACGGACACCGCCTGCCGATCCGAGCCGACCGGCGGTGCCCGCGTGTCTGTCAGCGGGCTGCGCCCTGCTCCATCAGCATCTGGGTGAAGAACTCGTAGATCAGTCCGGCCTGGAATGCCGACTGCTTGTTGTCGGCCGCGCCGCCGTGGCCGCCTTCGATGTTCTCGTGGTACCAGAAGGTGTGGCCCTGTTCCTCCAGCAGTGCGGCCATCTTGCGGGCATGGCCGGGATGCACGCGGTCGTCGCGGGTGGAGGTGGTCAGCAGGATCGGTGGATAGGTGACCTCCGCGCGGGTGTTCTGGTACGGCGAGTACTTGCTGATGTACTCCCATTCCTCCGGCTGGTCCGGGTCGCCGTATTCGGCCACCCACGAGGCACCTGCCAGCAGCAGGTGATAGCGCTTCATGTCCAGCAGCGGCACTTGGCAGACGATGGCGCCGAACAGTTCCGGGTAGCGGGTCAGCATCACACCCATGAGCAGGCCGCCATTGCTGCCGCCCACCGCGCCGAGCTGGTCGGCGGTGGTGATGCCGCGGGCGACCAGATCCTTCGCGATGGTGGCGAAGTCCTCGTACACCTTGTGCCGGTTGGCCTTCTGCACGGAGGTGTGCCACTCGGGGCCGTATTCACCGCCACCGCGAATATTCGTCATCACCCAGGTGCCGCCGCGCTCCAGCCAACCCATGCCGGAGGCTCCGCTGTAGGCAGGGGTGCGCGACACCTCGAAGCCGCCGTAGCCGGACATCACCGTCGGGCCCGGGCTGCCCTTGCGGTCCTGATGACGGATCACGAAGTACGGCACCATGGTGCCGTCGTCGGACTCGGCGAAGAATTGCTCGGTCTCGATGCCGGAGGCATCGAAGAAGCCCGGTTCCTGCTTGAGTTGTTCGGTCCGGCCGCCGACCGCGCTGGCGAGCAATGTCGCGGGATTGGTGAATCCACTTGTGGTCAGCATGAACTCGTCGCCGCCCTCGAGCGGGTCCAGATTCATCACGCTGGTGGTGGCCATCGGCGGGGTGTCGGCCAGCGGCTCCCGTGTCCAGCCGTCCGGGCCAGGGGTGAGGACGTAGAGCTTGGTCTGCACGTCCTCGAGGGTGATCAGCAGCAAGTGGTGCTCGGTCCAGCCGTAACCGTGTAGTGAGGTGTGCGCGTCCGGGGTGAATATCACCTCGAATTCTCTTGCGCCGGAGAGGAACTTCTCGAAATCGATAGCCAGCAGCGCGCCCGGGGGGTAGCTCGCATCGCCGAGCTCCCACGGCGACTTCAGTCGGATCAGCAGCCAATCCTTGTACCAGGATTCACTGGCATCGGTGGGCACGTCGAGATGACGCAGGCTGCCGTCTTCTTCGATCAGGTAGACCTCTTCGTTGAAGAAGTCGGTGGCCCGCCCGACGAAATGCCGTTCGTAGCCGGGCGTGCGGTCGTAGCCCGCCGATACCGCGACATCTCCCGCTTCACCTTCGAACACCGTTTCCGCCTCGGCGAGCGGGGTACCGCGTCGCCAGAGTTTGGCGATTCGCGGGTATCCGGAGTCGGTCAAGGAGCCGGGCCCGAAATCGGTACCCACGTACACCGAATCGATATCGATCCAGCGCAGTTCCGATTTCGCCTCGGGTAGGTAGAAACCACCGTCGGCGGGGTCGATGAATTCCCGCTTCTCGATATCGAACTCGCGCACGACTTTCGCGTCGGCACCGCCGCGCGACAGGCTGATGAAGGCGCGCGACTGTTCGGGCCGAAGCACCGCTGCGCCACCCCACACCCAGTTCTCGTCCTCGGCGGTGGCCAGCGCGTCCAGGTCGATCAGTACCTCCCAGTCCGGTGCGTCCTTGGCGTACTCGGCGAAGGTGGTGCGCCGCCACAGCCCGCGCGGATGGGCGGCGTCACGCCAGTAGTTGTAGAGCCAACGGCCGCGCCGCCCGGGATAGGCGATCTTGGTGTCGGTGTCGAGCATGTCGAGGATGCGGCGCTCGAGATCGGTGAACCGCTCGGACGCGGCAAAACGTGCCACGACCACATCGTTGTGCGCACGGGCCCAGTCCAGAGCCCGCTCATCGGTCACTTCCTCGAGCCACAGATACGGATCGTTCACACTCTGCTCAACACCGCTCATGTCCACATTGTTGCCGAACGGCGCGGCGGTGGGTGGTCCGGTTACCAGAAGTGGGCGACGTCGAGCACGATCCGCGACCCGCTACCTGGGCCTTCGAGGGTGAATATCCGGAAGGGCAGTCGCGTGCGGACCCCGAGGCCGACGGTTGTCTGTCCCTCGAACGAGCCCGCCCACGCGGCCTGGCGGAAGGTGCGGTAGCCCGTCAGATCGACGAGTTCGCTCCGGTTCGACGGGCGGTAGGTGTTGTTGCCTGCGCTGTCGTAAGCGGGCGCGAGGACGACGATGTGCAGGAATGCATCGCCGCGCAAGGGGACCGGCGCGCCCGACGCGTCCATCACGACGGCGTCGACGTAGCCGACCCGATAGCCGATGGCCGAGCCCGCGAGCTCGAATACCAGCCGGTCGTAGCAGTCGTGTCGACCGGAACGGATATCGGTGAGCGGGGCAGCGGGCATGGCGGGATTCTCTTTATCGAGCGAACTCCAGACAAATCCGCAAGAGGGAGTCGCAGCGGCCGGTCCCGGAATGATCCAGAGGCCTACGCAAGTCGCGACCGAGGCAAACAGGAGCACTATGCGACGCATGGCCGCACCGCCTTCGGCAGTTGGGGTGAATCTTTCGATAAATCGGTCGAATCGGACATGTCGTTACGCGGTGGTCGGGCGAAAGGGATGTGCCCCATCGCGCTCCGTAGTATCGGCATCCCCGTACCGAGCGAACAGGAGCCCGAGCTTGTCTCCATTTCTGTGGGAACAGCATTGCTGTCTGCCGCTGCTGTCCTCGGCGCGAATCGAGGACTTGGCCAGGTATCCGCTCGGCTCCTACCTGTCGGTGAATATCGGATACTCCAGGCAGTCCACCGCGGATGCACTGGCGCTCGCACGGCAGTTTCGTCGGGATGCCCTGGAGGATGGCCGATTTCGTCTCGTGCACAGCTATGACGATGTCGCCGCCGATATCGAAACTATTGCGCTGGCCTTCGACTTGGAAGACGCGGGCCCGCTCGGTGGGCAGCTCGACAATGTCGAAGTGTTCTACGACCTCGGCGTTCGATCGCTGCAGCCCGCTTACAACCACGCCAACGAGGCGGCCTCCGGGTGCCTGGACACCGAAGACACCGGACTTACCGCGTACGGCCGTGATCTGGTGCGCACGCTCAACGTGGTCGGCATGTTCGTCGATGGCGCACACTGCTCCCGGCGCACCGGCCTGGACCTGGCCTCGCGCACCGAAGCGCCGATGATCTACAGCCACGCCAACTTCGACGCGCTGTGGGAACACCCGCGCAATATCACCGACGAACAGGCCGTGGCCTGCGCGGGCACCGGCGGCGTTATCGGCATCAACGGTGTGGGAATCTTCCTCGGGCATAACGGTCCCGAGGAACGCGCCCAGCGGGTGGAAGCCATGGCCGCGCATATCGAATACGGCGTCGAGTTGGTCGGCATCGACCATATCGGTATCGGCTCGGATTATTCGTTCGACGCCATCGACTTCAACAACGAAATGCTGAACAACCCGGCGGCGTTCTCCGACGCCTACACCAAATGGGGTCCACTGCAATGGGTCTCGCCCGAGGACTTGCTCGGACGGAGCGAACTGCCCGGACTCGACGAGCTGTTGTCGCGCCGGGGTTTCAGTGCTGCCGACCGAGCCGCGATCTTCGGAGGTAACTTCGCCCGCGCCGCACAGCAGGTCTGGCAGGACTGACCCGCAGCCGGGTGTGGCGCGAGCGTCGAACGCCGCGCGCCACACATCCCCGCGGTCCTCCTCAGCCGAGGCGGACGAGCATCTTGCCGGTGTTGGCGCCCGATAGCACGCCGAGGAAAGCGGCGGGAGCCTGCTCGAGTCCCTCGTAGACGGTCTCCCTGGTGCGGATGGTGCCGTCGGCCAGCCAGCCCGCCGCCTTGCCGATGTATTCGCCGAAGATCGGGAAGTAGCTGTTCACCAGCATGCCGCGCAGCGAAACCTCCTTGGTCGCGGCCTTGTACAGGTCGGGGCCCGCTTCGGCGGCTTCGCCGTTGTAGCCGCTGATGGCGCCGACGAGCGCGATCCGGCCCTTGGGCCGCATGGCCTCCACCGCGATCCGAAGGTGCTCGCCGCCCACGCTGTCCAGATACACATCGATGCCCTCGGGTGCCGCCGCCGCGAGCTGTCCGGCGAGGTCGCCCGCCCGGTAGTCGATGGCGGCGTCGAAGCCGAATTCGTCGAGCAGCAGTGCGGTCTTGGCGGGCCCGCCCGCGGAGCCGATCACCCGGGCGGCGCCGAGCGCCTTGGCGATCTGTCCCGCGACGCTGCCCACCGCACCGGCCGCGGCGGAAATGAACACGGTGTCGCCGGGCCGGATCGGCGCCACATCGGTCAGCGCCGCGTATGCCGTCAGACCGGTGGTGCCGAGCGCACCCAAGAAGTGATGCGCCGCAGCGAGTTCCGGAGCGATCGGGGTCGCGGTCGCGGCATCGAGCACCGCGTACTCGCGCCAGCCCGCGAAGTGCGAGACCGTCGCGCCGACGGGGATGTTCGGGCTGCGGGAGGCGATCACCTCGCCGAGCGCCGAACCCTCGAGCGCCGCGTCGAGCTGGAACGGCGGGATGTAGGACGGGCGATCGTCCATCCGGCCGCGCATGTAGGGGTCGACCGACATCCACGTGTTGCGCACCAGGATCTGCCCGTCGACCAGTTCCGGAATCGGCCGCCGCACCAGCGCGAAGTGCTCCGCGGTCGGGGCGCCGGTCGGCCGTGCCGCCAGCTGGATCTCCCGGGAGGTGCGGGGGAGGGTGGTGACATCGTCGGTGGTGATGGTCTGCATGACACTGCCTTTTCTTCGGTAGATCCGAACCGTGTCGATCCGGTACCGAAGACGTTATGGACTCGCGGACCGGACTCCCAGGTCCTGCGATGCCACCAACCGGTCCATCCGCGCCAGCCTTGTGACCTGGCGAAAAAGGCGGCTCGACGACTACAGCGGGCCCGCGGTTCGCAGCTGTGACGGCGACGAACCGGCCCACCGCTGGAAAGCTTTGCGCAATGCGCGATCATCGGTGAATCCGAGCCGCCCCGCGATGGCCGCGGTGGTCAAACGGCCTTCTCCCAGTAGGGTTTTCGCCTGTTCGTAGCGCACGAGATCGAATTCGTGCCGCCAGGTGGTGCCCTGCTCGGACAGCTGGCGTTGCAGGGTGCGCGGGCTCAGCGCCAGCCTGCGCGCGACCGCGGCAAGCGACGCGTCGCCGTCGGCGATGGCGGCCGCCACCGCGATGCGGAAGGCATCCAGCGGACCGGCTATCGGGTGCGCTGTCGCCAGCACCAGATCGGCGTGGCCGCGCAGTAGGTCGGCCAGCATGGGGTCCGCGCGCGGCAAGGGGGCGGTGGCGTCGTCGGCGCGGAAGGTGATGGTGTCGGCGGGTGCGTCGAATTCGATGCGATCGGTGCCGAAGGCGTCGGTGAGCGCCGTGTGATCGCGTGGCGCGGCATGACCGAAGGTGACCGAGGTCGGGATGACGGCGCGGCCGGTGGCCTCACGGGCCCGCCGCAGGTAGTAGGCGAGCACATACTCGTTGACCATGGCCGCGACCGCCGGATCGCCTGCGGTGGTGCGGAAGCCGACGGTGAGCTCGCCGTCGTGACGCAGATCGAAGCCTTCGGCCGCCGCGGTCACCAGGCGGTGATACGGCTGGGCCGCGCGCAGCGCATCCGCGAGCGTCGACCCCGTGGTGACCAGGTAATCCCAGGTGGTGAGGGTGCCGAGCGGGGCGGCATCGGCCACGGCGACACCGCCGCCCGGACCCGGCCGCGCGGCGGCCAGCAACTCCCACAGCCGGATCAGCGAACGCAACGGAATTCGATTGAGCTCTCCGGTCAGGGCGTTGTCGTCGATGCCGTGCACCATCGCGAGCTGTTCGGCGCCGACACCCGCGCGCCGTGCTTGCGCGAGGACCAACCGGATCAGATGGGTCGAGGCGGTCTCGTCCAACGGGTCGAGCGCCAGCGGCACCGATCGCGCTGCGGTGCGTGGATCGTCGACACCTGCTCCGCGATCGGCCACCCGTTCACAGTAATGAGCAGGCACCGACCGGGTCGCACACGCTGTGGGGCCGGGCGCTCGTGACCGCCCCTTTGATCCGTTCATTTTGTTCACGCCGACGATCTGCCAGGTCGATGCGTCGTGCTTCTCACTGTTGCGGGGGACCGGTGGGTGAAGTCCTGGCGACGGAGTTAGGCTCGGTGACGTGACTTCCCATTACGACGTTGTCGTTCTCGGTGCCGGTCCTGGCGGTTATGTCGCCGCCATCCGTGCGGCACAACTTGGCCTCCGTACCGCGATCGTCGAGCAGAAGTATTGGGGCGGCGTCTGCCTCAATGTCGGCTGTATCCCCTCCAAGGCACTGTTGCGCAATGCCGAACTGGCGCACATCTTCACCAAGGAGGCCAAGACCTTCGGCATCTCCGGTGAGGTGAGCTTCGACTTCGGCGTCGCGTTCGACCGCAGCCGCAAGGTCGCCGACGGCCGCGTCAAGGGCGTCCACTTCCTGATGAAGAAGAACAAGATCGACGAGTTCGACGGGAAGGGCACCTTCACCGACGCGAACACGCTCTCGGTCGCGCTGTCCAACGGCGGCACCGAGACGATCACCTTCGCCAACGCGATCATCGCCGCGGGTACCGTCACCAAGCTGCTGCCCGGCACCTCGCTGAGCGCGAACGTCGTCACCTACGAAGAGCAGATCCTCACCAAGGAACTGCCCGGCTCGATCCTGATCGTCGGCGCGGGCGCGATCGGCATGGAGTTCGGCTACGTCCTGAAGAACTACGGCGTCGACGTGCGCATCGTGGAGTTCCTGGACCGCGCGCTGCCGAACGAGGACGTGGACGTCTCCAAGGAGATCACCAAGCAGTACAAGAAGCTCGGCATCACCATCTCCACCGGTGCGGCCGTGCAGTCCATCGATGACGACGGGTCGAAGGTGACCGTCAGCATCAAGGACAACAAGACCGGTTCGATCGAGACCGTCACCGTCGACAAGGTGCTGCAGGCCGTCGGCTTCGCGCCGCGGGTCGAGGGCTACGGCTTGGAGAGCACCGGTGTCGCGCTCGAGCGTGGCGCCATCGCCATCGACGACAACATGCGCACCAATGTGCCGCATATCTACGCCATCGGTGACGTCACCGCGAAGCTCCAGCTCGCCCACGTCGCGGAGGCACAGGGCGTTGTCGCCGCCGAAACCATCGCGGGCGCGCCGACCGTTACCCTCGGCGACTACCGCATGATGCCGCGCGCCACCTTCTGCCAGCCGCAGGTCGCCAGCTTCGGCCTCACTGAGCAGCAGGCCCGCGACGAAGGCTACGACGTGAAGGTCGCGACCTTCCCGTTCACTGCCAACGGCAAGGCCCACGGCCTCGGTGACCCGACCGGTTTCGTCAAGTTGGTCTCCGATGCCAAGTACGGCGAACTCCTCGGCGGCCACCTCATCGGCCCGGACGTCTCCGAGCTGCTGCCTGAACTCACCCTCGCCCAGAAATGGGACCTCACGGTCAACGAGCTGACCCGCAACGTCCACACCCACCCGACGTTGAGCGAAGCGTTGCAGGAAGCGTTCCACGGCCTCGGCGGCCACATGATCAACTTCTGATCGGTTCATCCCGCGCCTCGACGGTGGCCGGTTCGCTGCGGCGGACCGGCCACCGTCGGTTTGCGTTTCGCGGGTGACTTGTGCTCAGCCGTCGAGATCGGCGAACGGAATCTCCACCGGAAAGGGCTCTTCGAGAACGAGAATCTCCTGGTGCGTCTCCGCCAGCCGATAGTTTCCGCTGGCCCGGTCAAGCCGGAATTCCTGAATGATCTCGACGGGTAGCTCGGCGTCGAGATGGACGACGAGATAGGTCGGGATCCCCTCGCCCGCATATTCGGCCCGTTTATCCACCGTATCGATGTATTCCGAACCCGGGGAGATGACCTCGACTACCAGCAGGGCGTCCTCGGTCGTCAGTTTCTGACCGCGAGGGAAGCATCGATGGACGACGACATCAGGGCGGCGGAACGAGAAACCAGGGCTGCGCGGGCGCACCTTGCGGTAATGCATCTCGAAATCGGTCACCACTCGTGTGCAGGGCTCGGTGGGCCGCGCCGCATCGAATCCGTTCGCCAAGCGTCGAGCGACGATGTTGTGCTCGACGCTTCCGCTACGGCAGAAGATCACCCTGCCGTCCAGTACTTCGATCTGCTTCTGGACCTCGGCAGGTAGTGCCTCATACCCTTCCTCTGTGATGAGCAGTGTCTCCGGGTCGGCGGCCCAGGCAGGCAGTGCGCTCATGATCACCTCGGTCTCGTGGGGGGTGGTCGCACCAATCGTATGCCGGTCCGACCGCCAACTCCCGACACCCGGATTACGCGATGCGCGCTCAGAGCATGCCGTAGGCGTGGGTGGGGGTCAGGCGGACCAGGGCGCGGCGGTCGGTGACCATCGCTCTGCGGTAGTCGGCCCAGTCGGGGTGTTCGCCGGAGCCTGCGCGGTAGTAGGCGACCAGTTCGTCGACGGTGGGGTCGTCGGTGGCGGCGGCGACTGGGGTGAGTTCGACGGCGCCTTCGAGGACGGCGTAGGCGAAGAAGTCGGGGCGGGTCACGTGGATCGCCGCCCACGGGTCGCGCACCAGGTTGTGATATTTGGCGCGGTCGGCGGTAACGGAGATGCGGATGATCCCGTCGTCTCCGATGACGTGCAGCACGTTGGACAGCTGGGGGCGGCCGTTGCGGCGGATGGTGGTGAGCACCGATCGTTTGGTCGCACGCGCGAAATCGAGTGCGGAGGACAGTTCCATGAACAGGTCAACCGGTCAGCCTCGAGGGTGCTTCCCCTGCGTGTCGGTCGCGTTCGGATCCGCGGGTCGTCGACCGTCACAGGTCCGCCGGTCATTCGCGGTGGTAGGCCGCCTGGGCATCGCGGACCCGTGGCATGTTCGTTTCGAGCACCTGGATGAGGGATTCCAGGCGGTCGGCGACGTCGGCGCCGAGATCGGTGAGGGTGTATTCGACGCGCGGCGGGATGGTCTCGTGGACCTCGCGGTGCACCATGCCGTCGCGTTCGAGGGCCTGCAGGGTCTGCGACAGCATGCGCTCGCTGACACCGTCGACGCGTCTGCGCAGCGCGCTGAATCGATACGGCCCCTCGCGCAGCGCGACGAGGGCCAGGATGCCCCAGCGGCTGGCCACGTTCTGCAGAACCGGACGTGACGTGCAGTTTCTTGCGAAAACGTCGGCTTCCAGCGCGGGATCGTCGGTCTCCGTCGACTGGATCCGCTGTGTACTCATGGATTTGATAGTACCCAACTTGACCAAAGTAGTGTAGGAATGCATAGTACTTACTATTAGTTAGTGCTTACAGATCAGTACAGAACATGTGGAGGTAGTCATGACCGTGGCAGTCACCGGAGCAAGTGGGCAGCTGGGCCGTCTCGTGGTGGAGGCGCTGTTGCGCGACGGATCTACGCCGGTCGTCGCGATCGTGCGTGACCCGCGCAAGATCGCAGACCTGGCCGAGCGTGGCGTCGATGTCCGGCAGGCAGGCTACGACGACCCGGATGCGCTCGACCGCGCGCTCGACGGCGTCGACCGCGTGCTGCTCATCTCCGGCAATCAGTTCGGTGAACGAGTAGCCCAGCACACCAACGTCATTCGGGCCGCAGAGCGGGCCGGTGTGAAACTGCTCGCCTACACCAGCATTCCGCGCGCCACCGAAAACCCGTTGATCCTGGCGCAGGAGCACAAGGGCACCGAAGCTGTACTCGCGGAATCGACGGTCCCGTATGCCGTGCTGCGCAACAGCTGGTACTGGGAGAACTACTTCGGTGGGCTCGGCCACGCTGTCGAAACCGGGGTGCTGCACGGCGCCGCCGGCGCAGGCCGAGTGGCGGCTGCCGCACGTGCCGACTACGCCGAGGCGGCCGCGCGCGTGCTCACCACCGACGGGCACGAGGGCAAGATCTATGAACTCGGCGGCGACGAGCGGCTCACCTATGCCGAACTGGCGCAGGCGATCTCGGAGGCATCGGGCAAGCCGGTGCGCTACGAGAACCTGTCGCAGGCGGATTACAGCGCGGCGCTGCGGCAAGCGGGTCTCGATGCGGGCTACGCCGCGGCGCTGGCCGACGCGGACACCGGGATCGCCGCGGGGATCCTCGATGTGGACAGCGGTGACCTGCAGAAGCTGATCGGCCGCGCCTCGACTCCTGCGGTCGAGGTGTTCCGCGCGGGCCTCGCCTGATCGGTGCGGGCGAACATCCTCGCGAGTGGTCGTGGATTTCCACTGCGCACTCGCGAGGGTGTCCGTCTTTCGGGTGCCGCCCAGCCGTTCGGATCGGTCACACCCACTGAACCAACTGCAGAATGATGCCGTTCGGATCGCTCATCTGGAAGTAGCGCTCACCCCACTCCTCGGTCTCGATGGGCGTCACGATCGGCACGCCCTCGGCTCGCAGTCGCGCGTACTCCGCGTCGATGTCATCGACGATGAACACGACGAGTAAGCCGTCGCCTGCGTGACCTGCCGCGCGCTTCGGCTTGAACGTTCCCAGTCCGGTCCGCAGGAAGATCAGGTTCATGCCTGTGTCCTGCCGGTCCAGTGACACGAATCCGTCGGCCGACATCTTCTCGGTGAAACCGAGGTGGTCGACGACGAACTTCGCCGACGCCTGCGGGTCGGCGACATTGAGCGAGATGGCGGAAGCGGTGATGTTCATGGGCTCTCCTCTGGGCTGCACTCAATCTCTGTACTAAGTACGTTCTACTTTGTAGGGGGATTCTCGCCGCGCTGCACTATGACCTACATCACATCGATATCATCGAGGGCTCGGCGATGCGGCCGCGCGATCGAGGAGAAGGTGTGGCAGACAAGCGAGCGAAGGAGCGCAGCGGCGCGGGCGATCCGGTGCGAACTCTGGAGTTGCTCTGGCGCGTGCCTGGAGGCCAGGGTGCGGTGCGTGGACCGAAGCAGCGCAGCAGCGTCGAGGCCGTGGTTGCCGCGGCCGTCGCGATCGCCGACGCGGACGGGATCGGCGCACTCACCATGCGCGCCGTCGCCAACCGGCTCGGCTGTACGCCGATGGCCACCTATACCTATGTGCCCGGCAAGGCGGAGCTGGTCGACCTGATGCTCGACACGGTCTATGGCGAGATGTCGCGCACGGATATGACCGACCTGCCCTGGCGTGACCGGGTCACCGCGATCGCTGCCGAGAACCGTGCGCTGCTGGCACTGCATCCGTGGGTGGCCTACCTGCCGACCACGCGTCCGCCGCTCGGCCCCGGTCTCGTCGCTAAATACGAGCACGAACTACGGGCCTTCGACGGCCTCGGCCTCGACGATGTCGAGATGGATGCGGCGTTGACCTTCGTGCTCGGCTTCGTCACCTCGGTTGCCCGCATCGCCATCGACACCGCCCGCGCGGCGGCCGACAGCGCCATGACGGACTCCGAATGGTGGGCGCGCGCCGCGCCGGTCCTGGCGCAGGTCTTCGACGCCGACCGCTACCCGCTCGCCGCGCGCATCGGCGCCGCCGCGGGCCGAGCCCACGATGCCGCCTACAGCGCCGACCACGCCTACGAATTCGGGCTGACCCGGGTCTTGGACGGTTTGGCGACGTTGATCGAAAGCCGTTGAAGGACAACGCCGTACGTTCGTCGGCGCCCGCGAAAGTGACGCTATACCCCGTCGCGCTGGATGCGCAGGGCGGTGATGGTGGAGGCCAGGCCCTCGTATTGGTTGACGAGCAGGACGATTTCGATGAGACGACGCTCGTCATAATGCTCGGCCAGGTTCGACCAGGCGGCATCGTCGATATCGCGGGATTCCACCAGTTGGTCGACAGCGCAGAGTAGCGCGCGGTGCTTGTCCGACCAATCCGGCGCGGACGGTCCGGTGCGGAGGCGGTCCAAGATTTCGAAGGTGACCCCGGCGCGTTTGCCGAGGCGGATGTGGTGGTCCATCTCGTATTCGCAGGCACGCAGATGCGCGACGCGCAGGATCACGAGTTCGGACTCGTGCCGCGGCAGCTTGCCGCCCGGCATGAGCTTGCCCGAGTAGTGCAGCCAACCCCGGAACAAGCCCTTGGTCCGACCGAGAGTGCTGAACAGATGGGCATCGCCGGTCCCCGCGGCGCGGGAGAGCACCTGCCAGACAACCCAATTGACCGGACCCAGCTCGCGAAGCCGGCCGGGTGAAACCCGTGGATGCCACGCCGAAACCATGCTTGCGCCTCCTCCTGCGCGATCTCCGGCTAACGCGCCTGCGCTGCGGGGACCCTGTTTGGGGGCCCGAGGTGGGACGGGCCGACCCGAGCGTACTAAAGGGTGTTGCCCTGGCCGGGGAGGTCCGGAAACTACGAGCTCCCAAAGCGTCGGCCACCGCGTCGCGAGCCAGGTTGGGCAACCGCCCGATCCGGGTCGACAAGGCGACCGGCCGGTCTGCATCAGCGCACTGTTTGTGCCGCTCTCGGGTTTTCGGTGGTCTTCGGCGTGATAGCGCGTCATCATCAGTACCGGCGCGGTGGTGCGGCGGGCGGACCGCGTCGATCCGAATGAGGCGGGCAGGAAAACGCAATGCTGGTGAAGATCAAGACCGGAGCGACTCTTTCCGGGGCCGAACAGGAGTTCGTCGAGTCCTTGCGGCTGTTTCCGACGACGTGCCTGGCGGTAGTCGACCTGGACGTGCGCGACAACGGAACCCGGCAGGTCGATGCGGTGCTCTTCACCGCACGCGGCATCACGGTGATCGAGGTCAGGGGTTTCCGCCGCCGCCAGAGCGGCATTCTCGATATCCCGGCCGACGGGCCGTGGACGATCAGCGATGCGCGCGCTGATTTGGACGACGAAAGCGCGGTCAGCCCATCCGACCAGCTGGAACACGCGGTGTATGCGGTGAAGAGCCGACTGGAGCGGGCGCTGCTCGACCCGGGCCATGTCTGCGGTGCCGTGGTGCTCGTCCCGTTTCACGGCGTCGTGGTGCGCCCGGCGCGTACCACTCTTCGCCCCGGGATCGACGTCCTCGCCGCCAACGCGCGCGACGCGACCGAACTGCGCATCTACCTGGAAGGCTTCTCCGCGGGCCCGCGCAACTGGACCGCCGACCGCGTCTTTGCCGCTTACCGAGCACTCGGTGTGGACAACGGTCCCTCACGCGCCGAACTCATCGCCGACGGGTTCGACGCGGTAGTTTCCGACCCGAACACGATCGGCCCGCCGGAGGCCGGAACGCCGTGGGTCGCGCCGATTCCCGGCGAGCCGACGCGACGCCAGAGCATTGCCTCCTGGGTTGTCGTCGCCCTCGCGGTCATCGGGATTTTCGTCGTCATCGGCGTGATCATCAGCGGCATCGCGCACGATTCCGGCCGCGCGCACCCCGAACCGCGCAGCGGGATGACGAGCTCGACACCCACACCACCGCCGTATCACCCGGTCGAATGTTGGCCCCTCCAGCCGAATTGCTGATCAATCGGAGCTGATCGGCTCCAGCGCGTCAATCACGCACGGCGCGAGCGAGTTTGGTCAGGTCGATGGCCTGCTGAGCACGGGAAAGAACGTGGGCTCGGGAACTGTCGATATGGGCGACGAGGATGCCGAGGGCCCGGTCGGGATTGCCGGACAGGAGTTGTTCGGCGATGTCGATGTGTTCGGCGGTCATGGTGGCAATGCGGTCGGGGGTCGGCAGATCCAAGGTCCGGACCGGGCGCACCCGAACGTGGACACCGGTGAGCGCGTCGGCCAGCACCGTATTGCCCGCCGCGGCCAGCAGTGTCGTGTGGAACTGCTCGTCGGCGGCAACCAGTGCCGGGCCCGGCACGGGTGGATCCTCGAGCATCCGGCGCCAGGTGTCGAGTTCTGCGCGTACCAGTGTCAGATCGTATGCGGGTAGCGGTTCGAACCCGCTTGCCACGCGTTCGGCGGCGGGTGCGGCGTCGATGATGCGCGTAATCCCCCTGGTTTCCAACACGATTCGCAGCTCGAACAGGTTGTCCAGTTCCTCGAGACGTGGCCGGTACGGGTACAGCCCGTCGGTGTGTCGCTCGACGAGGCCGTCGGCCTGCAGCCGGGCCAGCGCCTCCCGCACCGGGGTGCGGGACACACCGTAGATCTCGGCGAGACGCTCCTCGCCGAGCCGTTCGGTCGGCACGATCGCTCCCGTGGCCAGGTCACGCCGCAGCGAGTGATACACCTTCTCGCTCAGCGGGACTCGCCCCCTGCGCGTCACGGCGGCCAGCTCAGATCGCCATCGCCGCGCGAACCGCGGTCTCCGCGCTCGCACCGCCCGCACCATCGGAGCCGACACTCCCGGATTGCAGGATGTAGTAGTGCTGCGCGGCTTGCAGCGCGAAACCGATGTGCTGTTCGACGAGCAGCACACTCAGTCCGCCGCGCCGAGTGAGATCGACAATGGTGCGCTCGATTTCGGCGACCACCGACGGCTGGATGCCCTCGGTCGGCTCGTCCAGGATGAGCAGCTTCGGCTCGGTGATCAGGGCCCGCGCAATCGCCAGCTGTTGCCGCTGGCCGCCGGAGAGCAGGCCGGCCTTGCGGGTCAGCAGCTCGCGCAAGGCCGGAAACAGGTCGAGCGACTCATCGATCAGCGCCTTGCCGCGCTTGCGGCCGTCGGCGACTACCTGGAGATTCTCCGCAGTGGTCAGCTGCGGGAAACTCTGTTGTCCCTGCGGCACATACGCGATGCCGCGCCGCACCCGACGCGACGGTGACATCGTGGTGATCGTCTCGCCGTCGAACTCTATCCGGCCCGATTCGGCGCCGATCAGGCCGACCGCGGTGCGCAGCAAGGTGGTCTTGCCCGCGCCGTTGTGTCCCATGATCGCCACGACACTGTCGTCCGGAACGGTCACCGAAACACCGTGGATCACCTCGGTCCGGCCGTAGCCGGAGCGGATATCGATGAGTTCAAGCATCGGCGGCCTCCTTGTTCGCTGTGGTGGCACTCTCGTCGCCTGCCCCGTCCAGCCCGATGGCCGCCGCAGTGCCGAGATAGACCTCCTGCACCTTCGGATCGGCCTGTACCTGCTCGACCGTGCCTTCGCAGAGCACCTTGCCCGCGGCCAGTACCGTTACCGAGGTGGCGAACGCGCGCATGAAATCCATATCGTGCTCGACCACGACGACGATGTGTTCGCCGCCGATGCGGCGCAACAGGTTTCCGGTCTCCTCGCGTTCTTCGGCGCTCATGCCCGCGACCGGTTCGTCGAGCAGCAGCACCGAAGCGTTCTGCACCAGCAGCATGCCGATCTCCAGCCACTGTTTCTGTCCGTGGGCGAGCACGCCGGCAGGCTTGTCGCGCACATCGCCGAGGCCGGTGATCTCGAGCGCCGCTTCGATACTCGGCAGCACCGATGCGCGCCGCCGCAGCATGGTCAGCGCCGAGCGGCCCGCGCCCGCCGCGATATCGAGGTTCTGCAAGACGCTGAGGTGTTCGAAAACGCTTGCTGTCTGAAAGGTTCGACCGATGCCGAGGCGCGCGATCTGATGCACCTTCTTGCCGAGCAGTTCGACCCCGGACTTCCGCGCCGACCCGGAGGCGGGTACCAGCCCGGTGATCGCGTCGATGAGCGTGGTTTTCCCCGCGCCGTTCGGACCGATGAGGAAGCGCAGATCACCTTGCAGCACAGTCAGATCCACGTCGGTCACGGCTTTGAAGCCGTCGAAACTCACCGAAAGACCACGGATTTCGAGGTACTCACTGGACATGCCCGCATTGCCGCCGAGCTTCGGTTCGTGCGTTGTCTCGGTCATCAGGATTTCACCTTCTCCTCGACCAGTGCGTCCTCGGGCAGTGCGGCATCTGCGACGACCGTTGCCGGTGCGGCCGGCGTCGTCGGTGCGGTGCGGTGGAATCTGCCCTCCAGCACGCCCTTCGCCATCGGCCAGACACCGGCAAGACCGGCCGGAATGAACCCGACGACCACGATGAACAGCACGCCCTGCAGGTAGGTCCAGCTGGACGGGAATTGCTCCGAAAGCGCGGTCTGGGCCCACGCGACGCCGATCGCGCCGAGCACCGGCCCGAGCAGCGTGGCCCGGCCGCCGATCGCGACACCGATGATGAAGGCGATGGAGGGCACCACTCCGATATCGGCGGGCGAGATGATGCCGACGATGGGGGTGAACAGTGCGCCGGCAATGCCCGCGAAGAAGGCCGCGACGACATAGGCGACGATTTTGACGTTGGCCGGGTCGTAGCCGAGGAAGCGCACCCGCTCCTCCTGATCACGTACGGCCACCAGCAGTTCGCCGTAGCGGCTGCGCATCAGCTGGCGAACCAGCGCGACAACCACGAGCAGCGTGCCCGCCGCGATGAAGAACAGCATCTGCCGGTTGGCCGGATCCGACAGCTTGAACCCGAAGAAGGCACGGAAGTCCGAAAGGCCGGTGAAGCCGCCGAGCTTCTGCTGACCGGTGACCAAAATGGCCAGCGCGGCGGCAAGTGCCTGGCTCAAGATGGCGAAGTAGGTGCCCTTGACCCGGCGCTTGAACACGCCGTACCCGAGCGCCGCCGCGACGAGCGCGGGTAGCACCAGAACGCCGATCAGCGCGACCGGGCCCGAGGCGAAAGGCTGCCAGAACGAGGGCAATTCGCGAATGCCCGCGATCTCCATGAATTCCGGCACGTCGTTGTGCAGCCTGGCCGCATCGGCCATCTGCAGATGCATCGCCATGATGTACGCGCCGATCCCGAAGAACACGCCCTGACCGAGGGTCAGCATTCCGCCACGGCCCCAAGCCAATCCGATGCCTGCCGCGACGATGGCGAAGCACAGGAACTTGGCGAGCAGGTTCAGCCGGAAGTCGCTGAGCACGGCGGGTGCTACCGCGAACAACAGGATCGCGGCGAGCGCGAACCCGCCGAGTGTGGTCAGCGAGGAGGGTGCGCGCCACCGTTGCACGAGTGTGGTCAAGCGAGGCTCCTAGTCCGGACCGTGAACAGCCCCTGCGGCCGGACCTGCAGGAAGATCACGATGATGACGAAGACGATCACCTTGGCGATGGACGCGGTGGTCGAGTATTCGATGTAGGAATTGAGCAGGCCGAGCGCGAACGCGGCGACGACGGTGCCTTTGATCTGTCCGAGTCCGCCGATCACCACCACGAGGAATGCGTCGATGAGATAGCTCTGTCCGATGGTGGGGCTGGTCGAACCGATCAGGGTGAGCGCGACACCCGCCACACCGGCCAGACCGGAGCCGATGAAGAAGGTGCTGATATCGGTAACGCGACTGGAAACGCCGCTGGTCTCGGCCAATCCGCGGTTTTGCACCACTGCGCGGATGCGGCGGCCCAGCGGTGTCGTCGCGAGCACCGTGGCCAGCGCGGTCACCGCGACGACCGCGAGCACGAGGATGAAGATGCGCGTCTTGGGCACCACGGCGCCCATGATGGTGATGCCGCCGCCGAGCCATTCGGGGACGAGCACATTCTTGGCCGGTGCGCCGAAGATGTCGCGGGCCAGCTGCTGCAGCACCAAGCCGAGACCGAAGGTGACGAGCAGGGTGTCCAGCGGCCGGTCGTACATCCAGCGAATCAGGCCCATCTCGAGTGCAGCGCCGAGCAGGCCGCCGACGAGGAACCCGATAAGCAGCGACACCACCAGCGAGACACCTGCCGATGAGAACACCTTCTGCACAACGTAAGTCGTGTAGCAACCGGCCATGATGAACTCGCCGTGCGCCATGTTGATCACGCCCATCTGACCGAAGGTCAGCGACAGCCCGAGTGCGGCGAGCAACAGAATTGATCCCAGACTCAACCCGGTGAAGAGCTGGCCGATCAGCACGTCCATAAAGGTTCCTAACGGTGTGTGCCGATGCGGGCCGCGTCCCCTCGGCGCGGTCCGCATCGGCGCCGATCGACTACTTCAGGCCCTTGGCCCAGTCGTAGGACTTCAGGTAAGGGTCCGGGGTGACGGCTTTGCCCGAGTCCCACACCGTGTAGATGAGTCCGTCCAGCCGGATTTCACCGATGCGGGCGGTCTTGGTGATGTGGTGATTGGATCCGTCGAGGGTGACCAGCCCCTCGGGCGCCTCGAAGCTCACGCCGTCGGCCGCGGCCTGAATGTCGGCCACTGCGAAGGACTTCGCCTTCTCGACGGTGTTCTTCCAGAGGTACACCGAGGCGTAGGCGGCTTCCATCGGATCCGAGGTCGGTTTGTCGGCACCGAAGGCGGCCTTGTAATCCGCGACGAACTTCTTGTTCACCGGGGTGTCGACGGTCTGATAGTAGTTCCATGCCGTCAGCTGTCCCGCGATGTTCTGCGCGCCGATGCCCGCGACCTCTTCCTCGGCGATGGACACCGAAACAACCGGCATCTCAGCGGCTTTCAGGCCCGCGTTGGTGTATTCGCGGAAGAACGCGACGTTGGAATCGCCGTTGAGGGTGTTGAACACTGCGCCCGCCTTGGCGGTGCGCACCTTGTTCACGATGGTGGAGAAGTCGGTCGAGCCGAGCGGGGTGTAGTCCTCGCCCTTGATCTCGATGCCGTTGGCTTTCGCGTACTCCTTGATCTCGCGGTTGGCGGTCTGCGGGAAGACGTAGTCGCTGCCGACCAGATAAAGGGAGGTGATGCCTTTCTGCTTCAGGTAGTCCAGCGCGGGAATAATCTGCTGGTTGGTGGTCGCGCCGGTGTAGAAGATGTTCTTGCTGTCTTCCAGGCCCTCGTACTGAACGGGGTAGTAGAGCAGCGAGTTCAGGCTCTCGAACTTCGGCTTCATGGCCTTGCGGCTCGAGGAGGTCCAGCCGCCGAACACTGCGGCGACGCAGTCGGAGCTGATGAGCTTTTCGGCCTTCTCGGCGAAGGTCTTCGGGTCGGAGGCGCCGTCCTCGAGCACCAGATCGATCTTCTTGCCGAGGACGCCGCCCGCGGCGTTGATCTGGTCGACAGCGAGCTTGGTGGAGTTGGCGACGGTGACCTCGGAAATGGCCATCGTGCCCGACAGTGAGTGCAGCGAACCGACCTTGATCGAATCCTTCGACGTGTCCACACAGGACGCGGCGTTGGAGCCGCTGGCGGAGTCGTCGTCCTTGGCGCCACAGGCGGTCAGCAACAGACCGGCGAGCACGACGGCGGTCGGAGCGACCAGCGCTTTTGCCGCGCGATGCGCGTGCTGCCGGTGGATGTGCGGCCGGTGGATGTCACGGGAATCTGGCATGGGCAGGACCCTTCTCACTCATCAGGTGTTCGGCGGCGCTGCGTGCGCCGCGGGCGAATACGCGCGCCTTTGCGCCGGTCAGGTGGGTCGACCGGGTTGTATACAGGGCTGTATTCGTGGTGCGAACACTAGACAGAAGTTGTTGCGCCGGAATGACTCCCGATGACGAGTCCGTTGCCGGTGTTTCCGGCGCGTGAACCTTTGTGGTAACCGCTCGGTGAACGACTGTGAGGCTTCCCAATGGCTACGGTTGCGTAGCGTCATCGCGGTACGGCAGGCTTCATTTGTACATCGTCAGAAAGCCGATCCCGCGGTGTGCCTGGCCGCGGAATTGTCAGTTGAGGAGGACAACGGTGGGTCACTACAAGGCGAACGTGCGCGACATCGAATTCAATTTGTTCGAGGTGTTGCAGCTGGACAAGCTGCTGGATACGGGTGCCTACGGTGATCTCGACTCCGACACCGTGCGCGAGATGCTGACCGAGGTGAAGCGCCTCGCCGAGGGCCCAATCGCGGAATCGTTCGCCGCGGCGGATCGCGAGCCGGTGGTCTACGACCAGGCCACCTACTCCATCGTCGTGCCGGAGCCGCTGCGCAAGACGATCGCGGCCGTGCGCGAGGCCGATTGGGGCAGGCTCGGCATGCCGGAGGGGATGGGCGGCACGCCCGCACCCGCTGCGGTGATCTGGGCGATCAACGAGATGCTCACCTGCGCCAACCCGTCGGCGAGCTTCTTCAATATGGGTCCGGTGATGGCCTCGGTGCTCTACAACGTCGGCACCGATGAACAGAAGGCGTGGGCCACCAAGGGCTACGAACGCGGCTGGCAAGGCACCATGGTGCTGACCGAACCGGATGCCGGCTCCGACGTCGGCGCGGGGCGCACCAAGGCTGTCCCGCAGGAGGACGGCTCCTGGCACATCGAGGGCGTCAAGCGCTTCATCTCCGGCGGCGATGTCGGTACGACCGCGGAGAACGTCTTCCACCTCGTGCTGGCTCGACCCGAGGGCGCAGGACCCGGCACCAAGGGCCTCTCGCTGTTCTATGTGCCCAAGTTCCTCTTCGATCACCAGACGCTCGAGCTGGGCGATCGCAATGGTGTGTATGTGACCGGTGTCGAGCACAAGATGGGCCTGAAGTCCTCGCCCACCTGTGAGGTGACCTTCGGTGGCACCGACGTTCCCGCCAAGGGCTGGCTGGTGGGTGGGGTGCACAACGGCATCGCGCAGATGTTCCAGGTGATCGAGAATGCGCGCATGGTGGTCGGCATCAAGTCCACCGGCACGCTGTCCACCGGATACCTGACCGCGCTCGACTACGCCAAGCAGCGGGTCCAGGGCGCGGATCTGACGCAGATGTCGGATAAGGAGGCACCGCGCGTCACCATCACCAACCACCCGGATGTGCGGCGCAGCCTCGCCATGCAGAAGGCCTATGCCGAAGGTCTGCGTGCGGTGTATCTGTACACCGCCGCCCATCAGAATGCCGATGTGGCGCAGCTTGTTTCGGGTGCCGATGCCGAATTGGCGCATCGGGTGGACGATTTGCTGTTGCCGATCGTCAAGGGTGTCGGCTCCGAGCGGGCCTACCGGTACCTCACCGAATCGCTACAGACACTGGGTGGTTCGGGATACCTGCAGGACTACCCGATCGAGCAGTACATCCGCGACGCGAAGATCGACTCGCTGTACGAGGGCACCACGGCGATCCAGGCACAGGACTTCTTCTTCCGCAAGATCATTCGTGACAAGGGCGTCGCCATCGCGCATGTCACCGGGCAGATCTCCGCGTTCCTGGAAGTAAAGACCGGTCGCTTCGAGCCCGAAAGGGCGCTGCTGGCAACCGCGCTCGCCGATGTGCAGGCGATGGCGGCCACGCTGACCGGATACCTGATGGCCGCGCAACAGGATCCGGCCGAGCTGTACAAGGTCGGCCTGGGGTCGGTCCGTTTCCTGTTCGCCGTCGGCGACCTGCTGATCGGCTGGCGGCTGCTGGTGCAGGCCGAAATCGCTGCGGTCGCACTGGCAGCGGGACCGGCGGCGAAGGACCAGCCGTTCTATGCCGGAAAGGTTGCTGTCGCAAGCTTCTTCATGAAGAACGTGCTACCGGAGTTGACCGCGGTCAAGGACATTCTCGCTGCGATCGATAACGACATCATGGAGATGGACGAGGCAGCGTTTTAGCCGTCACCGTGTTCTGACGCAGGCACGTCGACGCGACCGCCGGTGGCTACGGGCACCGGCGGTCGGGTCGTGTGGTCCGAGACCGGCCGGGAGTGATACCGGGCGGAGGCCTGCGGCCGAGTGAGGGGGCGTTCGCAGTCGGCTCGGTGGAGCCCCGTGAGGCGGGCAGAGCCCGCAATTCTGTCAACCGTTGGCTGCGTGATCTGTGCGGAACTCTACGGGCAGGGGAAGGCGGGCGAACTCTGTCGGCCGGGCGTTGGCCGAGTTGATCGGTGGGGAGCCCTACGGCAGGGGAGAGCCGTGACGCTGTCGGCCGTTGGCCGAGTTGATCGGTGGGGAGCGCTACTAGCAGGGAAGGGTCCGCGACGTCGCGGACCGGTGTCGGCGAAGTCAGTCGGCCAGGAGTTTGAGCACTACCGGACGGGAGAGTGTGCCCGCGACTCGGCGGGCCAACTGGTTGGCCCCCGCGCCTGCTGCGTGGGCTGTTCGCAGGGCTTCGGCCAGTTCGCCGCGGGCGGCGTCGGAGGCGGCCTGTGCCTCGCGTAGTCGTTGGGCGGCTCGGTCCACGTTGTCGCGGGCGTTCTCCGGGCCGGTGTGCGCGGTCGGCTCCGCAGCGGCGTTGCCATCCGCTCCGGCGATCGCCGCCACCGGAGTCTCGATCGCCGTGGTCTGGAGCGTCTCGGTCGCCGCGGCGCCCGCCGACCGTGTGGTCAACTCGTTGACCGAAAGATCGGCTCGGGGCTCGCGCCGCATGGCGGCCCTGGCGAACTCCTGCATGAACCGCTTGGTCGTTTCGTAGTCCTCGGCGGCCGCGCCGAGTAGCAGGCGGGTGGTTTGTGGCACCGCGTATGTCCAGTTGGCGACGCCGCACAGGGCAAGGAGAACGAGTCCGGCCTGCTGCTCGTCGACGCCGAATTGCTCTCGGGCCCGGTCGAATTTCTGTACGTAGTGCTGGGCTCTCCAGCCGTCGATGTCGTGTGCGTCGGCCCCGCGATGGAGTGATTCCCAGAGCAACAGTCGCAACAACTGGGGGTTGTCGCGGTGGTAGTCGAAGAGCTTGCCGACGTAATCACCGGGTTCGGTGTCGGCCATCGGGTGCACCACGTCGATGAACTCGCGCAAGGTGTCGATGAGGATGACGTCGAACAGCTTGTCTTTGCTGCCGAACAGGCCGTAGATGCGTTCCTTGTTGACCCCGGCCGCCTCGGCGATGCGGTCGACTCGGCCACCCGCGAGGCCGTATTCGGCGAATTCGTCCCGGGCGGCGCGCAGCAGCGCCTGCTTGGTCGCGTCGCTGCGCTTCATCGTGACGGTCATAACGGCGACTTTACCATTTCATTAAACCAACTATTTGGTTGACAAGGTTTGATGGCGGTCGTACTGTCATCGCCATGGCAACGCCGACACTTCAGCTTCCGGCCGGTACTCCGGCTGCCGTTCGGACCCGCAGCGTGTCGCCACGCGCGCACACCGGGCGCACACTGCCCGTCTTCGTCTTGTCCGCCCTGCTGGCCACCGGCCAGATGTACATACCGATTCCGCTGTTCACGGCTATGAAGGCCGATTGGAACGTCGGCGCGGGGGTGATGACGTGGATCATCAGCGCCTTCGCATTCGGCTATGCGGGCGGTTTCGTGCTCTTCGGCCCACTGTCGGATCGCTTCGGCCACCGGCGGGTGCTCGTCACCGGCATGATCGCCGCCGCAGTGGTCACTCTATTGACCGGTCTGGCGTTCAGTGCGCCGATCGCGGTCGGCCTGCGGATCGTGCAGGGTCTGGTCGTCGGTTCCATCCCACCGGCGATCATGGCCTACGTCGCCACTCGCATCGCGCCCGCGCACCGCGCCGTCGTCACCATGTCGGTGGCCACCTCGTTCCTCGCCGCGACGGTGCTCGCGCAGATCGTCTCGCAGGCCGTGGTCGCCGCATTCCCGTGGCGGACCATGTTCGTCGGTTCGGCCGTCGTTTTCACGGCACTGGCGCTCGCCCTGCGCGCTGTCATGCTCGATGACGCGCCGACCGGCCGGGACAAGCCGCTGCTGCACAGCTATGCGGCGATTCCCGCGGTGCTGCGGATCAAGCCGCTGCTGCCGATGCTCGCCGCCGGTGCGTTGAGCATGGCGGTCATGGTCGGGGTCTACACCGGCATCGAGCTCACCGGCATCGTCGAGGGATCGGGCGAATTGCTCGCCCTGCGGGCCGGTGCGCTGCCGGTGATGGTCGCACTGCCACTGCTCGCGATGCCGCTCGCGCGGCTGTCGAAGCCGGGTCAGATCGTGCTCGGCGTGCTCGTCGCCGCTGCCGCAATGGTGCTCGCCACCTTCGAAGGCGGACACCTCGGCGTGCTGACGGTGCTGCTCGCGGTGCTCGTCGGCGGCCTCGGCATCATCGCCCCCGCCGTCTTGCAGAGCGCGGGCGAGCTGGGTGGGGAAGCCAGGGCCGCGGCCTCTTCGGTCGCCATGTTCAGCTTCTACGTCGGTGCGACCCTCGGCCCGATCGTGGCGGCAGTCGCTGCGCCACACGGCTTTTCGATGCTCGCCTGGACACTGGCCATCCTGTTGGTCACCGCGCTCGGGTTGACCATGCTCGGTATGCGGTTTCAGCGCATGGCCGCAACCGTGGTGCCGGACCTTGCGGGCGCACAACCCGCGTGAGCAAATGACCCGCCGGGCGACATCGGGTTTCGCTGATGTCGCCCGGCCCTGTCGTGTCGGGCCGCAGGTCGATATCCCCGAGTTCGAACATTCGGGCCTCAGCTGTGCTCGGCCGATGAGGTCCAGGGCGTCCGATCGCGCCATGGCCGATTTGTGTTCTACCGCTTACGGATACGAGATCGGTTTGCCGCCTTGTTGTTCGACCTGACTGCGCAACGAGCCGAACTGCTATTGCGAGGTGGGGGCGACGCTCGTGTCAACCGATGTGCAGCGGGTCGAATGCGGTGCGCACAAGTTCCGGCAGGGACGTGCGGGCGAAGCCATCAGGGCCATATGTAGTGAGGCGGGTACCCGCCTACTTGAGAACGTACGGTGACACCGAGCTGCGGTGTTCGCTGATATCCAGCACCTTGCCCAGCGGCGGAAACGCGCGCTGTGGGCAATTGGCGCGTTCGCAGACCCGGCAGCCCGCGCCGATCGGGGTGGCCTTCGCCTCGTCGAGATCGATCCCGTCGGCGTAGACGACCCGACTCGCATGCCGCAGTTCGCAACCGAGCCCGATCGCGAATGTCTTGCTGGCCTGGCCGTATCGGGTGGCCCGCCGCTCCACGGTGCGGGCGACCCACAGGTACTTGCGGCCGTCGGGCATCTGGGCGATCTGGGTCATGATCTTGCCGGGGTAGGCGAAGGTCTCGTAGACATTCCACAGCGGGCAGGTGCCGCCGCTGGCGGAGAAGTGGAAACCGGTGGCGGACTGGCGTTTCGACATATTTCCTGCTCGGTCGACGCGGACGAACGAGAAGGGCACGCCGCGCAACTTGGGGCGTTGCAGCGTCGAAAGCCGGTGGCAGATGGTCTCGTAGCTTTGGGTGAAGAAGGCCGAGAGCCGCTCGATGTCGTAGCGGAAGTCCTCGGCGACCTCGAGGAAATGCGTGTAGGGCAGCACGGTGGCCGCGGCGAAATAGTTCGCCAGGCCGAGCATGGCCAGTTTGCGGGTGTCCTCGGAGACGAAATTGCCCTCCTCGACCAGCTTTTCGAGCAACTCGCCGCATTCGAAATAGGCCAATTCGGCGGCGAGTTTGAAGGTGCGCTGACCGCCGGACAGGTGTGGGGCGATCTCCAGTCGCAGGGTGTCCGGGTCGTACCGGTGCAGCACCCCTTCGCCGAGGTCGATGCGTTCGACGATCCGGACATCGTGCGCGCGTAGCCTGCGCGCGATCTCGTTGTTGATGTCGCCGCCGTGGAATCGGATGCGGGCGGTGAGTTCCTCTGCGGCGGTGTCCAATTCGTGGATGTAGTTCTGCCGCTGATAGAAGAAGTCGCGCACTTCTTCGTGTGGTTTGCTGATCGTCGCGCTGCCGGAGCCGTCGGCGAATCGGTCCTCGGTCGCGGCGGCCAGCTGCGCGGAGGTGTTGCGGTAGCGGTTGTGCATGTTGACCAGTGCGCGCGCCATGCTCGGGTGCGCGGAGACCATGTCGGCGATCTCCTGCGTGTCGGCCTCGATGCCGAGCTCCTGGTCCATCACGACCTCTTGGAGTTCGGCGATGAGCCTGGTGTCGTCCTGTGAGGAGAAGAAGGTGGCGTCGACGCCGAAGACCTCGGTGATCCGTAGCAGCACCGGCACGGTGAGCGGGCGTACATCGTGCTCGATCTGATTGAGGTAGCTCGCCGAGATCTCCAGCTTCTGGGCGAGTGAGACCTGGCTCAGCCCTCGTTCGGTCCGCAGCTGACGAAGCCGCGCCCCGACGTAAGTCTTGGCCATCTGTCCAGTTTATGGTCGCTTTCGCAGTCGTGCCAATGGTGGATTAGCAGTAGAGCTGAGCGATATGTCACACCCCCGGGTTACCGTCGGGTGGTGCTGTTCTCGGATGTCGTGCGGACCTCGGAGACCGTCCGCGCGACGCGGTCCCGGAAGACCAAGATCGCCGCGCTGGCCGGGCTGTTGTCCGATGCCGCGCCGGACGAGCTCGCCCCGGTGGTCGCCTGGGCCTCCGGCGAGCTCCGGCAGGGGCGCATCGGCACCGGCTGGCGCACGCTCACCACGATGGATGGTGCGCCGAGCGACACTGCGACACTGACGGTTTCGGATGTCGATGGCGCGCTCAGCGAGCTGGCGGGTATCGCGGGTGCGGGTTCGGCGAACCGGCGCAGGGAGCTGCTCACGGCGTTGTGGACCGCCTCGACCGTCGATGAACAGGTGTTCCTACTCCGGCTGCTGACCGGTGAGCTGCGCCAAGGTGCGCTGACCGCGGTCGTCAGCGAGGCGGTCGCGGTCGCGGCGCGGGTGCCGGTGGATCTGGTTCGCCGGGCCTACATGCTGTCGGGGCAGCTGCCGGCCACCGCCATTGCTGCGCTGACCGGCGGCGAGGACGTGCTCAGCGAGTTCCGGCTGGAGCTGGGTCGCCCCATCCAGCCGATGCTCGCCTCGCCCGGCGCCTCGCTGGAAGAGGCGGTGGCCGAATTCGACGGGGAGGTGACTGTCGAGCACAAGATGGACGGCGCCCGGATCCAGGTACATCGCGACGGGTCGCGGGTGTGGGTGTTCACCAGGACGCTGCGCGATATCACCGCGAGCGTGCCCGAGCTGGTCGATCTGGTTTCCCGGTTGCAATGCACCAGCGTGGTGCTGGACGGGGAAACCCTCGCACTGACCGATTCGGGTCGGCCCCGCCCGTTCCAGGAGACGATGAGCCGCTTCGCCGAGGTGAGCTCGACCAGGGAACTGCTGCTGCACCCCTACTTCTTCGACTGCCTGCACCTCGACGGCCAGGACCTGCTGGACGCCCCGTTGCGCGAGCGCCGCACGGCGCTGACGAAAGTCGCTGTCGAACACAGCATTCCGGCGCTGCTGCGGCCGGATCCCGAGGCCGCCGCGGAGTACTTCGACGGCGCGCTCGCCTCCGGGCACGAGGGCGTGATGATCAAGTCGTTGAACGCGCCGTACGCGGCCGGTCGACGCGGCCGCGCCTGGCAGAAGATCAAGCCGACCCACACCCTCGACCTGCTGGTGCTCGGCGCCGAGTGGGGATACGGCCGTCGCACCGGCTACCTGTCGAATCTGCACCTCGGAGCCCGCGATCCGAAAACCCGCGAACCGGTGATGGTCGGCAAGACGTTCAAGGGCCTCACCGACGCGCTCCTGCAGTGGCAGACCGCCGAATTTCCGCGCCACCAGCGCGCCCGCGACGACCAGACCGTGTATTTGCGGCCGGTGCTGGTCGTGGAGATCGCGCTCGACGGCGTCCAGGTGAGTCCGCGCTATCCCGGCGGTGTCGCCCTGCGCTTCGCCCGTGTCGTTCGCTATCGCCCGGACAAGGAACCCGCGGACGCGGACACCATCGAGACTGTTCGTGGCCTGCTGCCGTGAGTAGCCGTTGACCGCACGGCACCGCGGTTTCGTTGCGAGAGCCTGCCGGCGTTCGGAATCTCGGCGCTGCCCTGAGCTCGGGCTACCGAGGGTGGACCGAGTTGTGACCACGGCCCATCGAGCTACCCGCGTGCGGTCCGGCCGGGCGCCGCTGCCGAAATTCGGCATGGTGTCATGTCCGGTCACGGTGCCGTGTACCACTGTGCAATCGACGAGGTAGGGGTTCGCTCGGCAGGGGGTGCGAGCAACACCTGGACGGCTGATGCGTGAATCCATGATCGCTTCGCCGGGCCGCCCTGCGCCGAAGGCTGCTCGCGCTTGGGCAGGGTAGAGGCCAGGTCTACGGTAACCGATCGAAATCTAGTCCCGGCAGACGGCAACCGCATCGCAATTCAGATGGCCGGTACTTCACACTTAAGAGGTGACCGTCGAATTACTGGTTCTTCTGATCGTCATCGTCACGGCACTCGCATTCGATTTCACCAACGGCTTCCACGACACTGCGAACGCGATGGCGACCTCGATCGCCACCGGCGCACTGCGGCCGCGCGTGGCGGTCGCACTGTCGGCGCTGCTCAACCTCATCGGTGCATTCCTCTCGGTGGCGGTCGCCGCGACGGTGGCCAAGGGCATCGTCCGACTCGAGGGCGTCGACGGGCAGGATCTGTTGATCATTGTGTTCGCCGGCCTGGTCGGCGGCATTCTGTGGAATCTGCTGACCTGGCTGTTCGGCCTGCCGTCGAGTTCATCGCATGCGCTGTTCGGCGGCCTGATCGGTGCCACCATCGCCGCGCTCGGCTGGAGCGGAGTGATCTGGGCGTCCGGTTCGGAAGGTGTGCTCACCAAGATCGTGCTGCCTGCCGTGCTCGCCCCGATCGTGGCCGCGTTGGTTTCGGCGATCGGCACCTGGGGGGTTTATCGGATCACCGAGAAGTCCGATCCGAACAAAGTCGACCAGGGTTTCCGCTGGGGTCAGATCGGCTCCGCCTCGCTGGTTTCGCTGGCGCACGGCACCAACGACGCACAGAAGACGATGGGCGTCATCTTCCTGGCGCTCGTCGCGCACGGCACCCTCACCAAGAACGACGAGATGCCGCTGTGGGTGATGGCGGCCTGTGCCGTCGCCATTGCGGCGGGCACCTACCTGGGTGGTTGGCGCATTATCCGCACTCTCGGCAAGGGCCTCGTCGAGATCGATTCTCCGCAGGGGCTGGCCGCCGAATCCTCGTCGGCCGCGATCATTCTCACCTCGGCCCATTTCGGTCTGCCGCTGTCCACCACCCAGACCGCGACCGGCTCGATCCTCGGCACCGGGCTCGGCAAAGGCGCGGAGGTCCGCTGGAGCGTGATGGGTCGAATGACCGTCGCGTGGCTGCTCACGCTGCCGCTCGCGGGTGTAGCGGGGGCTATCTGCTGGGCCATCGCGCACGTCATCGGCGGGCTCGCAGGCGTGCTCGTCGTGTTCGCGATCCTCATTGCGCTCTCGGCCGTCATGTACCTGCGCTCACGGCGCGACCCGGTCGATACCAGCAATGTCAACGAATGGCCCGGCGAGACACCGGCCGCCGAGTCGGTCGCACAGCCTGGCGGTGCGCAGGCGGCGGACGACACGCCGGTCGCCGATTCCGGCATTGCGAAGGACGCTGCTACCGCGCAGGACGCGTCGTCGGCCGACGCGGCGGGTACTTCGTCGACGGCCGAGGGCAAGCCGGGCGGCGTGACCGCGGACGGGTTGTCGCCACCCGCGGACACGTCCTCGTCGGAGGGCCCCGGTACCAAATCCAACCGTTCCGCCCAGGTGTGAAGCGTGTCGACCAACGCGCTGTATCCCGCCCCGCTCGGGCGTCGCATGCGAGCAGTCGCACCGGTGGATCGTTCCCGCAGCGTCGTCCACCGTAGGCACTAGGAGGAGAGCACCGTGCACACGCTCATCACGAATCTGAACTCGCTGTGGAAGGTGACCGCGGCCGGCCTGGTGCTGGGCGCGGGCTTGCCGATCATCTTCGCCGTCGGAGTGCGGTTCTGGTCGGTGGCCGATTCGGTCACCGCGGAGGGCGGTGCGGTCCGACGCAATTACCCGGCGCTGGCCGGGGCGCTGGCGTGCTTCGGGTTGATCATCGCCGCGATCATCACCGGAATCCTCTACACCGCCAAGGCATTCCTCGCCGCCAAATTCGGTATCCACCTGTTCGGACAGGCCTGAAGGGCGCATCGTGACAGAACAACCGAAATCCACGCAGGGGCGACCGAATGTGCTCAGCCGGGTCATCGGCTGGCTGCGCGCCGGATACCCACAGGGGATCCCCAGCTCCGACTACGTCGCCCTGTTCGCGGT
Organism: Nocardia sp. NPDC051463; assembly: GCF_040681975.1. Taxonomy (NCBI): domain Bacteria; kingdom Bacillati; phylum Actinomycetota; class Actinomycetes; order Mycobacteriales; family Nocardiaceae; genus Nocardia; species Nocardia sp. NPDC051463. The sequence continues at coordinate 98,961 of NZ_JBFBAB010000023.1, forward strand.
GTTGCACCGGCACCTGACCGATTTCGAGGTGGTCGCCATCGCCGAGACATTGGTGAGTGAAAACCCCGACACCGAGATCAGTCACGCCGATATCGAGACGGCGATCACGCGGTTCGCGATGGAGCAGCCCGACGATCACGACGTCGCTCGCGTTGCCTCGCACCTCGCCGCAGGCGGTTGGCCCCTGGCCACCCCCTTCCCTGACACCGAGTGAACCAGCCCGATGCCGCCGTTTCTCCACGCGATCATCGACTGGCTGCGGGCCGGATATCCGGACGGTGTCCCCGAATCCGACTACATCCCGTTGCTCGCCCTACTGCGCCGCCGCCTCTCCGCCGAGGAGGTCCGCCAGATAGCCGCCGAATTGGCGGCCACCGGTGACCTCCCCGCCGACAAGACCGACATCCAGGTCATGATCACCAAGACCACCAACGAAATGCCCTCGGAAACAGACGTCGCCCGGGTCCGGTCCCGACTGGAGGCCCACGCCTGGCCCGACCCGGCCTCCGGCGAATAGCCACCGGTCCGGCACTCCTCGAATCCGGCTCGCGCCAACAGCTCTGCGGCGTTCCAGCGCGTTTTCCGCCTGGTCGGCACAGCGGGGCTCGGCTGCCGCGTATCGCGGATTGGATCTCGGTGATGCCCTGTTCGGTGGATCGGAGGGCGCTGGGCACGGTAGGTGGGCCGAGCGACCACGGCCGAGGAGTGCATATCGGTCGGCAGCAGCGGCTCGGCGGATCAAAGTTTTGCGGTGATGTTTGGGTATTGCCAGTATGGGGAACTGGTTAGGGTCGGCGGGGTGATGGATGCGGCGTTGCGGGTGGAGACGGCGAGCGGGGAGGCGTGGGGAAACCCCTCTGCGGACTTATTGTTCGATCTGTTGAGCGAGATGAATCTGCAGCATCGGTTCGTGATCGTGGATCGGTTGGATGCCGAGCCGGTCGGACAGCACTACATGCAGATCTATCTCAACGACAACATGAGTTGTCAGATCGAGTTCCGCGAGGGGAGCTCCGACCGGCACTTCGCGGCGCGCGTGGCCGGCCCGTTCGATATGTCGGGTCACGAGATCGTGGCAAAGGTGTTGCAGGGCTGGGCTTTCGGACAGCCGGGGTGGCGGGAAGCGCTGCCGTGGTCTCGGGTGGTGGTTCAGAGCCAGCCCTGACCGGAGCTGTAGGGTCGGTGGCCGCCGAGGTCGGGGAGGCGGCGGATGCCGGCGGAGACCTCGAAGGCGAGATCCTGGTAGCCGAGGGCGAGCTCGGCCAAACGCTGCCAGGCGTCGTGGACGATCCAGTCCGGTGCGGTGCGCAGGGCCGCGTACGCACAGGTGGAGAATTGGGCCATCCTGTCGATCACGGTGCCGACCGTCTCGGTGTGCATGTGCGCGCCACCGTGCGGAAGCGGAACTTCCGTGGCGATCCAACGATCGATGGTGAGTACGAAATGCGCTCGCCGCTCGTCGATTTCGGCTGTGGAGCCCAGCGCGCAGTAGCTGCGCCGTTCGTGCAGCCCCGCCAGTTGGTGCGCGGATGCCAGGATCGGATGATCGCCGCGCGGCAGGCTGCGGCAGGCTTCCAGGATCATTTCCTTCGATGGCAGTGGTTCCATGCCGATTCCCCCTCATTCGAATGATGTTGCTGGACAACGATCTACCCGTATAAGCCGACAATGCTCAACGCCGATGCCGTCCACGGATTCCGGTATGGCGCTGCCGTGATGGCGGTGTCTCCCAAGGGGTTTCGTTGACGACAAGCCCCAATGCCTCCAGCGCGGTGAGCCCCATCCGCGCCGCAAGCTCATCCATTACCGCAACAAACTCCGCCGCCTGAATCGCAGCCGTCGCCTGCTCGGTGGTAAGTGTCCTGCCTCGCAAATACGAGACCACCCACGCGTCATCGCTGACCCGCCGCGCCTGATGCGCCGTTCGATCCCCGACCATCCACGCCCGCCCGACAACATGCACAGCCATGCGCCCCCCTCGATCCCACGCCGTGCGGGCCCGGCTGGAACGCTCCCGCCTGTGATCTGAGACACAGGAAGCTTAGGGTTTTGTCTATCGATAAGTCAAGTTGACCAATCGATTTCACCACTGATCGATCTAGTCTCCTGAGAGGTACGGTCATCTCCACGCATCGTTAGAGCTGGAAGGACACCATCCGTCGATGGCACCACTCTCGCCAACGGTCGCCCGCTGGGAACTCATGCTCCGAATCAAGCGCAGGCGCAGCGAGTTCGATGTCAGCGCGTCGGTCATCGCCAAGGAACTCGGCTTCACGCTGTCATATTGGTCGAAGGTCGAGAAAGAACGCATCCTGGCCGAGGACAAGCTGAAGCGGCTGATGTCGTTGCTCGAGTTCGACCCCGCCGAACGCGACGAGATGCTGCGGTTGCGCGAGATCGCCAAGCAACGCGGGTGGTGGTCGAGCTATGCCGGGTTGCTGTCGGATGAGGTCTCGCGGCTCTATGGGCTCGAGTCCGGAGCGCACAACATTCGGAGTTATGCGAGTGTCCTGATCCCCGGGCTGTTGCAAACCGAGGATTACGCCCGTGCGGTGATCGCCAACGACACCGCGCGCGTTCGGCAGGTCGAGATCGATCGATGGGTGGCGGTACGCATGCGGCGTCAGCAACGGCTGACCGGCGCGGAACCGTTGAATGTCACCGCCATTGTCGGCGAGGCCGCCCTGACACAGCGAACAGGCGGTACCGAGGTCTTGAAAGGTCAGCTACGCCATCTGGTCTCGATGGTCGATGAGCACCGCGATTCGGTGGACATTCGCGTCATCCCGTTCGATGCGCCCGGGGGTGCGCTGCTGGCCGGCGCATCGTTCCACCTACTCGGATTCGAGAACGTGCTGCTGCCCGACGTGGGCTGGACCGAGACCTTGGTTCATCTCGGATTGATCGAAGACGCCGAGCCGGTAAGGCATCTCAGCACCATGTATGCCAACACCATCGCCGATCATGCCCTGCCGCGGGACGATTCGATAACGTTGATCGAGCGCAAACTCGGTGAGCTGTAGGCTCGGCCGGTATGGATGGCGTGCCGGGCTGGTTCAAGTCGTCGTACTCGAACGACAGCACCGCGTGTGTGGAAGTCCGATTCGAAGGCGACCGAATTCTCGTCCGCGACAGCAAGTATCAGGGGCTCCCTGACGCCCGTCCGGTCCTCGAGTTCGGCCACGTCGAGTGGGCCGGCTTTACCGCGGCCATCCGAACGTCCCCGTCGTCGCTGGCCTGAGCGGCCACCGTCACCTCGCTACCCACTCCGGCGGCTCGCCGAGCGTAGTCGGATGGCGGTCGAATACGGCCTGGGCGACCGCCATTCGACTACGTTCGGCAGCCTCCCGGAACCGGGGTTCGATACGACAGGAGCTATCTGGCCGCGGCACTGGCGGCGCGATTTTGCCCGCCGGACTTCAGCGGCGTAGTTCCCAGCCGACTCACAGCCCGATCCCGGTAACCCTCGAGGTCGGGCGCCATCGTCGGCGCCGGGGTGCTCGGTGTCCCCGTGGGCAGTCCTCCGAGCAGGCTTGCCCTGTCGGCAACGGGAGCGGTCCACCTCACCCAACGGTCCAACCTTTCCGTCCGGCCCAGGTGGCTCACTGCCCTGACCCACCGCCCGCCTGCCGGTGGCGTGGGAACCCTCGCCCGCGCCACCGGTCGGCATCGGAGGTCGCCTCACTCCTTGTCGGCGTCCGGCTTTTCCTCGTCGTAGGGCTGGTTCATGGTGTTCTGGAACTTGATCGCGGCGGCAATGCCCACGGGGACACCGAGCACCCCGGCGCCGACGATGGCGCCCAATCCGCCGAGGACGCCGGCACCGGCAAGGCAGCCCGCGATCAGGGTGAGGCCACCGGCATCGAGGATGGGAGCGCCGAAAACGGCACCGGCGACCGCGCCGACACCGCAGCCGATGGCCGCACCGATCAGTCCGCCGGCCAGGGTGCCCATCCCGACGGCCAAATCGAACTCGTTGATGGCGGCCTGTATGGCCGTGTCGAACCGCTCGGTCCGTGGATCGGCGCTGATGTCGTCGAGATGCATGTCCGGCGTCGCCGCTTGGACGGCCGCCTTCACCTGTGCCGGCGCCTCGACGGCTTCCAGCGCTTTCGGCGTGACTGCGAACGACGCAACCCCGGCCACTGTGTTGCCGGTCGCGTCCCGCACCTGGAACTGCCCGCCCTGGGTGATGAGAGTGGACATCCCGGTTTCGATGACCACGGACTGGTCCAGCGAGCTACTGGTGTACTGCACCCCCGGCGCGATCTCGGTACTCAATGTGCGCCGGTCCGGTATTGCGGGTGCGGCCGTCGCCGTAGCGGACCCGATTCCCACAGCACTCGCGATCGTCACAGCAACAACGGTCGCGCGGGTGAACTTATCCATGTAGCCCTTACCTCTGATCTGCACTGACTGCGCAGCGTGGGTCGGTTCGTCAACGAGTCCGTCGTCGGTGCGTGTCGTCCATGAGCACCACAACGAATCTCGGTTGCCGTTCGCGCCCGCCACTGAGCTCTCGACTTGGGAGGGCAAACTTAACGGAAACGATTTTCGTTGTCTATCACCGAGTGGTGTGCGGCCGGTGCTGTGGACGACTGCCGTTCGTGGTTTCGATCTCCGCCCTGAACTGGCATTCTTCGCGGCGGGGCCAGCGTTTTCGCGGCTCTGAACCGGCGCCTTTTCGGAGCTCTGTGGCTTCCCATCAGTGAAAATTCGTCGCGGCGTCTACTGGCAGCGGACACGTCTGATCCGCACCCGACCGCGTCTGCTGTCACGTGGGTGTTGTCGGGACGCCGGTGTTATCGGAAGGCTTTAGGGCTACGGGGGAGCAGATAGGCGATGGCCGCCAGCAGGGCTGCGGTGGCCAGGAGGGCGTAGGCGTTGCCCAGGAAGAATTGCGGGAGGGTCCAGTGGAATTCGCGGGCGTTGGTTTGGGGGACGAACCAGATCAGGCCCTGCGGGAGGAGTGGAAGGTCCGGGTCCCACATGCCGATGCGGTCGACCTGCATCGGCCACGCGAAGGTGAAGAGGTAGATGGCGGCGGGGACGCCGATTCGGATGCTGCGTGGGCGGTTGCGCAGTGCGTGGAAGATCCATATCAGGGCGGGGACGATCCAGACCCAGTAGTGGGTCCAGGAGATCGGGGAGGCGAGCAGCATGACGGTGGCCGCGAGGAGGGCGCCCAGTAGTTCGTCGCCGCGCAGGTAGGCGACGCGGGCGGCGGCAATGCCGGCGATCGCGAGCAAGCCTGCGCCGACGAGCCAGGCCTCGCTGCTATCCCATGTCGTCCATTGCAGGCGACCGAAAAGGCCGTTGATCGACTGATTCTGGACATAGGCGAAGCCGATTCGGTTCTGCGAGGACGTGGTCGTGGTCCAGAACTCGAACGCCTGGGCAGGGCGATACCAGAAGCCGATCGCGACGGTGGTGGCGAAGGTCCCGATGGCGACGCCCGCGGCTTTGAACTGGCGTGTGATGAGCAGGTAGACGATGAACACCGCGGGGGTCAGCTTGAGACCCGTGGCGATACCGATCAGGATGCCCCGATACCGGCGATCCTTGGGGATGGCCAAGTCCGCGAGCACCAACGCCATGAGAATCACGCTGAGCTGACCGAACTGAAATGCCTGCTGCACCGGCTCGATCCAGATCGCGGCGGCGCTGATGGCGATTGTCATCGCGACCACGCTGGTTCCGCGCCGATGCCGCTGGAGTGCGGCGGTGCTCCACACGCTCACATACAGCGATGCCATGGTGAGGGCCACGATGCCGGTCCCGATGTAATTGATCGGGAATCGTGACAGCTCGGCGCAGATCCATGCGGCGAAGACTGGGTAGAGGAAGGGCAGGCCCATCGGCCCGCGGCCGTCGTAGAGCAGCTCGGGGTGTGCCGCCGCGGTCGAACCGCCCCACATATAGACCTGTAGGTCGATCTGGTGCCAGTACATCTCCCAATTCGGGCGCAGGAATTCCAGCCAGACGCCGACGGATAGGGCAGCGAAAGCTATTGCGGCACAAAGGGCCGGCACTGTGTGCGGGGCCCGGGACGGCTCGACGGTCCCGGTGGCGCGCTGTTCTCCCATTTGCAGGATGGCAGCCATGTAGTTGTGTTTCCTTCATCAGGTGAGACAGCACAAGCGAGGCGAGCAAATAGTTAGCTAAACTAAGGGCAATTCATCCTATCATCCAGCCCGGCCGATGCGCGTGCCCATGCTTTCCCGGGCATGGGGAGGTCGCGATCCCCGCCGGTTCCCGTTGGATACGTCACCTGAACTGCGACGACGCACCGCCGAGAGTGGAACGGCTGACGGAGTGATCGAAGTCGCGCTCTGCATTGTGGTTTCGGCACCGAGCGCGGATCCCGGTTGCGTGATGCTTGCCGAGGGGTGGCTGCCGCGCCAGTGAAAGCCGGCGTGGAGAGCTCTGGCAGATGGGTGGATACGGCCTACGTGGCAAGCAGGTGCAGGAGGTGTTCGACCTCGGACTGGACAACGGCGCGTGCGGGTTTCAGGTATTTGCGCGGATCGGAAACGTCGGGGCTCCGCTCCAGCGTGGCCCGGATTGCTTCGGTGGCAAGGACGTTCAAGCGGGTGGCGATGTTGATTTTGGTCATGCCGTGTTCGACCGCGGTGCGCAGACCTTCGTCAGGCACGCCGGAGGAGCCGTGTAGGACAAGGGGGACGGGCACTTTCGCGGCCAACCGGGAGATGAGGTTGTTGTCGAGTTCGGCGGTGCGGGTGTGCATGGCGTGTGAGGAGCCGACTGCCACGGCCAAGGCGTCGACGCCTGTTGTCGCGACGAACTCGACCGCCTCGTCCGGATCGGTGCGCACGCCCGGCGCGTGTGCGCCGTCTTTGCCGCCGACCGCACCCAATTCGGCCTCGACGAAGACGCCACGATCATGGCACCACCGGGCAACTTCCGCGGTGGCCGCGACATTGGCGGTGTAGTCGAGGGTGGAGCCGTCGTACATGACCGATCGGATGCCGAGATCGACGGCGGCGCGGATCAGGTCGAACGACGTGGCGTGGTCGAGGTGCACGGCGATGGCTGCGGTGCTGTCCGCGGCGATCCGCAGACAGGCGAGCGCGATAGGAGCTATGCTGCCGTGGTAGCTGACGGTGTTCTCCGAAAGCTGTAGAACCACTGGCCGTTTCGCTACTTCAGCCGCGCTCGCGATGGCTTCGGCATGCTCCAGGGTGATCACATTGAACGCGCCGAGGCCACCGGGACGTGCGGCGGTGATCAGTTCGGAGACAGGTGTCAGAGTCATGGTCGGGTCTCCTGGAACTCGGGTCGGCCGGGGCGAGGTGGCGTGCCGGCCGTCGTGGGAGCCTGGTGTCTCGAGCTCATGGTGAGGAGTCCTGCGGACTGGGCTCGGCTAGCTTTTCGAGGTGGACGGTGGGGGTGAGCCGGGTCCTGGCGCAGCGATCTATTTCGCCTGCCACCGGGATCAGTACTGCGGCGGCGGCGGTGGCGACTGCGTCGATGAGGATGGCGGGCCAGTCCGGATCGCCGCCGTCCGAGAGGGCCGAGATGACGGCTGCGGCGGCGGAATCGCCTGCGCCGGTAGGATTTCCGGACATCGGTTCGGGGAGATTCGCATACCAGGAGCCTGCCTCGGTGATCGCGATCATGCCATCGATACCGCGGGTGGCGATAATGGCGCGCACTCCGCGATCGATGAGTGGGCGCGCGGCGGTCGCGACCTCGTCGGGTGTGAGCGGGACTCGGCCGGTGAGGCGTTCGAGTTCGTCGGTGTTCGGCATGAGGATGACGCCGGGGACCTGGGCGGCAAGGCGTAGGGATTCGCCGTCGACGTCGCAGATGGTCGAAACACCTGCGGCGATGGCCGTGCGGGCGAGGTCGGCGGGGAGACTGGGCGAGACGCCGCCGGGCAGCGATCCGGAAATCACCAGGCCGTTGATATCGGGTAGCAGGCCGGACACTCGCACGGCAAGCTGTTGGACGGCATGCGGATTCGACACGCGCGCACCGGGTTCCCACAAGGCGGTGGCGGTACCGTCCTCGGATTCGCTGATCACCACGGTGCGCCGGACCCACGGCAGCGCGTGCACGAAATCGACCGGCATCTCCAGTTCGGCGGCGGCCGCGAAGGCATGGTCGGAGAAACCCGTTGCCCGGGAGTATCTTCCGAGTTGGTTGAGCACTCGCGTCACATTGATGCCTTTGCCGCCGATGCGCTGCTCGACGGACCTGACCCGATGCGCCTGGCCGCGTTCGAAACGCTCGACGCGATAGGTCATATCGTAGGCAGGATTCATTGTCACGGTGAGGATCACGTCAACCACTGTCCATGTCTGAGCACCCGGCGCAACTGTAGATTGTCATCGACTATCAACAGGTCCGCGAACTGGTCGGTCGATATATCGCCCACATCGGCCAATCCGACGGAAAGGGCCGGAACGGAAGTGGCCGCAATCACAGCGTCGCGCAGTGGGACGCCGCACTCGCGCACGGCCCAGGCCAGACACTGCAGTAGGTGAGCAGTACCCCCGGCGATGGATCCACTGGCTACTCTGGCGATGCCGTCGATAACCCGCACGGCCTGCGGACCGAGCTGGTACTCGCCGTCCGGCATGCCCGCCGCTTGCATCGCGTCGGTGATCAGCGCGACCCGACCCGGCGCGGTCGCGAAAGCCAGTGCGGCGAAACCGGAGTCGACATGAACCCCGTCGCCGATCAGTTCGACGACCACATCACCGGCCGCGGCGGCGACCAATGCGGCGGCCACCGGACCGGGCTCTCGATGATGCAGCGGCGGCATACCGTTCGCCAGGTGCGTGACGAGACTTCCGAAACCATTGGGGCGCAACGACTGTCGAAACTCATCGAAGGCGGCGTCGCTGTGCCCGAGAGAAACCGCCACATCGTTGTCGGACAGTCGTTCGGCGACTGCCCGAAATCCCGGAAGTTCCGGTGCGATCGTCATCACGCGCAGGTGTCCGCCCGCGGCCTTCAGCAGTTGATCGGTCAGCTCGAGGTCGGGATCGCGCAGATAGCGCGGATCCTGGGCGCCACAGCGGGCCGAGGACAAAAACGGTCCCTCGGCATGGATCCCGCCGATCACTCCGGTCTGGGCCAACCCGGCCAGCATGGTCGTCTGCGCCACCATGTCCGCCGCGGCACCGGTGACAACGCTCGCCAACACTGTGGTCGACCCGCGCGAATGATGAAACTCGGCCGCTGCGCGCGCCTGCGCGTCGTCGACGGTATCGAACCGATGTCCGAACCCGCCGTGATTATGGATGTCGACGAGTCCGGGCAACACCGTGCCGCTGAATATCGGCATGGCCGAATCGGGATGCACCGCAGCCCATTCCGTCACCGACCGCACCGCGCTGATCCGCTCGCCGCGAACCGAGACCACGCCGTCGTCGAGTGTCTGTGCCGTCGAAACAATCCGCCCGCGAATGTCGAACTCGGCTGCGAGGGCCTGCCGCGTCATACGTCGGCTCCGTTGCTGAGCATGGCGCAGTCATGCAGCGCGGCAACGCTTTCGGCAGCCGATACCACGGCAACTGCTCGACCTTGTTCGCCTCCTGCCTGCGGTGTCCGGTGTGCGTTGTCGTGCTTCATGTCAAACCCCCGCGGCGGGCGAACAGGGCCGCGCCCGCCAGGCCCGCTCGTGCGCCGAATTCACCGAGGACCACCCGTGGCGCGGGGACGATGCGGAGTCGTTCGGCGATGGTGCGGTGCAGGGGTTCGGTGAGGGCGGCGCCCGCGCCGGCCAGTCCGCCACCGAGAACGATGAGTTGGGGGCAGGCGGCATGGATGATGCCGAGCAGGCCATCGGCGAGGGCGCTGATGGCGTCGTCGACTACGGCCTTGGCGTCGGCGTCGGTATCGAGAAGTGCGAAAACGTCTGCCGCGCTTTTTGTTTCGGTGCCGGTTCGGCGGGTGTAGGCGCGGGCGATGGACGCGCCGGATGCCACCGTCTCGACGCAGCCGATGTTGCCGCACGGACAGCGCAGGCCATCCGCGTGGCGAACCGGGATGTGACCGTACTCGCCGGTCTGGCCGTATTCGCTGCGCACGAGTCGGCCACCGACGGACAGGGTTCCGCTGATACCGGTGCCGAGAATGACCACGCACACGTTGTCGTGGTCGCGCCCTGCTCCGTACCGCCATTCGGCCCAACCGGCCACCGCGACATCGTGCTCGATCAACACCGGCATGTGCCAGCGTTCGATGAACCGATCGCCGATGTGCACATCGCGCCAGCCGACATTGCTGCTGAACACGGCAATCGACCGGACATGGTCCACGATCCCCGGCAACAGCACCGCGGCCCGCGCCACTCGGCCGCGCTGTGGTGCCGTGAGCTCGGCCAGCAGCCGATCCCCGAGCGCGCCCATGGCGTCGAACGCCGCCTCGCCCCGCGGTGTTGCGGTGACGGCAGCGGCCAGCACTACTCCGGCCGCGTCGGTGATCTCACCTTTCGTGGTGGTCCCACCGACATCCATGCCGAGCACCAGGGCATCCTCGGGAAGTACGGGCCCCGGCATCGACGTGTCCTCGGGAAATGCGGCATCCGGTGTGGTGGCTCTCGGATCGACTGCCACGCCGGGCGCGACGGCCGTCGGGCCGGGCCGGGTTGATCCGGCGTCCGGTCGCGGTGATCCTGCTGCGGGGTGTGCCGTTCCCATCTCGGTCAGGGTAACCACTTCTGGTGGTGTGAGCAGCACCGATCCGCCGGCCGGTGTCGGAGAGTCGGTCATGGTGGCGTCAGGGTCACCGGTCGAGGACTACCGAGCGGTTGAGGTTGCGGGGATGGTCGGGGTCCAGGCCGAGGTCGGCAGCGCGCAGGACGCAGAGTCGGTGGACTCGGACCAGGTCTGCCATCGGGTCGATATCGCGGTGTTCGAAGTGGGTGCCGGTGACGGCGACATCGGCTTCGAAATGCGGGACCAACGGGCCGAAGGCCCAGACCGCGCGACCGGGGGTGGAGATGCTGATCGGGCCGTGGCGGTATTCGGTCTGCAGGTAGGCCTCGGTCCAGGACTGGCAGGACTCGCGGAGCTTGAGGCCCGCTTCTTCGGCGATGGCGGCCGCGAAGCCCATGCCGACGAAGCTGATCTGTTCGGCGTGCCGGACTTCGGCGAGTGCCGCCGCGGGATCCTCGGCGAGGACGGCGCGGGCCTGGGCGATCGCGGGGTTCAAGTCCTCGCCGAGATGCCAGCGCAGGATGGCGAGCGTGGTGGTGGCGAAGCGGGTCTGTACCACCGATTGCTCGTCGACCTCGTCGATCAGGATCGCATCGCCCAGCTCGAGCACCGGGGTGCCCGGGCTGCTGCAGATGACGGTGCGCGGAATGTGGGCCGGGATCTCCCGCATGGCGTTGACCACCTCGGTGGTGGTGCCGGAGCGGCAGATGACGAGGTAGCGGTCGTATTCGCGACCGCTGCGGACTTCGCTGGCCGGCCAGGCATCGGTAATGCCCTGGCCGGAGCCCTCGCGCAGCGCCGCGATGGCCCGGGACATGAACAGTGAAGTGCCGCAGCCGATGACGGCGACGCGCTCGCCCCGCTGGGGCAGTACGGCGCGGTGTTCGGCAGCGATGGTTTCGGCGCGCGCCCAGTCGTCCGGCTGGGTGGCGACCTCGGCGGCCAGATGGGTCGCGGGGGCGGGGTGAGCGGAGATCGGCACCACAACAGAATCGACCTGATGATCGTTCATGTCAAATTTACGATCAAAACAGTCACATATGATCACTCTGAGGTCTAGATTGTTGGTCAGTCGATAGTTCGCTCCATCATCGGCGGTCCGCTGGCGCCGGGTGTGAAAATTGAAAGGTTCTGCTCGTGAAAAGACCACTCCACGGCGTGCTCGCGGGGATCGCGATGGCCACCGGCCTCGCCCTCGCCGTCGCGTCCTGTGGGTTCGGCTCGAAAGACTCGACCGACTCCGACTCCACGATCAACGTCCTGGCTCCCGTCTACAGCGACGGCGCCACCGGCACCAAGGCGCTGTGGGACGGCATCATCGCCGACTTCGAAAAGGCCAACCCCGGCGTCACGGTGAACCTGCAGATGGAGTCGTGGAACTCGATCAACGACGTGGTGCGGACCAAGCTGCAATCCAAGTCCACTACCCCCGACATTCTGAACATCGACGCCTATGCGAGCTTCGCCGGTGACGGCATGCTCTACGAGGCCTCGGAGGTCGTGTCCCCGAACGTGCTGTCGGATATCCAGCCCGGCTTCGCCAAGAACGCGTCGCTCAACGGCCAGCAGTTCGCGCTGCCACTGTTCGCCTCGACCCGCACCCTGTTCTACAACACCGACCTGTTCGCCAAGGCGGGCGTCGCCGCGCCGCCGAAGACCTGGGCCGAACTCACCGAAGCGGCCAAGAAGATCCAGGCGCTCGGCGGCGGCGTCTCCGGCTACGGTCTGCCGCTCGGTAGCGAGGAGGCCCAGGGCGAAAGCTCCATCTGGACCTTCGGTGCCGGCGGTAACTGGGCCGATGGCGACAAGGTCACCGTGGACACTCCGCAGAATCTCGAGGGTGTCCGTGCCATGCGTGAACTCATCGATTCCGGTGCGACACAGCCTAATCCGGGCGCTACCGACCGCAAGGACGTCATCAACGCCTTCATTCAGGGCAAGATCGGCATGATCGAGGGTCTGCCACCGACGATCGGCCAGATCGCGTCGAAGAACGCGGGTCTGCCGTACCTGACGGCGCCCTCGCCGACCAAGTCGGGCGAACCGGTCACCCTCGGCGTCGCCGATCATCTGATGGCGTTCAAGAAGGACGGCAAGAAGACCGAATCGATCAAGAAGTTCCTCGACTTCTTCTACGGTGCGGATACCTACTCGAACTTCGTGCAGCACGAGGGTTTCATCCCGATCACCAACAGCGCCGCCGCCGAGCTCGCCGGTGACCCGGTGACGAAGGCGTTCGCCGCGACGCTGCCGGTGGCCAAGTTCTACCCCAGCAACAACCCGAAATGGGCTGCGGCACAGGGCGCCATCCGTCAGCAGATGGGCACCATCGCCCAGGGCGCGGACCCGGCGCAGGTATTGCAGCGCATCCAGGAAGCCGCGAACTAGCGTGGGGCGCACAGAAGCCCGGGTGCCGTCTGGACGGGCGAGCGGGCTGCGGGCGATTCCGTGGCTCGGGCCCGCCCTGGTGTTGATCGCGGCTATCGTCGCCTTCCCGGTCTGCTACATGGTCTGGACGAGCACCAGGGACCTGAGCGCCTACGGCCAGGATCGCGGCTCCGCCGGGCTGGCCAACTATCGCAATCTGTTCGACATCAGTGAACTGGGCTCGGTGCTGCTGCACACGGTCATCTGGGTGGTCTGCGTCGTGCTGATCACTCTGGTGCTCTCGGCGGCATTGGCGCAGTTCCTGAACAAGGACTTTCCGGGGCGCACCGCGGTGCGAATGGCGATCCTGGTGCCGTGGGCGGCCTCGGTGGTGATGACGACGACGATCTTCTACTACATGCTCGACCCCGACGTCGGCATCGCCAACCGCTTCCTCGTCGACATCGGGCTGCTCGACCGTGGTTACGGCTTCACCAAGCAGCCGGTCCCGGCCTTCCTGGTGGCGATGGGGGTCGCGGTATTCGTCTCCATTCCGTTCACCACCTACACGATTCTGGCGGGGCTACAAGGGATTCCGGCGGAGATCGGCGAGGCGGGTCGGGTCGACGGCGCAAGTCCGTGGCAGCGTTACCGGTATCTCACACTGCCGCAACTGCGTCCGGCGATCGCGGTAGCCACCATCATCAACATCATCAATGTGTTCAATTCGCTGCCGATCTTGCAAGTGATCACCGGCAGCATCGCAGGCTTCTCCGCTGACACCACAACCACATTGACGTTCAAGCTGATTCGGCAGAATCAGCAGATCGACACCGCTGCCGCGATGAGCGTGCTCAACTTCGCGCTGATCGTGGTGATCATCGCGATCTACGTGAAGGTCGTCAAGCCGACACAGCAGGTCGACCGATGAGCGCGCAGCAGCACCGAGGGCAGGGCGAGGCGATGACGACACAGGCCGATATCCGTATCGATGGCGTCGACCTCCCGCCCACGGCAGCGCATCGGGGACCAACGGCCGGGCGCGGCAAGCGGCGCCGCTGGGAGCTCACCGCGGTCGGAGTGCTGGTGGCCGCGATCTTCCTGATTCCGTTCCTCGTCATGGTGCTCGGGTCGCTGAAGAGCAGGGCCGAGATCCTGCGCATCCCACCGACATACCTGCCGGAGTCCTGGCATCCGGACAACTACCGCACGATGTGGGATACGCCGGAGACGCCGCTGCCGTTCAATATGGTCAGCACAATCGTCATCTCGGTCTGTGCCACGGTGCTGGTGCTCGTCGTGGCCATTCCGGCCGCGTATTACACTGCCCGCCACCGCTTTCCAGGTCGCGCGGCCTTCCTCGGGCTGGTGCTCGTCACCCAGATGCTGCAGCCGACCGTGCTGGTGACCGGCCTGATCCGGCAGTTCTTCACCCTCGGCATCAACGACACCTGGCTGGCGATGATCCTGGTTAATGCCGCGTTCAATCTGTCGTTCGCGGTCTGGATTCTGCACAGCTTCTTCGCCGCGATTCCGGTGGAGATCGAGGAGGCCGCGCAGCTCGACGGCCTGAACCGCTGGCAGATCCTGACCAGGGTGAGCCTGCCGCTGGTGTGGCCGGGCATCGTCACCGCGACGATCTTCACCGTGGTTGCCTGCTGGAACGAGTTCGCGGCGAGTCTGGTTGTGCTTACCACCCCGGAGAATCAGCCGCTGTCGGTGGCGCTGACGAAGTTTGTGGGACAGTACGACACCGCCTGGCAGTATGTCTTCTCCATCTCCACCGTCGGCATCATCCCGGTGGTTATCTTGTTCGCGTTCATCGAGAAAAGGCTGGTGGCGGGCCTGACCGCTGGCAGCGTCAAGTAGCGAATCACGTGACGAATCGCCGCGGCCGGGTAACACTCGGTCGCACCCAGCAGCTCCAAGCCCCACGGATGCGTCAACTTCGCTGCGAACGAACAACACACGTGCGCACCGCGGCCCCGGACTCCCGCTTGTTCCCGGCCGCCGCGCCGGCCAACACTGCTCGCAGACGGCCTCACCGACGCCCAAATCGTCAGCGCAAGAAGAATGACGTGTAGCCGTAGCATTACAGCTTTTGCTACGGCGCTGCGTCATTGATCCTCCGCGACGCGAGGCCGCAACGGGAGCCCGTCGATATCCCGGTGTCGACCCGGTCATCCGGATGTCCGCGCCGTGGTTGGGCCGCGCCCGCCCGGTAACATCGGAGCGTGGCACGGCAGGATGACGAACCAAGGGACGGTCGCAGTTACGGCGGCTTGTCCAAGGAGCAGCGCGTAGCGCAGCGGCAGCAGCGGCTCGTCGATGCCGCACTGGAGTTGTTCGGCACCCATGGTTATGCCGCGACCTCGATCGAGCCGTTGTGCACCGCTGCCAACGTTTCCACCCGCAGCTTCTACGAAGATATGGGCAGCCGTGAGGCTTTGTTGATCGCGCTGGTCAATCGCATTACCTCGCATGCGGTCGAGCGAACATTGGAAGCGTTGGAAAAAGCGCAGGGCGAGTCGCTTTCGACAAGGGTCGTCGACGGTATCCGAGCCTATCTGGACGTGACTTGTCACGATCAGCGCTCGGCGCGGGTCTGTTATGTCGAGGTGGTCGGAGTCAGTCCGGCCGTGGAGGATTGGCGCAGGCGTCAGCGACGCTTGCTTTCGGCCCTGCTGATCAGCGAAGCGGAACGCGCGGTCGAGCGGGGCGAAACCAAGTCGCGGCGTTTCGATCTGTTCGCGCTGGCGGTGATCGGTGCGGTGAACTCGCTCGCGCAGGAGCTGGTAGTGCGCACACTGCCGGATTCGGCGATCTCACTGGATGAGATATGCGAGGAGATAGCGTATTTCGTCAATTCCGGACTTGCGTTGAACTGATTTCTGTTCGAGTCAAGGGCATTACCTTCGCCGACGAGCTACCTCACACCGGCATCGGAAAGTTGCTACGCCGCAACCTGTCCGAACCATCCGCTGTCATGCCGCCGGTCGCCGTAGACCGCGCAGGGCGGTGATCGCGGGCGCCACCCGGGTGGCCGCATTGCGGATCGCGATCCCGGCTCGGGTCGCGGGGATCAGAAGGGCCGCCGCGGCGGTGACGCCATTGAGCTTGGGCTCCACCACCACTCGATGCCGCCGTTCGTAGTTCCGGAATGCCGCTTGGTGATCGTCGGGATCAGCCGTGAGTGCTTCCGCCAAGGTGTAGGCGCCGGCGATGGCGAGGGTGGTGCCGTCGCCGAAGAGCGATACGCAGGAGGCGGCGTCGCCGAGCAGTGCGACACGGCCGTCGGACCATCGCGGCAGCTCGCCCTTGCTGACGGAGTCGAAGAACAGGTCGTCGGTGTCGCGGACGCGGTCCAGCAGTTCCGGCACCCGCCAGCCCTGATCGGTGAACGCTTCGATGAGCGTCCGCTTGTGCCGCTCGGTGTCGCGGTGGTCGTAGCCGGGAATGCCCTGATGGCGGAACATGAATGCGGCAACCGCCCGACCGCCCGTCGGATGCACCGCCAGCGCCCGCCCCGGCGTGTTGTAGATGAGCACTTCCCTGTCGCTGCCGAGGGGTTCGGCTATTCGAAGTGTCGCGACGTAGATTCCCTGGTGTGAGAGGAACGCGGTCGCCTCGCCGAAGGTCGAGCGCCGCACCGCCGAATGCAGTCCGTCCGCGCCGATGACGAGGTCGAATCGGCGCGGCGGCGCGGCGGCGAAGGTGACGTCCACTCCGGCCGGGTCTTGGGCGAGGTCGGTAACGGTGTCGTTCCACCGGAGCTCGTACTGTTCGCGGCCCGCGTCGAGCAGGATTTTCGCGAGATCGGCTCTGGGCACCTCGACTTCGCGCACGCCGGCCGACCCCTGAAAGGCCTTCAGGTCGATGTGTGCGACCCGCCTGCCGCGGCCGTCGACAAAGGTCAGTCGGGACACCTCGGACCCGGCCGCGCGCAGTTGCGGCAGCACACCCATCTGCTCGACCACCTCGACCGCGGGTCCTTTGACGTCGACGGGATTGCCGCTGGAGCGCGCTCCTGCGGCCCGTTCGACCACCGTTACCTCGAAGCCTCTGTGGGCCAGCCAGAACGCGAGCGTCGAGCCGCCGATGCCTGCGCCCGAGATCAGGACCTTTTTATTCATGGCCACGCCTTCCGCCTAAGCGGACGATTTTCGTCCGCTTAAGAGAGGGTACGGTAAGTGGAAGAATTTCGTCCACTTACTGTGGGAGGTGAGTGCCACGACCCCGGCGCAAAGGGCGGATGCCAGGAACAATCGCGACCAGATCATCGCGGCGACCCTGGTGACATTCCGTGAACAAGGCATCGACGTGTCCATGAAAGAGATCGCTGACCGTGCCGGCGTCGGCGTCGGCACGCTGTATCGGCACTTCCCCGACCGCGACGCGCTGATCGCCGCGACCGCTCACTCCTACCTCATCGATCTGGCGCAGACCGCCGCCACTTGCTGGCAGGAGGAGGTCGACGCGTGGCCCGCACTGCGCCGATTCCTGCATGAATGCGCCGAACGAAAGGTGGGCGGGCTTGCCGCGGCCATCGAGCCGGCGCTGCACGCGCAGATCCAGGCCGACCCGAGGCTGCGCGAAGTGCGCGGCACGGTCGTCGACCTTGTCGAGCGAATGACCGAGCAGGCCAAGGTATCCGGAGCCGTGCGCGCGGATATTCGGACGGAGGATGTGGCCGCCCTGATGACGTTGCAGATCTACACCCGAGCGAACGAGTCGTATGCCGAGGCCGTCCATAGGGTGGTGGAGATCGTGCTGGACGGGCTGCGGGCAACGCGGGGAAAGGAGTGAGGGTGGCCGAGTGGTTGTCGCCAGGCTTGGCAATACCCGTCCGGAATCTCTACGGTCGGCACCGTGCCTGTGGTCATATTGTTCGCGTGCCTGGAAAAACAGCAGGTCGTTCGCTCGACCGGGATCGGGTGAGATGACCGGACCGACAGATCGGCCGCAGCGGTGGAATCGGCTGCTCGAGCTGCTCGCCGACTCGGGGCGGCTCTCGGTGGAGGAAGCCGCCGAACGCCTCGGCGTATCACCGGCGACGGTGCGCCGCGACTTCACCGCGCTCGCCGACCAGCAGCTGGCCACCAGAACGCATGGCGGGGTCGTGGCGACCACCGTGGCCTACGACCTGCCCGCCCGCTATCGGCAGACCGGCGGCGCGGCCAAGCAGCGGATCGCCGAACATGCTGCGACACTGGTTAATCCGAGCGCGGTGGTCGGTATGAACGGCGGCACCACCACCACGGCGGTGGCGCGGGTGTTGGCGGGGCGCGCCGATCTGGCGAATGCCGGCGGCGATCAGCTCACGATCGTCACCAACGCATTGAATATCGCGGGCGAGATGGTGCTGCGTCCGCATCTGCGCACCATCTGCCTCGGTGGGGTGGCGCGCCGGGAGTCCTATGAGTTGCACGGGCCGTTGGCCGAGCGCGCACTGGCCGAGCTGCGCTTGGATTCGCTGATCCTCGGGGTGAATGCGATCTCCGCCGAGGGCGGCGCGCAATGCAGGCATATCGACGAGGCCGGGGTGACAACCGAGATGGTGCGTCGTTCCGGCTACGTCATGGTGGTCGCCACCGCCGACAAGCTGGAACGATCCGCGCTGGCCCGGATCTGTGGCATCGAGCAGATCGACGTGCTCGTCACGGATTCCGATGCCGATCCCGCCGCTGTCGCGACGATCCGCGCCGCAGGCGTGCGGGTGGACGTCGTGTAGCGCGATTCCGGACGGCTTTCGATTTTTCGACACAGCCCGGCGCCATTCGGCCGCCGGGCTGTTCGACGCCGCGGGACCACTGCGGCAGGTGGTCGGCGCCGCGTCCCAATAGCTCCTGCCGTATCGAGCACAGGGTCTGGGAGCCCATCGAACGTAGTCGAATGGTGGTCGCCCAGGCCGGCGGATTCACGTGGTCGATGCAACAGGGGCAGTGTTGGACAGTACCTGGTCGAGGATGTAGGTCGGTGTTCGGAAGCCGTGGCGTTTGCGGGG
>NZ_JBFBAB010000024.1:0-114089 GCF_040681975.1 Nocardia sp. NPDC051463
CCCCGCAAACGCCACGGCTTCCGAACACCGACCTACATCCTCGACCAGGTACTGTCCAACACTGCCCCTGTTGCATCGACCACGTGAATCCGCCCGTTCGAGAGCCCACCATATCTCTCACGCCGACCATTTCTCTGAGCTCTTCGCTGCGCGAAACGCAACCACAGCCAGTCCGCACGCTGGAAGTCGCATGCCTGCCTACCTGGGATGCGGAAGACCAAGCGGGTACGGCACCCGACGCGCCCAGCACTGCCCGGTAAAACCACTGGTAGGCACAGCTTCTCGGACAAGCCGGGCCCCGGGGCACGTCCCCGACAAAATTTCGGCAACTCTGGTCGGCACGCCTTCAACAGAATTGGGTGAGTGCAGCGGCCCACTCGGTGAGAGGCACAGCTGCAGCAAACGCTCGATAGCGCTCGCGCTGAGAGGCCACTCACCCGCCGCCTTGCCGCCGCGTTGCCGTTGCCAACACCACCACCAATATCAGCACCAGCCCCCTTGCCAGGTGCCGTAATTACCAGCACCGCCACCAATACCAGCGCCAGCACCCATGCCAGGCACCATAATCACCAGCACCGCCACCAATACCAGCACACCAGCACCCATGCCAGGCACCATAATCACCAGCACCACCACCAATACCAGCGCCACCGCCCTTGCCGAGTGCCGCTACCACGAGTACCAGCGCCTCCACCACTGCCATTGCCATTGCCACGGTTGTGGACCGAATCCCACTCTCAAAAGCAGGTGTTCGATCCGCAGCGGGATCTCGTTCACGCCGGCCGGTGGCGGGGTGGACGGTGTCGATCATCGACTCGTATCTCCCTGTCCTGTCCGCGCACCGGATACGCGATCTCGAGCGACAGAGCCAGAGGTTCGGACCTGCGCGCGCGGCTAGCGATCAAACAGCAAACGCGACAGAACTTCGCGAGCCGACGATCGTCAGGCCGCCGCGCGAGCCGGGCGCAGCGTGTTCATCGGCGGCCGATCGGCCAGTGACACCTCGGTGCTGTGCGCGGTGAAGGCGTCGCCGACCAGTGGGAACTGGGTGAGCGCCGCGCCGGAATCCTGCACGCCGCTGCGACCGAGCACCGTACCGAGGATCTGGCGGCTCATCACGCCGAGGTCGGCGAGCGGGCGATTGCGGTGGGTGCGCACGCCCAGGTTCACCTGACCGATCGCGGACATGCCGAGTTGGTCGTAGGTGTCGAGCAGCAGCCCGATCTCGACGCCGTAGCCGGGGGCGAACGGCACCGATGTCAGCAGTTCCCGGGTGCCCGCGTATTCGCCACCCAGCGGCTGCAGCACATCCGACAGCTCAGGGCGCAGCGCGGCCAGCAGCGGGCGGGCGACGAGTTCGGTGACCCGGCCACCGCCGTGGGCGTCCACTGCGGCGCCCTGGCGCAGCGGCCTGCGGTAATAAGCCTTGACCAGGTGCATGTCCTCGACCCTCAACAGTGGGCCGAGCAGCTTCGGCACGAACGCCGGATCCGGGTCGATCAGATCGGAGTCGACGAAGGCGACCAGGTCACCGCTGGTCACAGCCAGCGAGCGCCACAGCACCTCGCCCTTGCCCGGCAGCGGATCGAGTTCGGGGACGGCCTCTTCGCGGCTGATCACGTCCGCGCCCGCGGCGCGTGCGCGTTCGGCGGTGGCGTCGGTCGATCCGGAGTCGAGCACCACCAGTTCGTCCACCAGCGTGCCGAGCAGCGGCCGGATACTGGCCACCACGTCGGCGACGGTGCGTTCTTCGTTCAGCGCGGGCAGCACCACGGAAACGGTGCGCCCGTTCTTGGCGGCGACCAGTTCGTCCACCGTCCACTCGGGTGTGTCCCAGGTGTTGGTCGTCGCCCATGCGGGCTCGCGGTGTTGGATTTTCATACCAGACCTCGCAGAGTTCGTGCGGGGGGCCGGATGCCCTGGATCGCGGCGATCATGTCCACGACACGCCGGGTCTCGGCGACCTCGTGCACTCGGAAGACTCGGGCGCCTGCCGCTGCCGACCATGCTGTTGCCGCCAACGTGCCCTCCAACCGCTCGGAAAGACCGACACCTAGAGTCTCCCCGATAAAATCCTTGTTGCTGAGCGCCATCAAGACTGGCCATCCGCTATTTACAAGAACGTCTATTCCCCGCAATAACTCGAGCCCGTGGTAGGTGTTCTTGCCGAAATCGTGGGTGGGATCGATCAGAATCGAATCCTTGCGCACCCCCGCCGCGACCGCGTTCTCCGCGGCCGCGACCACGGTCTCGGTCACTTCGGGCACGACATCGGCGTAGCGCACCCGATGCGGCCTGGTCCGCGGAATCGCGCCGCCGGTGTGGCTGCATACGATGCCGACGCCCAATTCCGCCGCGATCCGCACCAGATCCGGATCAGCGCCCGACCAGGTGTCGTTGATCAGATCGGCGCCCTCGCCGACCGCCGCGGCGGCCACCTCGGCCCGCCAGGTGTCGATGCTGATCAGCAATTCCGGGTACTTCGCCCGGATCGCCGCGACGAACGGGACCACTCTCCTGGCTTCCTCGGCCGCGTCGACCAGCGTCCCCGGACCGGCTTTGACCCCGCCGATATCGACGAGGTCGGCACCTTCGTCGACCGCACGCGCGACGGCGTCCATGGCCGCCTCGTCGGTGAACGTCGCCCCCTTGTCGTAGAACGAATCGGGCGTGCGATTGACGATCGCCATCACGAGCGCGCGATCCGTCGCCACCGGCTTGCCGCACAAAGTCGGTGGCGGCGCTACGGGGCTGAACATGCCCCCGACTGTAGCTAACCCGCTGTGCTGTCCGCCCGACTGTCCGCTGCACAGCCCGTCTCTGCGCGCATTCAGGCCAGAGGGGTCGAGCGGCAGCTCACTTCGGTGCGCGCCCTGCGACCACGTCTGCGGCGTACTCGTCATAGGCGGGCACATAGCCATCGACACGACCGGCCAGGACATACAGGGTGCTGTCGGCGTCGGGCTGGTAGCCCTGCTTGCGTAGGTCCACTTTGCGGCTTTTGAAGGTGGAGGTCTGATCGAGTTCCGGCACCACCCGGATGAACAGTGGCACGGCATACCCGGGCAACTGCGTGTAGACCTGCTCGGCGAGCGCATGCCCGTCGAATTCGGCGTCGGCGTACAGCGTCACCGCGCCCATGCCCGCTTTGCCATCGGCGCCCGGAATATCTACGCCGTAGACAACGGCCTGCGAAATCGCGGCGGCCGCGGAAAGAGCCCCTTCCACCTCGGTGGTCGCGACGTTCTCGCCTTTCCAGCGGAAGGTGTCGCCGAGCCGGTCGACGAAGACGATGTGATGCATACCCTGATCGCGGACCAGGTCGCCGGTGTCGAACCAGACGTCGCCGTCTTTGAAGCCGTCGCGGATAAGCTTGGCTTCGGAGGCGGCCCTGTCGGTATAACCGTCGGCGGGTGAGCGGCTGGTGACCTTGGCGAGCAGCAGTCCCACCCCGCCGGAGGGCACACGCTGCAGCCGTCCGTTCTTGCCACGCTCGGCCTTTCCGGTGGTGTCGTCGTATTCGACGATCGCGTATGGCAGCGGCCCGAAGCCCGCGGTCCTGTCCACTCCGAAGGCATTGACAAAGGCGATGTTCACCTCGCTGGCGCCGTAGAACTCGACAATCCTGTCGATGCCGAAACGCTCCGTGAATTCGTCCCACAGCTCCGGCCGCAGCCCGTTACCGACGGCGAGCCGGATCTTGTGGCGGCGGTCGACCGGCTTGGCAGGTTGGTTGAGCAGATACCGGCACAGCTCACCGATGTAGATGAACGCGGTGGCCTTCTCCCGGATGACCTCGTCCCAGAACCCGGACGCCGAGAACTTCCTGCCGAGCGCGAATGTGCCCCCGGCCGCCAGCACCGACGACAACGCGACGGTCAGCGCGTTGTTGTGGTACAGCGGCAGGCAGCAGTACAGAGTGTCGGTGTCGCGCAGGCGGATTCCGAGCCCGCCGAGTCCGGCCATGCTCTTGGTCCAGCGCAGGTGTGTCATCACACTGGCCTTCGGCAACCCGGTGGTGCCAGAGGTGAAGATCAGGAAAGCCCGCTCCTTCGCGGTGATCTGCGCACAGCTTGGCGGATCGGTGGCGTCGGCGACCTCGGAGGCAGCGTGCAGTTCTTGCGCGTCGAGCACATCGGCGAGTGGCTCCGGCAGCGAGTCCAGGGCCGCCGCGCATTCCGCGCCGACCACGTTCAGCACGCTGTCGAGCAGACCGAAACTGTGGGCGAGCACCGTGTCGCGCTGATGATGGTTGAGCAGTCCGACGGTCGCGCCCAGCTTCACCGTCGCCAGCACCACGAACAGCGTTTCCGGCCGGTTGGTCATCAGCACACCGACCACGTCGCCGCGCCGAACACCGCGCTGGGCGAGCACATTCGCGTACCTGTTCACCTGCGCGTTGGCGTCGCGATAGCTGAACGTCTTGCCCTCGAACCGCAGGAAAGGGCGGTCCGGATGACGGTGTGCGTTGCGCTGGAAGTACAGCCCGACCGAGGATTTGTCGTCGGGCCGAATCAGCATGCCCAGCGCGCCGCGGAGTATGGAGGGAGCATCGACCACCATGGCCGGCAGTCGTTTCGCTACGTCGAACAAGCTGACAGTCGTGCGGGCCTCGGTGCTCACGCGTCAATTCTCCTTGTCCGGGGTAGCAGTGTCGTCCAGTGCCGCAAGGGGTTCCAGCGCCGCGAAGGCCGACCGCAGATCGGTGGCCACGGCGATCCGGTCCCTGGCGAACTGGGACACGAACTTTCGGTCGTACAACTCGTCGAGCCAGCGGAACAGACCCGTGTAGAAGCCGTCCTGGTCGAGGATGACCACCGGCTTGTCGTGCTGCCCGAGATAGCCACCGGTCCAGGTCTCGAAGAATTCCTCCAGCGTGCCGATACCGCCGGGCAGCGTGAGAAACGCGTCGGCGCGATCTTCCATGACCTGCTTGCGCTGACGCATGGTGTCGGTGACGACGAGTTCGTCGGCATCGACGTCGGCGACTTCCTTGTGCACCAAGTGTTTCGGGATCACGCCGATCGTGTTCGCGCCACCGGCGCGCGCCGCGGTAGCGACCGCGCCCATCATCGAGACGTGCCCACCACCGGAAACCAATTGCCAACCACGCCTGGCGATCTCGGTGCCGACCCGGGCCGCGAGCCCGATGTGGGCCGGGTCAGCGGTGCTGGCCGAACAGTAGACACAGACGGAATACCCCGCACTCGCGCTCACCACTGATCCTCCGTCCCGATCGCATCCAGGTTGCCACCGTTCTCGGCCGCGGCGAGGACGATCTCACAGACCTCCTCGACGCTGTCGGTGACATGCAGCAGCCCGAGGTCGCCCGGCGATATCTTCCCCGAGCCCGCTAGTGAATCGCGCAGCCAATCCACCAGCCCCGCCCAGTATTTGGTGCCGAACAAGATGATCGGGAAGCGGGTGATCTTGCGGGTCTGCACGAGCGTGAGTGCCTCGAACAGCTCGTCGAGAGTGCCGAATCCGCCGGGCAGGCACACGAAGGCCTGCGAGTACTTCACGAACATGGTCTTGCGGGCGAAGAAGTACCGGAAGTTGATCCCCAGGTCGACCCACTCGTTGAGGCTCTGCTCGAACGGCAGCTCGATACCGAGGCCGATCGAATAACCGCCCACCTCCGATGCGCCGCGATTGGCCGCCTCCATCACGCCGGGACCGCCACCGGTGATGACCGCGAAACCGGCCTGCGCGAGCGCGCCGCCGATGGCGCGTGCGGCCTTGTACTCCGGGTGGCCCGCATGGGTGCGCGCCGAGCCGAAAACCGTCACCGCGCGCGGCACCTCGGCGAGTGCGCCGAAGCCCTCGACGAATTCGGCTTGGATGCGCAGCACCCGCCACGGGTCGGCCCGCACCCAATCGCTGGGCCCGTGCTGATCCAGCAGATTCTGGTCGGCGGTGCCGCCCGGTTTGCGATCGCGGCGGAACATGATCGGGCCGCGGTACTTGGGTGTCGACTTCGGCGTGCTTGCGACCTCGTTATCAGCGGCTTCGGTGGACATGGCGCCAACGGTACCGGGCCGGGGCGAAGCGCAGGGTTGCACCGCCGTCCCGTACCGAATCTCGATCAGACCGCACCGGTCAGGTAACTGCGGAGCATGGCCGCGACCGCCGTGATCTGCGCGACGGGGACGTGTTCGTCGCGCTTGTGGGCGAGGTTCGGATCGCCGGGGCCGAAGTTCACGGCCGGGATGCCGCGCCCGGCGAAGCGGGAGACGTCGGTCCAGCCGTATTTGGCGCGCACGCCGCCGCCACCGTGAGAGTTCACCGAGGCAATGAGGTCCACGGCGGCGGGGGCGGTGAGGCCGGGCAGCGCACCGGCCGCCGAATCGGTCACCTCGAAGGCCAGATCGAGCCCGGCGAAGACCTCACGGACATGGTCGGCAGCCTGCTCGATCGAACGATCGGGGGCGAAGCGGAAGTTCACGTCCACCTCGGCGACATCGGGGACGACATTGCCCGCGACGCCGCCGCCGACGCGCACCGCGGACAGGCCCTCGCGGTAGACACAGCCGTCGATATCGACCTCGCGCGCCTTGTAGTCGGCGAGGCGCTGCAGCACCGGTGCCAGTCGATGAATGGCGTTGTCACCGAGCCACGCTCGCGCCGAATGCGCCCGGACGCCCGCCGTGGTGAGCCGAACACGCAGCGTGCCTTGGCAACCCGCCTCGATCCAACCACCGGAAGGTTCGCCGAGAATCGCCATATCGCCGTCGAGCCAGTGCGGGAGCTCGCGTTCTATACGACCGAGTCCGTTGAATTCGGCGGCGATCTCCTCGCAGTCGTAGAAGATCAGGGTCAGGTCGTGCACCGGTTCGGCGACGGTGGCCGCCAGGTGCAAGAACACCGCGTCACCGGACTTCATGTCGACGGTGCCGCAGCCGTGGAGCACCTGCTCCCCTGCCTCGTCGACCTCGAACCGGCTGGGCACATTGTCGGCGATGGGCACGGTGTCCAAGTGCCCGGCCAGGATCACTCTGGTCGGCAGGCCACGATCGGTGCGCGCGAGCACCACGTTGCCGTGCCGGAGTACCTCGAATCCCACGGTCTGTTCGCGCAGCGCCGCTTCGACGATGTCGGCGATCTTCGCCTCGTCGCGGGACACACTCTCGATATCGACGAGGGCGGCGGTGAGCTGGATCGGGTCGGCGCGCAGATCGAGGGTCACCGCCTCAGCCTAGGTCCGCGCCCATCGCCATCGACACGAGGACCGCCACCCATGCCGTCGACCACGCGCCTGGGCTCCCAGCGGCGGACGCCCGCGGGCGTCCGCCCGATAGCAGGGGACACACCCTTGCGCTCGAGGTCATAGACGTGCGGTCCGGCCGAAGCACCGCGGTCGGTATTCTCTCTTGACGTGAGCATTCAGGGAGCAACAGCAGTCGGCATCGCCAATGTGACCGCGGACGGAACCGTCCTGGACACCTGGTACCCGAACCCGCAACTGGGCGAGTTCGCCGAGACCGGCACCAAACGGCTGGACCAGGCTCCCGATGAGCTGGCGGCGCTCGTGGGCGTCGACGATGCCCGCGGCGTCGAGGTGATCGCGGTACAGACCACCATCGCCGATCTCACCGCGGCCCCGGTCGACGCGCACGATGTCTACCTGCGCCTGCACCTGCTCTCGCACCGGCTGGTTCGCCCGCACGGACTGAACCTGGACGGCCAGTTCGGTCTGCTGAGCAATGTGGTGTGGACCAACCACGGTCCCGCGGCGGTAGAGGGCTTCGAGCTGACCCGCGCCAAGCTGCGCGCCCGTGGGCCCGTCACCGTCTACAGCGTGGACAAGTTCCCGCGGATGGTGGATTACGTGCTCCCTTCCGGTGTCCGCATCGGCGACGCCGACCGGGTCCGCCTCGGCGCGCATCTGGCCTCGGGCACCACCGTCATGCACGAGGGCTTCGTGAACTTCAATGCCGGCACCCTCGGCACCTCGATGGTCGAGGGTCGCATTTCCGCGGGCGTTGTGGTCGGCGACGGCTCCGATGTCGGCGGCGGTGCCTCCATCATGGGCACCCTCTCCGGTGGTGGCACCACGGTCATCTCCGTCGGCGAGCGTTCGCTGCTCGGCGCGAACGCCGGCCTCGGCATCCCGCTCGGCGACGACTGCGTGCTGGAGGCGGGCCTGTACCTCACCGCGGGCACCAAGGTCGCCACCCCTGACGGCACCGTCGTCAAAGCTTCGGAACTGGCAGGCCAGAACAACCTGCTGTTGCGCCGCAACTCCCTGACCGGCGCCGTCGAAGTGGTGCCGCGCAAGGGAACCGGCATCGAGCTCAACGCCGCGCTGCACGCCAACGACTGATCGCGTGGGCCGCACACGGGTGTCTCCACCCGCGTGCGGCTACCTCAGTTCTCCGTCTGCCCGATGCCGAACGCGATGATCCGACTCGGGTGGATACGGATCAGTTCGCCGGCCTCACCATTGATGTAGGTCTCGACATCGGTGAGAGCCTCTGCGGTGCCGCGTATTTCGAGGCACCGCACCCGCCAGGGCTGCACCGAGGCAACATCGTCGACCACGAAGGCCACCCGATCGTTGTCGGCGAGGTTGCGAAACTTCTTCGAAGCGCCCATGTTCCAGCCGCCGATGTCGATCGTGCCGAGTTCTGCGTTATAGCGGAAGCCGACGGGGCTGTTCTGTGGCGATCCATCCGGACGCACCGTCGCCAATCGGCCGAGCCGCTGCGTGTTCAGATATTCGAGCTGTTCAGACGTCAGAGTTGCGGTCATACCGCGACAGTAAGACCTCGACCTAGGTAGAGGTCAATACCGAATGGCGCCCGGTTCAGCCGACGCTCCGCGCCGCAGCCGCGCCGCACTGTGCCCGTCGGTGCAGCTCATTGCGCCGTCTGCAGCCGCCATCTCCGGCCGATGCTCCGTAGCAGCGGCGGGTAGACGAGCAGCCGCCGCAACGGTGAGATGGCGAGCATGTAGACCTTTCCAACCAGCCCGTTCGGCTTGACGAGCGCCGTCATCTGGGCGTGGTACCCACCGTCGCCATCCGAGACCCAGCCGAGGTGCATCAGCACGTGGACAGTCTTATTGGCGCTCTCCGCCACCCATTCGTCGTGGGTCTGAAACACCGATTCGAACGGCACCGCGCGCATATCCGTTCCCCGGATCGCGCGCAGATCCTCCGGCAACCGATCACGCAGCGACGCCACCCGCGTGCCGATACCCGCATCAGGCTTGTCCCAACCGAGCAACGCCCCCAATTTCCAGCGGACGGCGAACAGGAAGCCGACCACATTCTTGCCGCTCACCGCCGACCCGTCGCCGTCGGTCATCTGCCCGACCAGCCGCTCGAGATCGTCCGGACCACCGGGCGTGGGCAAGGCCCACACGTCTTCGATTTCGAAGTCCTTCGTAAAATCGTGGACTCGCCACGGCCGGGACGAATACTCGGAATTCGGTAGCCGCATGGATCGGCCTCTCTCGATCGCGAGCCCGGATGGCTCGACTCCTGCTTGTATCGGAATACTGAAAACATGATCGAGCAGGGACGTTCGTGGCGTCTTGAACGGAACGGCAACATTGTGTTCGCCGCCGTGAGCGCCGAATTCGCCTGCTATGCGGAGTCCTCGGGGCCCGCAGGTGGCAGACATCGCCATCCCGCTTGGCAGCTCATGCTGTCCTGGGACGGCGAGATAACAGCCACCGACGAAACGGGCCGGGTCACCACCGGGCCAGGAGTGCTCGTCCCGCCCGGGATGCGATGCGCGGTAACACATCCGGATGGATTCACCGGGCTGTGGATCGATCCGTACGGTCTCGCGATTCCCCGGCGACCGAGTATCCAGGCGCTCGACCGTGCCCAGGTCCAGCGCCTGCTGGCCGGCACCGGCGGCGACCTCGATCCGATCCGGCTGCGCCGGACCGTGCACCGAATGCTGGGCGACGCACCGCAGATGGATCCCCGGTTGCGCCGGGCGCTGGACCTGCTCGACGACGACGCCGATATCGAGAGCATGGCCGCCAGTGTGAGTCTGTCGGCCCGACGCCTGCGCCAGCTGTCCGTCCAGACGATCGGTGGACCGCTGAGCACACTGCGGCGCTGGCATCGGCTGCGCGAGGCCGGACTACGACTGCCCTTCCACCCGGCCGCCGAGGTGGCCGCGCAGACCGGCTTCGCCGATCAGCCGCACCTGATTCGCACCATGGTCGCGCTGTGCGGCCGCACACCCGGGTCGTCGGACGCCCGATTGGCCTGAGGCGCCGACGGCGCTCACCCGAGCAGTTTCTTCTGCACCTTGCCCATGGCATTGCGCGGGAGCGCCGCCACCACCCGGACCTCGCGTGGCCGCTTGTGCACCGAGAGCTGCTCGGCCACGTGCTCGATGAGCGTCTTCTCCGTGGAATCCGTTGCCGCGCTCCGCAGTACGACATAGGCGACGATCCGCTGACCGAGGTCCGCATCGGGAAGTCCGACGACGGCGACCTCCGCGACCTCGGGATGTCCGAGCAGCGCGGTCTCCACTTCGCCCGCACCGATCCGGTAGCCGCCGGACTTGATGAGGTCGACCGATTCCCGGCCGACGATGCGGTGGAAATCGTCGGCGTCGATGGCCGCGACGTCGCCGGTCTTGAACCAGCCGTCGTCGGTCCAGCATTCGGCCGTCGTCTCGGGCCGGTCGAGGTAGCCGTCGAAGACCATCGGCCCCTGTACCTGGAGCCCGCCGATGCTTTCGCCGTCGTGCGGGACGGGTGCACCCGACTCGTCACGGATCCGGGTTCGCACGCCGGCGACCGGGACGCCGACCCAGCCGGGTCGTCGCTCACCGTCGGCCCGCGTCGACAGCGTGATCATCGTTTCGCTCATCCCGTACCGTTCGATCGGTGCGTGGCCGGTGAGCTCGCGCAGCCGCTCGAACACCGGCACCGGCAACGGCGCACTGCCGGAAACGAGCAGGCGAGCCTTCGCCAATTGCCGTGCCGCATCAGGATCCTCGGCGATGCGCGACCACACTGTCGGCACACCGAAGTACAGCGTTCCCGGTGCCTGCGCGTATGCCTGCGGGGTCGGCTTGCCGGTGTGGATCAGCGGGCTGCCCACACGCAGTGGGCCCAGCACCCCGAGAATCAGTCCGTGCACGTGGAACAGCGGAAGCCCATGCACCAGAACGTCGTTCGCGGTCCACGCCCAGGCCTCGGCGAGGGCATCGAGCCCGGCGGCAATGGCGGCGCGGCTGAGCACAACTCCCTTGGGCAGGCCAGTGGTCCCCGAGGTGTAGAGCACGAATGCCGCCGCGGCAGGATCGGGTTCGGGGTAGGTGTGCCACGAGCGGGCATGGACGCGGACCGGCACCACCGGCAGTATCGTCCCGGCCGGGGCCTCCCCCAGCCACGCCTGGGCCCCCGAGTCGTTCAGAATGTGCTCGAGCTCGGTTATCCCGGAGTCCGGTGGCACCGGCACGACGGTGACCCCGGCGATGAGGCAGCCGACCACCGCGAGCACGGTGCTGACCGTCGGTCTGGCCAGCACCGCGACTCGCTCCGCACGAGCGATACGTTCGGCCACCGAGGTCGCCGCGCCGAGTAGGTCGCTGCGCGAGAGCGTCACGCCGTCGATGGTGACCGCGTCGGGGATGTCCTCCCCGGCGGCGACCGCGAGCGGATTGAGGGACCGAAGCAGCAGGGACGCACCGAACGACATTCGCTCACGCTACTTCGGCGGCGCGCGAACCTGTCGCACCACCCGGTGTGGCCGTGCCGATCACAGCTCGATGAACCCGTGCGTGACTGTTGACACACCCCTGAGGCAGTGAGAACGTTGATCCATATCCTTCTCAGCAACGAGAACGGGGTCGATGATGACCAGCCCGCTTCGCGCACCCACCCACCCGAAAAGGCCGCCCGAGGAGTTCGATATCGGGCAGTATCTCGACGGGTCCGCCGCGTTCTTCGGTGCCGCCGCGAACGTCATCATGCAGCTCAGCACGCGACCGGTCGGCTACGGCGTAGTCGAGAGCACCGTCGACAGCGGCAAGATCATGCTGCACCCGGTCAAACGGACCAGAACCACGCTCACCTACCTCGCGGTCGCCATGCTCGGCGACGACGACGACCGCGCGGCCTACCGCGACGCTATCAACCGCTCACACAAACCGGTGCGATCGACCGCGAGCAGCCCGGTGAAGTACAACGCCTTCGACCCGACACTGCAGTTGTGGGTGGCCGCCTGCCTGTATTGGGGGGCTCGTGACCTCTACGAGCGCATGCACGGCCGGATGGACGACACCGCCGCCGACGCGTTCTATCGGCACGCCGAACGACTGGGCACCACCTTGCAGATGCGTTCGGACATGTGGCCCACCGACCGGACCGCATTCGATTCCTACTGGACCGAGAACCTGGCGAAGACGACCATCGATCCGCCGATCCGCGAATATTTCTGGGAGATCGTCGACCTGAAGATGTTCCCGCGCCCGGTGCAGCTGACCCTCGGCCGATGGCACCGCTGGGTGACCGCCGGACTGTTGCCCCCACATCTGCGCACCGAAATGGGTATGACCTGGAGTGAGCGCGACGACAGAGCGCTGGCGCGGCTACTGCGCACCGTCGGTGCCGTCGAACGCCGAATGCCGAAGCAGATCAAGACTTTTCCGGTCAATGCCTTCCTGTGGGACATGCGCATCCGGCGGCGGCTCGGCCTGCGCCTGGCCTGAGCCCGGGATGACCGGACGATCCATGCGGCTGTCGGCGGACTCCATCCGACAGTACATCAGGTGACACGGAACGAGACGACCACATGGTCGCGCGCGAACTGCCGCGCCGCCATATCGTCACCCAGCGGAATGACCGTCTGCGGCGTGAGTGCCAGCGAAACCGCAGTCCGCGCGATCATTTCGGCGAGTGGCTCCGGATCGTAGTCGGGCAGCTTGCCTTCACCCTGGAGCCGGGTGATGAATTCGGCGACATAGTCGCGACCCATTTCGATGACCGGCGCACCCTTGACCGTGAGGTACGGCAGCACGATCTCCGGCTCGGTCTTCAGCAGCCGGTCCAGTAATTTGTTGCCGCGCAACCCGTTCAGGAAGGCGACGAAAAGCTCGACGATCTGATCCTCGGCGCTCGCGTCCCGATCGACCTGCCGCTGCAGGGTGGCGTCCACCTCGTCGATGAACTGACGCGCTTGGCGCAACCCGACCGCTTGGATGAGATCGGACTTGCCGGCGAAGCGCCGATAGAGCGTCGCGAGCGAGAGCCCGCACCGCCGGGCCACCTCGACCATGCTGGTGCGCTTGATGCCGAAATCCAGGAATGCCAGCAGAGCGGCGTCGAGTACCCGCGCCTGATTGCCGTCCTCGGGGCCGGTACTGCGCACCAACGCCAACAATCTGGTCAGCCTCGCCATGTCCACACCCTATCCACGTCGGTGAAACGATGACACCAACAGCATTGCATGCCATCATCGGCGATTGGGTACTAACTCGCCATCGCGCGCGGGCAACAATCGACATGATGTCGAGGCGATGAGACGGTTTTCCGGCGAATCTTCTCACCCGTTCGCGTACAGCAGTGCGGACGGATACAGAAAGACGAGGTCAACGATGACCGCCCCCTTGCACAGCGACGACCACGAGTCGGATCCGGACCACCCTGGATCGACGGTCGCGCCGTTCACTCCGGAGACCATCGGCGCACACCTGGACGGCATCGCCGCCTTTCTCGGCGGCACCGCCAACGTGATCGTGCAGCTGAGCCTGCGCCCAGTCGGGCGCGGTGTGCTGGAGAGCACCGTCGATAGCGGCAAGATCACGCTGCATCCGATCAAACGCCTGCGCACCACCCTGAGCTATCTCGCCGTCGCACTCATGGGCACCGACGAGGAACGCGCACGCTATCGGGCCGCGATCAACGAATCGCATCGGCCGGTCCGGTCGAGCGCGTCGAGCCCGGTGACATACAACGCCTTCGACCCGACGCTGCAACTCTGGGTGGCCGCCAGCCTCTACTGGGGCATCGACGATCTCCGTACGCGCATGCGCGGGCCGATGGATCCCGACACCGCCGAAGCGTTCTATCAATACTGCGCCCGCCTGGGCACCACGCTGCAGATGCGACCGGAAATGTGGCCGGCCGACCGCGCCGCGTTCCAGCGGTACTGGGACGAGAACCTGGCAACCCGCTCGATCGAGCCCGAGCTGCGCGACTATTTCAATGCCCTGATCGATCTGACGATGCTGCCGAAACCGGTTCAGCGCATCTTCGCCGGACTGCAGCGCTTCGTCGTGGCGGGCCTATTGCCGCAGCACCTGCGCGACGAGATGGACCTGACCTGGTCCGACCGCGATCAGCGCCGATTCGATCGGTTGCTGCGGGGGATCTCGGCGGTGCAGGCCCGGCTGCCGAAGCAAGCGCGGCTGTTCCCGCTGAACATCTACCTCTACGACCTGCGCAGACGCCTGCGCCGAGGCACACCGCTGGTCTGAGACCACCCGAACCAAACGATTGACACCCGCCGCGAGTCGATGAGAAGGTGAGCATTCAAAGCTCTCACCGTGCAACCATCGCACCGCGATCAGGAAAGACGAGGCCAACGATGACCGCGCCCTTTCGCGCAACGCCGCCGGAACCCGCCCTGCGCTGCCGCTACGGCACGGCCGACGAGTTCGCCATCGACGAGATGTGGAGCGGCGTCGCGGCCTTCCTCGGGGGCACCGCCAACGTCATCATGCAGTTGAGCCTGCAGCCCGTCGCCTATGGCGTCATGGACAGCACGGTCGAGACCGGTCGAGTCGATCTACACCCGTGGAAGCGACTGCGCACCACGCTCACCTACCTGGCGGTCGCGATGATGGGCACCGAGCAGGAGCGCACGGTCTATCGGGAGGCCGTCAACCAGTCGCACCGCCCGGTCCGCTCCGAGCCCGGCGCGGCGGTCGAATACAACGCCTTCGACCCGAAACTGCAGCTGTGGGTGGCCGCCTGCCTGTACTGGGGCGTCGTCGATCTCGAGGAACGACTGCACGGCCCGATGGACGAGGACACCGCGGAGGTGTTCTATCAGTACGCCGCCCGGTTCGGCACCACGCTGCAGATGCGCAGGCAGATGTGGCCCGCCGACCGAAAGGCGTTCGCGGAGTACTGGAACACCACTCTGGCAACCAAGACCATCGACGCGCGCACCCGCGCCTATTTCGACCACCTCATCGACCTGAAGATGGTCCCGCGGCCACTGCGAGTCTTCGCACCGTTGCAGCGGTTCGTGGTCACCGCCCTGCTGCCACCGCAGCTGCGCGACCAGATGGGCATGACCTGGACCACAAGGCACCACCGATTCGCGGTGGTGCTGCTGCGCGCCATCGGCGCGGTACACGGCCGACTTCCGAAGCAGGCCAGACTCTTTCCGATGAATGCCTTCCTCTACGACATGCGCAGGCGGCATCGCCTCGGTAAGCCGCTGCTCTGATCGACCGATCTCCCGCGGCCCGACCGAGCGGCCCGAGCACCGCGTCAGGAATCACCGGCCAGTGCGCGAAGGAACAACCCCAGGTTCGCCGGACGCTCCGCAAGACGGCGGGTGAGGTAGCCGTACCACTGATCGCCGTAGGGCACATACGTCCGCATCGCGGTACCCGCGACTGCCAAACGTCGCTGCTCGGCGTCGCGAATGCCGTACAGCATTTGATGCTCGAATTGGTCTGTGCCCCGACCGGTTTCGGTAGCGAGCTGCTGGGCAGCGGTGATGATTACCGGATCGTGTGACGCCACCATCGGGTAGCCGTCACCACGCATCAAGGTGTCGAGACAGCGCAGGTAGGAGTCGGTGACCTCGGACACGTGTTGGAAGGCGACGGCGCGCGGTTCACGATAAGCGCCCTTGCACAGCCGGATTCGCGACTGGGCACCCGACAGCTCCTGGCAGTCGGCCGCAGTGCGATGTAGATAGGCCTGCAAGACCGCACCGAGCCACGGGAATTCGGCACGCACGGCATGCACCGTCGCCAAGGTCGCATCGGTGGTGGTGTGGTCCTCGGCATCGACGGTGACCCACACGCCGGCCTGCGCCGCCTTGGCACACAGGATGCGCAGATTTTCGGTGGCGATCGCGGGTCCGTCGTCCGGTAAGGCCTGGCCGAGCGCGGACAGTTTCACCGACACCTCGATCCGCGCGGCCGCGCCGTTCGGTCCGTCGTCCAAGACCGCCAGGTCATTGATCAACGAAAGATATTCCGCGAGTGTGGCATCCGCCTGAGCACGGCCGGTAGTGTTTTCGCCGAGGAAGTCGACACTGATCATCCGACCACCCTCCAGTAGCCCTCGCACCACCGGGATCAGCTCGTCGCGGGTCTCTCCGGCCACGAATCGCCGCACGATGTTCGCCGTGACGGGCACCCCGGTGAGCATTCGCTTCATCCGCGGCGACCCCGCCGCGGCAAGAATGGCAGGCCGCAGCGGATTGATCACGCTACGCCTCCTCCATGTGCGGATACCGATGGTCCGTCGGCGGCACGAAGGTCTCCTTGATGGTGCGCGCCGACACCCACCGCAGCAGGTTCAGCGGCGATCCGGCCTTGTCGTTCGTCCCGGAGGCGCGTGCGCCGCCGAAGGGCTGCTGGCCGACCACCGCACCGGTGGGTTTGTCATTGACATAGAAGTTGCCCGCCGCGAATCGCAGTGTGGCAGCAGCCTGTTCGATGGCGTGCCGGTCCTGGGCGAACACCGCACCGGTCAGCGCGTACGGCGCCGCCGATTCCACCTCGGCGAGGACCGCCGCATAGGCCCCGGGTTCGGCATCGTCGTAGACATGCACCGACAGGATCGGCCCGAAGTATTCGGTGGCAAACGACTCGTCACGCGGATCGTCGACCAACAGCACCGTCGGCCGCACGAACCACCCTTCGCTGTCGTCGTATGTACCGCCCGCCGGGATAGCGATGCCCGCCGCCCGCGCGCGCTCGATAGCCGCCACGTTCTTGTCATAGGCGCGTCGATCGATCAGCGCGCCACCGAAATTCGACAGGTCGGTCACATCGCCGTAGGTCAGGTTCCTGGTCAGTGTCAGGAAGTCCTCACCCATCACCCGCCACACCGATCGGGCGATGTACGCGCGTGAGGCGGCCGAACACTTCTGCCCCTGATACTCGTAGGCACCTCGAATAAGCGCGGTGCGCAATGCCTCCGGGTCGGCGGACGGGTGCGCAACGATGAAGTCCTTGCCGCCGGTCTCCCCGACCAGCCGCGGATACCCGTGGTAGCGACCGAGATTGGCGCCCACCTGTCCCCACAGGTGCTGAAAGGTCTTGGTCGATCCGGTGAAGTGGATGCCTGCCAGCCGCGGATCGGCCAGCGCCACTTCGGAGAGCTCGACGCCGCTGCCGGTCAGCATATTGATCACCCCGGGCGGCAGGCCCGCCGCCTCGAGCAGCCGCATCGTATAGAACGCCGACAGTGTCTGCGCCGATGACGGTTTCCACACCACGGTATTGCCCATCAGCGCGGGCGCGGTCGGCAGATTCCCGGCAATCGCGGTGAAGTTGAACGGAGTTATCGCGTAGACGAAACCTTCCAGCGGCCGATAGTCGAGCCGATTCCACACCCCCGCGCTCGACTCCGGCTGCTGCTGCAGAATGCCGCGCGCGAATGCCACATTGAACCGCCAGAAGTCGACCAATTCGCATGGCGCGTCGATCTCGGCCTGCTGGGCCGTCTTCGACTGGCCGAGCATGGTCGCGGCGGCGACAGTTTCCCGCCACGGCCCCGCGAGCAGATCAGCGGCCCGCAGGAAAATGGCGGCCCGCTCGTCGAACGGCAATGTGCGCCAGCCGGGCGCGGCGGCCACGGCCGCGTCGATCGCACCGCGCGCTTCGGAATGGGTGGTATCGGTGTA
Organism: Nocardia sp. NPDC051463; assembly: GCF_040681975.1. Classification (NCBI taxonomy): domain Bacteria; kingdom Bacillati; phylum Actinomycetota; class Actinomycetes; order Mycobacteriales; family Nocardiaceae; genus Nocardia; species Nocardia sp. NPDC051463. Next base: position 17,855 of record NZ_JBFBAB010000024.1, read on the forward strand.
GGTCCCCAGCACCTGACGGTGTCGATGCGGCGCAACGATCGGGTGCCGCTGCCCGATGCCCGGCCGATGTTTACCGCCGATCACCAGCGGCACATCCACGGAGTTCGCGGAGATCTCGGCGAGTTCGGCGACCAGCGACTCCCGCTCACGACTACCCGGCGCGTAGGAATGCACCGGCTCATTGTCGGGGGTGGGGACAACCGTGACAGCGTCCATAAACCAGGCTAACGCCGTTCGTCGATGATCGCGCGTGCCTGCGAGCCACTCGGCGAGCCGCGTCGGCCCTCAGAACGGTGCCCGCTCCCACCACTGTTCGCTGGCCTGCTCGAAGGTGTGGTTCGGCCAGGAAACCTCCACCGACACCGTGTCGGGAAACCTGGCGCCCCGCGCCCGCGCGGCCAAGGTGAACGGGGCCGCGGCATCGCGCGGCCGGAACTGCAGCACACTGCCGTCGTCCCCGAGCGGCCGCACACCGACCTGGGTCGTCTTGGCGGCAAGGTAGGCGCCGACCTCATCGCTGCCCGCATATTCGGAGAACCACACGATCAGTCCGTCCTGGTGGGTGCAGGTGATCTGCCGCAGCGGAACCGGATCACCCGGTTCGGCAGTGGGCACCGCCACCGCGGAACAGCGCGCACCCCGCCAGGCCGTTCCGTTCGGGCTCGGCGGTATCAACTGGGGGAATGCCTGCACGATGGAGTGCTCGGCGCCCCACACCGGCGGCGCGGGCAACCGGTGCGGGCGCACGTACTTCCAGTAGATGGCCGCGGCGGCAGCCATCCCGACGATGGCAACTACGGCCAGTACCAACAGCGCTACGGCCAGCACGCGCCAGCGCGAGGACACCGTCCGCCGCGGCCGGACCGGATCATGCTGCGCCTCAGTCGATGGCGAATGTGTCGCGACCGCCGCGGGCGAGGTGGGTGCGCGGTGTCCCTGCGACGCGACCGGACGCGGTGGTGTGTAGGCCCGAAGTGTCGGCGCAGGCTGCGGCACCGCACGCGAGGAGTGTTGCGACATCGGGTGCGGCGGCGCGGACGGACGCACGCCGGTCACCGCCGCATACGCCGCCTCGGCGAACTCGGTGCAGTCACCGAACCGGTGGTCTGGGTCCTTGGCCATCGCGCGGGCGATCACCGCGTCGATCGCGCTGGGAAGATGCGCCACCACTCGGCTCGCCTGCGGCACGGGGCTGGTCAGGTGCGCGGCGACCACGGCACCGGGATTGGTTGCGGCAAAGGGCGCTTCGCCGGTGAGCAGGGCGAACAGGGTGCATCCGAGTGCGTATTGATCGGCTCGATGATCGACCGGTTGCCCCGAAAGCTGTTCCGGGGCGGCATAAGCCAGCGTCGCGAGGAACTCCCCGGTGCGAGTCAGTTGGTGCGCGTCGTCCCGGAGTCGAGCAATGCCGAAGTCTGTCAGCAACACCCGGTCACCGCCGGTGCGCGCGGCGGTCAACAGAATGTTCGCCGGCTTCACATCTCGGTGCAGGACACCGGATTCGTGCGCATGGTCGAGGGCGTCCGCCGTCTGCCCGAGGATGTGCAGCGCGCGCCGCGGATCCAGTGGCGTGCCGCGGAACGCCGCGGCATCGCTGCCGTCGACATACTGCATCGAGATCCACAGCTGATGGTCTTGCGCGCCGCGGTCGAACACCGACACCACATTCGGATGATCGAGCCGCGCGGCCACATCGGCCTCACGCTCGAACCGCGCTCTGACCTCCTCGTCGGCGTAGAGCTCCCGGCTGAGCAGCTTGAGGGCGATCTGACGCGGCAGCCGTGGGTGCGCCGCCAGATACACCGTCCCCATGCCGCCGCGGCCGAGCACACGTTCGATTCGGTATCCGGCGAACAGCTCACCGGCGACGAGTCTCGCCCCCTGCATCGACGAACCTTTCCACCCCGATCGAACCACCAGCCGACGGAGCCTATCGAATGCGATTACGACCGGCCCGCATCGAGGTTCTGATCAGCTGGAATCACTTGCGGCAGTAGATGTTTCAGGCAGTCAGCAGCCGCTGCGCAGCCGCGGCGATCCGCTCGTCGGTAGCGGTGAGCGCGATCCGCACGTGTTCGGCCCCGGAGGGTCCGTAGAAGTCACCGGGTGCGGCAAGGATGCCATGGTCGGCCAACCAGTCCAGGGTGGCCCGGGACGATTCACCGCGAGTCGACCACAGGTACAGGCCGGCCTCCGAGTGATCGATACGGAAACCCGCCGCCAGCAAGGCATTCCGCAACACCTCACGCCGCGCGCGGTAACGCTCGCGCTGCTGCGCCTCGTGGGTGTCGTCACCGAGTGCGGCGGTCATCGCCGCCTGGATCGGGTAGGGAACCATCATGCCCGAATGCTTGCGCACCTCGAGCAGCTCGGCGACCAGTGCGGGATCGCCCGCCACGAAACCGGCGCGGTAACTGGCCAGGTTCGAGGTCTTCGACAGCGAGTGGATGGCGAGCAAGCCGGTGTGGTCACCGTCGGACACTTCGTCGTCGAGCAGGGACACCGCCCGGCCCTCCCAGGTCAGACCGAGGTAGCACTCATCGGAGGCCACGATCGCACCGCGCTCCCTGGCATAGGCCACGACCTTGCGCAGGTGCTCGACGCCGAGCACACGTCCGGTCGGATTCGACGGTGAGTTCACGTAGATCAGCGCGGGTGATTGCGGGCCGAGCTGCGTCAGCCCGTCCGCCCGTGCGATCCGCGCACCGGCCAGCAGCGCCCCCACCTCATAGGTCGGGTAGGCGACCTCCGGAATGACGACCAGGTCATTGCCACCCAGACCGAGCAGCCGCGGCAGTCCCGCGATCAATTCTTTGGTGCCTATCGCGGGCAGCACGGCCGCCGGATCGATGCCGGTGATGCCGAAGCGTCGTTTGAGTGCGTCGACCACAGCGGTACGCAGCTCGAGCGTGCCGTGGGTAGTCGGGTAGCCCGGGACATCGGCCACCGAGCTCAGCGCGGCGCGGATCAGCGGGTCGACCGGATCGACCGGAGTTCCGACCGAAAGGTCGACGATCCCGCCGGGATACGCCGCCGCCTTGGCTTTCACCGAAGCAATGGTGTCCCAAGGGAAGTCGGGCAGCAGACTGCTGACCGGGCCACGCAATGACACGTCAGGAACTCACTTACTCACTCGCCATCGGGGGCAGTTCTTTGATGAAAGTCGGGTCGTAATCCACCTTGCCGACCTTCGTCGCGCCGCCGGGCGAACCGAGCTCGTCGAAGAAGTCGACGTTGGCGTTCACGTAGCCGACCCACTGGTCCGGGGTGTCGTCTTCGTAGAAGATCGCCTCCACCGGGCACACCGGTTCACACGCACCACAGTCCACGCACTCGTCGGGATGGATGTACAGCATGCGACCACCCTCGTAGATGCAATCCACGGGGCATTCCTCGATGCATGCCTTGTCCTTCACGTCAACGCACGGTTCAGCGATGATGTACGGCACTGCCGCTCTCCTAGTCTGTCCTCACCTGCGGGGATAGTCCGCCCAGCGTCACACTATCCGGGCAGCCCAGGTTACTCCGGGCCAGTCTGCCCTAACTAATTCGGTTCCGCACACCACAGGCTCGTGTGTGAACCCCGCCTCTTGCGTCCGCGTCGTTGCGGCTCGTCGAACTATCCCACCGACAGCGGCAGGACCGACATCTTGTGTTGCGGGACACCATAGGTGGTAGTGCGCTCGCGGACCGGGCGGCCGATGCCTTCGGCGATCTCGGTGAGTTCCGCGACCGTTTTGGCCGAGCCGTGCTGGGAGCCGGCCATGCGAGAGATTGTCTCCTCCATCAACGTACCCCCCAAATCGTTCGCGCCACCGTTGAGCATCATTCTGGTGCCCGCTGTGCCGAGTTTCACCCAGCTGGTCTGGATGTTATCGATCCGGCCGTGCAGCATGATCCGCGCCAACGCGTGGGCGGCCCGGTTGTCGCGGATGGTGGGTCCCGGCCGTGCCGCGCCCGCCAGGTACAGCGGCGAGCTCTGGTGCACGAAGGGCAACAGCACGAATTCGGTGAAACCACCTGTCTCGTCCTGGATTCCGCGCAGCACCCGCAGGTGTCCGACCCAGTGTTTCGGATTGTCGACGTGGCCGTACATCATCGTGGAGCTGGAGCGCAGGCCCACCTGGTGGGCCGTCGTGATCACCTCGATCCACGCCGAGGTCGGCAGCTTGCCCTTGGTGAGCACCCAGCGCACCTCGTCATCGAGGATTTCCGCGGCTGTGCCGGGAATGGTGTCGAGCCCGGCCTCCTTCAGCGCGACCAGCCAGTCACGAATGCTCTGCCCGCCCCGGGAAGCGCCGTTGACGATCTCCATCGGACTGAAGGCGTGCACATGCATCGATGGCACCCGCTGCTTGATCGCCCGCACCAGATCGGCATAGCCGGTAACCGGCAGCTCAGGGTCGATGCCGCCCTGCATACAGATCTCGGTGGCACCGTCGACGTGCGCCTCCCAGGCCCGGTCGGCAACCTCGTCCATGCTCAGGGTGAATGCGTCGGCATCCCCCTTACGCTGGGCGAACGCGCAGAAACGGCAGCCGGTGTAGCAGATATTGGTGAAGTTGATGTTCCGGTTCACCACGTAGGTCACCTGGTCGCCGTTGACCTCACGGCGCAGCTGATCGGCCAGCGCCGCCACCGCCTCGAGCGCGGGTCCCTCGGCGGTCGCCAGCGCCAGATACTCGGCGTCGGTGAGGCCGGCCGGGTCGTGCTCCGCCGAACGCAACGCGGCGAGCACCTCGGAATCGAGCCGCTGCGGCGCCGTGATCGCGAGATCGCGCGCCTGCTCCCGAATGGTGTCCCAATCGCCGAAAGCGCCGACGACATCGGTGTCGGATCGCCCGCGATCACCGGGCCCTTCCTGGTCATGCGGGCCGCCGCCGGGCCCGTCGCTCACGCCACGACCGAGCGCGGAATCGCTTCGGCTCTCGGTGATCCGTCCGTCGATGTCGATCGAGGTGTTCAGATCCACCCGCCCTGCCGACTCCCAGGACTCGTCCGGCTCCTGCCAGGGCAATCCGACCGGCATCGCGCCCGGCATCGCCAGGCCGGTAGCCGGATCGGTGAGCGCGGCAACGTGCGCACCGATACGCGGGTCGACCCACGGGTTGCCCGCCCGTACATACTTCGGGTGCGCGGAGGTGCGTTCGACGAGCTGGTAGCCAGCGGCCTCGGTGATCTCGCGCAGGGTGTCCAGGTTCGGCCACGGCCGCTCCGGGTTCACGTGGTCCGGGGTGACCGGCGAGACGCCGCCCCAGTCGTCGATGCCGGCGTCGATCAATGCCAGGCATTCCTCGTGCGACACCAGATTGGGCGGCGCCTGCACCGGAACATCGGGGCCGAGCAGCAGCCGCGTCACCGCGATGGTCGCACGGAACTCCTCGAGACCCGCATCGGGGACATCGCGCATGGCGGTGTCGTCCTTGGCGCGGAAGTTCTGGATGATCACTTCCTGGATGTGCCCGAAAGCCTTGTGCTGCTTACGGATCGCCATGATCGACTCGGCCCGCTCGGACAGCGTCTCGCCGATGCCGACCAGGATCCCGGTGGTGTAGGGCACCGAGAGCCTGCCCGCATCGGTGATGGCGCGCAGCCGGACCGCGGGATCCTTGTCCGGACTTCCGTAGTGGCACTGGCCTTTTTCGGTGAACAGTCGGGTGGAGGTGGTCTCCAGCATCATGCCCATCGACTGCGCGACCGGCTTGAGCCTGGAGATTTCCTCCCACGACATAACGCCGGGGTTCAGATGCGGCAGCAGCCCGGTCTCCTCCAGCACCATGATCGATACCGCGCGCAGATAGTCCAGCGTGGAGTCGTAGCCGCGCTCGTCGAGCCACTGCGCGGCCTCCGGCCAGCGGTCTTCCGGACGATCGCCGAGGGTGAACAGCGCCTCTTTGCAACCAAGCGCTGCACCCTGGCGAGCGATGTCGAGGACCTCGTCGGGCTCCAGGAACATGCCCTTGCCCTCGGCGCGCAGCTTGCCGGGCACGGTGACGAAGGTGCAGTAGTGACACTTGTCCCGACACAACCGGGTCAGCGGAATGAACACGTTGCGCGAATAGCTGATGGTCTTCGGCCGACCCGCCGACTCCAGCCCGGCGTCGCGAACCCTGGCCGCACTGCGACTCAGATCGACCAGGTCCGCGCCGCGCGCGTGCAAGAGCACAGCGGCTTCGTCGACATTCAGCGTCACGCCGTCGCGAGCCCGCCGCAGCGCACGGCGCATGGCCGACGGCGTTGGCGGTGCGGGCGGAACACTCGGGGTCGCTAGCTCGATCACGCCCTCGATCATGCGCTAATCATCCCGGACTGTCTCCCTCCAGTGCTTGTGACCGTTGCCAACTGCACGATCGAGCGCACTATTCCATTGCCGCGCCGCAGGTTATTCCCCTGCAGGCCGACGCGCTTTCGGGCGAGTTCGTGCAACCATGGCAGGCATGTCGCAGCCGCGCACGATCATGGCCGATCCGGCCTGGCGCCCGAGCCCCAAGGCGAAACTCTTGTGGACACTCCAGGCCGTGATGGCCTGGATCATTCCGGTGGTCGCCATGGTCATCTGGTTGCTCGTCGACTCGGGACACCGCGCGGCCCAGTTGGTGGTGTTCGCCGTAGCAGCCGTGCTGGCACTGTTGAGCATCGGCGTGGTGCCGCAGTGGAGGTACGCGGTGCATCGATGGGAGGTCACCGACGAGGCCGTCTATACCCGGGTCGGTTGGCTGACTCAGGAGAGCCGAGTGGCGCCGATCTCCAGGGTGCAGACAGTGGACACCGAGCGCGGGCCGTTGGAACGGCTGCTCGGCCTTGCCACGGTGACCGTGACGACCGCCTCATCCGCGGGAGCGGTGCAGATCTCCGCACTCGACCTGCCGGTGGCCGAGCAGACCGTCACCCGGCTGGCCGAAATCGCGGCACTGCACCGCGGCGACGCGACATGACCGCATCGGTGCCGCACCCGGCGGCCGGACCCGACCCACAGCCGGATCAACCGTGGCTGCGGCTCGACAAGCGCATGCTGCTGGTGCACCCCGTCACCGAGGTGGTGAAGTTCATCCCGGTGCTGATCGGTTCGGTGATCCTGGGCACCAGCAGCGGCAATCACGGGTGGAGCGTCATCACGCTGGCGCTGATCGTCGGATTCGCGCTCACCCGCTGGTTCACCACCACCTACCGGGTCGGCCAGACCCATATCGAGTTGCGCACCGGATTGATCCAACGCAAGAAGCTCTCGGTGCCGCGCTCACGAATCCGCTCGGTCGACATCGAGGCCGATCTACTGCACCGTGCCCTCGGGTTGGCGGTACTCGCGATAGGCACCGGTCAGCACGCGGAATCGGGGGAGAAATTCAAGCTCGACGCGTTGGACGCCCGGGTGGTGCCGGGGCTACGCGCGGCCCTACTCGCACACACCGCCACCGACACCGCGAACGCATCGAGCGGTGTTGCCGGAGCGCAGGTTCCACACTCCCTATACCCGGTGGACATCTTCCGAAAGGGCCTGCCGGAGAACACATCCGGTGATCTTCCCGCACCGCGTAGTGCCAAGGAGATCGGACACTGGCACGCGAGTTGGGTGCGCTACGCACCGCTGTCGCTGACCGGGTTCGCGATCATCGCACCCGTCGTGGGTCTGGCGTTCCAGTACGGGCTCGGCCAGACCCTGTTCAACTCGGATGCGGTGCACAACCTCGAGCACGGCAGCACTGTCTTCCTCGCGGTCGGCGGTGTGCTGCTGTTGCTTGCGATCGTCATCGTGGTCAGCCTCACCTCCTGCGCCCGTTATCTCACAACATATTTCGGCCTGCGGGTGCTCGATGACGGTCGCACCCTGCAGCTGCGCCACGGCCTGTTCACTACCCGCCAGACCACCCTGGACCGTGCGCGCTTCCGCGGCGCCACCGTCAACGAGCCGCTGCTGCTTCGCCTTGCGGGGGCCGGCGAACTCGAAGCCATCATGGTGGGTGACAACCCCCGGCACAAGATCCTGCCGCAGGCTCCGCGCGCGGCCGTCGAGCACACGCTTACGCACCTGCTTGCGCCCCGTGCGGCGGCCGAGGTCGGACCGAGCGAGCTCGGCACCGCACCGCTGACGGCGCACGGACCGGTCGCCCATCGACGCAGGCACTCCAGGGCCCTGCTGCCGGTCCTGCTCGTCGTGATCACCATGCTCATCTTTTCCTCTGCGGGAGCGGAGTATTCGGCATTGTGGTGGCTACTGCCGGCCGTCATGGCGAGCCTCGCCATCGCCTTGGCCGAGGACCGGTACCGCGGCCTCGGCCACACTGTCCTACCGGCCACCGACAGCAGCCCCACCTGGCTGATCACCCGCGCCGGTTCGCTGGACCGCGACCGTGACTGCCTGGAAGCCCCCGGTGTCATCGGCTGGACCGTCCGCCAATCGTTGTGGCAACGCCGCGCGGGGGTGGCCACCGTTGTCGCCGCGTCCGCCGCGGGCAAGAAGCGCTACCTCGTGATCGATATCCCCCTCGACCGAGCCTGGCCCCTCATCGATTCGGTGACCCCCGGGCTCCTCGGTACCCACTGAAGCAGTCGGCACCGCGCGGCGCCCGGGGTGCCAGGTGCTTTCGGCGCGGTTTCGATGGTGTCGCTGAGTGGTTGCCGAGAGTGAGCCGCGTTGAATGGAGTGTGTGGTCGAGACGGCGCGGTCGGAGTCGCAGGAGCCTCGGATAGTCGATCGCCGGATGCGGCGGCATCAGCGCGGCGACAAGTATCGACTGACCGCGATCGGCGGGCTGGCGGCGTTGTCGCTGGATGCGTTGTCCAGTGTGGCCTACGGGCCGGAAGCGATCGTGCTGGTGCTCATCACGGCGGGCGCGGCGGCGGTCTCGTGGACGCTGCCGGTTTCGCTGGCAATCGCGGCGCTGTTGCTGGTGCTGGTTCTTTCTTACCGCCAGGTGATCGCGGTGCATCCGGACGGTGGTGGTTCCTATGCGGTGGCGAAGAAGGATCTCGGTCGTAGCGCCAGTCTGCTCGCGGCGGCCGGCCTGGTCATCGACTACGTACTCACCGTCGCGGTAAGTCTCGCCGCCGGTGCGGCCAGCCTGGCGAGCGCGTTTCCGGTGCTGGCGGATCATCTGCTGCTCATCACGCTGAGCGGGCTCGCGGTGCTGACCGTGATCAACCTGGTCGGGGTGGCCGAATCGGCGAAAGTGCTGATGGGGCCGACGCTGCTGTTCATCGTCTCCATCTTCGCGGTGATCGTGGTAGGACTGGCGCGCACAGAGCCGGTCGCCGTCATCGGCATCGACCGCGGACCGATCGTGCCGGTCGACGCCATCGGTATTGTGCTGTTGCTCAAGGCATTCTCCGCAGGCTGCTCGGCGCTGACCGGGGTCGAGGCGATCGCCAACGCGGTGCCGGCGTTCCGGGCGCCCGCGGTGCGACGAGCCCAGCACACCGAAGTCGGCTTGGGTGTGCTGCTGTGCGGGATGCTGCTCGGTCTCGCCGTGCTGATCGGCCGGCATCACACCGTTGCGCGCGAGGATGTCACGCTGCTCGCGCAGCTCTCGGCAGCGGCATTCGGCACCGGCTGGCCGTTCTACGTCACCAACCTTGCCGTCACCCTGGCCCTGTGCCTCGCCGCGAACACCAGCTTCGGCGGCCTGCCGGTGTTGCTTTCGCTATTGGCAAAAGACCACCGGGTCGCGCACCTGTTCGCCTTGCGCTCCGAACGGCCGGTGTTCCGATACGGGGTCGGGGCGCTGGCGGTTGTGGCCGCAACCGTGTTGATCGTTGTGGATGCCGAAACCCACCGGCTGCTGCCGGTGTATGCGGTCGGTGTCTTCATCGGCTTCACCATCAGCCAAACCGGGCTGGTCCGGCATTGGCGCACACAACGCGTAACCGGGTGGATTCCACGCGCCGCACTCAATGGTTTCGGCGCCATTCTCACCGCGGTGGCCGCCGTGGTGCTGCTTGCCGAGAAATTCACCGAGGGCGCATGGCTGCTGGTGATCATCGTGCCCGCGTTGATCATGCTGTTCGCCCGCACCGAAAGCTATTACGGCAGCGTCGCAAAACAGCTCAGCCTCGGCCGAATTCCCGCCCTCCCACCGCAATCCCCCGACCCGGAGCCCATGCTGATCGTGGTCCCGGTGGTCGCGGTCAGCGAGGTCACCGCACGCGCGCTGCGCACCGCCCAGGCAATGAACGGCGATATCGTCGCCGTCGCGGCGGAAATCGACCCGGCCTCCACCCGCCGCCTCAGCCGCCAATGGAAGGAATGGGACCCCGGCGTCCCCCTCACTGTGCTGCCGTGCCCGCACCGCAGTCTGGTCACCACGCTCGTCGGGTATGTCCGCAACCAAACTCGTTACGGCCGGCAGGTGATGGTCCTGCTGGCCCAGGTGGAGGCCCACCGCTGGTGGCACCGCCCGCTACACAACCCGCGCGGCCCTGTCCTCGCCGCCGCTCTGCGCGCCCGCACCGACGCCGTGATAGCCACCCTGGCGGTGCGTCTGGATTAACAGGTCGGCGAGGCGCCGCCGGTCGGCGTGCCGAGGTCGGCCGAAGCGTGACTCGTATCGCCAACGGCAGCAGCGATACTCAGCGACTACCGAACAGCCCCGCATTGAGCCGGAAGTACAGATAGCCGAGCGGCGGAACCACACCACAGAACAAGAGAAGTGCTGTGCGCCAATCGCTTCCGAGCATGATGTCACCGCCGGGCCCGGACACCGAGCAGGTCAGGAAGCCGAAAGTCCATGCGGCAATGGGCAGGATCGCGAACCCGACGCGGGTGGTCACGGCGCGGACAGCCATCACGAGCAGCACGTTGATCACACCGGCCAGCACGGCGGAGAGCGGGAACGCCACCGTGTCGAGGTAGGTCGGCAGGTAGAGCACCTCGAGGGCGAGGGTGATCAACGCATCGAGCACCAGCAAGGTGATGATCACCGGCGTCAGAGACTCCAGGCCCCACTGCGGCTTTCCATAGCTCGACGGTGCCGCGGCACGATCGTCGGCACTGCGGTCGACGGCTGCCCTCACGCGACGGGAGGAAAGCCGAGGAGGGTCAACAGATGGCTCTGCATATCGACGAACGCGTACAGCACCGACATATAGAGGTCGTGCTGGTGCTGCGCGCCGGGACGCAGGCTGTCCACGAAGCCCGCGATCGCGTTCTGCAGGTCCCAGTTATACATAGATATCGAGTCTATTCCGGCCGCGTCGGTTCAGTCACCGTCGATCGGGATGTTGGCCACGACCGGGTATTCACCGGTGTAGCCCCGGCGTTCCTCGGCGATCGCGAGCACACGTTTGCGGGCCGCGAACCAGCCGATGATCAGCGCCGGGATGATCAACACCAGCGAGGCGACGGTCCACGTACCCACCGGATAGTCACAGCCGGTCAAGACCACCACGAAGAACAGGAAGGCCAGTGTGGCCAGGCCGGTGTAGGGCGCGCCGAACATCTGGAACGAAGGCCGCTGCAGCTTGCCCTGCTTGGACCAGCGCCACAGTTGCAGCTGGGCGAGCACGATGGTGGCCCACGAGGCGATGATGCCGAGCGAGGCCAGGTTCAGCACGATCTCGAACGCGCGGTCGGGCACGATCCCGTTCAACGCGATCCCGCACAGCGCAATCAGGCTGGTGAGCAGGATGCCGCCGTAGGGAACGCCGTTGCGGCCCATCACACCGGTGAATTTCGGGGCACTGCCGTTCATCGACATCGATCGCAGAATGCGACCGGTGGAATACAGACCAGCGTTCAGGCTGGAGAAGGCCGCGGTCAGCACGACAAGGTTCATCACACTGCCGATACCCGGCACACCGAGCAACGTGAAGAAGGTGACGAACGGGCTCTCCTTGGCGGTGTAGCTGGTGTAGGGCAGCAGCAGCCCGAGCAGCACCAGTGAACCGACGTAGAAGATCGCGATGCGCAAGATCACCGAGTTGATGGCGCGGGGCATGATAGCGGCCGGGTTCTCGGTCTCCCCCGCCGCGGTGCCTACCAGCTCGACCGCGGCGTAGGCGAACACGACGCCGGAGGTGACCACGACCAGCGGCAGGATCCCGGTAGGGAACAGTCCGCCGCTTTCGGTGATCACGCTCGTTCCGGTTGGGTTGCCCTGCACGGTGAACCGGCCGAGCAGAAAGATCGTGCCGACGATCAGGAAGGCGCTCAGCGCGAAAACCTTCACCAGTGCGGCCCAGAATTCCATCTCGCCGAACCACTTCACCGACATCAAATTGACGCCGAGCACGAGCACCAGCGCGATGAGCGCGAGCAGCCACTGCGGGATATGTGAAAATCCTGCCCAATAGTGAAAATACTGGGCAATCGCCGTGGTATCGGCGATCCCGGTCATGGACCAGTTCAAAAAGTACATCCAGCCCGCGACGAACGCGGCCTTCTCACCGAAGAACTCACGCGCATAGGACACGAAAGAGCCCGACGAGGGCCGGTGCAGCACCAGCTCACCGAGCGCGCGCAGTATGAAGAATACGAAGATCCCGCACACCGCGTACACCAGAAAAAGCCCTGGTCCCGCACTCTCGAGCCGACCGCCCGCACCCAGAAACAGGCCGGTGCCGATGGCACCGCCGATGGCGATCATCTGGAGCTGACGTGGCTTGAGACTCTTGTGATACCCGTCGTCTTCGATGTTGAGGTGAGCCTTGTCGCCGACCGCTGTCATGTACCGCTGAGCCTCCACGTCGATGTCCGAGATCACGGAGACGGTACAGGGGGCATCAATCCGGCGTTGCAGCAACCCTCAGGCAATACCTGTGAACAGGTCGTGTTCGCGGCCGTCGGCGCCGACAACACCGCGTTGCCCGCGCACGAGCACGTAGTGCTCCTCCGGCAACACCGGCTGCGCGACATTATTGGACAGCGCGAATTCCCGACCTGTCGGCGCCACCATCACTTGCGTTGCATGTGCCCGCAGCGCGGCGCGCTTGGCCGCGAGCGAATCCGACACGTCGATCGTCGTGGTCACCATGTGGCTGGGCACGCTGGCGAGCTCCCCAACCGCGGGAAGCAACCAACCCGGCGGCAACGCACCAGGCAACCCCTCGACCGTGCGTCGCGCGAGGGTTTCGGTATGCAGGCGCAGCATCTCTTCGTCGGTGACGGTCCAATAGAACTTCGGGGTGTCCCAACCTCGGTCGGCAGCCGCATGCACTGCCGCTGTGGTGATCTGGTGGGCCCGAATATGGTCGGGGTGGCCGTAGCCGCCTCGAGGGTCGTAGCCGACCACGACCCGCGGCTGCTGCTCGAGCAGCACCTCTGTCAGCGCGTTCACCGCGTCGGCACCGGAGTGGATGAAGGCGCGTGGATTCTCCGCCGCCGCGGTGCCCGCCATACCGGAGTCACGCCAGCGGCCTGCGCCGCCCAGGAAACGTGGCGGTCCCGCACCCAGCGCGGCGAGCGCGCCGGTGAGTTCGAGCACCCGGTAGCCACCCAGCTGGTCGGCACGGTCGGCGGCCAGTTGCGCCCACTGGTCGCCGATCACTTCGCCTTCTTCACCGAGCGTGCAGGTCACCACCGTGACCGGCACACCCCGTCTGCGGTAGTGCGCGATCGTGCCCCCGGTGGTGATGGATTCGTCGTCCGGATGGGCGTGGACAAGCAGCAACCCACCGGTCATGGGATCCTGCGCCACATCGCCGCGTCACCGAAGATACCGACCTGGATGGCACCACTGAGGGAAGCACCGTCGACCCGAGGGCCGGACGCGGCAACCACGTTGTCCTGCACAATCGGCAGTACCGTCGCCAGACCCCACAACTTCGGCTCGGCATCGGCGAGCACGCGGCCCACTTCGATGCCACGCAGCGCTTCGTCGATCGCGGGCTGCAGTTCAGGATCACAGACACCGGACAGGTTGCTCGGTGCAATTTTTGCTGCCTCGGATTTCGCTTGCGCGGACCCGTCGGTGCCTCTGACATCCGCTGGCGGACAACCGTAACGGGACGCGAGCACAGTGGCCGGGTCGGTGCCCGCGACTTCCCAGCCGACGATCGCGTCGATCGCTCCCTCGGTGAGCGGCTTTCCGTACAGCTCGTCCGCGGCGAGGCTACGCACCGTGGCATCAATTCCGGAGCTGCGCAATTGATCTGCGGCGGTGTTCGCGACCGCGAGAGCGGTCGCATCCCCTGTCACCGCGCCGATCCTTATCGCCAGTGTCTTACCGTTTTTCGCGATCGGCCGTGGCCTCGGCGCCGGGGAGGTCGGCGAGGTAGCCGGCGGCAGCTCCGGCCCTCGACCGTATCCCGCTTCGTGGAGCAGCGCGAACGCCTCCTCGGCGGATGGCCGGGGCGGGGCGGTCGGCACGTAACCAGGATCCGAGGGCGAGAGGATCTGTGCCCGCACCGGCTCGACCCAGCCGCCGGTTTGAGCGCCGACCGTCGCCAGCAGCGCCGGGTCGAGCAACGACAGCACACCACGTCGGACCCGAGGATCGCTGAGATCACCACTGCGCCCGTTCATTACGAACTGCAATTCCCGAGACTGCGGCATGATGGCAGTGCGCACCGATGGGATCGCGGCCAGCTGCGCCTGCGTCGCAACACCACCGTGGACCAGCGCCATCTGCGCGTCGCCTGCACGCAATGAATCCGCTAGCTGCGCCGCGGTCCCGCCGCGTCGCAAGAGAATTTGGTCCGGTGCCGCCGGGGTCCCCCAATAGCGGTCGTTGCGTTCCAGCACAATTTCGTCCCGGCCGCGATCAGCCGATCTGATCGTGAAAGCACCGCCGGATACCCGCACGCCGTTGACATCGCTACGCAGGCCACGCTCGAATCCACCTGGTGCGTCCTTCAACAGATGTGAGGGCAGCAGGTTCGCGAACAGCTGTCGCCAGGCGGGATACGGTTTGGTCAAGGTAACGGTGACGGTCTTGCCGCCGCTGGTGGAGTTGACATCGGCGATCAGCCGGTAGCCCTCCGGATCCACCACACCGGGCTGGGTGACCATCTGCTGCCAGAGAAACCGGAAGTCCTCCGCCGCGATCGGCGCCCCGTCGGACCAGTTGGCCTGGTTGCGCAGCGTGTAGGTAATGGTGAACGGCTCTTGCGCGGTGACCTCGGCGGAGACCATCAATGCTCCGTCCGATACCCATTGGGTGGCACCGGGCACGGCTGGGTCCGGGATCGCCAGGAACGGGCTGGGTAGCGTCATCGAACTCACCGCCGCTGTGGCAGGTGACTGATCGGACCGCAGGTGGGGGTTGAAACCGATCCCGATGTCGTCGATCGCCACCACGACTGTGTTCTTGCCAGGTTTCGCGGGCGTCGTCTTGGGACTATCGGTGCTTTCGATCGGAGGTGGCGGATTCGCAGTGCAACCAGCGCCCACCGTGATGGAGATGGCCGCGATAACCAGCCCTGCGCGCACCCTTGCACGTCGTCTTGCCGCCAAGCTCACGATCCGCACTCTACCTTGGTGACAAGGCGGCCCGATCCTGCGGCTTTCGCGAGTTCCAGCACCGGGAGGGACGGGCAATCATCAAGTCGTACAGCGGAATGACGGAAGTCTGATCTCTTGTTGGTACTGCGACAAACGGTGCTGATCGTCAGGCTCTGCATTTCGCTGATGCTCCACAGGTAGCTACAGGTCGACTGTTCGAAATCCAATGCGCGACAAAGGTCGCGATCACTGAATAGAACTGGGGAGCGAATCATTCCTCATGATTCGCTCCCCAGTTTCTTTCGGTACATCGCCAGGAGTACGCGGCAGCCGGATCATCCGCCAGATCCGGCCGGACGGTCCGGCAATTACAACGCGGCCCGGTCCCGAGCCTTGCGTCGCGACAGTTCGCGTCCGCGTTCGGTGGCACCGAGGATGACCTTGCGCACCCGGACCACCTCCGGGGTGACCTCGACGCACTCGTCGTCCGCGCAGAACTCCATCGCGGCCTCGAGATCGAGCTGCAACGGTTTGGCGAGGGTTTCGAATACATCCGCGGTGGAGCTGCGCATGTTGGTCAGCTTCTTCTCGCGGGTGACGTTGATATCGAGATCCTCGGCGCGCGGGTTGATCCCGACAACCATGCCCTCGTAGGTGTCCGCGCCCGGTTCGACGAAGAACTGGCCGCGGTCGGCGAGCTGGATCATGGCGAACGGAGTCACCGAGCCTGCCCGGTCGGAGACCAGCGCACCGGTGTGCCGGGCCCGGATCTCACCGGCCCACGGCGCATAGCCGTGGGAGACGGCGTTGGCGATGCCGGTGCCGCGGGTTTCGGTGAGGAAGTCAGTGCGGAAACCGATCAGACCGCGCGACGGGACGATGAACTCCATCCGCACCCAGCCCGCGCTGTGGTTGGTCATCTGGACCATCTTGCCCTTGCGGGCAGCCAGCAGCTGGGTGATCGCGCCGAGATACTCATCCGGGCAGTCGACGGTCAGCTCTTCGAACGGCTCATGAATCTTGCCGTCGACCTGCTTGGTGACCACCTGCGGCTTGCCGACGGTCAGCTCGAAGCCCTCCCGGCGCATCTGCTCGACCAGGATGGCCAGCGCCAGCTCACCACGGCCCTGCACCTCCCAGGCGTCCGGACGGCCGATGTCGAGGACACGCAGCGAGACGTTGCCGACCAGTTCCTGGTCCAGGCGCGACTTCACCATGCGCGCGGTCAGCTTGTGGCCCTGCACCCGACCGACGAGCGGCGAGGTGTTGGTGCCGATTGTGACCGAGATCGCAGGCTCGTCGACGGTGATACGCGGCAGCGCGACCGGATTGTCCGGATCGGCGAGCGTGTCGCCGATCATGATCTCCGGGATGCCCGCGATGGCGACGATGTCACCGGCCACGGCGACCTCGCCGGGCTGACGCTCGACACCGATCGTCTGCAGCAGTTCGGTGATCTTGACGGTCTTGACGCCGTCGGCGTGCATCCACGCGACGTTCTGCCCCTTACGCAGCTCACCGCTGTAGATGCGGACGAGCGCGAGGCGGCCGAGGAAGGCCGAGGCGTCGAGGTTGGTGACGTGCGCCTGCAGTGGGGCCGTCGAGTCGCCCTTCGGCGCCGGGATGTTCTCCATCAGCACGTCGAAGAGCGCGTCGAGGTTCTCGGCCTCGGGCGCGTTCCCGTTCTCGGGGCGCTCCTTGGATGCCTTGCCCTCACGGCCGGACGCGTACAGAACCGGCAGGTCCAGCGCGAGCTCGGCGGCCTCGGCGGCGGCGTCGTCGAGGTCGGAGGCCAAGTCGAGCAACAGATCGTGACTCTCCTCGACAACCTCCTCGATGCGGGCGTCGGGGCGGTCGGTCTTGTTGACGACCAGGATCACCGGAAGCGACGCGGCAAGTGCCTTACGCAGCACGAACCTGGTCTGCGGCAGTGGCCCCTCGGACGCGTCGACCAGCAGCACGACGCCGTCGACCATGGAGAGGCCACGTTCGACCTCACCACCGAAGTCGGCGTGGCCGGGCGTGTCGATGACGTTGATCACGGTCACCGAGCCATCCGGGTGGTGCCGGTGGACAGCGGTGTTCTTGGCGAGAATGGTGATGCCCTTCTCGCGCTCCAGGTCGCCGGAGTCCATCACCCTGTCGACGAGCTCGGCTCGCTCGGCAAAGGCTCCTGACTGGCGCAGCATGGCGTCGACCAGCGTCGTCTTACCGTGGTCGACGTGGGCCACGATGGCGACGTTGCGAAAATCGCGTGCAGACGACACGCCTAATCCTCCTGCTGTTGGTGTTGGTGCGGGCCGACCCCTGCAAACAGGTGGAGAATCGATACTCACCGGGCATTGCGGCCAGTAACAGACTACCGGTAGCCAGGCGCGCCGCAGACCACGCGCCCCACTAAGGGTATGCTAACCAACCATGGGCAAGGTCAAGGCAAAGAAGGTTTCGAGCCTGAAACCCAAGAAGAAGTGCTGTCGCAAGAAGACGCGCTGCCTGAAATGCCCCGTGGTCATTATGCGGATGAAACGCCTCGAAGCCGCTGGTTGCTGCGGCAAAGAGCTGAAGAAGGGTCTCAAGAAAGCCCGCGCCGCCTGATCCGCGCGGATACTTGGACCATGGCTACCGAACTCTTGTCCGACGCCGATATCGACGACGCGCTGTCCGACCTGCCCGACTGGCAACGCTCCGGCGACACCATCACTCGCACGATCAAGGCGCCGACCTTCCTCGACGGTATCGAGCTGGTGCGGAGGGTCGCCGACGCCGCAGAGGCCGCCGACCACCACCCGGATATCGATATTCGCTGGCGCCGGATCACTTTCGCACTGTCGACCCACTCCGCGGGCGGACTCACCGGCCGCGACATGATGCTGGCCCATCAGATCGATCGTTTGGCCGCGGGCTGAGCGTCGGCCACTAATCGGCGGTGGCGCGACGCAGCGCCCGCTCGCCGACAGCGCTGCGATCCGCCGACAACGCCTTCGGGAACGTTCGCAGCCGGTGCCGCGCGGACCCGATATCCGAGCGCAGTACCGAACGTCCGTGCCAGATCATCCAGCCGAACAACACGAGCACGCCGAGCGCGTCGACCGCGCCGAGCCAGGACAACACGCCCGGCCGTGAAATCGTCCAGATCGACGGCTGGGCGAACGACAACACCCACGGCACGCCGATCAACATCGTCACCAGCCAGTAGCCCGCGAGGAGCCGCGCACCCGCGACCGCACGCAGCGGACCGTAGACCAACCACAGCACCGTCGGCAGCAGCCACACGAAATGGTGCGACCAGGAGATGGGCGAGACCATCAGCCCGAACAGCTGCACCATGATCAGGGTGCCCATTCGATCGTCGGAACCCAGTGTGCGCCAAGCGAGGAACGCGAGCACGGCGACGACCAGCACGGCCGCCATCCACCACGGCCCGGATTCGACGTCGTAGCCGAGGATGCGGCTGAGGGTGCCGCGCAGCGACTGGTTCCATACCGAGCCGACCGGCCCGATCCGGCTCGCATCGCCGAGCAACGTCCCGAAGTAGCGCTTCGCCTCGGTGTGCGCGATCAGGAAGCTGACCCCGACCGTCGCACCGAAGGCCACCGCCGAGCAGATCACCGTCAGCCAACGACGGCGGGCGACGAAGTACAACCCGGTGATCGCCGGCGTCAGCTTGATGCCCGCGATGACGCCGACAAGCAGACCCGACAGCCACCACCGCGCACTGCGCACCGCGAGCATGGCGCCGAGCACCAGGAATACGTTGACCTGCCCGTAATCGATGGTGGTTCGCACCGGTTCCAGCCACACGCCGACCGCGGTCCAGGCAGCGGCCGCGGTGTGCCAACCCGGTTCGCGGACCCGCTGCTCGCCGAGAATCAGCTCGAGACTTATCCACACCACGCCGTAGAGCGCCGCGACCGTGGCCAGCAGCCACAGCACCGCGACCACTGTGAACGGCAGGTAGTGCAGCGGGAAGAACACCAGGGCCGCGAATGGCGGATAGGTGAAGGGCAGCGGGAAGTCCGGCGTTTTCTCGGCGTAGGTGAAGTCATAGAGCCCATGGGTGAGCAACGAGGCCGACCCGCCGACATAGACGTGCAGGTCGACGAGATTCATGCCGTTCGTCGACAGCAGCATCCATAAAAGCCTGGCCAGCACGGACAGACCCAGCGCTGACACAGCCAGCTGTAGGCGTCGGTTCAATTCGCAGGCTTTCGAGTCGGGGCGGCAGGTCATCGGCCTGCGACCCGCGGACGTTCGGGCGTTCGGCGACAAGATCTGAAGACTCCGATTAGATTAGCCGCAGCCCGGAGTGGAGCGGTGATGCACTCGAATCACTGATAACATTTGCATCACCATTCACTTCTGTAACACCAATTGGCGCTAACGTCTGATAACACTGTTCGTCCAACGCACCTGTCGGGATATTGCGGCTGTACAACATGCAACCGTATCCCTAGAGTGACCCCCGAAACGATGGCTTTTCAGCATCGAACTCCAGATGTACCCGAGGTAAGGACGGCTAGACCAGTGCTTCGCACCCGAGGATCGCGGATCGTATTGTCCGCACTCGCCATCACGGCGAGCGCTTCGCTTGCTGCGCCGATGGCGGCTGTCGCGGCCCCGGCGCCCGTGCCCGCGGCGGTTCCGAACAATGTCCCGATGGTGCCCGAGGGCGTCCCGATCGATGCGCTCGCCGCGCTGGCCCCTGCCATCGTCGGCGCGATCGCAGGCCCTGCCGACGCCAAGCCGATCGCAGGCGGCCTGCAGGGCATGCTGCTCGATTCGGCCCGCAAGCTGCTCGCCACCCTCAACCTGCCACCGCAGATCAAGTCCACCTTGGAAAAGATCATCACCTTCCTGGACGGCAGTGGCGGTGGCGGACCGGAGATTCCGAGGGACGGCGGGCCGGTCATTGCCCAGTTCCTGTACCCGACCATCGGCAAGGGCTGCATCAGCCCGACCGCCGATTCCATCGGCACCGCGCTGGCCGTGCCCGGCCCGGCCCAGCTGCCCCCGCCGGGACCGCAGGCCGGTCAGGCCGGGTTCGTCTTCACCGCGCTCGGCACCAAGTCGCCGACCCCGGTGCAGAACCCGCCGATGACCGTCCAGTGGATGAACCTTGACACCCGCAAGTCGGGCATCCTGCCGCTGACCGACGAGGCGAAGATCAACCCCGACGGTCCGGCCACCCTGTCCGCGATCGCCGACACCGGCTTCGGCCGCGTCGTCGCGGTGGTCTCCGGCTCGCTGACCACACAGGCCCCGGACGCCGCTCCGCGTACCTGCTCGTTCCTGCCGACGCTGGGTTTCTTCACCGTCGCATGAGGCTCCGAAGCCCGGCGTGTCCATCCGGACCGCCGGGCTTCGTTGCATCCACGGCAGGTTCCCGCAGGTCGACACATCCGGGCGAATCACCGGCGATAGTGCACAACCGTGCCGCACTGTGGTAGACCGAAGCCATGGCTACCGTCGAAGTGTCGCTGCGGCGCAATAATTCGATAGAGAGCACCAATCCCAAGCACCGCGGGCGCTCGATTCGAAGCAGGCGCTCGCGACGATCGATACTGTCCTTCCGCTCCGAGGGCTCGATCCTGTCCATCGGCTCCGCATACTCGATCCTCTCGATCGGCAGCGTCGGCTCGGTACTGTCTATCGGCTCGGTCGGATCGTTCGGGTCGGTGATCTCCTCGGGCTCGTTCGCCTGCGTCGGCTCGGCCTTCTCCGGCCTGTCGCGCTGGTCGTTGTTCTCCTGGCTCGGCGATCACCAGGCGCCGGAGAGTCGGCCCACGCTGCGCGTCGTCCCCGATGACGAGCCCGAGCTGCGCCTGGCGCCCACCTGCCACTGCCAGACCTGAGCGAGCGGCCACCGGCGCGGGCAGCGGTCAGTTGATGACTACCGCGCGGATCACCACTGCCCGTACTCCGGCCGCAGCACATTGTTGACGTCGACGCCGACACCATCGATGGACCGCTTGTCGATCTCGATCTGATGCAAATGCGCCGACGGGTGCACAAAACCCTTCGGGGTGCCCCAATTGTGCTGCCAGTACCAGGAACCGAGGCCCGCGGCGCGCGCCAGTTCGATGGTCGGCGCGTTCGCGTAGATGCCGGTGTTCGCCTTGCCGACCACCGACTCCCAGCCGAGCAGATACGGCGCGATCATGGTGGCGAAGTCGACGGGCGTCGGGTTGTCGTCGATCGAGGCATAGATCGGCCGGTCCTGCGGACCGCCCGCGGCGAGGTGCAGTTCCAGCCCGCGCGCGGCGTGCTTCTTGCCCGCCTCCAGCCCGCCGCGCCAATCCGCGGTCTGGGCTTTGCCGTACTGATAGTTCGAGACGATGGTCAGGCCCGCGGCGTGCAGCTGATCGACTTCACGCGCCAGCAGCGGCTTACCCTCCATCCATTCGGCGCCGGGACGGCGATCCGACACGTACCTGATCACACCGATATGGCCGGCGTCCCGGATTGCCGTGGCCGACGGAACGCCACCCGCATAGTCGACCATGGTGCCGATGACTCCACTTGCCGCGGCATTCGGCGCGCCGACGGTCGCTCCGAGAGCGGCGGTGGCAGCGGCATAGACGAACAGCTCGCGGCGGGACACAGGAAAGGAACGCATCGCAGGACTCCTTCGCGCAACCCCGATATGGAATAGCAGCGTGCCCGGCGCACCTTCCCCAGAAGTCACTCACGCGCCGGGAGCCTCGAACGTGCACTAATTTCACCATATTCACATGGGAACCGCTAGACCCATCGGAAACACAAACAACACTCGCCACAGGAGTTGCCTGCGAGGTCCGCTCCGGGTGCCGCAGATCGGTTCAGGCCACGCCGTCGATGCGCGCAGCGACGTCGATCGTGCGGCCCGAACTGTCGGCCAGTTCCTCGCGCACGACCTCGGCCACCTGGGCGACGACCTGCTTCCTGATCCCCGCGAGCACGCCGAGGGTGGCCGCCCGCATGCCGCTGGCCTTGAACTCGAGCCGGATGTCCGACGAGTCCGGCGGCGGGACGTCGATAACCACCAACAGCGGGCCGGCCGCCCGTGCGGTCAGCACCAGCGGAATCTCGACGTCGGCGCGATAGTGATTCGCCTTCAGCACGTCGACGGTGATGTCGAGGCTCACCGGCACCACCAGATCGAAGGACACCGCGTCGTCCGACCGATCTGCCAGCTGCGGCACCCGCACCGACCCGCGCACCGTGACGGTGGCCGAGTTGCGTGGACCGGTCCGTAGCGGTCCGATCTCGATCGGGCGGCCCGCCAGCCGCTCCACCACCTCGAAGACGCGCTCCCTGGTCACGATGCGGGCGAAGAATCGGTGGCCGAATTCGCCGTAGTCGATCCAGTCGAACGTCGTCTGCATCGCATGCTCGGAGCGCAGCCCGTCGATTATCGCTTCGATGTCGAAGACCCGGCCGCGCCGCCCCTGCGGGTCGGCCAGCATCGCATTCACCCGATTGGCGACCTCGCGCTGCACCACTCCGGCGATCGGGTCGAGCAGCCACTCCCAAGCCGTCTCGATTGCGCGGGCCCGCAGCACGAAGCTGACATCGCGCGCGGTGATCGGCGGGACGTCGATGACGATGAGCAGCGGATCGGCGGTGTGCGCGTGCAGTGTGAGATCGATCTCGACGACCGCCTCCAGCCGTAGCTTTCTGCCGCCGAGCAGTACCTGCACCGACAGCGACACCGGCACGGTGACTTCGAAGGTCACATTCGGGCCGCTGCGCAACACCACCGGCTGGCCGACCTTGCCTTCGGCGACGAAACCGGCCAGACCCGCGGGTCCGACCGAGAACGGTCCGATCGTCATGCCACGTCCCGCCATACCGGACACCGCGGCAACGATCCTGGCCTCCGTCACCGCGTGGGTGAGGAAACGTTCCCCGAAATCGGCGTACTCGATCCAGACGGGATCGGCGCTCGTGTGGTCGGTCGGCTGCATCAGATGTTCCGAAACCCTCACCTTGTCGACGGACACCCGACACGGTACGCGAAACGCTGTACCTGGCCCTCGAAGTGGCCGCTCGTCCGGCGGTTGCCTCGCCCCGGCTCGCCCCGGCGCTTCTGCGGCCGTATTACCTCGACATTCGGCCACCGGCAAGGGGAACAACGCCGGGCCGACCGCTGACTCCCTACGCGCTACTCGGCGGCGATCGCCCGGCACGACGGTCGGGCTCCGGCCGACAGGGTCGTTAGGTGGTCCCTGTCCTGCTGATGAGGGGGTAGCAGGACAGGGGCCGGGCGGCGCTGCCGGGCGCCGCCGGATCTATTTTAGGTGCTACGCCCAGACCCGCCGACCGCGCACACCCGCCGGAACGGTCACAGCATGCCGAATCCGACGATATCGGGCACTTCGGCCAGGTCGAAACGGTGCATGCGGATCTCGCCGAACTCGTTTCCGCCCATCGTGGTGACGACTCCGTCGGCCGCCGTCAGCACGATATTGGTGTGCTGGGAGAACGGGCTTGCCGGGCCGTAGAGCAGGACGTCACCAGTGCGCGGCTGGTACCCGGCGGCGATCGGCGTGAATCGTCCGGTGCTCTGGTAGTACTCCTGCAGTGTGTTCACCCCGGGGATCCGCCACGATCCCGAGTTCGGGTTGGCCAGCGGCACAACCGATTCGCGCATCACCCAGCTGACGAAGTCTGCGCACCAGGGCTCGTTGTTTCCCTCCGCGTACTTCGGCCCATCACCGGGATTGCCGAACTCTCGCTCCAGCACCGCGACCACTGTGGCTTGGGTCGGGTCGAGCGTGGATTCATCGATCGCGGGGAACGTCTGCACGGCGACACCCACGATGGCCTCGCGGTCGCCGCGTTCGAGCAACCGGCGCACGCCCACCACACCACAGGCGACCAGCGCCGATACCACCAAGCCGAGCACGAGCCAGCCGTAACCCGGCCCCCGACGCACCGTCCGTTGTTCCGCCATGCGCCCCCGACCTCCCGTCGATCGCGACCGACTCGCGGCCCTGATCAGTTAGACGAACAGTCCGCCCGATCGGTTCCCGCCACCGCCGGGCCGCACCGAACGGCTGGTTTCGGACCGCACCGGGTGGGGCATTCTCCGCGAGAAGTCTGTCGGCCCTGGCGGATGCCGGGCCGCCCGGAATCCTCTCCGGCCGAGCGCAAGTCGAGGTAGTCTCCCAACACACTGGGCGACGGGGAGGTGCGACCTGGACACGTTGTGGACGTTCGTGGTGAACCGTCGGGCGCAATTGCTCACCGATTCCGCTCTGCATGTTTCGGCGGTTGTCCAGTCGGTACTACTTGCCACGATCGTCGCGGTAGGGATCGGCGTGCTGGTCTATCGCAGCCCGCTGGGCTCTTCGGTGGCAACGGCGACGGCGAGCGCGATCCTGACCGTTCCCTCGTTCGCGCTGCTCGGCTTGCTGATCCCGTTCCTCGGCCTCGGCGTCGGGCCGACGATCACCGCGCTGGTGCTCTACGCGCTGCTGCCGATTCTCCGGAACACCATCGTCGGCTTGGCGTCGGTGGATCCGGCGATCGTCGATGCCGCGCGCGGTGTCGGAATGAATCGGCTGCGGGTGCTGGCCCGCATCGAGCTCCCGCTGGCGTGGCCGTCGATCCTGACCGGCATCCGGGTCAGCACCCAGATGATCATGGGCATTCTCGCGATCGCCGCCTACGCGAAGGGCCCTGGGCTCGGCAATCTGATCTTCTCCGGCCTGGCCAGGCTCGGCAGCCCGAATGCGGTGCCGCAGGCCCTGGTCGGCACGATCCTCATCGTCGTCCTCGCCCTGGTTCTCGATGGACTATTCGTGATCATCGGCCGTCTCACCACCTCGAGGGGAATTCGTGACTGAGACCGAAACCCGAAGCGGCACTATCGAGTCGGCGGTTTCCGGCGTCGAGATCGTGCTCGATTCGGTGACCAAACGCTATGCAGGACACCAGGACCCTTCCGTCGACACTGTGTCGCTGACCATTCCGGCGGGCGAAATCGTCGTCCTCGTCGGGCCTTCCGGCTGCGGCAAAACGACCACTATGCGCATGATCAACCGCCTCATCGAACCGACCTCGGGCACCATCACCATCGGTGGGCGCGATGTCACGGCCGTCGACCCCGATCGGCTGCGGCGCGGCATCGGTTACTCGATTCAGCAGGCCGGCCTGTTTCCGCACATGACCGTCGCCAAGAACATCGCGACCGTCCCCGGCCTCATCGGCTGGGATCGCAAGAAAATCGCCGCCCGCACCGACGAGATGCTCGACCTGGTCGGCCTGCCGCCCGATACCTACCGCCATCGCTATCCCCGCCAGCTCTCGGGCGGCCAACAGCAGCGGGTCGGGGTGGCTCGCGCACTGGCGGCCGATCCCCCGGTGCTGTTGATGGACGAACCGTTCGGCGCGGTCGATCCGATCACCCGCGGCCTACTGCAGGACGAACTGCTGCGACTACAGGCCGAGCTCGGTAAGACCATCGTGTTCGTCACCCACGATTTCAACGAGGCGGTCAAGCTCGGCGATCGAATCGCGGTGCTCGGCAACCGATCCCGCATTCTGCAATACGACACCCCCGCGGCCGTCCTCGCCGATCCCGCGGACGAGACCGTCGCCGGTTTCGTCGGCGCGGATGCCTCGCTCAAGCAGCTCACCCTCACCAGGGTCCGGGATGTCACGCTCGGCCAGTGCCCGACCGCGACCGAGGACGAACCGGTCTCGGCTTTACGCACCGCACTCGCGGGCCGGAAGTGGCCGTGGACGCTGGTGCTCGACAATCATCGGCGTCCGGTGCGGTGGGTGTCGGCCGAGCACCTCGCGCATGCGACATCGTTGCGCGACACCGGATCTCCGGTCGGTGCGCCGCTGTCGCTGCAGTCGACCTTGCAGGAGGCACTGGAATCGCTACTCGCCGAGCAGACGGCGACCGCGGTCGTCACCGGGCGGCGCGGTGAGTACGCCGGGCTGATCACGATCGATACGCTCGTCGAGCATCTGTCGGCATTACGCGCCAGCCACAGCACCATCGATACGGACGCGACGACATGACACCGTCCACACAGTCCGCGACACCACCCGCCACCGCAGCGCCGGGACGCACTCCGACGACAGAGCGTCGCGCAGAACACATTCGACTGCTCGTCCAGCCGGTGCTGGTACTCGCACTCACCGCGGGGGTGCTGGTGTGGGCGTTCCGGCGTGATCTCACCGCCACCCAGCATGCGAGCATCAGCGCGGTCAACATCGCAACCCTCACCTGGCAGCATGTGCTCATCACCGCGACGGTCGTGGTGATCGTCGTCGCGGTTGCGGTGCCGCTCGGCACACTGCTCACCCGCCCCGGGTATCGACGTCTGGCACCGGTTTTCCTCGGCATCGCCAATATCGGCGCGGCCGCGCCCGCCATCGGGCTGATCGTGCTGTGCTATCTCGCCACCCGCACCACGGGCTTCTGGATCGGTGTCGCACCGATCGCCTTCTATTCATTGCTTCCGGTGCTGCGCAACACGATCCTCGGTTACCACCAGGTGGACGACACCCTCATCGACGCGGGCCGCGGGCAGGGCATGTCGACGCTGATGGTGTTGCGCCGCATAGAGTTTCCCCTCGCGGTGCCCTACATCCTCGCCGGACTGCGCACCTCGCTGGTGCTGGCGGTCGGCACCGCGACGCTATCGTTCCTTGTCAGTGCGGGCGGTCTCGGCATCCTGATCGACACCGGCTATAAGCTGCGCGACAACGTCACGCTGGTCGTCGGCGCGGTCCTCGCCGTCGCGCTCGCGCTGCTGGTCGACTGGCTCGGCGCGCTGGCCGAACAGTTCCTCGGCCCACGAGGTTTGACATGAGGCGCGGATGGCGCGGGCGCGCGGCCGCGGCGACGGCCGGCGCAGTACTCGCGCTGATCACCGCCTGCGGTTTGCAATCGGGCGGCGCGGTGCCGCTGCGGGTGGGTCCCGGCAGTATCCGTCCAGTACCCGAGCTCGACGGGGTCGCGATCACCGTCGGATCCAAAGACTTCACCGAACAGAACATCCTCGGCTATCTCATCGAGTTCGCCCTCTCCGCTGCCGGGGCGCAGGTGCGGGATCTGACGAATATCCAGGGCTCCAACAGCGTGCGCGATGCCCAGCTGCACGGGCAGATCGATCTCTCCTACGAGTACACCGGCACCGGCTGGATCAACTACCTCGGCAACGAGACCCCGATACCGGAGGAGATCGGACAGTTCGAGGCGGTCCGCGACGCCGACCTGGCTGCGCACAACATCGTGTGGACGGATATGGCGCCGATGAACAACACCTACGCGCTGGTGATGAGCAGACAGACCGCCCAGCAGACCGGCGTGAGGACGCTGTCGGACTACGCGCGGCTGAGCAATGCCGACCCGGACGCGGCAGCCACCTGTGTGGGCACGGAATTCAATGTGCGCCAGGACGGCTTCCCGGGATTGGCCCGCAAGTACGGCATCGATACCGGCAAGGTCCACAAACAGATCGTGCAAGACGCCCTGGTGTATCAGGCCACCGCCGATAGCAAGCAATGCCGATTCGGCTCCGTCGCCGCCACCGACGGCCGCATCCCCGCCCTCGATCTCGTACTGCTGAAGGACGATCTCGGCTTCTTCCCGAAATACAATGCGGCACTGGTGATGCGCAAGTCATTCGCCGACGCGCACCCCGAGGTCGCCGCGATCATGGCGCCCATCTCGAAACTATTGACCAATGAGGCCATCACCGAACTGAATCGCCAGGTCGATGTGGAGGGGCGCGAGCCTGCCGAGGTCGCGCGGGACTGGATGGTTGCCCAAGGGTTCGTCACCGCGCGCTGACCGGACCGCCGATCCGGTGGCCCCGCGTAGGCCGCTGGGCTATCCGCCACCCGGGGATCGCCACCGATTGCGAAGAAATGCAGCACAACTCGACGCCGGGTATGCGGGTGCGACGGTACGCACCCGCACACACCCCGGTTCATGCGCGCGGGTCGCGGCCGAGGTAGCGCAGCAGCTCGGCGACCGCGGTGTCGTCGGTGTCCCCGTCGACCACCGCGGCGTAAGCACCCCACTGACGCAGCGGCTCAATGATTTCGGCCTCCACACCGCTACCCGGCGCCGGATGCGCGGTCCGTGCGGCGGTCAGCAGGTAGCCGGCCAGTTCGTCGGTCAGCGGAGATGGCTGACCGGTTGCGATCGCGATGTCCCAGGCGTGCACGGCGGCGTCCAAAGCGCACATCACGGCAGCGACCGGGGTCGCCAGTGTGCCGTGCGGCAGCGGAGTCGGGACGGCCTCGGTGTCGTCGGCGACGGTCGCCCAGGCAGCCGCGGTCTGTTCGATCGCGTCGCGTACCAGAGCGGCGGCCGAGCCGTCGATAGTTCCGGAGGGTTCGAAGGGGTTGTAGGCGGGTCCGACACCCACACCGAGTGCCTGGGCGAAGGCGAGCTGGTCACCCGCGGCGTGCGCAATCACCTGCGTGACATTCCATTCCGAGCACGGGGTCGGTGCCTGCCACTGCTCGTCGCCGATGCCTGCGACAGCGTTTTCCAGCGCTGTGTAGGCGGTCGAGAGCACCTCGCGCCACACGGGGCGCAGTGTCGCGGTGGCGTCGGCGGCGGTGGTGATGTTCATGATGGGCCTTTCGTCGTGCTTTTCGATGATGAAGTAAGCCTATGGGCCTATTAGGCTGGATTCGTTCCTAATAATTTGGAGGCGAATGTGGCGACCGCCACAACCCGAGTACTACGTTTGCTCTCGCTGCTGCAGGATCGCGCATACACCGGCCGGGAGCTGGCCGAACAGCTCGACATCACCGACCGGACCCTGCGCAACGACATCCAGCGACTGCGCGAACTCGGCTACCCGGTGCACGCCGAACGCGGTGCGATCGGCGGCTACCGGCTCGGTCGCGGCGCGACGATGCCGCCGCTGTTGCTCGATGACGACGAGGCGGTGGCGATGGCCGTGGCGGTCGGCCTTGCCGAGGACGGCGCCACCGGCATCGCCGACATCAGCGAGAACGTCTCGCGAGCGCTGGCGAAGCTGGAACAGATCCTGCCGAAGCGGTTGCAGCGCAAGGTATTGGCGCTGCGCAAGGCCACCGCCATCGGACCGGCGACCACCGGCTCGCGCGAACCGGACGCCCCGGTGCCCGCCGCGGTCCTGACCACCCTGGCCGGAGCTATCCGCGACACGACCGCGGTGTCGGTCGAGATCGACAGCGGCACAACAGAAGTCGAGCCGTACCGCCTGATCAACTGGCAGCGGCGCTGGTATCTGGTCGCCTACGACCTCGAAACCCATTCCTGGCGTGCGATTCCCGTCGCACAGGTGCACCGGGCAGCCACCGGCACCCGCCGCTTCGGACCGCGTCCGCTGCCCGACGAGGACCTGATCGCGTTCGTCATGCGCTATATCGCCAGCACCGGCTGGAAGGTGCACGCCCGGGTCACCGTGCTGGCACCGGCCGAAACAGTGATCGCGCGCATCAATCCCGCTGTCGGCGTGGTGGAGGCTGTCGACGCGAACACCTGCGTATTGCTGACCGGCGCGGATGCGTTGGAAACCATTGCCATCTACCTCAGCATGCTGATGATGGATTTCCGGGTCGACGGGCCACCGGAGCTGGTCGCGCATCTGCGTACGCTGGCCCGCCGATACACCGCCTCGGTGGCATCCGCACCGTAGTGTCGCTACTCGCAGGGCGGGCAGCCGAACTGCCACCGCCCGGCGACTGCCGTCACTAGTGTTCGCCTATGGCCAACGACGAGTTCTTCCTCGCACCGAACATCGGTAAGCCTGCGGACAAGGTCGGATACTTCGCGAGTCGCGCTGGTTTCGATCGGTTCGCGGCGGCCTATCGCGACGGCATGGCGCAACTGCCGGCACCCTCCGAAAAGGTAGCGGTGACCACCTCGTTCGGGCCGGTGCGCGGCTACCGTTTCGGCGAGGCCGGCGGCACACCGCTGGTACTGCTGTCCGGTCGGCAGGCGTCCACCCCGTTGTGGGGCGTGAATCTGCCCGGTCTGATGGCACAACACACGGTCTGGTCGATCGACAGCATCGGGGAACCCGGTGCGAGCACCCAGCACCGCCCGCTGACCGGTCCGGCCGATCAGGCGACCTGGGTCGCCGAGGCCATCACCGGGCTTGGTCTCGAGCGCGCACATCTGCTCGGCGTCAGCATCGGTGGCTGGCTGGCCACCCAGGTCGCGATCCATCAGCCGAAACGCACGGCCTCGGTGACACTGCTCGATCCGGCGAATACCTTTGCGCCGCTTACCTGGAAGATGGTCACCGTCTCCTTGGGCAGCGTCATTCCCGGTTTGCCGATGCGGGCCCGCTACTGGCTGCTGAGCTGGATCTCCGGCGGCGCGCGGGTCGACGACTCGGTCCCCGAAGGCCGCCTGGTTGCCACTGCCATGCGCGATTTCACCTCGGCGCAGCCGATGCCCGTCCGACCGAGTCAGGACCAACTGGCGAACATCACTGTCCCGGTGCTGGCGATCCTGGCCGGGCGCAGCATCGTGCACGATACGCAGCGCGCCGCCACGACCGCTCGCACCATCCCCGGCGCCGAGGTCGAGGTGTGGCCGGTGGCTTCGCATGCCGTCAACGGCGAGTTCCCGGACCGCATCGCCGCGCGTTTCGCCGAGTTCGCCGCGGGCATTTCCTAGCGTCATACCAACGACAACGGGGCCGATCCTCGCCGTTGAGGATCGGCCCCGTGGCCGTTCGAGCGCGATGGCCCGATGATCAGGCGTGCCCGGCCTTGTCCGCGGCATCCGGCGCCTTACGCATCGGAATGCAGAGCGTGAGCACGATCGCGACGAGCGCCGCCGCCGTGGCGATGAGGAAGGTGGTGTGGAATCCGTCCCGCGACGGCAGCACGTGCGAGCCCAGCTGCATCGTCATGTGCGCGAGCACCACACTCATCACCGCCGATGAGGTGGACGTGCCGATCGAGCGCATCAACGAGTTGAGTCCGTTGGCCGCCGCGGTTTCGGTGATCGGGACCGCACCCATGATCAGGGCGGGCATCGCGGCGTAGGCGAGGCCGACACCGGCGGCAACGATCATCGCCGCGACCATGATTTCCCAGACGCTGTTCATCAGCACCACGGCACAGAGGTAACCCGCCGCAATCACCGCCGAACCGAGCGCAAGGGTGATCTTCGGCCCTCGGGCCGCCGACAGCCGAGCCGACACCGGCGAGAGCAGGATCATCACGAATCCGGTAGGGGCAAGCGCCAATCCGGCGTTGACCATGGACAGGCCGAACCCGTATCCGGTCTGTTCCGGAGCCATCAGCAGCTGCGGGAAGGTCAGCGACATGCCGTAGAGCGCGAAGCCGACGGCGATGGAGGCGAAGTTGGTGAACAGCACCCGAGGCCGTGCCGAGACCCGCAGGTCGACCAGCGGCGAACGCTGCCGCAGCTCGAAGGCTCCCCAGCCGACGAACACCACCACCGCGATCGCGAAGAGGGTGAGGATGCTCGCGCTGCCCCAGCCCCAGTCCACGCCCTTGGTGATCGCGATCAGCAGGGCGAGCAGGGCGATGGAAAGCCCGACCGCACCACCGAAGTCGAAGCGTGCGGGGGTGCGCACCGGCGACTCGGGCACGAAGACGAAAACCAGTGCGGCACAGACGACACCGAGTCCGGCCGCGGTCCAGAACAGCATGTGCCAGTCGGCGTTCTGCGCGATGGCCGCGGCGACCGGCAGCCCGAGGGCGCCGCCGACGCCGAGTGTCGCGCTCATGATCGCCATTGCCGAACCCACCTTCTCGGCGGGCAGCTCGTCACGCATGATGCTGATGCCGAGCGGGATCGCGCCGACCGCGGCGCCCTGCAGCGAGCGGCCGACGATCTCCGGAACGAGCGAGGAGAACAGCGCGCAGACCACCGAGCCTGCGACCAGCAAGAGGATGTTCGCGAACAGCACCCGGCGCTTGCCGAACATGTCGCCGAGCCTGCCGCTGATCGGGGTGGCCACCGCGCCCGCGAGCAGCGTTGCGGTGATTACCCACGAGGCGTTGGACGCCGAGGTGTTCAGCAGCGAGGGGAGGGTGGGGATGATCGGGATAACCAGCGTCTGCATGAGCGAGACGACGACACCGACCGTGCCGAGGGTCGCGATGAGTAGGGCCGGCGCGGGCCTGCGCCGGTCGTCGGTACCAGAGACGGTCGAGGACGCGTCGGCAGCAACAGTCACGAATGTGCACGCTACACATGATGTGTATCGTGCACAATTTGCTATCACCGTGATTCAGGCGACATAGTGTGGTCCATGCCCGCATCAGGTCCCGAGGAAAACGACGCGCTCTCGCGCCTCGTCTTCGAGCTGACCCTGCTCTCCCGGCAGTTCCCCGCATCCCTGCTGCGCCGCCCCGGGTTCCAGCTGGACCGCTCGGCCTACCTCATCCTCAGCAGACTCGAGATCGACTCCCCGCTCAGCCTGCGCGAGCTGTCGGAGGCCTTCCAACTGGACATCTCCACGATCAACCGTCAGGTCGGCGCCATGTTGAAACAGGACCTGGTGGAGCGGGTGCCCGATCCGGACGGCGGTATCGCGCGCAAGGTCCGGGCCAGCCGAAAGGGCCTGGAACTCGTCGCCGCCGATCGGGCCCAAAGCCACGAAGGCATCGGCGCGGTGGTCCTCGACTGGGCCGACGCCGATATCGAACAACTGAGCACGCTGATCGCACGCTTCAACGAGTCCATCGAACACATCGAGGACAACCCATGGCCGCGTCCGCCACACGCCCGTTAGGCGGCGGCATCGTCGGACTCGGCCGAGCGCGTTGTTGCGCAAACTACCGCCCGCACCTGGTGAGAAGCGACTCCTCAACGCACCGCCGCTGGAATCCGCTCCTCGGACGTCACGGCGGCTCGCGGTGCTCATGCCGAGCGCGAACCGCCGTAGGGCTGCGCGCCCGGAAGGCGAGATCCCCGTGGCGACCGTGAGCGCCGGCTACGCGGCGTTGAGGTAGATGCCGGCGTGATGGCTGTAGCAGCGGCGGAACCAGCGCGTGAGGTGGCCTGTCCCTCGCCACCGCCACCGCCACCGCCATCGCCGGTGCGGCGCGACATGCGAAGCCGAACACCATCGCGGAGGCACCGAAAGAAGCCGCGGAACCGAATTCCTGAGTGTGACTTCGGAATTGCGCTCGCTAGTAGAGTTGGCACGTCCACCGACACCTAGGCGAACCCTGCTGGGCGGCGTAATATCCCGCCCAGCAAGCCACTTCCGGTTCGTTACGGGTGCGAACTCGGCTGCTGGACCTGTGGTGCCTGATGGGTCACGCGCACCAGCTCATCCAACTCGGTGCGCCACTGACGGTGAACATTGAGCCGCTCGACCACCGCGGTTCCCGGCAGTCGGTAGAACACCTTCGACCAGAGCGAATTGATCTGCAGACCGGAGAACTCGGCGGTCTGAAAATGCTCCGCCGACACCAGATTCGTCGGCCGACCTGTCCATTTGCTGGCCTCGATCAGC
This sequence comes from Nocardia sp. NPDC051463, assembly GCF_040681975.1. Classification (NCBI taxonomy): domain Bacteria; kingdom Bacillati; phylum Actinomycetota; class Actinomycetes; order Mycobacteriales; family Nocardiaceae; genus Nocardia; species Nocardia sp. NPDC051463. The sequence continues at coordinate 51,686 of NZ_JBFBAB010000024.1, forward strand.
ACCACAGAGGTGTTGGTCAGCACCACGAAGTAGTATTTCCGCAGAAACACCATGACCAACCGCACATACGGCAGGCTGTCGACCCACGGGCTCGGGCCCGTAATGGCGAGAAAAGCGGTATTGAACTGCTCCCCCGGCGGACCGACCTCGGCCAGCTTCTGCGTCACCTGTTCCAGAATCTTCTTCTTACGAAATGCCATACGGCCCTCCCCATTTCACAGCCGACGCGAACATCGACGAACTCCCCGCCAGACCATATCGGGTTCGGACCGTTGCCGCCACCCGTGATCACGAGTCACCCGGCACTGGCGAGCGCTACTGCGACCTATCCATCCCGCATCCGCGTATCTTTCCGCGTCCGAGCCAGATCCAGTAGGCCGTACACGGCGAAAAATGGTTTGGCCCAGGACTTCTCACCGAATCGATAGTCGCAGCCTCGCCGAACCCTGCACGCCAGATCCGGCCGCTGCCGCCGCAGATACAGCCGGCCTCGTAACGCATGCAAGGGATTCGAGACAATTTTGATCGACGCGGCATCCTCCATGAACGGAATCGAGTACTGGATGTTCTCCCATGTCGTCCGAGACCGGTCCTCCAGCTGGATCCGTGCACTCGACATCCCACGCTCTCGTATCGCGTAGCGGGCCATGAGCTCGGCTTCGGAAACAGACCCACCAGGCCGCGTCGTCCCGGAAAAGACCATCCGGCTATCGGACACCTCGTCATCCACCGACCGCAGCGCCGCCCGAACCCGCCACCGATTGAGCGCATTGGCCCGATCCGCACTCCGATTGGCGAACCCGAGCACCACCAGCACTTCCGATTCCGGAACCCCTGACCGCGCCTGTCCCAGCACGGCCCGCGAAGCCCACCAATGCTCGGCCTCCCCCCACACCAGCACAGCCACGACAACACCACCCACCGCGCCGATCAACACCCCTCGCCGCACCGCACCCTCCTCCGCGTCACCCCCTGCACCGAGGCTAGTCGCTCACATCCTTACCCCGGTGCATCCGGAAATGAGCATCCACCGCAGGCATCCGCGGTCGGCAAGGGCACACCGCTGTATCGATCCCGAACCGGTGCGAGGACGATGTCAGCGCACCCTCCGACGGCTAGTTTCCTGCGCCGAAGTTCACGCCGCCACGGCGCGCGGTACTCGGCATTTCGCTCTTGGCGTCGCCGCTGCCCTTGCCTTTGCCTTTGCCTTTGCCCTTGCCCTTGCCCTTGCCATCGGCGCCCTTGCCATCCTCGCCTTTGCCGTTTGTGTCACCCGCTCCGATGTCGCCGACAAGACCCCCGTCGTCATCGGGGGCGAACTGGGCCATGACCACGGCTGCCTCGGCGCATTCGGAGGGATGCGCGGCCGCGGCGCCACCAGCCGTGAGGATGATGGCCGATGCGGTAAGCACTCCGACCGCACCGACCGTCGCGAACCTGCAAATCATGTGTAGCCCCTTCTCGAATGGGAAGTGGTACGTCCTGATCAACAGGAATCAGCGTAGAAGGCACCGATGGAATACCGCCGAAGCACGCATTCGACGGCCGGTCGCCGAACCAGACCAGCCCTAACCGACTTTCGACCTAAGGATTGCGACGCCCTCGCCGGTGAGGGCGCAGAGTCCGGCGGTTCGACCGCTGGCAAGCAGCAGTAACGCGGAAGTGGGGCCTTCGATGCTGGGGCCGGTGCCTGCTGTCCAGTTCGTGTCGGTGGCAGTCAGCCGGTAGGGCGACAGTTTCTTCTTGGCGTGAAATATCCAGTCGGCCGACCAGACCCGGTCGAGTGCCAGGCGTGCGGCAGCAGTCGGCATTTCGCGGGAAAGCCCGAGCGGGATAGCAATGTCTTGAATGTGGACCAGGGTGTCCATCAGGCGGTCGGTGGGAGTCGTAGCGGGCGGGGCAATGCGCAGCGGGATCGTGGCGCGAAGTTCGGCGAGGAGTTGCTGGGGCGTGGTGCGGCCTGCGTAACGTATGGCCGTATCGAGGCCCATGCGATCGATGCTGCCGCGAGCTCTAAGGAGATTGACCAGAATAGAGCCCAATGTCGAACTGCTGGAAAGGATTACATGAGCAACCACCTCACGGACCCGCCAGCCATCACAGAGGGTGGGGTGGTTCCATTCGGCCTCGGAGAGATTTTCGAGGAGATCGACCAGGGTGGCACGTTCGGTGGCGACGGCTTGCCAGATCTCGTCGGATGTCGTGGTCATCGGGGATTCCTTCCGTGTCGGGCACTAGTACGGTAGGAACTCCACCCGGGTGGAGGTTCAAGAGATTGTGACCGGCGGCACACTGCATGGATTGGTGAGCATCGGGGAGCTGTCGCGGCTGACTGGTGTTGCGGTTCGTACGATTCGTTTCTATTGCGACAGCGGCATTGTGGAGTCCACACGCACCACCGGCGGCCACCGCATGTTCGACAAGGGCACGGCGGTGGATCGGCTACTCCTGGTCCGTCGGCTGCGCGCACTCGGCGTGGGGTTGGTGGCAATCGCCGCGGTACTCACCGGTGAACAGTCGATGGCGGAAGCGCTGGCCGCCGAACGGGCGGCGGTCGACGTCGAATTAGGGGCATTGGCGTGGCGGCGAGCGTCGTTGCGGGCCATCGAAAACGCCACACCTGCGGAGCGGGCGACCCGACTGGAGCTGCTGGCCGAGGTATCGGATGGCGGGTCTGCGCACGACTCGGTAGTCACGTTCTGGCGGCGGATCTTGACACCGATGCCATCGGACATGTTCGAGGATTTCCGTTCGATGAACGTGCCCGATCCGCTGCGTGATCCGACGCCGGAACAGGTCGTCGGCTACGCCGAGCTCGTCGCCCTTGTCGCCGAGCCTCGGTTCGCTGCCGTTGTTTCCCAACAGCTCTGGCGCCCTGGTCCCACTCCGATCCGCGACAAGGTCGGTCTGCTGTCCGGCGTCGCGGAGGCTTGCGGCATGGCGGAGTCGCAGATCCATGAGGGCCGCGCGCCCTGCTCCGGTCGGGCTCTGGACCGTTTCGTCGACGCCCACGCCACCGCCCGCGGCGAACGCGATACCCCGGGATTTCGTGAACGCCTCCGAGTCGGCCTGCACGACAACGACCCTCGCACACAACGCTATTGGCGTCTCACCAGTGAAATCACCGGTGCAACCATCACGGTGGGCGCAGGCCAACTCTGGCTCTACAACGCCCTGGACCGGTCAACAGGCGGACCGGTCTCGCGTTGAGGCTTCCCGCCGAACGCGGCACTCGTGTCGATACCGGTGACCATGACGTCCCGACGACCTCGAGGTGCGCTCGCGCAACCGGGGCGATACCCATAGGCTGGCGCGGTGATTTCCGAGCGGACAGTGGTCGACGGGCGTTTCGAGTTGCTCGAACCGCTCGGCAGCGGCGGGATGGGGACAGTGTGGCGTGCCTACGATCTCGCTCTGCATCGCGAGGTGGCGTTGAAGGAAGTGCGGGCGGCCGAGCCGGACGGCGGTGCGAGCCTGCCCGACGTGCAGCGGGAACGTGTGCTGCGGGAAGCGAGGGCGCTGGCGCGGATCGCGCATCCGCATGTGGTGACAGTCCATCACATTGTCGATTCGGACGCTGCGACACATCCGTGGATCGTCATGGAGCTGATTCGTGGCCGCACGCTGGCCGAACATCTCGCCGAGGGCCCGATGCATCCGGCGCGCGCGGCGCAGATCGGCCGCGGCATACTCGGCGCGTTGCGTGCCGCCCACGTGGTCGGCGTGCTGCATCGCGACATCAAACCGGCGAATGTGATCCTGCGCGAAGACGGCACGCCGGTGCTGACCGATTTCGGCATCGCGGCGATCACCGGTTTGAACGGGCTCACCTCCACCGGCAGTGTGGTCGGCTCGCTGGATTATGTTGCGCCGGAACGACTCGGCGGCCAGGAGGGCAACCCCGCCTCCGACCTGTGGTCGCTGGGTCTGGTGCTCTATGTGGCAGTGGAGGGCTATCACCCGATGCGCCGCGACACCACTGTCGCTACACTCGCGGCCGTCCTGAAGGGCGAGGTCCCGCCGCCGCAACGTTCCGGGCCGCTGACCCCGGCGCTCCAGGCGCTGCTGGTGCCCGAACCGAGCCACCGACCTTCGCCCGAGCAGGTCGATTGGCTGCTCGCCCAGGCAGCCGCGCAGATCGGGGCCGCGCCCGCCGCGCAGGCCCACCCGGCGCAAATTCCAGCCCACGTGCCACCGGCGCACCCGGCGCCGACTCATGGACCATCGAGCGGAATTCCCGGCCCCAACCCGGCGGCGTCCCCCCAGCGGCAACGCTGGATTCTGTCGGGAATCGCGGCCGCCGCCATTACCGGCGCGATCGTCGTGGCAGTGGCCATGCAGCCCGATTCGTCGACGAATCGCACCGGCCCGAGCCAGCCGACAGAAACCAGCCAACGACCCGGCGGCACCCAGCTCCCCGGCGCGACTCCCTCCGCCGCGCCCGTGACCGAAGAGGCAGGCGACCTCCTCACCCCCGACGGCATCCGCACGGCGATCGCCGCCCTGGAAAAAGTCACCGGTGGAAGGGAATTCACCGACGCGACCTTCTACCCGACGTTCGCCAACGTCGCCGCCCCCGTGGCAGGACAGCCGAAAATCTACGACGAATTCAGCTACCGAAACGGTATCGCCGGCCGCAAGGGCGCGGGTGGCCAGATGTCGGGAAAAGCCACCGTGACCCTGAGCTCGATCAATTGGGACATCCTGCCGACCCTGATGCGCGCGGCGGAAGACCAACTCAACGTCGGAACCCCGACCCTCCGTTATGTGATCGTCGACCCCGCATGGACTTTCAATGACGATCGCCCGACCATCATGGTGTACCTGACCGACGACTACGGCAGCGCGTACCTGGCCGCGGACGTCGACGGCACGGTGGTGAAGGTTTATGCCCGCGAGCGGTGACGACTCCATCGACTTGTCGGTGCCCCATCCCTGATGTTCGCGGTCGCCCAACTGTAATCAGTTGCATCACTAGTCTTTTCATCTAATTTCACAGACCGTTCGGATCGATATGCCACAGGAGGATCTGATGAGTCTTTTGTCCACGGCCACGATCCGCGAGGCGACGGCTGTCATCGTCGAGCTCGGCCTCGTCGACCCCGAGACGCCCGCCCGCAACTTGCCACCGGAGTGGTTCGACGAAACACTGGACTATTTCGGCGACTCCACCGAAACGGCGCTACCGAGCCTGCTCGATGAGCTCGGCATCCGATACACCCTCGACTATAAGACCTTTCGTGGCATCAACGAGGCGGAGGAAGGCCGAGAGGGTTGGTACCGAGAGGAATTGGAGCGAATAGCTGCCTGTACTCGCGGATTGATCACCATTACCCAGGTAAAGCTCGTGGAGGACGAGGAAGACTCGAAGCTCACATTCCTGTGCAACGGCCGACCCGACCATTGGCCGGTCGACCCGGGCGAGGACGAAGCCTTCGAAGCCTCGCTCACCTTCGCCAGCTACATCTCCGATCTCACCCCTGACGACTCCCCCGAACGCTGGTGCAGCATCGACCCGCCCGATCCCGATTACAGCGCGGAAGCCGTCTTCGCCGACCCGCAGGCCCTCCGGCAACTGGGCGAGCGTTTCGGCGTGACCTTCACGGAGTAGCTTCCGGCATCAACTCGAGGCCTGGAGCCAGTTCAACGATGATGTAGATGATCGATGACTTGTCCATCCGGAGTCGGTCGACCACCGGTCCGGTCACGTTGATGGACAACGCCATTCACACGATGATTCCAGCGGACTCAGCGCGGACATCGCGCCCAGGGACCGCCGCGCTGCGCTGCCGCCCCATCGCCGACCGGACCGACTCGCTTCGGTAAGCGATCCATGCCTACGAAACCGAGATCCTCGAACACGGTTTCGCCGCAGTGGAACTGCTCTCTGCCCAATTCAACGAGCGTGCGGCCCGATAGCGGGCAGATCGCCCAACCGATCATCACATTCAACGAGAAGACCCTCAGGAACCGAGTTGCGCCGATCTCGTCACGCCCGCCACCAGGATGTGAAAACATCGGTCTTCGCACGAGAATAGGGCGCACCCTCGAAGGCGAATTCCATAAGTGATGATTATCGATGAACCGATCAGTTGAGCATGGCCGTCGATAAGGACAAATTATCGAATTGTCTTATGGCTCAGATAGTTTCGCCTGTCACGGAAAACAAGTAAAGTTCTGCCGATATCGGACAATCGGGAGAATAAGTGACACAGATCAGGTTCGCCGTAAGCGCTCTCGCTTCTCTGGCAATGGCAGGCTCCACGCTGGCGGGCACCGCCTTCACCAGCCCCCCGGCATCGGCTGATGCGCTTCCCAACCTGACGGGTCCAGCGGTGCCCGCGGTCGCCGACCTCAATGACGACGGCTACACCGACGTCGTGTTCAGCGACTTCGTGCTCGGGTTCGGGGTGTCGGTGTTCCTGGGCAAGCCGGGTGGCGGCTTCCAGCCCGCGGTCCGATACACCACCGGCGGCCAGGCCGACTACGTCGCGATCGCGGATTTCGACCACGACAGCAAGCTCGACATGGCTGTCACCAATTTCACCTCACACAACGTCTCCATCCTGATGGGCAGGGGCGACGGCACCTTCGACAAGGCCGTCGATTACGCCACCGACCTCGCTCCCGGCGCGGTGGTCGTCGGTGACTACAACCACGACGGCAACCCTGACCTGGCCACCTCCAACCAGGCCCCGTCGTGGTCGATACTCCTCGGCAAGGGCGACGGCACCTTCGCCGATGCGGCCACGGTCTCCAGCAATCTCGGCGTCGGCTCCGGATCCGCCGACGCCGCGGACTTCGATGGGGACGGCAACCTCGACCTGCTGCGCGGCAACTACGTCAACAGCACCATCCAGATCTACCGCGGCCACGGTGACGGCACCTTCGCCGCGCCGACCACCTTCAGCGAGGGCGCCCTGACCGCCTGGTACGGGATGGCGCGCGACATCAACGGCGACGGTAAGGCGGACATCCTCTTCTCCAACCTGGTCAGCGGCACCGTGTCCACGCTGTTCAACAAGGGCGACGGCACCTTCGGCGCGCTGCGCACCTATCAGACCGGCGGCCTGCTCCCACAGTGCTTCGACGTGGCCGACATCAACGGCGACGGCAAGCTCGACATGGTGGTCGCCAACGGCGGCACCTCGAGCATCAGCGTGTTGCTCGGAACCGGCAACGGCACCTTCGGCCCGCCGAGCAACACCTACTCCTCCGGTGGGCTCGTCCCCCTGTCGACCCCGATTCTCGCCGACTTCAATGCCGACGGAAAAACCGACACCGTCGTCGGCAACACCGGCACCGGCAACATCACCCTGCGCTACGGCAACGGTGACGGCACCTTCGGTCCTGCCATCGACTACTCGGCCTGATCGACCTGGACAGGCCCCGGTCGGCCGGGGCCTGTCATCGGCATGTCCGCATCACACGGTGGGTGTCGACCCTACGATGCCCTGAATCAATGAGGACCCCACCGCTTTCGCTGACCGGGTGCGAAGTCGACCGGGTCCTGAAGTGCTACATCCGTCTCCGTGTGCAGCGCGTCGCAGACGAATGCCGCGCCCTCGGCACCGTCGTAGGTGGTCGCGAAGCGAGGGTCCTCGACGTACATCTGACCGAGGCAGTCCACCATCTGGATCGAGCGGTCTCCATCGCCCTCGGCCGTAGGGGTGCCGGGAATCTCGCTCAGCCACTGGACATGTCGAGCGGCCAGCACCTGTCCGCGCTCCGAGGTCGGCGACACCCCAGCCTTCCAGGCGGCGATCCAAGCGGCAACGAGGTCGTCGGTGGCCCGCTTCCAAGCCTGCTGCTGCTCGAAACTCTTGCCGTGCCACCAGTCGTTGCTCGCGCTGGTTCTATCGGTGATCTATGACGTCACCGATCGGTGGATCCCAGCGTCGCTGCTGATCGGGAGATGTTCGTATCGGCTAATTTTGACGTCGTAATCTTTCTTGCGATGTATGGATGCGTGTGCTTCATCCCGAACCTCGAGCGGAAGAAGGTCGAGCTGTATGCCGCGATCCGGCGTCATGCCCGAGCGGGGATGACGGGCAGGGCCTTACAGGCCAGGTACGGAGTGGGTTGGCGCACGCTGAAGGCGGCCACCGAGCCGGTGTGGCCGGCATGTCATTCTCACTGAAGTGTCCACTCTCCCAACAAGATTGGGCGGACTCCATTCTTCAACATCGAGAACAGCACATTGGGATCTTCCGCATATCGATAAACCGACGAATCGAACCCCGCATAGAACTTTCCATCACTCCCCGAATATAGGGTCATATGAAAGCTGTCCACTCCAATCGGGAACAGAACGGCACCAGCTACCTCTGCACATCGCCGGGCCACGTCCACGTCGCGGACGGTACTTACGGCAGATGGATCGAAATACGTCCAACTCGAGATCCTCTCTCCGGCGATGACGAGGGCCGGAAGATGGTCAATCTCGAGGCCGAGATACTCCCCTAAGAAGCTTCTTCCCTCCTCGTGGCAGGCGAAGCCAACACGCTCCAGGTCTGCCGTGACGGCATCCGCTTCAGGTCGCACCCCAGCCACTTCCCAACCGAACGAGCTGAGAAATTCCGCTAGCTCCGACTCAGGCATTCTTCGCACCTCGATTGGTCTGTCACTCGGTGCTGAACCCAAACCCCACTCCCATCAACGGAACTCGGTCAGAACGGGCCAACTGTAATGGCTGACTCCACGATGGGCGAACTTCGATGGCAAACGTCCAACTCACTGGCAGAGGACAGTCAGCATTCTGGACCACCTCGGGCACGCGGCAGTGAGGTCACTTTTCACCGACACGATCGCCTCGGCCCTTCCCCACATGACGTCGACATTCGTCGACAAACGACGCCAGAATTCACCGGCATAACCAGTAGGGATTCCACCGTCTGAACGCCGTCGTCGGCGAGCGCGAGCGGAACGGCCGCCCATATCCCCCTGTCCACCCAGCCGGTGACATCCGCCCACGCGGCAAGCACCAGCAAAGACAGGTGGCCGATGCCAAGCACGAGCATGATCCCGCTCGACCAGCGCAGCAATCGTCTTTTCGGAGTTCATCGTGACCGTCCTGTCCAGGCTCGTTCCCACTGCCGGGTCAGGGCCGGGTAGACGATGAGGTATCGGAAAGGCGCAATGACGGCCATGTAGAGCCGCCCGAACCATCCGTTGGGCTTGACGAGGACGGCCATACGCAGCTCATAGTCGCCGTTCGCGCCTTGAACCCAGCCGAGATGCATCACGGTGTGCACGGTCTTGTTCGCCAGCTCGCGGGCGGACTCCATATCGAGCTCGTAGACCGCTTTGAGGGGCATGTCGTCGTTGTCCGGGCCGCGGGGAGCGGCGCGCATGTCGCTGGGCATGCGGTCACGCAGCGAGCCGACCCGCTCACCCACCCCCGCGGACGGCTTGTCCCAGCCGAGGAGTGCACCGAGCTTCCACCGAATGGCGAACAAGAACCGCACCGGCCAGATCTGCCGCACGGGCCCCCCGGCTGCTTGCAAGGCCGCGAGCATCGCCGGGAAGTCGTCGGGTCCGGCTCCGGGGGTGCGAAACGACCACACGTCCTCGACCGTGAAGTCACTCGCGAGTTCATGGATGCGCCAGGGCTGCTCGGTGTAGGTGGCCTCTGCGAGTCGCGGCACGATTCACCTCCCATTTATACGGAACCGTATAGTTCATGAATACGATACCGTATAGATCCGACTCGACCAATGGAGGTGGCCGGATTCCCGCCGTAGCCCGCACAACACGAGCCCGCTGGATAGCGGCGGGCCTCGAAGCCCTCGGCCGGGGCGGACCCGACGCGGTCCGCGTCGAGACGCTCGCCACCGAGCTCGGGGTGACGAAGGGCGGGTTTTATGGACACTTCGATAGCCGCCCCGCGTTCCTCACGGAGCTCCTCGACGAGTGGGAACTCCGCTGCACCAAAGAAGCCATCACCCAGGCCGATGCCGAAGGCGGCGATGCCGCCGATCGGATCCGGCGCGCCGGGCAACTGACGTTCTCAGAAGACCTGCACCGGATTGATCTCGCGATCCGGGCTTGGGCCCGCCACGACGAGTCCGTCGCGACCCGCCTGCGGCGTATCGACAACGAGCGAATGCAGTTCCTGCGGAAGATGTTCGGCACCTTCATCACCGACCCCGACGAGATCGAGGCACGCAGCACCCTGGCCTTCGCCCTCGCGATCGGCCGCCACTTCATCGTTGCCGACCACCCCGGGTACACCACCCGCGAAGCCATCCACCTTGCCGGCGAACACCTCTTGCGACCGCCACCGTGAACAGCCGCCGCGTGTGCCGTTCAACTCGGCGGAACATGCCGAATCGGAAACTGGATGGTGAGGGTGTCGCGGGCGGCGTTGATCGCCGAGGGCCCGACCGGATTGCGCGCAGCCCCTCGGGAGCCTGTTGATACTGGGCTGACGCCCGATTTCACTCCCCTGGCCTGCGGGTATGCCGAGTGGCCGCCGAAACCCCTGCGCACGAGGGCTCGACCGAACTACGCGGCGAGTGTGCGGTGAGCGCCCTCGACCCCGCCTGCTCGCGCCATCAGGCGAGCGATGGCCTCGGCGACCCCACTCGGCTGCTCGAGAATGACCGAGTGCCCGGCGCCCTCGACCATCACGAAATCCGAGTACTCGACGACGGCTGCCATCGCGACGGAATGCGACGGCGGCGTCATCAGGTCGGCGGAGCCGCACAGCACCAACGTGGGGATCTTCGAGAGGATCGGAAGCGCGTCGGTTTGGTCATAGACCATGAAGGCGCTCAAGAAGCTCGCCATTGTCACGATCGGCGTTTCGTTGTGCATCGCGTTGGCCAGGGCGAGCACGCGAGCGCTGACTGTGCGATTGCCGAATTCCGCGGTACGGATGACTGGGGCGAAGACCTTGCAGGCCATGTTCTTCGCGTGGTGCATCATGCCCGGAGCACGTCGGACGGCGGCCTGGAATGCCGAAACGACCGGATTGCGCAGGAGGCGACCGAAGCCGACGTCGGCGAGCCCGCTCGCGGCGGTCGCGATGAGTGCGACGCCGACAATGCGAGTGCCGATCTCGTGCGGGTTCTGGCTGGCGTAGGTCAGCGCGGTCATGCCGCCCATCGAGTGGCCGACGAGGACCACCGGACCGGTCGGTGCTACGGCGTCGAGAACGTCGCGCAGGTCGTAGCCCAGTTGCTCGAGGTTGTAGGTCTGTCGGGACGCCGCGGCGGAGTCGCCGTGGCCGCGATGGTCGTAGCAGACGATCCGGGCGCCTGCGTATCGGCGCAACAGCGCGTCACGGACATAGGTCCAGGACTCGGTGCGCTGGCAATGTCCGTGCAAGAGGACAACTGTGAGATCGGCATTCCGTGGGCCGTATTCACGAACCGCAAGCGCCACACCATCTTCGGTCGAGACCGTGGCACCCCGTTGCGCCGAGGTGGCGATGGTGCTGGTGATCGACATTGGAGGCTCCGATTCACTTGGCGTGACTTGTCCAACTGTCCATCGCATTCGTCGCCGGCGTCAGGACCCCGAGTGCTGAGGTCCGACCCCCAAGGTGGAGCAGAATCACCACCAAGGTGATGCCGGCTCGGACCGGGCATCCCGCGCCTCGTCGCCGAGCTCCGGCGCCTGCGCCTACGCAACGACCGTGCGACGCAGCTACCCAACGCCCGATACCTGCCCCGATGGCGTGAGTCCACCCCTGCACGTTCCCGTCCCGACGGCGACGAACACCCCTGCGCAGAGGTAATCCGGGGGCAATTCGACAGCGGATGTTCGCGAATCCCGCATCAGGCAACACGGTGCGCCACCGATCGCGCCCGACCCCACTGGATGTTGTTGCTCACGTCACGATCCTTGACTAATTTTTTAGTCAGGATTTAAGGTCTCGAGTAGCCAGATGGTCGCCCGCTCATCACGCGGGCCTCCGAAGCAAGAGTGGAGCTGCCCGGCTTCCGACGCGCCGCGAGGGACTCGCAGCACGTATAAACAGATCAAAGAGGAGAAACAGGATGCGGCGGCGCACATTCGTCCAGACCACGATGACCGCGATCGGCAGTTTGCTGATGGCCGGTTGCGACGACACCACTGCCCCACTCGGTAGCGGCAGCCGTGCGGACCACGATGACGGAAGGACATGGTTGATGCCCGAGGAGGGGCAGCCGCACAAGCGGACCTGGATGGCCTTCGCTGCCGACGAACGGATCTGGGGTGCGCAGCTGGTGCCTGAGGTGCAGCGCAACCTGGCCACCATCGCCACCACCATCGCGCGCTTCGAACCGGTGTCGATGCTCGTGCGCCCCGGCGAGATGGCGCGGGCCGAGAGCCTGATCGGTGACGCGAACGTGGAGCTGATCGCCACCGACCTCGACGATCTGTGGATGCGCGACACCGGCCCGGTGTTCGTGACGGACACAAACAGCAAGGCCGGGGTGGATTTCAACTTCAACGGCTGGGGCAACAAGCAGGAACACCGCCGTGACGCGAAGGTCGCCCAGTTCGTCACCGGCCGCGCCGGAGTCGCAACCCGGCACACAGATCTGGTGCTGGAGGGTGGCGCGCTCGAGGTCGACGGCGAAGGCACCGCGATCATCACCGAGAGCTGCGTGCTCAACAACAACCGCAATCGGGGCTGGAAGAAGAGGGATGTCGAGGAGGAGCTCGACTACCTGCTCGGGATCGAAAAGGTGATCTGGCTGCCCGGTATCGCAGGCGAGGACATCACCGACGGGCACACCGACTTCTACGCGCGCTTCACCGGCCCGGGTGTGGTGGTCGCTGGACTCGACACCGACCCGGACTCGTTCGACTACGACGTCACCCGCCGCCACCTCGATATCCTGTACTCGGTGACCGATGCGCAAGACCGCCCACTGCAGGTCGAGGTCCTCGAGGGGCCCTCGACGGTGCGTGCGGAGTTCGAGAACGACGACTTCGCCGCGGGCTACATCAATTTCTATGTCTGCAACGGCGCGGTCATCGGTCCCGAGTTCGGTGATCCGGACACCGACAGCGCCGCGAAAGCCACCCTCGAGCGACTCTTTCCCGGCCGGGAAGTCGTCCAGATCAATATCGATGGCATCGCCGCGGGTGGCGGCGGCATCCACTGCGCCACCCAGCAGGAACCCGCCGACTGACCCGAACTTTCGCACCGATTGCCGGGCCTGCCGGATTCGCCCCTACTGTGAGGAATCGTGTCAGAGCGTCGAACCCAGATCCTGGAAGCCGCCGTCCGTGTCATCGCCCAGGACGGCGTGCGCGGGCTGCGTATCGAGAAACTCGCCGCCGCGGCCGAGGTGTCGACGGCACTGATCTACTACCACTTCAAAGACCGTGCCGGTGTCCTACACGCCGCGCTCGAACACATCAACCACCGAGCCCAGGCGTATACCGACCACACTGACACGGCCGACCCCCGCAGCCGGGTCGAGCACATGCTGCTGCTCGAACTCCAGGACACCGACGAAGTTCGCGAAACCAGCATCGCCTGGGGCGAATTGCGCGCCAGCGCCGTCTTTCACCCCGATCTGCGCGACCCTCTGCAAGCCACCACTCGAAGCTGGAACACCGACGTCGAAACCCTCATCCGCCAGGCCCAGCAGACGGGCACCGTCCACCCTGCCCTGGACGCCGTCGCCACCGCGGAACGCCTCACCGCCCTCGTCGAAGGACTCAGCGAACGCTGGCACAGCGGCTCCCTCACCCTCGACCGTGCCCGCCAACTCCTCACCAGCGCAATCGAACTCGAACTCAACGCCACCCCTTGACCACTCGGCGTCACCACTGACCGCGCCGTTCGAGCTGTGCAGGCACCGAACGACCGAGCTCCACCCGGGCACCGGGTGGAGCTCAGCTCTGCGAACCACATGGTTGGTTACGCGACTATCCGAAAGTGCCTGCGCCCCAGGTGGGCCGGAGGTTCGGCGCAGCAGCGACAGCGGTCGGACCAGTCGCGCCGACATTTCGAACATGACGCGACTTCCGCGGAAGCTAGGGCCGGAACTGTCCTAGGTGATTTCTACGATGGATTTCATGACCGAACAGATTCGACCGTTTCGCATCGACGTCCCCCAGGAGCAGCTCGACGACTTGAATCGGCGACTGGACGCCAACCGCTGGCCCGACGCGGTTCCCGGTGCGGGGTGGTCGCAGGGCATCCCGCTCGACTACACCCGGGAACTGGCCGACTACTGGCGCACTACCTACGATTGGCGGGCGCAGGAGGCCCGACTCAACTCCTTCCCGCAGTTCCGCACCGAGATCGACGGCCACGACCTGCACTTCATCCACGTCCGCTCGGCCGAATCCGACGCGTTGCCACTGGTGCTCACGCATGGATGGCCCGGATCGATCGTGGAATTCCTCGAGGTGATCGGGCCGCTGACCGACCCGGTGACGCACGGCGGCAACGCAGCGGACGCGTTCCACGTCATCGTGCCGACCATCCCCGGATACGGGTTCTCCGGACCTGCCATCGGCTGGTCGACGACTCGAGCCGCGCGCGCGTGGGCGGAACTCATGCGTCGCCTCGGCTACGACCGTTACGCCGCGCACGGCGAAGACACCGGCGCGGCAATCACCCGCCAACTGGCGGTCATCGATGCCGAGCACCTCGTCGCGGTGCACCTGACCGATATCGCCTCGGCCACCGTCACCGCAGAGACCGCCGACCTCGACGATCCCGCCGAACGGCGCGCCGTCGAACTCGCCGGCCGCTACCAGTACCAGCTCGGCGCGTACGCGATGCTGCAAGCCAGCAGGCCGCAAACGCTGTCCTACGCGCTCACCGACTCGCCGGTGGGCCAGTTGGCCTGGATCGTCGAACGGTTCAAGGACTGGACCGACTCCACCGACGCGCCCGAGGATGCCGTCGACCGCGACGCGATGCTGACCAACGTCATGATCTACTGGCTCAACGGCACCGCGGGCTCATCGGCGCGCTACTACTACGAAGGCGCCGCCACCTGGGGCAAACCCGAGCCCGACACCGACGTGCCGGTCGCGGTAGCAGTCCTACCCCACAACATCGGCACCCCGATCCGCCGCATCGCCGAACAGAACCACAACATCGTGCGCTGGACCGAATTCGACCGGGGCGGCCACTTCGCCGCCATGGAAGAACCCGACCTCATCATCGACGACCTGCGCGCCACGTTCCGCGACTACCGCGCGTAGGCACACGAGCCCGGCGATCTACCACGGCCGACTGTCTTCGCCCAGCGCCATGAGCAAGACAGGTGGCCGCGGATCGCCGGGATCGCGCGTGCCACACGCCTGAGCTGATCCCTCGGCGCCACCCGGCGGCGCTCCCCTGCTCAGCGCGCAGCTACACCGATCCATGAGACGCGAGCGCTGGCGCCGGAACCGGACCGACCATAGGGTGCGCACGTGGGCGAACGGCGATACATACGACGCGGTGACGGGCGACGACGAAACCCAGCCGAGTCCATGCCACTGGAACCGCGGGATGTCATCGCCGATGCCGATGTGGTTGTCGCGGGCCTGTTCTCGGCCAAGCGCACGGACTGTCTCGACGTGATGGCCGACGTTTCGGCAGGGGTCGCTCGTCTCGGAGGTCGAGTGGCCGAGTGCTTCGTGCAGCGCCGCGGGGTCTCGGGCGGCAAGAAAGGCGATACACCCGGCGGCACAGCGACGATGGACGCACCCTACTCGGCCAGAACGTTGATGAGCATCGGCAAGGTCGGCGAGATCGCGGGAGCGTGTGCTCGGATCCATGCGGGGGCCGTGGTCTTCTCCAACGAGCTGACCGACCGACAGCGAACAGTTCTTGCGAGGATCTGTGGTTGTCCGGTGTTCAGCTACAGCGACCTGATACGGGCAGTCGAGCCCGGGCCGTGATACCGAACGTGTCGTTCAGGTGACAACAAGGGAAGTCGAAGAACATCGCGATGTCGTCATCGCCGCGCCGAAGGCTGCAGCTCCCGCCCATCCAGGCTACGGAAAGGTGAGGTGCCACCATCACCCACGCAGGCCCGTTCGCGGACGATGTCGGCGTCTACACCGCACGCACGGTGATGTCGCCCATCGGGCGGGCCGACCGCCTGCCCATGCCGATGACAGGATCGAGGCCGAGGCGTTGCCGCTCCTCGGCGGGGTGTGGCTGCCAAGATGGTTCCATGGTTGACCAGGGGAATCGCGTAGGACCGGACTCGAACATCGTGTTCGACTATGACGCTGAGCTACGCCGCTATCACCAGCGGTTGCGCGACGCCATCGATGTGGCACCCGACGACGACGTCCTCGACATCGGTTGCGGTGCCGGGCAGACCACCCGTGATGCCGCCAGGTTCGCGGTCCGGGGCAGCGCACTCGGCGTTGATGCATCCTCGGTCATGGTGGCGCGTGCTCGCCGACTCGGCGCGGCCGAAGGACTCCATAATGTGCGATTCGAGCAGGCGGATGCCCAGGTCCATCCGTTCCCACCGGCGCATTTCACCCTCGCGATCAGTCGGTTCGGCACGATGTTCTTCGCCGATCCGGTCGAGGCATTGACCAACATAGGGCACGCGCTACTGCCCGGGGCGCGGCTGGTGCAACTGGTCTGGCAGGACAGCAGTCGGCAAGAGTGGGTGGCCGCGATACACCGCGCACTCGTGGATCGTGACCCGCCCGTTCCCATTGCGGGTGCCGGCCCGTTCTCCCTGGCCGATCCGGCCACGGTGGACGGCATTCTCACCACGGCCGGGTTTACCGACGTACGCATCACCGACGTGTGCGAGCCCATCTATTACGGCGCGGACCCCGACGGCGCCATTGACGCGGTGCTCGTGTTGCGCATGGTCAGCGATCTGCTCGTGCAGCTCGATGCCGATGAGACCGAGCGGGCGCTCGAACGGCTGCGCGTGGTGATGGCCGCGCACAGCACAACCGGCGGCGTTTGGTTCGACTCGCGTGCCTGGCTGATAACGGCTCGGCGCTAGGCGAGGATCTCGATCCTGAGGTCACTCCCGGAGGTCGCCGAGATCGTCGGCCCCACTCCGGTTCGAAGTCAGCGTGCGGTGAAGGGCTTTCCGTTTGCGGCATGGACGGCCGATCATGTCTGCCTACCGTATAAGCGCTACCGGCACCGACCAGTGTCGCACTGTACTCCCGATCCGGGCCCCACGACGTTGTGGGACGGCGGCGGCGTGTGCGCGGAGACATTCGGCGTTGAATGCCTATGGGCCAGCCGGTGACTCGGTGAGCGAACAGTTCACCCGCTTCAGCATGGACATCGAATGTGCGATCGCCCTTCGGCTTCCGACACAGCGAATGGACGGTGCGATTCTGGCAAATTCACTGCAATAGCGAGCAATCGCTAATGCGTCGCGTTGCGGCACACATAAGTCCGGCCCCGAGGGGCGACACGTACCGAGCCGTGATCTACCGAGACCGAATCAGGAGGCGGGCTTGGGCTGCCCCATGGCCTGGACGCCGCTGATCACATCGAGCATGTTGACGAGGGCAGAGGTGCCGCCGTCGAGGGCCGAGCTACCGGAGTCGAGCATGGCGGAACCGGACGATGAGCCGGCCGAACCCGAAGACGAACCGGCCGAACCCGAAGACGAACCGGCCGAACCCGAAGACGAACCGGACGAATCCGAGGATGGGCTGGCCGATTCCAAGGCGAGGCCCTTGGTGGAGCCGGTGGCGGCGGAGTCAGCGGCGGAGGCCACCGCGACCGGGCCGAAGAACAGGGTGGCGGCGGAGATGGCGCCGGCGGCAACAAGGATCTTGCGAGAGAACATGTACGGAGGTTCCTTCCACAGATGGATAACGACGCCGTAACAGGCGAACACCAGCAACGTTATGAAAAAGAGATCTGCAAATCCACTTATATTTTTGTGATATGAATCACGGTTAATATTGGGCTAACACAATATTTTGTCGTGGTAACACAATTTGATCTTTACCCGGACGCGGATTCGATGATCAATTTCTGTCGATTTACACGACGAGACCACGTAACGGCGTGTGGCGGAACCAATCTCACATTTGATCTTCACTCCGAATGTGGATTACATGATCAATTTCCGTCGATTTCCTACGGCATCGTATCGGCGGGGCGGCGGAACCGATCTCGCATTTGATCTTCACCCGGATGTGGATTACATGATCAATTTCCGTCGATTTCCTACGACGCCGTATCGGCGGGGCGGCGGAACCGATCTCTCAGCGGACCTCCGATCCCGGCACGGCGCGAGCCGAGCCGACGACGCGCTCGGGGGCGCTGGCATAACGCCATGGGTACGGCGTTGGACTCTCCCACCAGGGGAGGGTCCACCATGTTGTCGTGCAAGACGAACTTCTCACCATCGGACATCTCGCACCTCTCTCGTCGGACCGGTAGAGGCACCGCACGAAGAACTGGTGACCCGACCGATCCCCCTGTCCAGGAGCGCATGGCATGACCACGGTGATAGACATCGATGCCCGCGATATGCAGCACTGCGAGACGACAGCCCTAGGGGTGCTGCTGAGGCATCAAGGACTCGACCTGTCCGAGCCCATGCTCTTCGGCCTCGGCTCCGCTCTGTCCTTCCTCTACTGGGACAGCAAGAACATAGGCTTTCCCTTCCTCGGGGGCCGGGTCAAGCCTTTCGACCTCACCAGAAACCTGGCCACAGGACTCGGGCTGGAGCTCCTGGTCCAGGAGACCAACTCGCCCCGCAGAGCCTGGGAGAACGTAGTGGCCCCCCTCGATGCCGGTCACCCCGTCGGGCTGCAGCTCGACAGCTACTACCTGGACTACTTCAGTTCGAAGGTGCACTTCGGTGGTCATGTCGTAGCCATGTACGGCTACGACGACCACGACGCCTACCTGGCGGACACCGAGCAGCAAGGCCGAGGGGCCTCCACCAGCCTGACCAGCCTCGCCCACGCCAGGGCCGCGCGCCCGATGACCGCCAGGCATCGGTCCTTCACCCTCACCGTTCCGAGGAACCTGTCCCGCACGCAGGGCCGGATCATTCCGGCCATCACCGCCTGCGCCGACGCCTTCCTCAACCCACCTATCGCCAATCTCGGCTACCGAGGCATCGAGATGGCCGGCATGCAGGTACACACCTGGCTCCAGCGCACTGACAACCCGCGGCGGGATCTGACACAGGCCGCCCTCTTGATGGAGAAGGGCGGCACCGGAGGCGCTCTGTTCCGCAACCTCTACCGCGACTTCCTCTCCGAATGCACCGAGCTACTCGACTGCAGCCACCTGCGCACCGGCCACAGGGCGTACATCGAGGCAGCCATCCTGTGGACAGAAGCCGCAGCACTGATCACGAAAGCCGGCGAATCGGGCGACACGCAGTACCTCCTGCAGGCAGGCACTCTCTTCTGCGATCTTTCACGCATCGAGCGCGCGGCCATGCAGTCGCTGAGCTGCCTGGGAAGTGAGACCACACAGTGATGCGGCCCCACCGACTTGCTCTGCGAAGTGCGTCTGTTACCTACACGGCGCGGGCGAAAGACCATCGATCCCGAAACGGTCCGAATCACACCGAAATAGCAGATCTACTTGCCGAAGGGCGACATTGTTGTCCCGCGACGGCGTGACTTGCCCCCACTGATTCGGTCCGGCTGGCGACAAGGTGGCGATCAGCCACACCTTGGGTCCCTGGTGTCGAGCGCCGCTCCAGACGATGGTTCACATATGAGTGGAAGGAAATCGACCACCGAGGCATGGCGGGAGAAGTTCCGGGCCCGCGGCCGGACTAGGTTCATCTCGGCTTACGGAGTACTGCTCGCCGGACTGAGCACGGCTGCCGTAGTCATCGTTATTCCCCGCCTTGCGTATGCGATGTCCGGCATGGATGTCTCGACCATGCTGATCTGGCTGGCAATTCCGGTCTTCATCGTCGCCGTTGCGGCGGAGTTCGTGTACCTCGAGCGGCACGGCAAACCGTACGACTACCGCGACTCAGCTACCTCCATCGCCGCCGGCCTGGGGTACCAACTCCTCGATATTCCATGGGCGCTGGCGGAGCTCGCAATCTTCGCGTCTGTTTCTTCGCTGGTGCCGTGGCACCTCGAGGGTTGGGTTGCGTGGGCCGTCGCGATTATCGGGGTCGACTTTGCCTACTACTGGTTTCACCGCGCTCACCACGAAATCCGGGTGTTTTGGTCGGTCCACGTCGTGCACCACTCGAGCGAGAGCTTCAACCTCACCACGGCACTGCGTACGCCTTGGCTGGTTGTCACGTCCCTGCCGTTCCTTGTACCACTGGCACTGTCGGGAATCGATGGCAAGATCATCGCCGCCTCCTACGCGATCAACCTGCTGTACCAGTTCGGCATCCATACCGAGGTCATCGACAAACTTTGGGCGCCTATCGAATTCGTGTTCAACACGCCGAGCCATCACCGCGTGCACCACGGCTCCAACACTGAATACCTCGACCGCAACTACGGTGGCGTGCTCATCATCTGGGACCGCATCTTCGGCTCCTTCGAGCCGGAGGGTGAGCGGGCGATCTACGGCCTCACCAAGAACGTCAACACCTACAACATCGCAAAGATCAACGCCCGCGAGATAGTCGCGATCTGGCAGGACGTCAAGAACACGGCGAAATTCTCGGACAAGCTCGGCTTCCTGTTCCGGGGTCCCGGTTGGCAGCCACAGCCGACCCCAGCGACGAGCTCAGCCGGCGGGCTCGGCGCGTCGCCCCGCCTCGAGCTGCTGAAACGCACCTAGAGCAGGCGCTACTTATTCTTCGATGGCGCGACTACCGCTAGACGTTGAAACGGAACTCGACGACGTCCCCATCGACCATGGTGTAGTCCTTGCCCTCCATCCGAACCTTGCCCGCTGCCTTCGCCGCCGCCATGGAGCCGTGCTCGACGAGATCGGCGAAGGAGACCACCTCGGCTTTGATGAAGCCGCGTTCGAAGTCGGTGTGGATGACGCCTGCGGCCTTGGGGGCGGTGTCGCCCTGGTGGATTGTCCAGGCGCGGGCCTCTTTCGGGCCTGCGGTGAGGTAGGTCTGCAGGCCGAGGGTGTGAAAGCCGGCGCGGGCGAGGGCGTGCAGACCGGGTTCGGTCTGGCCGATGGACTCGAGGAGTTCGATGGCGGATTCGTCGTCGAGCTCGAGCAGTTCGGATTCGACCTTCGCGTCGAGGAACACCGCATCGGCCGGCGCCACGGTGGCTTTCAGCTCCGCGATCTTCGCCTCGTCGGTGAGCACCGACTCGTCGGCGTTGAAGACGTAGAGGAACGGCTTGGTGGTGAGCAGCGAAAGCTCTTTCAGCAGTTCGTTGTCCAGCTTCGCGCGGGCCGAGAAGAGGGTCGCGCCGGTGTCGAGGACTTCCTGGGCGGCCTTGGCGGCGTCGAGAACCGGCTTGCGGTCCTTCTTGACCTTGGCTTCCTTCTCCAACCGCGGGATCGCCTTCTCCAGCGTCTGCATGTCGGCGATGATCAGCTCGGTCTCGATCACCTCGATGTCGGCGGTCGGGTCGACCCGTCCGTCGACGTGGATGACGTCGTCGTCGGCGAACACCCTGACCACCTGGCAGATGGCGTCGGCCTCACGAATGTTGGCGAGGAACTTGTTGCCGAGGCCCGCACCCTCGGAGGCGCCCTTCACGATGCCCGCGATGTCGACGAACGACACCACAGCTGGCACGATGCGCTCGGAACCGAAGATCTCGGCGAGCTTGTTCAACCGTGGGTCCGGCAGTGGCACCACCCCGACGTTCGGCTCGATGGTCGCGAACGGGTAGTTCGCCGCAAGCACGTCGTTCTTGGTCAACGCGTTGAACAGCGTCGACTTTCCGACGTTGGGCAGGCCGACGATTCCGAGGGTGAGACTCACGAGGAGCAGAGTCTACGCGGCGGTCCGGGTCACTGTTCCCGCACCGTCGCCGAATGGCTGCCACACGCCCTGCGCCGCCACGACTGGGAGGGGGTGGCGACGCAGGCTTCGGGCACCGTCAAGGAATCAGGACCACCTTGCCGAGGTTGGCGCGGTCTTCGACGACGGCGTGCGCGGCGGCGGCGTCGGCCAGAGCGAACTCCGCATGGACGGCGGGGCGCAGCTGGCCAGAGGCGAAGTACTGCCAGAGTTCCTGCCGCCAGTGCTCATACAGATCCGGGGAGTTCCTTGCGATCAGCGCGAGCTGGAAGCCGGTGACCGATTTGGCTCCGACGAGCAGGTCGTAGGCCTGGATCGTGCCGCCGCCAGAGCTGTAGGCGACCAGCCGCCCACCCGGTGCGAGGGCTGCGACGGCGGAGGTGAGCAGTTCGCCGCCGACCGCGTCGAGCACGTAGTCGACGGGGTCGCCCCACGACTCCTGCCCGTATTCGACCACCTGGTCCGCGCCGAGGTCACGCGCGAAATCCGCCTTGGCGAGATCGGAGACCGCAGCAACCACTCGCGCCGCGCCGCGCACCCGTGCCAGCTGAACAGCAAGGTGCCCTACGCCGCTCGCGGCGGCCGTGACCAGCGCAGCCTCCCCGTCCTTCGGGTTCGCGGCGTCGAGCGCACCCAAGGCGACCAGTCCGCTGCGCACCAGCGCGACAGCGTCTACGGCGGAGGCGCCGTCGGGAATGGGCGATGCCATCGCGACCGACAACAGCGCGTACTCGGCATAACCGTGGCCGAAAACCAAGCCGGTCACGCGGTAGCCGGGCGCGTATCCGGTGACACCCTCGCCGACCGCGACCACCTCGCCCGCGATCTCGCCACCCAACGCGATCGGCTCCCGCGGCTCGCGCACCTTGCGGACCACCGGCAGGGTCACCCCGATCGCGTCGACCCGAACCAGAAGTTCACCCGGGCCCGGTGTCGGCACCTCGACCGACACGACCTCGAGTACCTCCGGACCACCGCTGCGCTCGTATTGAACCCGCCGCATCACACCTCCAAAATGCTTAGAAGCGGTAACGGTAACCGCACAACAGCGTGTTTCCGCAGTGCCTCGACGCCCCGAGTGCTCCATCTCACCATCGCTCGGCATCGACTGAGAGGCGGGTTCGGGCCCGCGCCGCGCCGTCGAGTGGGGCATGCGGACGAGTGCGATGCGGTTCACGCTGACGATCTATAGTCCGGCCGCCAACCTCCGAGATGGGGTGGACAACGACCGCTCGAAGGGCAGCCACGCGGTCGGTGGCCCGACGACAGCTGCCCAGCTATGAATGCCAATCGCCCAGCCGGCAGTTCCCCCTCGGTTGCCGAGCCGTGGTGCTGCCGTGGGCTCAGCCGGGTGGTCAGTGGGCCGACTCAACTGCCGTGCGTGCAGCCGGACGTCGGCCGCAGTAGATCAGCGGCGAGACTCTGCGCCCGTGTCCGGCCCGAGGGCACGGGTGAGCGTCCGCGCGAGATTCCGTGCGAGCTCATCCGGCGCGGATGTGGCATCGGGTCCCCCTTCGTAGAAACGCAGGAAGGCCTGATGGAAGCAGGCACCGTCGAGGAGGGCCGCGACGGTGTCGACGTCGGCGGCCGAATCGACCCGACCGAGTTCTTGCTCGGCGCGCAGATAGCCGGCGATGCCCGCGATCGCCCGACCCGGACCTGCACCATGGCGATTCATCGAATCGCGATGTGCCGCCATCCGTTTCGGCTGCGCCAAGAGGCCACCGAGTAGTGGCAGCGATTGCTGATAGAAGCTCAGTGCGCCGCGCGCCATCACGGCGAGATTGTCTTCCACCGTGGCCGCACCCGGCTGCGGGCCCGCGTCGATCGAACCCGGCATGCGATGCCGCAGGACATTGAGGATGAGGTCTTCTTTGTCGCTGAAGTGCTTGTAGAGCGCGGCTTCCGAATACCCCGCGGCCTTGGCGATCTCCTTGGTAGTCGCGAAGGCCACCCCACGGTTACGCATGATCTCGGCCGCGGCGTCGAGGATCTGATCGCGCGTTCCCATCGTGCCTCCCGGTTGACAAGTTAGTAAGTACTCACCCATTCTAAGTTAGTAAGTACTCACCAACCAGAAGGACTCGTTATGCGACTCACGATTTTCGGAGCAACCGGACGCACCGGCGGTCACCTCGTGCACCAAGCTCTGGCTGCAGGGCACCAGGTGACCGCGGTAGTCCGAGGTGAGCACTCCATCCAGGACCATCCGCAGCTCCGGGTCGTACCGGCCGACGTCATGGACCCCGGATCGCTCACCGAAGCGATCCGAGACGCGGACGCTGTGCTCGACACCATCGGATCCAGAGACAAGGGACCGACGACTGTCGCCACCGACACCGCCCTGTCCATCACCAAGGCCATGAAATCGGTCGACGTCCACCGCATCGTCCTGGTCAGCAACAGCGCCAGAATCTCAGGGGCGGGTGACGACTGGTTCACCCGCTTCGTGGTCAAGCCGCTCATCTTGAATCCGCTGCTGCGCCATAGCCTCGACGACATGGCCGCAGCCGAACAAACCGTGCGTGACACCGCGCTGGACTGGACGATCATCCGGGCACCCCAGCTCACCGACAAGCCGGCGAAGGGCTCCTACCGAACCGCGATCGAGCGCAATGTGACCTTCGGAATCAGAATCGCCAGGGCCGATCTCGCCACATGCATGCTCGACGTGGCGGCCGACCGGCAGACAATCCGCGCGCACATCAGCGTCGCGAGCTGAGCGACCACCCACGGAGCCGCTCGATGGGCATGGATGACCCGGTGGCTCGCCGCCCGAGCAGCACCCCGACGGCCCTGTGCACCCGCACCGGAGCCCATCGGGATGGCCGATGAAGCCGTGGCAGGCACTGTTTCGCGTTGCACGCCGACCAGCCGTCGACGGGTTGTGGGAACCAGCGACGGGCGTAGCGTGACGTTCATGGAGCCGACCACCGAAGTGGTGACGGCACGACCGGCACCCGCGCTCGCGGCCTTCATCGACCGCTACGTCGGCTACCGCATGTCCGGGTTCGCACCCGGACTGCATCGCGGACTGCCGTCGCGGCACATGACGTTCATCGTCGCCATCGGGCACACCATCGACGTTGTCGCGCACACTGACCCGCGACAGACACCCGACAATTACGGCTGCGTGCTCAGCGGTTTGCAGGCAAGCAGTGCGACCATCGCCCACGACGGTTTTCAAGAGGGTGTGTCGATCGCCTTGACTCCGCTGGGCTCTCGCGCCCTGTTCGGCATGCCGGCAGGTGAGCTCTGGAACATCTCGCTGGAATGCGCGGACGTGATCGGCCCGACCGGGCGCCAACTGTGGGAGCAACTCCAAACACTGTCCGCCTGGCCGGATCGATTCACCGCCTGCGATCGCATACTGGCCGATCTGGCCTGCCATGACCGGGTGGTGTCGCCCGAATTAGCTTGGGCCTGGCGGACTTTGGTAGAAACCGGCGGCACCGCGCCCATCGCTGCGCTGGCTGAGAAGATCGGCTGGAGTCGGCAACACCTGGCCCGCCGTTTCGGCGCGGAATTCGGCCTCGGCCCGAAACTGGCCGCGCGGATCGCCCGATTCGAACGCGCGCGGCACATGATCGAACGCACCCCATCCTTCGTGAGCTTTGCCCAGGTCGCGGCCACCTGTGGCTACTACGACCAGGCCCACCTGAACCGTGACTTCGCGGACCTGGCCGGCTGCAGTCCGACCACCTGGCTGGCCGAGGAGATTCCATCCGTCCAAGACGACACGGGGTTCGCCGGATGAAGCTGGAGACATGACGAATCCCACGACGGCAACCAGCACCACACGCACTGCCACCGCGATCTGGCCCTGCCTGATCTTCCGCGACGCTCGCGCCATGTCCGCGTTCCTCGTCGAGGCCTTCGGCTTCGAGGAAACCGGTGTCTATGCCCGCGAGGACGACCCGACGATCGTCGAACACGGCGAGCTGCGGTGGCCACTCGGCGGCGGCATCATGTTCGGCTCCCACAGCCGCGACGACACCGTGTTCGGACAACGCTCCCCCGGCAACGACTCCACCTACGTCGTCTGCGACAACCCCGACGACCTCTTCGCACGCGCCACCGCCGCAGGTGCCGAGGTGGTGCGCGGCCTGCGCGATGAGGACTACGGCTCCCGCGGCTTCACCGTCCGCGACCCCGAAGGCAATATCTGGAGCTTCGGCACCTATCGGGGCGAGTAGACCGACGACGAGCGCGGCTGCGCCAGTAGGCCGACGACGAGCGCGGCCGGGTTCACCCATGAACGCCCGGCCACGTGCGCATCCTGCAGGCAGTGCAGCTCGGGAGCCGAGCAATGGCCGATAGGCCGAGGACAGCGCGACCGAGGGAGAACTCAGCGGCCGCCGATTCCCGACTGCGCGATGCCGCTGACGAAGGACTTCTGCGCGATCGCATAGATCACCAGCAGCGGCGCGAGCAGGACCATGGCGGCGGCCATCAGGATCGGCCATTGCGTGTGGTACTGACCTTGTAATCGCACCAAACCCAAAGTGGCGGTCGCGATCTCGTTGCGTTGGATCATCACCAGCGGCCAGAGGAAGTCGTTCCAGACGCCGATCCAGGTGAGGACGGCCAGCACCATGAGGGCGGGGCGGGTGTGCGGGAGCAGGACGCGCCAGAAGACCTGCCAGGTGGTGCAGCCGTCGACGATGGCCGCTTCCTCGAGCTCCGCAGGCAGGGTGCGGAAGAATTGGCGCATCAAGTAGGTGCCGAACGCGCTGCCGAACAGGCCGGGCACGATCATCGCCCACGGGGTGTCCACCCAGCCGAACGCGCGCATGATCAGAAACTGCGGGATCACCGTGACGGTCAGCGGCACCATGAGGGTGCCGAGATAGGCGAGAAACAAGGCATCCCGACCGCGAAATCGCAGGCGGGCGAACGCATAGCCGGCCAGCGCGCAGAAGAAGACCTGTCCCCCGGTGACGCACAGCGCGTACACGGTGGTGTTGAGCAACATCCGGCCCAGCGGCAGCAGATCGAAGATCTCGCGATAGTTCGACCATTGTGGTTGCGCGGGCAGCAGTGTCGGCTCGGTGATCTCGCCGTCACGCTTCAGTGAGCCCGACAGCGCCCACAGGATCGGGGCGAGCGCGCACCAGGCGACACCTACCAGAGCAACATAGATGAGGGTGCCCCGCAGCGTACGTCGAGCGATTGCCCGCCGAACCCGACTGTCTCGGACAATGACCTCGGTGGTCGGCGCGCCGGCGGGCGCTTGCGACGGCTGCGCCGCCATTTCAGCTCTGTGCTCGATCGTTGGTGACCGACGAACAACGCGGTAGGCGTTCACAATTCGACCTCCTCGCGCCGACCCAACCGCAATTGCACCAAGGTCACCACCAGCAGAATCGCGAAGATCACCCAGGCCAGCGCCGCCGCGTATCCGACCTCATAGAAGCTGAATGCGTTCTGGAACAGCATGATTCCGAGCAGATAGGTGCCCGTCTCCGGCCCGC
The DNA here is from genome assembly GCF_040681975.1 of Nocardia sp. NPDC051463. NCBI lineage: Bacteria > Bacillati > Actinomycetota > Actinomycetes > Mycobacteriales > Nocardiaceae > Nocardia > Nocardia sp. NPDC051463. Next base: position 78,999 of record NZ_JBFBAB010000024.1, read on the forward strand.
CGTTGCCGCCGGTGAGCGCATACGCCTGGTCGAAGGCCTGCACCGAGTTGATGATCGTGATGACGAAGACGAACGACAGTGGTCCGCGAATCAGCGGCACCGTGATCGACCAGAACCGCCGCAGCGCACCGGCCCCGTCGATCTTCGCCGCCTCGTACAGCGTCTCCGGCACACCCTGCATGGCGGCCAGCAGGATCACCGTCGCGAAAGGCACGCTCTTCCATACGGTCACAATGCTCAGCGACACCAGCGCCCAGTCCGGATCGACCAACCACGGCACGGGATCGATGCCGACCCAGCCGAGCATGATATTGAGCAGCCCGTCGTCGCTGGTGAAAATGAATCGCCACACCACAGCCATGGCCACGGTGGATGCCACCAGTGGCAGAAACGCGATGGTCCGAAAGATGCCGATACCCGCCAACTTTCGGTTGAGCACTGCGGCGACACCCAACCCGATCACCACGGTCGGCACCAACGTCAGCACCGTGAAAATCGCGGTGTTGCGCAACGCGATGAGAAACAGCGGATCCGCCCCGAACAAACGCCGATAGTTCGCCACCCCCACGAATCGGGGCGCACTGAACAAATCCCACGCGTGAAAACTCAGATACAGCGAAAACCCCAACGGAAAAAGCAAGAACAACCCCACCGCCGCCAGATTCGGTGCCACGAACAACCATCCTGCCCGCTCTCGCTGCCGGGCCAGCCGCCCACGTTCGGCGCGTGACACCGGGTGACGGGCTCTGGGCGACGGGTGCCGCAGCCGGGTGCCGTTCGACAGGCGATCGCGCAGCGTGGTCATGTGGTGGGCTCCAGGAGGGCGTCGATATCGGTGGTGAAGTCGCCGTTGAGGGAAGCCGCGGTGGCGGCACCGCGCAGGACTCGGTTGCCGCCGCGCTCGAGGAGGGCCGAAACCTTGCCCCAGGCGGGGGTGACCGGAAGTGGGCGCGAGGCGGCCGGGCCGCCGGTGAGGACTTCCAGGTTGCGAATTTCGCGGTGCGCGTCGGCGAAACCGCGCGAACCCATGGCCGATTTCAGGACGGGAACGAACAGGCCAGAGGCGGCAATGATGGCCTGGCCCACCGGGCCGGTCGCGAATTTGACAAATTCCCAGGCTTGTTCGATGCGCGGGCTGTCCGCCGCGATGGACAGCCCGGTGCATCCCACATCGGTGATCGCGCCGGGACCACCGTGTGGACCGACCGGCAGCACCGTGAGATCGACGTCGAGGTCTTTCTTGCCGACGAATTCGGAGTACAGCCAGTGCCCACCCATCATCATCCCGGCCTTGCCGCGCCGGAACAGGTCCGGCGCCGACACCGATTGCTGGTCGGCGACTCGCGGCGCAACGTGATGCCGCACCGCGAGATCGGCGTAGAACTGAAATCCCTCGGCGAACCGGGGATCGCCGAGATTGGTTCTGGTCGGCCCGACCGACGGCGTGAACCACTCCACACCGTTGTTCATGCCGAAGCAGGCCGCCGAGAAATACGGCACCCACGCGTCGGTGAAGCCCCATTGTCGTGTTCGACCCGAGGACTCACGATGGGTGAGAGCCTTTGTCGCATGCAGGAATTCAGTAAAATTCCACGCCTCGGACCAGCGAGCGGGCGGGGTAAGTCCCGCCTCGGCAAACAGCTGCCGGTTGTAATAGAGGAACACCCCGGACCACTGCTCGGGCAGCGCGTATTGCCCACCGGAATAGGTGAATGTGTCATACAGCGTCGGGAATCCGTCACCGCGTAGCGCGGCGGCGTGCTCGGTGTCGCGCTGGAGCAAGGGGTTCAGGTCCAGGAGCACGCCGCGCTCGGCGAGACCGGCGTAGAGCAGTTCCCAGGCCATGATGATGTCGGGGCATTTGCCGCCCGCACAATAGGTGAGCATCTGCTGCAGCGCATCGGGCCCCGACACAATGGTGCGAATCTTGATGTCCGGGTGGGTTTTCTGGAATTCCTGAATGATCCGCTGCCGGACCCGCGCCTCCTGCGGCCGGGCACCGAAGAAGAAGGTCAAGGCGTCGTCGGCGGCGCCGCACCCGGTGGCGAGCAGCGGCGCGGCCAGTGCCGAACTCAGCAGAGTGCGCCGGCGTAGCTGCCGAACCGGCAGGGTGGGTTGCGGTGAATCCAGCCGAGGTGGACGCATGGCGCTCGAGACTAACCATGGCCCATTCGGACGCAGCGCATCGCGAACCGCCAGAAGTGGGGATACCGGGTGGGATACAGGTCAGCCCTCCTCGGGGCGGATGTAGCGCATCACGAACCGCATGGCAGCATACGTCCGGCAACACCGAGGTGATGGCCGACACACGAACAATATTTAACGTCGGCCGAAGGAGTCGGGAAACGCGCCCACACGCCGTCACCGATCGGATACGTTGTCACGTGTTTCAGCAAGATCCTGCGCGTTTTACAGGAGAGTAGGGCGGATGGCGACAATCGAATATTTACGGACCGATCCCGAATTGCCGCCCGTCGGCGTTGTCGATCGGTCGCCGATAACCCCGGCCAAGAAGGCGGTGTTCGCCGTCATCGCGGTTCTCGGCGCGGTCGCGTGGGCCGTGGTCGCCATCGCACGAGGCGAGAACGTCAACGCCGTGTGGATTGTGATCGCGGCGGTCTGTAGCTACGTGATCGCTTTCCAGTTCTACGCCAGACTCATCGAATACAAGATCACCAAGCCACGCGACGACGTGGCAACGCCCGCTGAAGAGCTGGAAAACGGCAAGGACTACATGCCGATGGACCGGCGGGTGCTCTTCGGGCACCACTTCGCCGCCATCGCGGGGGCTGGTCCGCTGGTCGGTCCGGTGCTCGCCGCCCAAATGGGCTACCTTCCGGGCACGATCTGGATCATCGTCGGCGTCGTTTTCGCGGGTGCGGTGCAGGACTACCTGGTGCTGTGGGCCTCGTCGAAACGCCGCGGCCGCTCGCTGGGGCAGATGGCCCGCGACGAACTCGGCCCGATCGGCGGCGTAGCGGCGATCGTCGCGGTGCTGGTGATCATGATGATCCTGCTCGCGGTGCTCGGCATCGTCGTCGTGCAGGCACTCGCCGCGGTCAAGGGCGCGGACGGCCAACTGCACGGTGGCAGCCCCTGGGGCGTGTTCTCGATCGGCATGACCATCCCGATCGCCCTTTTCATGGGCGTCTACCTGCGGTATGTGCGACCTGGCCGGGTCGGTGAGGTGTCCATCGTCGGGTTCGCGCTGTTGCTGCTCGCCATAATTTCCGGTCGCTGGGTCTCCGAGTCCGGTTGGGGCCGTGACCTGTTCACCCTGTCCGGCACCACCATCGCGTGGATGCTGATCCTCTATGGTTTCGTCGCCTCGGTGCTGCCGGTGTGGCTGCTGCTCGCACCCCGCGATTACCTGTCGACCTTCATGAAGATCGGCACCATCGGCCTACTCGCCATCGGCATCGTGATCACCATGCCCGTGCTGAAGGCCCCCGCCGTGTCGGAATTCGCGCACACCGGCAATGGTCCGTCCTTCGCGGGCAGCCTGTTCCCGTTCCTGTTCATCACCATCGCGTGTGGTGCGCTGTCGGGATTCCACGCCCTTGTCTCCTCCGGCACCACGCCCAAGCTGCTGGAAAAGCAGTCGCACGCGCGGATGATCGGCTACGGCGGCATGCTGATGGAGTCGTTCGTCGCGGTCATGGCGATCATCACCGCCAGCATCATCGACCAGCACCTGTACTTTGCGATGAACGCGGGCGCCGGGCTCACCGGCGGAACCGCCGAGAAGGCGGCCGCCTACACCAATTCGCTCGGACTCAGCGGTGACCCGATCACCGGCGCGGAACTCACCAGGGCCGCGACCGAGGTCGGCGAGACCAGCATCGTCTCGCGCACCGGTGGCGCGCCGACGCTGGCGGTGGGCATGTCCCAAGTGATGTCGCAGTTCCTCGGCGGCTCCGGCATGAAGGCGTTCTGGTACCACTTCGCGATCATGTTCGAGGCGCTGTTCATCCTCACCACGATCGACGCGGGCACCCGTGTCGCGCGCTTCATGCTCTCGGACTCCCTCGGCAATCTCGGCGGCCCCGCGAGGAAGTTCAAGGATCCGTCGTGGCGGCCCGGCGCGTGGATCTGCTCGGCCGTCGTGGTCGCCGCATGGGGCTCGGTGCTGCTGATGGGCGTCACCGATCCACTGGGCGGCATCTACACGCTGTATCCGCTGTTCGGCATTTCCAATCAGCTGCTCGCGGCGATCGCGCTGACCGTCGTGCTGACCATTCTGATCAAGAAGGGACTGGTCAAGTGGGCCTGGATCCCGGCGCTGCCGCTGATCTGGGATCTGACGGTGACCATGACCGCGTCCTGGCAGAAGATCTTCTCGGCCGATCCGAAGCTGGGATACTGGAAGCAGCACAGTAACTACAGCACGGCCCGCGATGCCGGAAAGCTGTTGGCGCCTGCCAAGAATGTCGACGACATGGACAAGATCGTGCGCAACACGTTCATCCAGGGCAGTTTGTCGATCATCTTCGCGGTGCTCGTGCTGATCGTCGCGGTGGTCGGCGTCGTGGTCTGCGTGCGCGCGTGGCGTGCCGGTGGCGGCCCGAGCAGCGAATCACCAGAGGAGCCATCGAAGATCTTCGCGCCACGAGGATTCATCGCCACTCCCGCGGAGAAGGAAGTACAGAAGGAATGGGACGCCCTGATCGAATCGGGGCAGGTCCGCGCGCCGGGCGCCGCACACGCCCGAGGGCATTGACCGCATCCGACGCCCCGCGCACCGGCCGGTCCCCGCGACCGGCCGGTGCGCGGCTGCGCGCGGCCGCAACCGCTTGCGGCACGACGGTGCGCGCGCTGGGCTGGTGGATCAACTCGGTGCTCGGCGGTCAGGACTACCAGCGGTATGTCGCGCACCTGCGTCGAACCCATCCCGGCTGCGAAATCCCCACCGAACGCGAGTACTGGCGTACCCGCCACGCCGACGCCGATCGCAACCCCAGCAACCGCTGCTGCTGAGCCCCCTAGGGGGTAGTGGCGGATTTCCGCTAGCGCACAACCAGGGTTGCTGCCATTGTGGTTGGGGTGACGATCACGGCATTGGATTTCGAGCGCTGCTATCGAGCGGTATCCACCAAGGACCCCCGATTCGACGGCCAGTTCTTCACGGCCGTGCGCACCACCGGAATCTATTGCCGCCCTTCGTGTCCGGCGATCACGCCGAAGCCGACCAATGTGACCTTCCTGCCGACAGCCGCCGCGGCACAGCAGGCCGGGTATCGCGCATGCCGCCGCTGCCTACCCGATGCCGCGCCGGGATCGCCACTCTGGAACACCCGCGCGGACCTGGCCGCCCGAGCGATGCGGCTCATCGGTGACGGCGCCATCGAACGCGGTGGAGTGCCCGCACTCGCCGCGACGCTCGGCTACTCGCAACGCCAGCTCACCCGAGTGCTCACCACCGAGCTCGGCGCCGGGCCGCTGGCCTTGGCGCGGGCGCACCGCGCACACACGGCCCGGCTGCTGATCCAGACCACGAGCATGCCGATGTCCGACATAGCCTTTGCCGCCGGATTCGCCAGTATCCGTCAGTTCAACGACACCGTGCGCGAAGTGTTCGCCGTCAGCCCGACCACCATGCGCACCGAGGCCCAGCGGGTGACCCGTTCCGGGAACGGTCAGGTGATCCCGCCGACGAATGGATCGCTGACACTGCGGCTGCCTTACCGAGAGCCGCTGGATCGGGCGTGGCTGGAGTGGTTCCTGTCGTCCCATCTGGCCCCCGGGATGGAGCTGTGGGAGGACCGCGCCTACACGAGAAGCCTGCGCACGCCGCATGGGCACGCCACGATCCGGCTGAGCTTCCAACGCGACCACGTGCGCGCCGAACTGGCGCTGCACGATATGCGCGACCTGGCCCCGACCGTCGCGCGAGTACGTCACCTACTGGATCTGGACGCCGACCCGGTCGGCATCGATGAAGTGCTCGGCGCCATTCCGGCCGCCGCGCCGTCGGAGCAGAGCCGGGTGACGCGGGGGGATTATGAAACGGTGGCCTCGCGACGAGCGGCAGCGCACCGCCGCGACGCTGCGGAGTTCACACCGGACGGCGCCGACCTGCCCGACGTGGGGACCGCACCCGCACAGCACCCGTTCAATGTCGGTGTGGCCAAACCCACCACCGGTCACCGTCAGCCTGCCTTCACACCGGGAATCCGGGTCCCCGGGTGCCTGGATGGACCGGAGTTGTTGCTGCGCACCATGATCGGGCAGCAGATCTCGGTATCCGCGGCCGCCACCCACACCGCGCGGCTGGTCGAAGCGCTCGGCGAGCAGGTGGACGGACCGGTGCCGTTGCTCTTTCCGACTCCCGCCGCGATCGCCGAACGCGGCGCGGAGGTGCTGACCGGTCCCGCGCGGCGGATCCGCTCGATCGTCGGCGTCGCCGAGGCACTCGCCGCGGGCGAGCTCGTGCTGCACCAAGGCCGCACCACAACGGATTTGCGCCGTGAACTCATGGGTCTCGACGGTATCGGCCCATGGACCGCCGACTACGTCACCATGCGCCTGCTCGCAGACCCGGACATCCTGCTCGACACCGACCTGGTGGTACGGCAGGGCGCGGGCCTGCTCGGCCTCGACCTCACCGACACCACCCACTGGGCACCGTGGCGGTCGTATCTGTCCATGCACCTGTGGAAGACGGCGCTGGCGGGCCGCGGCGCCAAAGCGGCGGCCAAGTCGACAACCCGTTCGAAGCCACGCACCAACTCCTGATCACCCTGAATTTCGAAAGCGAGTGCCGAATCGTGACCGCTACGATCGCTATTCACCAGGAAACTGTCCGAACAGCAACCACCACAGCTGATTTCGCAGTCACCGATACGCCGATCGGCCCATTCACAGCACTGGTGGGCGCCGACGGGGCGGTGTTGGCCTCCGGCTGGACCGCCGACGCCGAGAACCTGCGCGGGCTGATCCACCCGAGTCTGCGGCCCGCGCAGCTACGCCACCGTGATTCACTCGGCGAGGTGACCCGAGCGATCACCACCTATCACGACGGCGACCTGACGGCGATCGACGACATCCCCGTCCGCCAGCAATCCGGCGAATTCCTCTTGCATGCCTGGGAAGTACTGCGGACCGTCCCCGCCGGGAGCCCGATCACCTACACCGACTACGCCGTGATCTCCGGCCGCCCCAACGCCACCCGCGCGGCCGCCAACGCCTGCGCCCGCAACGCCGCCGCTCTCTTCGTTCCCTGCCATCGCATCTTCCGCATCGGCGGCGCGCTCGGCGGCTTCCGGTGGGGACTGGACGTGAAGCGCTGGCTGCTCGACCACGAAAGCCCCACGCATCAGCTGGGATCGATCAGTGTGCGGACCGAACCGAATTCCTGACAGCCGAACCCTGTGCCCGACATGGACGCGCCTACGCTTCCTGCGCCACCTCGGAGAAACATCACGGCTGCGAACCAGGCGGCTATAGCCGACACCCGCGCTCGTCGCCCAGGGAAATCAGGCGACAGTAGTTTCGAGGCGGGAGCCTGCGCGGCCACGTAGGACGTGCAGGCGGCTCGGGATGCGTTGGCGCATTTCGTCGACATGACTGACAACGCCGACTACGCGGCCGCCATCACGGAGTTCGTCCAATACGCCCATGACAGCGTCGAGCGTATCGGCGTCGAGGCCACCGAACCCTTCATCGATGAAGAGGGTATCCAGGACGAGGCCGCCCGACTCGGCGGCGACGGTATCGGCGAGGCCGAGCGCCAATGACAGTGAGGCCATGAATGTTTCGCCGCCGGAGAGAGTTTTCGCGGGGCGAACAGCGCCGGTGTAGTCGTCACGGATGTCGAGCCCGAGACCCCCGCGCCTGCCACGTGGGCCCGCCTTGTCGGAGTGGACGAATTCGTAGCGGCCGCCGGACATTCGGCGCAGCCGCACCGATCCGGCCACCGCAACCTCCTCTAGTCGAGCGGCGAGCACATAGGAGCGCAAGGACATTCGACGGTTGTTCTCGCCTCTGCCTGCGACCACTTCTGCCAGCGCGGCGAGCTCTTCGTGGGCGCGCTGCACGGGAGCGATGCGCTCCACCGCAGCCCACAGCTGACCACCGAGCCGCTCCAGCTGACTCACCCGACGCGACGCCTCCGCGTGCGCGGCGACAGCGGCGTTCAGTTCGGCCTGTGCGGTGGTCACCAACGCCTCCAGCTCCGCGAGATCGTCGGGTTCGGAAATGGCCGCCGTTTGGATATCCGGCTCCGCGAGAACGGCTTGCGCGTGGGCGTGAGCCCTGTCTGCGGCTACCAACTCTGCTTCGATCTCGGCTTGCCGCTGCGCTGTGCGCACAGCCGCCGTCACCACCCGCGCGTAGGCGGTCAGCATGGCCACGTCGTCACGCCGCGCGGCGGCCGGTTCGGATCCCGTACCGAACGCACGCGCATCGATCGATTCGCTGTCGACAGCCGAAGTGTCGCTGTCGACGACGTCGATCCCCGGCGTCGGATTCGGCTGATCTCCGGCCGCTGCGAAACCCGCTGCTATTGCGAGGCTTTCGACGCGGTCGGCGATCGATGTCACCTGCTCCGCGGCAGTCGCGGCATTATTGCGCGCGTCGCGCAGCGCGATGGCGTCGGCGATCAGAGTGTGCAGGCGGGTGCGGCGGCGATCGATCGTCTCGTCGGCACCGGCGGCGGCACGCAGCCGCGTGGTGAGTTCGGCGAGCCGGGTGGTCGTGGCCGTGATGCCCGCGGCAACCGCGCTCCGGCGCGTGTCGCAGCGGCGAAGTTCCTCGTGCAGGCGGAGTTCGTCGGCCCGTAGGCGGGACAACTCGGCGGTGAGGCCCTCGGACCTGACCGCGAGTTCGGCGGCGTCCTCGTAGCGATCGGTGGCGGTGCGCAATGTGGCGGCCAGTTCGACTCGGTCGGCGTCGCCGCCGCGCGCGATCAACGACTCGATGTCACGTTCCAGTGTGGTGATGCGCGACAGCACGCGGTCGCGGGTGTCCTCGGCGGCGCGTTCCGCTGCGGCCGCGGCATCCTCGGCGTCCCTGGATACGGCGCTGGAAGCCGGGCGCGCGGGCGCGGGATGCTCGGCGGAGCCGCACACCGCGCACGGCCGCCCCTCCGACAACTGTCCGGCGAGTTCGGCGGCCATCCCGGCCAGCCTGCGCTCACGCAGATCCAGCACCTGTTCCTTGGCGTCGTTGTGCGCGGTGCGGGCCGACTCGAATTCGATCCGTGCACGGTCGAGAGCGGTTCTACGTCCGGCGATTTCGACCGCGGCAGCTGCCGCGATCTGCAGGCGTTCGCATTCGGCGGACAGCCCGGGCAACGACGCCGCGGCCTCGGTGGCCTCGCGCAGCCTGCCCTCGGTGGTGACGATCGATCCGGGGAGCGCTCCGCGCAACCGGGTCAGCTCGCCGACCCTGGCGGTCAGCGTGGCAGCCTCGTCGTGCAGGCCGGACAGTTCAGCGGTCAGCGTGGTGGCGACGGCCGCGTCGGCGCCTACCTCGTCGAGCGCACCGATCTGACCGCTCCACCGCCGCACGGCCGCATCGACATCGGCGTCTACGCCAACGATCGGCGACGCGTCGGCGCCCGCCTCGACGGCGATCAGGTCGATCCCAGCGATATCGGCAGCCGCTGGTTCCCCGAGCAGACCGGCCAGTCGCACCGCGATGCGCTGCGATTCGTCGTCCTTGCGGCGCGCATGGATGACGGCGGCACGAGCCTCGGCGATCGCCTCGTCGACCGGCGCTGCGCGACGCGCGGATTCGAGTTCGGCGTGCAGATCGGTCCGGTGAGCGGCACCGCTGGTGTACTCGTCGAGCTGTTGCCGGGCGACTGCCATCCGGCGGCGCAACTCGTGCACCCGGCGCTGTTCCTCGGCGCGTGTCCGCACCCGCGCCGACTCTTGTTGCCTACCTTCGACTTCCGTTGCAGCAGCTGCCAGTTCGGCACGAGCGGTGGCCAGCAGGTCCTGCGACCACGACACCGCCTCCAGCACCTCGACGGATTCGGCGCGCCCGAGTCCGACCGCACCTCGAATCTCGGCGATCAGTTGATTGATCCCGTCCTTGCTCGCCTCCACCTCGGCGGCCGACGCTCGGCGCTTGTCGGCCAGCCACTGCTCGGCCGTGCCGAATCGTTCGGTGTCGAAAAGCTTTTCGAGCAACTTCTCGCGATCCTCGTTGTCCGACCGGAGGAATCGCGCGAAATCACCCTGCGGCAGCAACACCACCTGGAAGAACTGTTCGGCGCTCATACCGAGCAACCGGACGATCTCCTCGCCGATATCCGGTATGCGAGAGAGATTCTGCCCCTTCCCGTCCAGCCATTCCAACGTCGCTTTGGCCTGTTCGGTGCGGACCCCAGTGCCACGCACCTTGGGCCGCTCGAACTCGGCGGTGCGCGTCAGTCGCACTCGCCGACCGCCGAGCGTCGCCTCCAGAACCACGCGCGGCGGCGTCTGCTCCGGCGCATGATCGGAATGCAACCGCTTTCCCTCACCACGGGCACCGGGCACCTTGTTGTACAGCGCGAACGCGATCGCGTCCAGCACGGTGGTCTTGCCCGCACCGGTCTGGCCGTGCAGCAGGAACAACCCGTCCGCGCCGAGCGCGTCGAAGTCCACGACCGTCGTTTCGGCGAACGGGCCGAACGCGGTCATCTCGAGGCAGTGCAGTCTCACGCGACGGCTCCGACGCCGGCCAGCGGGGACAGCGGTATCGCGGAGCGGAGCCGGTGGTCACCGCAGGCCCGCAACCTCGAGTCCGTCCACGTGGGTTCCCCAGCACCCGAGGTCGATCCGGCCGCGTCCGACACGCGAGGTGGTAGTCCCGATCGCACTCGACCGTCGCGGGCGTCCGCGCTCACGCGGACAACCCCTGGGTCGGGCCGCTCGCCGCCGATACCGCGTCCGGTTCGGTGACCGCCGCCGCGAGAGCTCGTTCCAGCCACTGCATTTCGCTCGCGGTGGGCACACCGCGGACGTCGGCGAGGAAGCTCCGCGCTACGTCGGTGTCGCGTCGGCCGTGCACTCGTTCACGGTAGCGCAGCTCCGGATTGCCTTCCGGACGTGACCATTCCACGTGCACGGCATGCGGGAAGCGTTCGCGGAGCTTGCGCATGGCGTCGACGGGCCGCGCGTGGTCGGTCAGGGTCGCCGAGACGTAATGCTCCTCGGCCGCGGTGTGCACCGGGTCGGCGAGCAGCTCGTCGAGGGTACCGGCGAGCCTGCTGAGCCCGCGCACCGGCGGCAGGTCGTGGCGGCACACCGATTGCAGCCCTTCGGCATCCAGATCGATGATCCAGACGGCTTTGCGGTGGGAGTTCTCGGCGAACGAATACGGCAGCGGCGAACCCGAGTAACGGACCGACTCCGAGAGGGTCTGTGGCGAATGCAGGTGACCGAGGGCGACGTAGTCGATCCCGTCGAATGCCGACATCGGCACCGTCTCCACCCCGCCGACCGAGATGGATCGCTCCGAACCGGTCGCTTCCCCACCGACGACGAAGGCGTGCGCGAGCACCACCGTGCGCGTTCCCGGCCGCGCGGCGAAATCGGCACGTATCCGGCCCATAGCCGCGTCCAGGATCTCCGCATGCGAACGCGCCTGCGGCACACCGAGTTCGGCACGGGTGATCTCCGGCTCCAAGTACGGGATCCCGTAGAAGGCAACCTCGCCGTGTCCGTCGGCCAGCAATACCGGCTGGTCGGCATCGGCTACGGTGGTGCGCAGATACAGGCCGCCCGCGGCCGCGAAACTTGCTCCGGCCCCGAGGCGGGCGGGCGAATCATGATTGCCCGCGGTCGCGACGATCCGCGCTCCGGCCGCGCGGATGGCCTCGAAACCTCTATTGCACACGGCGATCGCATCAGAGCTCGGGATGGACCTGTCGTACACGTCGCCCGGCACCACCACGACGTCCACCGACTCCGCCGCCACCAGGTCCGCGATGGCAGCCAGCGACCGGGCTTGGTCGGCGAGGAGATCGACACCATGGAACGTGCGGCCGATGTGCCAGTCCGAGGTGTGCAGCATCCGCATGCCGCGAAACCGTAGGCGAAGCTACCGACAGACTCCAATTTTGATGTTTTTTTGGCAGCGCCTTCGGCGCTGCGTGTTCGCGGCCCCCTTGGTCTCGCTTCCGAGTCGTCGAGACTTGCGCCTTCGGCGCGTGCGCTTCGACGGCTCGGAAGCGAGACGGGCCGCGAACTCTAATGCTCGGTCTCGCTGCGCTCGGAAAGTGTCATCGTGCCGAGTGGGCGTGTCCGTGGGGATCTTGCGACCTTGTTGCCTGCGGTTCGGGTGCTCGGACGCGAGATGCTCGCGAGCTTTAGCACCGGACCTCGCTGCACCCGCAAGTCATCATCATCGTGCCGAGCAGGCACGCCTATGGAAATCTCACGACCCGTTGCCTGTGCTTCGGATGCTCGGACGCGAGAGGGAGCCGCGTGGCCGGCGGTCGGAGGGATTCTCGACCGGCTCGGTTTGCTGAGCCTGTCCAGGAAAGCCGATGTGCGGATGGTAAGTGCGGGTCGACGACTATTTTCCGAGCGGCCGCTGCCTGGTAGCTCGACGGATTCGTATCTTGTCGGTGGGGTGCGGCATTATCTGCGCTATGACCGCACCGATGCTCGTTGCGCTGATGCTGGTGTTCGTCGCGGGGGTCGGCCTCGGGGGGCTGGGACATGCGGCGCGCGCAGGGCATCGGGCGACGGCGGCGGAGGCGAGATTGTCGGCGGCCGCCGATAACGAACGGTTACTACGGCAGTCTCTCACTGCGGCCAACGAGGATGCGGCGCGTAGGCATTCGCATGCCATCGGCGCCATGGTCGATCCATTGCGCCAAGCGGTCGGCGCGCTGAATCAGCACATCCAGCAGGTCGAGCATCAACGCATCAATGCCTATTCCAGCCTGCGCGAACAGGTTGCGGGCATGCAGCGCACCTCACACCAGCTCACCAGCCAGACCGGTCAGCTCGTCGCGGCGTTGCGCGCGCCGCAAGTACGCGGGCGGTGGGGCGAGATCCAGTTGGAGCGGGTCGTCGAGCTGGCAGGCATGAGCAGGCACTGCGATTTCGACACCCAGGTGACCAAGGCCACTCGTGGCGACGGGACGTCCGAACGAACCGCCATTGTCCGACCCGACCTGGTGGTCCACTTGGCGGGCAACCGGCAGATCGTCGTGGACGCCAAGGTGCCCTTCACCGCCTATCTCGACGCGACCATGGCCGACGATCCCGACGTGCGCGCCGAACTACTCGGCAGGCATGCCAAGCATCTGCGCTCCCACGTCGATCAGCTGGCCGACAAGGCATACTGGACGGCATTCGAACCGACACCGGAATTCGTCGTGTTGTTCGTGCCGGGTGACCCTTTCCTCGATGCCGCGTTGACCACGGATTCCGGGCTGCTGGAGTACGCATTCGGCCGCAACGTGATCCTCGCGACGCCGACGACATTGATCGCTTTGCTCCGCACAGTCGCGTTCAGCTGGCGACAAGAGGCCTTGTCACGAGACATGGCAACCGTTCAGCAACTAGGCAGGGAGCTGTACGCCCGGCTCGGCATGACCGGCAAGCATTTGGACCGGCTGGGTGCGCAACTCGGTAAGGCCGTCGACGCTTTCAACTACACCGTCGCATCCGTGGAGTCGCGGGTGATGGTCACCGCACGCAAATTGCACGACCTGGAAATAGCTGAACACGAGGTGCCAGCAATCCATCGAGTGGATTCCCTGCCACGTGCGGTGGGCTTCGCCGACGCCGACGATTAGCCCGGGCAATGGCCGTGCCGTAACGCCACCGGGCGTGACGGCAGTTAGTGTTCATGGCGTGGCTGCTTCCCAACGTGTGCAATCCCGGGTGCCCGCGCCGCATCGTTCGATCCTGCCGTCGGTCCCGGGCATCCCGGCCGGCGCAGCGGTCCTGATCGCGGTCGCCTGCACGTTTCTGGGGTTCCTTATCGATGCCAGCGGCGAAGGCGGCGAGCTGACCGGCACGTTTGCCACGCTGTATGTGGTCGGCTGCGTGATCGCGGCACTGGCCGTGCGCTACCGCGGACTGTTCACCACCATGGTGTTGCCGCCGCTGCTGCTGTTCGTTTCGGTGCCGCTGGCCTACCAACAGCTGACCGGGCGCGAATCGACCTCGATCAAGGACATCCTGCTCAATCTGGCGATCCCGTTGGTGAACAGGTTCCCAACGATGGCAATTGCCACGCTGCTCGTGCTGGCGATCGGTGCGGGCCGGATCCTGCTGCACCGGCGCGAAGCAACCTCCGGGCGCACCGATGAGGCCAGGCGTGGCACGAGCTGGGGCCGCAGCGCGGCGAAACGCTCACGGACCGGTACCTCCGCGGGCACCCTGGCCGAGTCCGCTCGCCGCCGGCTCGCGCGCGCCGAACTCGACGACCTCGATGACCTCGACGATGTCGACGATGTCGACGAGGATGAGGCATCGCCGCGAATTCGCAGGCGCGGGCCAGTAGCCGATACGCCACCGCGGCTGGCCGCGACCGCCGAGGAGCCCGGTGCCGATGACCGTCCCACCGCCAAATATCCCCGAGGCACCCGCGGCCCCGCCCGGCCCACTGCGGCGATGCCGCGCGCGGGAGCCGAGCCGAACCGCAGGTCGGGAGCTCGTGGGCGCGCCGAGCTACCGCCGCATCCGCAGCCTAATGTCCGCTACCGCGAACGTGATTCGAGCAGGAACGAACGGCGCAAGCCGGAGAACCTGTAGAGACGACCGTGCCCGAGCACCGATAACGGTCCCGGGCAACGGTGATCAGTGCGACAGTTCTCAGTTCCGAGTGGTGCGCAACTCCCGCGGCAACGCGAACACCAGCGTCTCGTTGGCGGTGGTGACCGGCTGCACATCGGCGAAGCCGTGCTCGGCCAGCATGTCCAACACACCGCGAACCAAAATTTCCGGCACCGAAGCGCCGGAAGTGATGCCGACGGTCCGGACACCCTCCAGCCACGCCGGATCCACCTCACGGGCGTAGTCGACCAGGTAGGAAGCCTTGGCGCCCGCGCCGAGGGCCACCTCGACCAGTCGGACCGAGTTCGATGAATTACGCGAGCCGACCACGATCACCAGATCGCACTCCGGCGCCATCGCCTTGACCGCGACCTGACGGTTCTGGGTGGCGTAGCAGATGTCGTCGCTCGGCGGATCCTGCAGCGCGGGAAACCGCTCACGCAGCCGCTTGACCGTCTCCATCGTCTCGTCGACGCTGAGCGTGGTCTGCGACAGCCAGATGACCTTGGACTCGTCGCGGACTGTGACGCGATCCACCGAATCGGGACCGTCCACCAGCTGCACATGGTCGGGGGCTTCCCCCGCGGTGCCCTCGACTTCCTCGTGGCCTTCGTGGCCGATCAGCAGGATGTCGTAGTCGTCGCGGGCGAAGCGCTTGGCTTCCTGATGCACCTTGGTCACCAACGGGCAGGTCGCATCGATGGTGTGCAGATTGCGGGCTGCCGCAGACTCGTGCACCGCGGGCGAGACACCGTGCGCGGAGAACACCACGACCGCACCCTCCGGCACCTCGTCGGTCTCGTCTACGAAGACAACGCCCTGCTCACGCAGTGTTTCCACCACGTGCCGGTTGTGCACGATCTCCTTGCGCACATAGATCGGCGCACCGTGCTTCTCTAGGCTCTTCTCCACCGTTTCCACCGCGCGGTCCACGCCGGCGCAGTACCCACGCGGCTCTGCGAGTAGCACCCGCTTTCCGCCGTCGGCATCGGCAGAGCCGGAACCGGCCGAGCGGGCGATTCCGAGGTTCAAGGATATGGCCGAAGACATGCCGTTCAGCTTACGTGCGCCGGAGGAATCGATCAGCGGCCGGTCACTGCCGCGACGGCACTGGTGCGGAACAATATGGGTGACGTCCGGACATCCGTCTGGGACGACTTGGCCGAAATGGCGGTGGATGACGATGCCGGACGGTGACACATGCGCGTCTGTTCTTTGCATAACCACCCGCTTCGGGCAGGCTAGGACCATGTTTCGACCACCATTCCTGGCCCGCGTCGCCGCCGGTGCGGCCGTTTATGCCATCGAAGAAACCCGTCGGCTACCCACGACGGCAATAAATCTCCCGATCACCGCGATCAGCCAGCTGTTGCAGACCACGATGCACATCCAACAGTTCGTGACCAGCCTCGCCCTCAAGGGCGACGCGGTCTTCGAACAGCTGACCAATAGCCCCGTGGAACAACCCGAGTGGGCCACGTTCGACGAGGACGCGGCACCCGAGCAAACCCCCGGCTCCGATACCCCCGCCACCGCACGGTCCAGCCGTTTCGACCTATACACCGCCGAGGAACCCACCGGATACCGGTCCAACGGCCACAACTCCGTCGTGCAGACCCTCTTCGAACCGGAAATCGCCGAGCAGCAAACCCCTGCCCCCGACACCGACCGGCCCGAGCCGGAGATCGACGAACCCGAAGTCGCCACCCGCTACGACTACGCCAACATGACCCTGGCCCAGCTACGCGCTCGCCTGCGCATGCTGACCATCGAGGATCTGAGCGCGCTGCTGGATTACGAGCAGCAGACTCGCGCCCGTGCGCCCTTCATCACCATGCTGACCAACCGGATCGCCACCGTGCGGGCCCAGTGACCGAACCCCCGATGTCTTCATCGACGGTTGGCCGGGTGCCCTCCGGCCAACCCGACCGTCCGGCCGATTCGGCCAAAGCGGCGGCTGCCAATTCCGCCGAGCACCCGTGGCCGGTGCGTTCGGTGGCCATCAAGGTCGCGCAATGGATCGATCGGCTCGGCAGCATCTGGGTCGAGGGCCAGATCACCCAAATCAATCTGCGCCCCGGCACCCGCACCGCGTTCCTGGTTTTGCGCGATCCGTCCGCCGACATGTCGTTGTCGGTGACCTGCGACCCCGACCTCATCCGCACATCGCCGGTCCCGCTGCAGGAAGGCAGCAGGGTGGTGGTCTACGGCAAGCTTTCGTTCTTCACCGGCCGGGGCACAGTGTCGTTGCGCGTCATCGAGATTCGCCCGGTCGGCATCGGTGAGCTGCTGGCCCGCATCGAACGCCTGAAGGCCCTGCTTGCCGCCGAAGGCCTGTTCGATCCCCGACTGAAGCGACCGATCCCCTTCCTGCCCGAGACCGTCGGACTCATCACCGGCCGGGCCAGTGCCGCCGAGCGCGATGTCCTCACTGTGGCCCGTAATCGTTGGCCCGCAGTGCATTTCGAGGTTCGCAATACCGCGGTGCAGGGCCCGACCGCGGTGCCGCAAATGCTGGAGGCGCTGGCCGAGCTCGACCGCGACCCCACCGTCGACGTGATCGTGCTCGCCCGCGGGGGCGGCAGCGTCGAGGATCTGCTGGCCTTCTCCGACGAGGCGCTGTGTCGCGCAATCGTCGCCGCGACCACTCCGATCGTCAGCGCGATCGGCCACGAACCCGACAACCCGCTCAGTGATCTGGTCGCCGACCTGCGCGCGGCCACCCCCACCGATGCCGCCAAGCGCATCGTGCCCGACGCCGCCGCCGAACTGGCCGGTGTACGCGATATGCGAGCCCGCTCGGCCGCCGCGCTGCGCGGCTGGGTCGACCGCGAAACCAGGGCGCTGGGCCAGCTGCGTTCCCGGCCGGTGCTCGCCGATCCACTGCGCGAACTCCTCGAACGCCGCCACGAAGAAGTCGAACGACTGCGCACCGCCACCAGACGCACCGCCGAACACCTGATCCGCGCCGAAACCACGGCGACGCGCCATCTGCGCGAGCAGTTGACCGCGGTGGGCCCGGCGGCGACGCTGGCCCGTGGCTACGCTGTCGTGCAGCGTGTGAACGGCAAGGAGCGGCATGTGGTGCGCTACATCGACGACGCGCCCGCGGGCAGTCAGCTGCGTATCCGCGTCGCCGACGGCGCCGTGACCGCCGCCGCGCTCGGCACCCAGCAACTCGGCACCCGAACAGTGGGCGCCGAGCCAACTGAAAATACCGAAGCAGGGAGGACATGACCGTGGCCGACTCCGGCAAGGACGCCGACACCGAGCTGGCCGAGATCGCCACCTTCGGCTATGAACGCGCCCGCGACGAACTGGTCAACGTCGTGAAAATGCTCGAGCAGGGCGGTATGGACCTCGACGATTCACTCGCGCTGTGGGAGCGCGGCGAGGCACTCGCCAACCGCTGCGAAGAACATCTCGCCGGCGCGCGCACGCGCGTCGAGAACGCATTGGCCCGATCCGAGACAGGGTCCGACTGAGCCCGAGGAGCGGTAATGACGATTCGTCGCGCCACCCCCGACATCCGCACCGACGACATGGAGAGCAGCCGCGAGTTCTACAAGCTGCTCGGCTTCGAAGAGGCCATGGACCTCGGCTGGGTGGTGACGATGGCCTCGCCCACCAACCCGACCGCCCAGGTCCTGCTCGTCGGCCCGGAAGCCGAACAGCCGCAACCCGATATGAGCGTCGAGGTCGATGATGTCGACGCCGTCCACGCCGACATGGTCGCCGCGGGCGCCGACATCGTGTACGCACTGCGTGACGAACCCTGGGGCGTGCGCCGCTTTTTCGTCCGCGACCCGAGCGGCACCATCGTCAACGTGGTGAACCACCGCTGACAAGCGGTCTCCGTTCGCCCCGTGCTTTCCCCATCGTCCGGTCTACGCACCGGCCAGCGCGACCGGCGCGCGGTTCGAGTGCTTCACACCCGCCCCACACGCCGGTCCATGCGATCAGTCCGCCGCGATAACGCGGAAGCGAGCCATATCGTCTGTCGTAGCCCAGTGCTGGAATCCGGCCTTCTCCAGCACACGAATCGAGGCCGGGTTCGACAACTCCACATTCGCGTACACGGTGCGCACTTCCGTTGTGGTCAGCGCGAATTCGGTGAGGGCGCGGGTCGACTCGGTCGCATACCCGCGCCCCTGCCGCGAGCCGACGACCCCGTATCCGATCTCCAGCGCACCGTCCACCGGCGGCCAGAACAGGCCGAGCGAGCCGACGACGAGGCCGGTTTCGCGTTCGATGATCTGGCGATGGCCGTACTCGGTCAACCAGTCGGGATGCTCCGCGACGAGGGAGACGATGACACGGTCGCCGTCGGCGGGAAAGTCCTCGGCCCAGTGGGCGAGTCGGTGGCCATCCAGTGCGGCGGCCACCTCGTGGGCGGTCCACGATCGCAGCACGAGGCGATCAGTGATCAAGTCGGAATCGGCGGTCGAGAAACGGCGAAACATGAGGACACTCCTGACTATCGGAAGAGTCCGGCCGGCAGGCGAATTCGAGATTCAGCGGCGAGCAGACCGGATGTGGGCATGCGAAAGACGGCTACCGACAGCCATATTCATCAACCTCCGCCCGACCTGGTCCTCGCGCATCTCGCGCCACGGCAACCGTAGCGCAGCAACCTGCGCAACACCTGCTGCCACCCCGCATCGGCCATCGATGCCCGGGTAGCGACCACACTCGCTTCGCGGCAACCTGGCCACTCCGGCAACTCCAGTGGAGGACGCCTCAGCAGGCTCAGCACCCTTGCGCCTCGGCGACCCAGCACCCCGCGCCCCAGCACCTGCGCGCTGAGCACCCCCACGCACCAGCACTCAGCGCCTCGACCCCAGACCCCGCGCATGAGCGACCCCGCACCCCGCACCTGAGCGGCTCGGCACTTCGGCCACCCAGCGCTTCAGTGGCTCAGCGCTTCAGTGGCTCAGCGGCGGCGACGGCGGCAGCCAGTATCCGGAAGGCGGCCTCGTTGCCCGCGCCGGTGACGAGCACACGCGACCGACCGAGATCGGCGATCCACGCCGTCTCTTCGCCGGGCTCGGTGTAGACGATCCACTTCTGGTCGCCGACCTGTTCGGCGCCGCCGGCGTAGCGCGAGCCCAGTACGAAACGCGACAGCGATTCCTCGGTCGCACTGCTCTGGCTCAGGCGCATGTAGGTGCCCTGCGGGGTGAGGTAGCCGACCGTGCTGACCGGGCCGCCGCCGTTGCTCGTGATGGTGTCGCGGCTGCCGGAGTTCGGCGTCCAACCCGCGGGCAGGCTCGGATTCCGAATCGGGAAGGGCAGGGTGCGGGCGTCGGCGGTGAGCGCGGCGGTGACGTCGAAGTGCGGGATCTGCCCCTGCGTCGGGCCCTTGGCCGCGAAGCTGCATTGGCTTGCCAACCCGGCGAAAACCACGGCGATCAGCACCAACGGGAGCAGTGACCAGAGCAGATCCCGGTAGTCGTTGAGAATGCGTGGCTTTTGGTACGACACGCTCCCAGTATCCACGCACCATCCGGCGGGCTCGACCACAGGTGGCCCGAGCCGGTACGGGTGTACCTGATCGGGAACGTCCACGCTTCTGAGACAATCACTCCTAGCAACGACCGTAGGAGGCACACCGTAATGACGGCATCTTCGCCCGCACCCAGCCGCCGCGAGGCGCCGGACCGCAACCTCGCGCTCGAACTGGTCCGGGTCACCGAGGCCGGTGCGATGGCCGCGGGTCGCTGGGTCGGCCGTGGTGACAAGGAGGGTGGCGACGGCGCGGCCGTCGACGCCATGCGGCAGCTGGTCAGCTCGGTTTCCATGCGCGGCGTCGTGGTCATCGGCGAAGGCGAGAAGGACGAAGCGCCGATGCTGTACAACGGTGAGCTGGTCGGCGACGGCACCGGTCCCGAGGTGGACTTCGCGGTCGACCCGGTCGACGGCACCACGCTGATGTCGAAGGGCTCGCCCGGCGCCATTGCCGTGCTCGCGGTCGCCGATCGCGGCGCGATGTTCGATCCGTCCGCGGTGTTCTACATGCGCAAGATCGCGGTCGGCCCCGATGCCGCCCACGTGATCGATATCTCTGCGCCGATCGGCGAGAACATCCGCAGGGTCGCGAAGGCCAAGGGTCTGCTCAAGTCCGACCTGACCGTGTGCATCCTGGACCGGCCTCGGCACGCCGAGCTGATCCAGGAGGTCCGCGACGCGGGCGCCCGTATCCGGCTGATTTCCGACGGTGACGTCGCCGGCGCCATTGCCGCCGCGCGCCCCGATTCCGGAACCGACATCCTGGTCGGCATCGGCGGCACCCCCGAGGGCATCATCGCGGCCGCCGCCATGCGCTGTATGGGCGGTGAGCTGCAGGGCATGTTGGCGCCCACCGACGACACCGAGCGGCAGAAGGCTCTCGACGCCGGACACGATCTGGACCGGGTGCTGACCACCGAGGATCTGGTGGCCGGCGACAACGTCTTCTTCTGCGCGACCGGTGTCACCGACGGTGACCTGCTGCGCGGCGTCCGCTACTACGGCGGCGGCGCATCCACCCAGTCGATCGTCATGCGCTCCAAGTCGGGCACCGTCCGCATGATCGACGCGTACCACCGCCTCACCAAGCTGCGCGAGTACTCCTCGGTCGACTTCATCGGCGACGAGGACGCAATCCCCCCGCTGCCCTGACGCGGGGGCAATCCAGACGCAGAAGAGACGCGCAGGGCTTGCCTGCGCGTCTCTTTCTTATTCCGGCGGGCACTGTGCGAATGCGCTCAGGCGTGGCAGCCCCACAGCGGTCGTCTCGGGCATAGGGTCGAATTCATGACGACCGAGGAGACGCAGTACCGCATCGAACACGACACCATGGGCGAGGTCCGGGTACCCGTGCACGCGTTGTGGCGGGCGCAGACTCAACGGGCCGTGGAGAACTTTCCGATCAGCGGACGTGGCCTGGAGCGTGCGCAGATTCGCGCGCTCGGCCTGCTGAAGGCCGCGTGTGCCAAGGTGAACCGCGATCTGGGTCTGCTGGACCCCACCAAGGCCGACGCGATCATCGCCGCGGCCGAGGAGATCGCCGAGGGCAAGCACGACGACCAATTCCCGATCGATGTCTTCCAGACCGGTTCCGGCACCAGCTCGAATATGAACGCCAATGAGGTGATCGCCTCGATCGCCAAGGCCAACGGCGTCATTGTGCATCCGAACGACGACGTGAACATGTCCCAGTCGTCCAACGACACCTTCCCCACCGCAACGCATCTGGCCGCTACCGAGGGCGCCATCAAGGATCTGATTCCGGCGCTGGATCACTTGCGGCTCGCGCTGCTGGACAAGTCGACCGAATGGCGCACGGTGGTGAAGTCCGGGCGCACCCATCTGATGGACGCGGTGCCGGTCACCCTCGGCCAGGAATTCGGCGGTTATACCCGCCAGGTCGCCGCGGGCATCGAGCGCATCATGGCGGTGCTGCCACGCTTGGGCGAGCTGCCCATCGGCGGCACGGCGGTCGGCACCGGTCTCAATGCACCGGATGGCTTCGGCACGAAAGTTGTTGCAGAACTGGTGCGCTCGACCGACCTCGATGCACTGTCGGAGGCCGAGGATCACTTCGAGGCGCAGGCCGCGCGCGATGGCCTGGTCGAGGCTTCCGGCGCGCTGCGCACCGTCGCGGTCAGTCTCACCAAGATCGCCAACGACATCCGCTGGATGGGTTCGGGCCCGCTCACCGGCCTCGGCGAACTGCAGCTGCCCGATCTGCAGCCCGGCAGCTCGATCATGCCGGGCAAGGTGAATCCGGTACTGCCCGAGGCGGTCACGCAGGTCGCCGCGCAGGTGATCGGCAACGATGCGACGGTCGCGTTCGCCGGCGCGAGCGGTGCGTTCGAACTGAACGTCTACATCCCGGTGATGGCACGCAATCTGCTGGAGTCGATCCGCTTGCTCGCCAATGTCTCCCGATTGTTCGCCGACAAATGCATCCGTGGCCTGGTCGCGAACGAGGATCACCTGCGCACCCTGGCCGAATCATCCCCGTCCATCGTGACGCCGCTGAATTCGGCGATCGGCTACGAAGAGGCTGCGGCCGTCGCGAAAGAGGCACTGAAACAGCGCAAAACGATTCGGCAGACGGTCATCGACCGTGGTCTGATCGACGAAAAGCTGACAGAGCACGAACTCGATCGCCGACTCGACGTGTTGTCGATGGCGAAGGTGAAGGACGGAAAGCAAGCGTCCACCGACGACTAGCCTCGAGCGCCCTAGAAAACCGGCCGGTGCACGGATCCGTGCACCGGCCGGTGGCCCTTCATCGCGCTACCCGCGACAGCCCGAGTCAGGCAAGCGACTCGGCGCGCAGATGCGCGAGCTCGGCGCGGGCCTGTTCGCCCTCTGCACCGAGATCGGTCCGTTCGAACACGTTCCACCGAGCCAGCAGCGGAGCGAAGACCAGCTCGCCCTCCGCGGCCAAGTCGTAGATGCCCGCTTCGGCCAGCAGGTCGTCGCTGCTACGTCCGTCGGGCAGTATCACCGTCGGCACGTGGAAGCTCGCCACACTGTCTGCGACGGCACGCATGGTCTGGTCCGGCGCGATCTCGAAGGCCGCGGCGACCAAGTTGGCGAAGAGGATCGACTGCAGCTCGTCGTCGACCGCGATGCGCTCGGCGATGGCGGTGACCATCTTGTTCTCGCCGAGGGCCGCGGTGTTGCGATGCCGAATCGCGGCGGCCGATTCCTCGAACGCGCAGGCGGCCAGCACGTCGAGCAGGTGCAGTGCGGGGCGACGGAAGCCCTTGGTCATGTGGTCCATCCGCAACCGCTCCAACTCGATCGGATCGACCGAGCGGGTGACCATGAGGTAGTTGCGGATCATGATCTCGTGGCGGTTTTCCTCGGCCGTCCACCGGCCGACCCAGCGCCACCACGAGCCGGTGCGCAGGTATTTGCCGACCTCACGGTGATACGAGGGCAGGTTGTCGGCGACCAGCACGCTGACGGTCAACGCCAACTTGGCGGTCTCGCTGAGCTCGGATTGCTCCGGCTCCCAATCGATGCCGCCGAGGAAGCCGAAGTTCCGGCCGTCGTCCCACGGCACGTAATCGTGCGGCTGCCAGCCGTCCGCGGCTTCGATGTGACGACGCAGATTCAGTTCCACCTCGTCCGCAAGCGCTTGCAGAAGCTCGCGGTCGGTCAAGAGATTTTGCACTCACACAACCTAGCTGCTGGGCCCGCGGTGCGGGCATCTACAGATGAGAAACAAGGGATGGAGACTGGCGTCCGGAACGTGCGGGGCACGGCACCGGACGCCGCAGCCGATCAGGCCTTGGGCGTGACTGTAGTCTTGCCGTCCGCCCACGTGATGGTGCCCCCGCTGAAATCGCTCTCCTTGCCGCCGCCCGCGATGTCCTTCTCGTCGCTGGTCGGGTAGCCGAGCTTGCCGTTGGCGCCGCCGTTGTCTTCCCACGCCTTGCGAATCTCGCCCCACACGATGTGTGAGCCGGTGTCCTTGCTCCAGTAGATGGTGCCGCCGGTGAAGTCCTGGTACTTGCCGTCGTTGGACGCGGTCTCCAGTGCCTCCAGTGGGGCACCGAGCGGACCGGTCGGACCGCCTGTCGCGGTGTACTTTTCGAGGATCTCGCCGGAAATGGTGATCTCGCCGTTCTGCGTAGCGATCTTGGTTTCCTCCGCGGCGCCCGCGGTGTGCTCCTCCATGTGCCCCATGGCCATCGAGGTGGTTGTCATCGCAGCATGGGTCGAGTCTTTGTCGTCATCCTTGCTACAGCCCGCGGCAAGCAGCAATGCGCCCGTCGCAAGCACCGCGGTGAGTCCAGCCGTTCGTCGAGCGAAGTGGTGCATTTCCATCCTCTCGAAAGTGGCTACCGACGACACCGCGGATGCGGTGACGTCGGCCGTAGCCTAGGCCGCTGTCCGGCAATGACCCGGCGAACCGATGACCGACTCGCCGGGCCGTTGCTGAACACGTATCGCGGCGGATACTACCCATTCGATTGTGAAATGAAACACACCCTGAATAGTTGCTGGCTACACCAGCACCGCACGGGTTTACCGGGCTATGCGCTCGGGCCGTACTCCTCCAGCATCTCGGTCACCAGCGCGGCGATCGGCGACCGCTCGCTACGAGTGAGGGTGATGTGCGCGAAAAGCGGGTGCCCCTTGAGCTTTTCGATCACCGCGGCGACACCGTCGTGCCTGCCGACGCGCAGGTTGTCGCGCTGTGCCACATCGTGGGTGAGCACCACCCGTGATCCCGTGCCCAGTCGGCTGAGCACGGTGAGCAGCACATTGCGTTCCAGCGATTGCGCCTCGTCCACGATCACGAACGAATCGTGCAGCGAACGACCACGAATGTGGGTGAGCGGCAATACCTCCAGCATGTCGCGGCTGAGCACCTCCTCCAACACCTCGCGACTGGCCAACCCGTCGAGAGTGTCGAAGACGGCCTGCGCCCACGGGCCCATCTTCTCGCTCTCGGAGCCGGGCAGGTAGCCGAGGTCTTGTCCGCCCACGGCGTACAGCGGCCGGAACACCACCACCTTGCGCTGGGTGCGGCGCTCGAGCACCGCCTCCAAACCCGCGGTGAGCGCGAGCGCCGACTTGCCGGTGCCCGCTCGGCCACCGAGCGAGACGATGCCGATGCTCTCGTCGAGCAGCAGATCGAGCGCGATGCGCTGCTCGGCCGAGCGGCCGTGCAATCCGAATGCCTCGCGCTCTCGCACCAACTGCACCCGCTTGTCGGGAGTGACCCGACCGAGCGCGCTGGAGCTGGAGCCGAGCACCCGAATTCCGGTATGGCACGGCAGTTCCTTGGCATCGTCCAGATCGATCACACTCTCGGAGTAGAGCTGATCGATCTGAGCGGAGTTGACATCGAGCTCGACCATCCCGGACCAGCCGGAGGTGACCACGTCCTGGGCGTGGTACTCATCGGCCTGCAATCCCACCGCACTCGCTTTGACGCGCAACGGAATGTCTTTGGACACCAGTACCACGGCGCGGCCTTCCGCCGCGAGATTGAGGGCACAGGCCAGAATGCGGGAATCATTGGTGTCGGTGCGGAACCCGACCGGAAGTACCGCTGGGTCGGTGTGGTTCAGTTCCACCTGCAGCGTTCCACCCTCGGTGCCGATCGGCACCTGCTGATCCAGCCTGCCGTGCTGCAGGCGTAGATCGTCCAGGTTGCGCAGGGCTTCCCGCGCGAACCAGCCCAGTTCGTGATGGTGTCGTTTGCCTTCGAGCTCGCTGATGACAACCAGTGGTAGGACGACATCGTGCTCGCCGAACCTGGTGAAAGCCCAGGGATCCGATAGCAATACCGAAGTGTCGATCACGAAGGTCCTGGCACCGGAACTGTGGGAATGCGTGGGGCGGGCCCCCTTGATGTCCGTAGCGACAGCGGCGGAATCCTTATTTTTCGCGGAGCGGGAATGCGCCGAGGGAGCGGGAACGGAGCGTGCAGCAGTCACGGTGGGCTCCTTTGTGTCCGCGCGGCACCCGCACAGACGATCTCGCTGGACCGGTCCGTCCTGATGGGATCCGACGTGAGTCAGATGCCACGAGGGCCGGGTGCCGGCCCCCTCGTACTGAATAGCTCAGTCACGGTCAGGACCTCCCGTGCGAGTCACACCGACGCGACCCGCACCACCGACGCTACCGCCGACCGACCATTCCTCGCTCCGGGACTGGTAGGCGTGTCCGTGAATTTGTCGTTAACCCGAGCTCACGGGAACATTCGGCGCGCAAGGGTTAGAGTCGCAGACATGGCCGGTTACGAGGATCTGGAGAAGCTGTCGTCCAAGGAGTTGCACGACAGGGCGGTGAAACTGGCGGTACGCCACGGCGACGTGAAGTACCTGTGGCGATTGCTCACCTCGATCCCCGCCGCCGAGGCCGCGGCGGGCAACCTCGGCCAGAGCGAGGCCGACATCAAGTACGTCGTCCCGATGATCGATGACTACGTCCATGCGGGCGACGGCGAGGTCGCCGAGGTGCTGCGCCCGTTCTACCTGGAGTACCTCGTCGAGCACTCCTGAGTTCCGGCCCGAGTTCCGGCTCAGTCGCGCGGGAACACCGCGCGCCACAGCCCGACGGCGGTGCCGCGCAGGAAGTTCTCCCAGCTGAAGTGGTCGTCCCACAGGATGATCCGGCCCTCACGCAATTCGAAGGTGCCCGCCACCCAGAACGCCACGCGCACTGGACCGAACCGCAGGATGTCGGTGCGGTCGGTCAGCACCACGTTGTCGTCCTCGGCCGCGATGTGATGCATCTCGACGGCGAAGCCGAACTGGTCGCGGTGCAGACCGCGCAGGATGCGCCGGGCCAGACCGGCACCGACGTCGGGCAACGTGGAGTTCTTCCAGACGAGGTCGGGGTGCAGAAGCTCCAGCGCCTCCTCCACCGCGCCCATTTCCAGCGCCGCGAAGAACTCGCGCACCGTGATGATCGCGTCTTCTGTCAATTCGGTCTGTTCGGACATGTTTCGACTGTATGCCGCGCGGGTCGACTCCGGGCGGATCAGCGCCGGTCCGCGATGAAGACGGCGAGTCCATCCAGAATGCGGTCGATGCCGAAGTTCAGCGCGTTGTCGCGGGCCGCCTCCGGACCCGAGGCCCCGACGACCGCCTGTTCGGCGAAGGCCGCGACCACCTCGGGGTAACGATCGCCCATGGTCGCGAGGACATCCCCGAGCTCGCGGATCATTTGTTGTTCCAGTCCCTCCTTGCCCGTCGTCATCGATTGCTGCGCGAGGCTACGGACGTGACCGTTCAGCAGCACCATGGTGTCGAGGCGTTCGGCTCCGGCCAGACCGGTACCCGCCAATACCTCCAGCGCGGCCTCCATCCACAACATCTCGTTGGGCCCGAAGGGACGCACGCCGACGGAGAGTTCGAGCGACCACGGATGCGCGTTGTACTTCTCGAAGATCGTCTCCGCCCACCGGCGCAGGCCGATACGCCAGCGCTCATCGACCGAATCCGCTTGGATCGCGGCCATATCCGGCGGCGTACCGAGGGCCGCGTCGAGCATCAACGCGGTGAGCTCGGCCTTGCCCGGCACGTAGCGATACAGCGACATCTTGGTGTAGCCGAGGCGCTCGGCGAGACGCTGCATGGACAGGTTCGCCAGACCTTCGGCATCGGCAAGATCGATCGCCTCGGCGACGATCCCACTCAGTGACAGCGAGGGCTTGGGCCCACGCTTTGGTCGCTGCTGGGTTCCCCACAGCAGCTCGACAGCGGTAGGTGACGGCATCACCACATCCTTCCCGAGATACGGCTTGACTTGTAACTGTGTCTACCATACTCTCATTCGTGTCCGACGGAAACAGATTTCATGGGACACAAACAAAGGGAGTCATCATGCGAAACAAGACCGTCCTCATCTCCGGCGCCAGCGTTGCCGGTCCCGCCCTCGCCTACTGGCTGAACCGCTACGGATTCGCCGTCACCGTGGTCGAGCGGGCGCCTGCGCTGCGGACCGGCGGTCAGGCCGTCGACTTCAAGGGCGAGACACACCGCTTCGTCCTCGATCGGATGGGGATCTGGGACGATATCCAGCAGCAGCGCACCGGCACGACCGACACGGTGTTCATCGACGACGCGGGCAATGAACTCGCTGTCATGTCCGGCGACTTCACCGGCGGCGATGTGGAGATCCTGCGCGGGGACCTCGCCGCGATCATGTACAAGAAGACCGTCGAGGACTGCGAATACCTTTTCGGCGACTCGATCAGCGCACTCACCGACACGGCCGACGGCGTGTTCGTCGAGTTCGAACACGGCCCTGCGCGCACCTTCGACCTGGTGTTCGGCGCCGACGGAATCCATTCGCGGGTGCGGAAATTGACCTTCGGACCGGAAAAGGACTTCGTCAAGCACCTGGGCCACTATTACTGCGTCGCGGGTGCGAGCCCGTGGAGCGTCGACGCCGAGGGGCCGCGCGACCGCGCGACCGCCTATGCGCACAATGTGCCGGGCCGACTGGCAGTCAGTGGCGGCTCGAAAGCCCAGCAGCTCTACATGTTCGCCGCCGCGGAACTCGACTACGACCGCACCTGCACCGCAGACCAGCGGCGAGTCATCAAGCAGACCTATGCCGACGTCGACGGGGAGGTGCCGCGCATGCTCACCGAGATCGACGAGTTCGAGGACGTCTTCCTCGATTCGATCAGCAAGGTGAACATGAAGAAGGTCGGTTACACCAAGGGACGGGTCGCACTGGTCGGCGACTCGGCCTACGGAAACACTCTGGGCGGCTTCGGTACCGGACTCGCGGTCGTCGGCGCCTACGTCATCGCCGGTGAACTCGCCGTCAACGACGATCACACCACCGCCTTCGCCAACTACAGCGAGATCATGCGGCGCTACACCAAGCTCGCGGGCAACAGCAATGCGGGTGCGTTCCTCGCGCCGAAGACCGCGCGCGGCATCAAGATGCGCAACTGGTTCCTGAACTCGCGGATGTTCACGCTCATGATGAAGTACACCGACAGCGCGGCGAAATTCGATCTGCGGGACTACTCGACGCTGGTCAACCAGTCCGTTGCGCACTGAACCGGTCCGACGGTGCGAATCCGCCGCGGCGTGGCCGGCACCGGGGGGCAGAGGTGTGTTCGATGGAACCGGGGCAGGGTCGGGTGCGTCTATATGGTCAAGACGGCACTGACGGAAGGGCGGAGGGCCGGTCATGAGACCAACCGACGGCCGCGCGATCACCAATCCCGAGAACGCGCAGAACTTTTCGCACGCGGAGATCAAAAAGGCTTCGGTTCACATGAACCCGGCCGGCCTCGACGGCGCCCTCGCAGCCTGGTCGGCCATCGCGGCGGCGGTGACCAAGGCAGGGGAACAGTTCGAGGCGGCCATTCAGCAAGCGGTGGAACAGGATTGGGAGGGGGCTGCCGCGGACGGTGCCGTGCGCAGCATCCGGCAGTTCACGGCGCGGATGAGCGAGTTGGGGCAGGCGCTGGATCAGCAGTCCCAGCCGCTCTCGGTGGCGGCAGACGCGGCGGCACGGTTCAAGGCGGCGGTGCCCGACGTGATCGAAAATTCCGGAACCACAACCGATCCCGCGGCACGGAACACCGCCGAAGAGCAGGCCCGCGACGATATGGACACGCTGTACATCCAACCGTATGGAAATACCGCCCCGGACATTCCGACGCTGCCACCGCCGGTGCGACCCGTCGGTGTGAATCCGGGCGGCATGGACACCGACGCTCGACCCGGCAGTCCGAACGGCGCCGGATCGGGCGAACCCTTCGCGCAGAGCGGGACCGAGCACGACAACCCGACCGGCCACGACGAGCCCGGCGGGCCGGACAAACCGGCAGCTGAAAACCCACCCACAGATCACGGCACACCGGGGCAGCAGGACACACCAGCAGAGCAGGACACACCAGCAGGGCAGGACACATCGGAGCAGCAAGGGAAGCCGGAAGAAGGAACTCCACGGCGAGTCTCGCCCGCATCGAGCCCACAGAACGGCGCGCCCACCATTCCAACAGGCACCACACCAACCTCGACGAGACCAGCCATGCCCTCGACGCTCAGCCCTGCGTCGTATCCGGCAACGGTCCCGACCACCTACATCCCGGTTGCGCTCGACAGCATCCCGGGTGGCCCGACGACACCGAGTTCGCCCACCGCGGCACCGGTCTACAGCAGCGAACCTCGACAAGGCGCGTCGGTCCCCGGCCAGCCGACGCCGGGAACACCGGGAACACAGCCTGTCTCCGGCCCCGCCGGCCGCCCGGGCGCGACACTCGGAGCGGGCTATTCGAACATGGTTCCGCCGCGTACTCGGGCACGAGGGACCGACGACGAACACGATTCGCCCGGCTACCTGCGTTCGGAGGAGCACGCGGCGGAACTTCTCGGGCCGGTCGAGCGAACCGTCCCGCCGGTGCTCGGGGCCGAGTAGTGGCGCAATGGTCACTCACGGCCGAACAGTTCGCGGCCGCGTGGTTCGGAACCGGTATGGACCGTTTGCCTTTTCCGTTCCGGTTCACCAGCCGCTTCCTCGGCCGCAACGAGTATCAGGCGTATCAGCAGCAGTTCCGCGCGGAACTGGCGCACGAGGACCACATCCACCTCCGGCGCGCGCTCGGTGTGCTCGCCCGACCCGATTGGCGCATCGAACTTTTCGGCATCGACAATGCCCGAGACTCGGCGGAGATTCGGGCCATCGGGTGCGCGACCCGCGGCGGTCCCGGCGTCATCGGCGTGCAGGCGCCGGGCCTCGACGGTGGCACGGTGCGCTTGCGCCGCTGCCGGGTCGACCAGCTCGCGACCGAGCTGGTTCGGCTACTGCCGGACCCGCCTGCGGGTACCGCGGCCGAAAAGAGCTACCTGCTGGACGATCTCAACGACAACCGGCCCGACCCGTTCGCCAATGCGCCCTCGCGCGGGGTCAAGGAACGCTACCAGCGCTTCTGGCGTCAGCCCTACGACACCAGAGGCTCCGCCGTTGTGTTGCTCGGCCCACGCAACGGCACACCGATCCGGACGGGCAAGCTGCGCTGGATCGATACGGAGGCAGGCCGCTACTGCGAGATTCCCGCCAATCGCGCTCTCATGATTCGGCCGACAACCAGCGCGGAGATCACCCGCTACCTGGACGAGGCCATCATTCGCGGCAAAGCGCGGCTCGACAGTTAGGGGCCAACGACGCTCTGCGCGTCCCGGCGTCCGTGCGTTTGCCAGGGACTATCCCGCCCGCCTCCCGACTCGGCGGCCGGTGGACCGGGACAGGCCGCGACAGCTCCTGCGCGGTGCCGCGGCCACGGTGGCGTCGCTGTTGTGCCTGGCCGCCGCCGCTGCCGCGCTGTGGATCACCCCTCGCGATTCGGCAGCGCCCGCGGTGGGTGGTTCGCCGGGTCCTCGACCCGCCTCGCCGGCACAGTTCCCGCCCGGTCCCGAATCCGCGCGGGCACTGCTGAACAGCCTGACCGTGGCACGTAACGAACACGGGGAGAGCTACGCCCGCAACGCATTCGGTCCTGGTTGGGCAGGCCACGGCGGCGAACCGACGCAGTCGGACGGGTGCACCGCACGGGATGCGGTGCTGCGCCGCGACCTGCACGAGGTGCGGATGGCCGACCGCAATCGGTGCCAGGTGTTATCCGGCAGGTTGGACGACCCCTACACCGGTACACCATTGCCCTACGACCGCTTCACAGCCTCCGACCTCGAGATCGACCATGTCGTCCCACTCGGTAACGCGTGGCGTTCGGGTGCATGGGATTGGCCGGCGGATCGGCGCGAGCGCCTCGCCAATGACATCGACAACCTGGTCGCGGTGCACAAACAGGCCAATCGAGACAAGGGCAGCAAGAGTCCGGACCGGTGGCGGCCGTCTCGCCACGAGTATCGGTGCGAGTACGCCAGACGATGGGTCGGCGTGAAGGCCCGCTACGGCCTGCACGTCACCCCGCCCGAACGCGATGCCCTCGGCGAGATGCTCGACAGCTGCCCGGCGCAGTGAGTCGACGGGACATCGCCGACGGGCTATGCCGACCCCGCTGCACCACCCCGCCGAATGAAAAACGTCTCCGCACACCTGGAAATGGTGTGCGGAGACGTTGGTCGGAGCGGGTCGGCTCAGCCGAGCAGGTTCCAGTCCTCCAGGCCCTGGTACAGCGGGAGGTCGCGGGCGAGCTTGACGACGCGGGCGCGCAGCGATTCCGTGTCGGAGCCGCCGGCGAGCGCGGTGGCGATAATGTCGGCGACCTCGGTGAACTCGGCGTCGCCGAAGCCACGGGTGGCCAGGGCGGCGGTGCCGATGCGCAGACCGGAGGTGACCATCGGCGGGCGCGGATCGAACGGAACAGCGTTGCGGTTCACCGTAATTCCGATTTCGTGCAGCAGATCCTCGCCCTGCTGGCCGTCGAGTTCGGAGTTGCGCAGGTCGACGAGCACCAAGTGCACGTCGGTGCCGCCGGTGAGGACGCTGACGCCCTTGTCCTTGACGTCGGCGCCGCCGAGGCGCTCGGCGAGGATCTTCGCGCCCGACAGGGTGCGCTCTTGGCGCTCCTTGAACTCGGCGCCGCCCGCGATCTTGAAGGCCACGGCCTTCGCGGCGATCACGTGCATGAGCGGACCGCCCTGCTGGCCGGGGAACACCGCACTGTTGAGCTTCTTCGCGTACTCCTGCTTGGCCAGGATCAGGCCCGACCGCGGACCACCAAGGGTCTTGTGCACGGTGGAGGACACCACGTCGGCGTAGGGCACGGGTGAGGGGTGCAGACCCGCGGCGACCAGACCGGCGAAGTGCGCCATGTCCACCCACAGGTAAGCCCCGACCTCGTCGGCGATCTCACGGAAGGCGGCAAAATCCTGGTGGCGCGGGTAGGCCGACCAGCCTGCCACGATCACCTTCGGGCGCGCGGCGAGCGCGGTCTTGCGCAGCTCGTCCATATCGATGCGGTGGTCTTCCTTGCTGACCCCGTAGGAGTGCACCTCGTAGAGCTTGCCGGAGAAGTTCAGCCGCATGCCGTGGGTGAGGTGTCCGCCGTGCGCGAGGTCGAGGCCGAGCAGCTTGTCGCCCGGATCCATCAGCGCCATCAGCACCGCCGCGTTCGCCTGCGCGCCGGAATGCGGCTGCACATTGGCGAATTCGGCGCCGAAGAGCTCCTTGGCGCGGTCGCGGGCGAGGGTCTCGACCACATCGACGTGCTCGCAGCCACCGTAGTAGCGACGGCCCGGGTAGCCCTCGGCGTACTTGTTGGTGAGCACGCTGCCCTGTGCCTGCAGCACGGCGCGCGGCACGAAGTTCTCGGAGGCGATCATCTCGAGGGTGTCGCGTTCGCGGGCGAGTTCGCCTGCCATCGCGGCAGCAAGCTCCGGATCGAGCTCACCGAGAGACTGGGTATTGACAGAGGCGGTCGTCTGCGTCACCGCATCAGTCTATTGGCCCCCGCATACGCCCACCGCCAGGGGGTTCGCTCAGACCGAAACAGCCCCGAGCGGCACACCGCCGTGCGTCCGTCTCGACATTCGCAGCGCCCACCCCGTCGTATGCGACGGCCATCCCGCAGCAGCGCACCGACCCGAGGCTACCGCCAGGTGTCACTCGCCGAGCCGTGTCCGGCCACAGGCGAGTCAGGCCGGAGTTGTCGCGGATAGGAGGGCCACGAGATGTTCCTGTGCATCGTCGAGGGGCGCGGTGGATTTGCGGGCGCGGGATTGGACGATCGCGCCTTCGATCGCACTGACGACGAAGCTCGCCAGAGAGGCGGCTCGGGCCGGCGGGATGCCGGCGCCGGTGAAGGCGGTGGCGAGGTGGTCGGCCCAGTCGCCGAGCGCCGCACCTGCGGCGGCTTGCACGCGGGGCTCGGATTCGGCGAGCGCGGCGCCGACGATGGGGCAGCCCGCGGTGAACGCGCTCTGTTCGAGGACCTGCTTCCACCAGCCGACCAGGGCGGCGAGCCACTGCTCGGGCGGACCCGCGGCGGTGACCTTATCGATGACGGAGGTCATTCGGTCACCGGCGATCTTGGTCGCGGTCTCGACCAGTTCACTCTTTCCCGAGGGAAAGTGCTGGTACAGCGAGTTGCGTGAGGCATTGCTGCGGTCGAGCAGCGCGGCGAGCCCGGCGGCGTGCACGCCCTGTTCGCGGACCAGTTCGATGGCGCTTTCGATCAGCCGGGCGCGCGGGCCTGCGGTCATCGGTGGCCTCCTCACAGTTGCGTGAACCGATCGGTCCATGCTCCAATTATGACAGATATGGACCGATCGGTTCACCGAAAGGACGGAACCCATGAGTTCGGAAACCACACCCGCGCCGGAGATCGATTTCGCCGAGCTGTCGGGGCTGGAGCTGCTGCGAACGGCGATGACGATGGAGGGCAGGCCGCGGTTCATCGGCGATCTGCTCGGTATGGAGATCGATCTGCTCGAACACGGCAAGGTGGTCTTCGGCCTCGAGACCCGAACGGATTTCGCCAACCCGCTCGGCACCACGCACGGCGGCATCTGCGCAACGCTGCTGGATTCGGTGATGGGCTGCGCGGTGCACACCACGCTGGACCCCGGGGTCGGCTACACGACGCTCGAATTGAAGGTCAACTACATCCGCTCGGTCCCGACCGATGGCAGACGACTCACCGCGACCGGCACCACCATCCACGTCGGCCGCACCACCGCCACCGCCGAGGGCCGCGTCGTCGACGACAAGGGCCGCCTCGTCGCACATGCCACCACCACCTGCGTCATCTTCCGCTGACCCCACCCGCCCGACGCCACGAGCGGCACGAGCGGAGTGAAATGGCGGCCCCCATCCCGGCGGATTCACGTGGTCGATGCAACAGGGGCAGTGTTGGACAGTACCTGGTCGAGGATGTAGGTCGGTGTTCGGAAGCCGTGGCGTTTGCGGG